>CAYSBW010000001.1:0-10882 GCA_964429485.1 uncultured Syntrophorhabdaceae bacterium
AATAATTCACCCGAATGCTTTTTTGTCTTCCTCATCAACAAGTCATAATCATAGTCAGATAAGGTTCTCAAAAAGAGCCTTATCATTTCAAAAAACCATTTATCTTTTTAATACTCAACCAAAGAAACATTTCGGAAACATTTCTTGAAACCCGTGACGGGCTATATAATCTTTATCCTGCCTTTGTCCATGCCCACCCCGTACCTGCTGCTGCCGTATTGCCTTATCGAAGAAATGCTGACAAACTTATAATCATGGCTGCTTAATTGCTCTCTTAACAACTTGTTAATTTTGCTTATATTCTGTCTTAGAAGCATTGAAGGCTCTGTCTGCTTTTTCCATGATTCAAACAATTCCTCCTTTTTTAAAAGGCTGTTTTCATAGATAGTGCCGTAAAGTCCGGCAAATTTCTGCAACGAATCATCCTTAAAAAAATCATGAGCCGATACATAACAATCTTCACATCCATTGCAATACAGTCGTTCAGGTTTGCTGCAACTATCTTTTTTTATCATCATCAGCGCAGTGTAGAGGGCAAGTTGGACAGGCGAAAGATTTATCCCTTTGCCGCCGATATATAACGATCTTTCCGATAGATTAATATTCACAGATGGTTGAAGCAAGGCGGAATCTATCTCTTTCTGTCCTTCTGCGACAAGTTCCCGGAAGTTCTTTCCAATAAGAGAGAATTTATCCCTGAGACGTATATAGGGAAGTTCAACAAGATGGACCAGGGCATCATCGGTATTGATGTATTTTTTAGAGCCGTCAGACTGTTGTAATTCAATTGCCTTGTTTGATTTTGGTTTGTAGAAAAAATGAGGGTTTGATTCGAATTCCGGGGACACGAGGACATGATAGAGTTTGTCCCATGGTCTGCCGAACAGCTGAAGCGCAGCTCCCATATAGAAACTCATCGTTTTTCTGCCACCCGCTATTGAGCAATGAAGCCGTGTGGAAGGATCTCCTGCCTTTTCCTGAATGAAGCCGGTGATGAGGTCTCCCATGATCTCATTATGGTTTGAATCCTTTATGTCTTCAAATTCAGTGATTGTGTTGTTGCCTGCAACAATAAAAGAATCTTCTGAAATGCTTACAGCTGGAATATCATATTCTGCAAAGAGTTTATTTAGAATGTTTTTGTCAAGGAGAGTTTTTCTTATGTATCTTTTTCCTGTTGAAGTTGTGATAATGTAAATTTCGTCGGGGTAAACAGGTGGGGTTTGTCCTGCCAGTGCATATATGGTTTCAGTGACAATTTGAGGGGTCATTCCTGCAACAAAAATGAAGATTTCCTTATATTCATTTTTGTTATTCATCATCTCATTCTTTTTATAAACATTTCTATGTCTACATGTTTTAATGAATAATGTTATTTCCCTATTTTCTTTTATGCCGCATATTCAGAAGTAATTTCATCTATGGCACTGGTTTCTTTCTCAAATCTATATGTTTAAACTATACGCTCTCCAAAATATGACTTTTTTGTATCAGGGAAATGCCGGTAGACATTTTCCTGATATGACTTTAATGATGAGTTGTTGTAGTCGTGGTTGGACCACTATCCGAACTTGATGAAGCAGATGCAATACCAGCTGCCACAACTGCCGTACCGACAACTGCCGCTGCAATAGTCCCTGCTCCTATACCTCCTGCTATTGCAATGCCTGCACCTGCACCAACTGTGCCTGCACCGGCGCCTGCAGGCATTGAAAGTCCTATCTGGCCCATAAAACCCTGAACCGCAGCAGGCGCAAAAGCTGCCGGGATAGTAGGCGCCAAGCCGGCTGCAACTGTAGTAAAATTGCCTGCCGCTACAGTGACGATCTGAGATGGAAACGCAGGATTAAATACTGCAACCGACTGTTCCATTGCATAGACCGTACTCTGTATAACATTATTAATAGTTTCTATGACTGTCAGCCAGGCAGTTCCTCTTGCTCCTGCTATTGCAGTAGGGGTATGGACTTCAAACTTTGAATCCGGTTCAAGAAATTTCTCTACTTTGCTATGTAAAGAACCTGTTTTTAATGAAATAATACTTGTCCTTCTGCTTTTATCAAGGAGATATTCAGTAATTTCAAGATTAGAATTCTGGCCTACGCTTAAAAGGCTTTCGTCAGACAGCAGGAGCTTTGCTCTGGACTTATCACCTGTAGCAACCATGTCTTTAGACTGGATATTGTCTCCAACTGCCGGTTTTATCATTGTTTTTGATCTGTTCAGAGAAACATTTCCTCTTATATCTTTGAATTCCCCGATTACATCAGCAAAAAGTGGAAAGGAAAATAAAATTGTCAAAGATAAAAAAAGCACAATAAAGCGAATTGCTAAAATACTTTTTTTCACAAAACCCTCCAGACAATCATAATGATTTTTTATTCATTGTTTTATAAAAATACTATGATTGAGTCCATTAAATATTACGAAATAAATACTTTTTTTCAGGATATTGTAAAAGTATTTATTTTATATTAGAAATAATAACATATAAAAATCAGGAATTGAAAATAAAGAAAGATATTTCTTTTTTATCATTTGGAAAAATCTTAAGAAATAATGTTCATTAACAGGAGTATTCATGGAAACAAATTTGAAAGTAATGCTTTTAAGCCATATACCGGACCCGGAAAAAACAATCAGTGCTGCTGCAAAACTCTGTTACAGCCCTGCTGACATAGCACAGGTTGTCTCCGATATTGCGAAGAAGGATCAGACTAATTTCCTTGAAAAACTTATAGAAGTGGGACATCTAAGTCCTGTTGAACACGCATCATTTACCTTTGCTGTTGAGGGAATATCACGTGCATGTTCTCACCAGCTTGTCAGGCATCGCCTTGCTTCATACAGTCAGCAGTCCCAGCGATATGTAGGCGAAGATGACCGGTTTTCATATATTATACCCCCGGTGATACGGGAAGATAGTGAACTAAGATTACTTTTTGAAAATCTGATGGAGGAAACAGGCAAAGCATACAAATATATAGTTGAAAAACTCGGAACAAAAAGCGAAAGCGCAGAATCAGCACAGGAAGACGCCCGTTTTGTACTACCGAATGCAACGGAAACAAAAATTATAATAACAATGAATGCCAGGGAATTACTTCACTTTTTCAGCCTGCGGCTTTGCAACCGCGCACAATGGGAAATCAGGGAAATGGCTTATCAGATGTTAAAGTTAGTAAAGCCGTTGGCGCCTGTGGTTTTTCGTCATGCAGGCCCGCCCTGCTTAAGGGGAAAATGCCCTGAAGGTTCACGCACTTGCGGAAAACAGAAAGAAGTGAGGCAAAGATTGGAAGCTGATCTGAATTTTTCATAAATAAAAACAATAGTGATTGATTAGCTCAGTTTTCTTTTTTAGAAATTTATTACATTGAGAAGGTTATTATTCAAGACTGCTTGAAAAAAGGGATTTTAAAAACGCCATGAAAAACGAAAAAGGCAAGACATCTGTTGGTATCTTCTTTATTATATTTAAGGAATCAATCAAATCTTTTCTGAGCCACAATAATTTTGAAATGTCAGTTGCTCTTGCATCCTATGGTTTTTTTTCAATAATTCCTTTCCTTTTCTTTGTGGCATATGTTTTTGGCAGTTATGATAATCTTTCTCAATATGTTATTAAAGGCATTGAAAGCCTTATGTTTCATGTGTTGCCTAATTTTAATATTTTCACAATAAAAGAATTTTATTTTTCAACGAGTTACCGCATTACCTGGGGTTTTATAAGTTTATCTTTGATTTTTGTGTCCCTTGTTTCTCTGAATGATTCTCTGCGGACAGCCTTTCTGAAAATCTTTAATGTTGCACGGGAGATATCCTTTGTCCGTATACAATTTATCAATGTTATGACAACTATGCTCATGCTTGTTCTTTTTATCGCTCTTGTTATGGTTGAGATAATTTATGCTTCTTTTATGCCTCTTTATTCTGCAGGTATGCCTTTTCTTGCGAGCTGCGTGGATATTATTGCTTCAATAACATTGACCAGTATATGCATGATTATTATTTATGTCATATTTTCCCCTGTAAAACTCAAGACCTTTCATATCATCAGTATATCAATTATTACTGCAGCTCTCCTTGTAACGATGAAAAATTTATTTACCTTTTTCCTGGGTTTCAATCCTGATTACGGAATTGCCTTCGGTTCACTTAAAACATTTTTTGTTATGATCATATGGGTATACTACAGTTTTCTGGTAATTTTATTTGGCGCTGAAATCATAGTAAATGTAGGGAAAAGGGATGCCCTGATATTTAAAGGGCTTTTCCTCGATAATGATCATATTGAAAAGATACCGGAAAGGTTAATCAACAGATACACGAGGGTGTATGAAAAAAATGATATCATTTTTATGGAAGGGGAAAAAGGCGATGACATGATCTTTATAATGTCCGGCAGTATCAGCATAAGTAAAAACAATCATGATATACGAACTATGAAGCGGGGAGACTATTGCGGCGAGATTTCCATGCTCCTGAAAACTCCAAGAACTGCAACTGTAAAGGCGCTGGAAGATAACACAAGGGTTGTTGTTATTTCACAGGATAATTTTGAAACTATTTTAAGAGAAAGCCCCAAGGTAGTCCTTGCTATTCTTAAAGAAATGGCAATGAGACTGAAACTAACCGACGAGAATATATGATTTTCAGAATTGACAATTCTCTGCAATAATTCGCGCTTTCTCAAGATCTTCTTCGGTATCAATACCTATCCCCTTGTAATTTATTATCAACACTCTGATTTTATATCCATTTTCCAGAACTCTGAGCTGCTCCAAAGATTCCGCTTCTTCAAGGATACCCCCCTCCATTGCAACATATTTTTCAAGAAAATCACGGGAAAAACCATATATACCGATATGTTTATAAACATATTTTTGATTTTTTATATTTGAAGGTTTTGATTCTGATGCAGGTGCAGATTCGGGGCCTGCCATTTCAATGCCGGAAAAGGATATGCCATTTCTAAAAAAAGGTAATGGCGATCTTGAAAAGTAGAGTGCAAAACCGAACTTGTCGAGGACAACCTTGACAACATTGGGATTCAAATAATCAGCCTCTTCATAAATAGGACTGCAGAGAGTTGCCATAGTCAGATTTTCATTTTCCATCCTGTTAAGCAATAAATCGATGATATCTGTTCTGATAAAAGGCTCATCACCCTGGAGATTTACTATAATATCTCCTTCCCTTTCTCTGATCGCCTGGTATATCCTGTCCGTACCGCTTTTACAATCCGGACTTGTCATTACCACATCAGCCCCGAAAGACAATGCCACATCTCTTATTTTCATGCTGTCTGTTGCAATTAAAACATTATCTTTTAATGTGGAATTGACAGCCTTTTCATAAACCCATTGGATAATCGGTTTGCCGGAAATTTCCGCAAGAGCTTTGCCGGGAAGCCTTGTTGAAGCATAACGCGCAGGAATAACAATAATTTTTTTCATAATATCAGCCTTGCGGAATTTCTATATACATCTTTGCGATCTTCTGGCCTCCTGTTCCTCCCAGTATCTTTTTAAAAATATACCGGTATAACTGTTATCGGAGAGTATTAACTGCTCCGGAGTACCCTTTACAATGACCTGACCTCCTCTTTCTCCGCCTTCAGGCCCCAAATCGATAATATAATCGGCACATTTTATCATGTCCATGTTGTGTTCAATAACTACTATAGTGTTTCCTTTATCAACCAGCTCAGAAAGCACATGGAGCAGTTTTTCAATATCGGCAAAATGTAAACCTGTTGTAGGTTCATCAAGAATGTAGAGCGTTCTGCCGGTATCCTTTTTTGAAAGTTCTCTTGAAAGTTTGATCCGCTGGGCTTCGCCTCCTGAAAGAGTGGTTGCTGCCTGGCCAAGTCTTATATAGCCAAGGCCCACATTATTGAGAACTTTAAGTTTACTTTTTATGTGAGGATAGGCATCAAAAAATTCTGTAGCCTGGGTGACTGTCATTTCAAGAATATCAGCAATGCTTTTACCTTTATATTTTACTTCCAGAGTATCTTTATTGTACCTTTTACCTTTACAAACATCACAGTTAATGTAAACATCGGGAAGAAACTGCATCTCGATTTTTACATAACCTTCGCCTGCGCAAGTTTCACACCTGCCTCCCTTAACATTAAAACTGAACCTGCCTTCTCTGTATCCTCTCATTCTGGATTCAGGAAGTTTCGCAAATAATTCCCTCACATGGGTAAATATACCTGTATATGTTGCGGGGTTTGACCTTGGTGTTCTCCCTATAGGGGATTGATCAATATCTATAACTCTGTCAATCTTTTCATGACCGTAAATTCCGTCCACCGCTCCTGCCCTGTCCTTGGATTTATACAATTTTTGTTTGAGAAGCGGGTAGAGGGTGTCCACAACAAGGGTACTCTTTCCTGATCCTGAAACACCTGTAATACAAGTGAACACACCAAGAGGTATGTCTACATCTATGTTTTTTAAATTGTTTGCCTTTGCACCTTTTATGTTAATAAAAATTTTTGGTGTACGTCTTTTTGCAGGTTCTTCTATTCTCAGCCTGTCTGATATATACTTGCCTGTAAGAGATTCTTCGTTATTAATCATTTCCTGAGGGGTTCCCTGGAAAACGAGATATCCCCCGTTCTCACCGGCACCAGGTCCAAGATCCACAACATAATCGGATGCCATAATTGTATCCTGGTCGTGTTCCACCACAATCACCGTATTATCGAGATCACGCAGTCTCTTAAGAGTTTCGAGAAGCCTTTCATTATCTCTCTGGTGAAGACCGATGCTTGGCTCATCAAGGACATAGAGCACTCCCGTAAGTCCTGATCCTATCTGTGTAGCCAGGCGTATTCTTTGTGATTCTCCTGATGAAAGAGTGGCAGAATTCCTGCTCAGGGTAATATAATCAAGGCCCACATCTATCAAAAAGGTGGATCTGGAAATAATCTCCTTCAGTATTGTTTTGGCAATCTCCTGTTCTTTTTCTGTCAATGGACTGTTTGTAAATACATTTTTATTATCTGATTCATTCTGTAATGGAACATGATAGTGATTGCCAGGCGCATTTTCTTTGCCGAGAACATCACTGGCTTGAAATTGCATTCCTGGAGCCAATGAAACAAAAAAATCAAGGCATCCGGCAATTGTCATTTTTGCAACTTCATCAATATTTTTGCCATTGATCCTTACCCAGAGCATTTCCTTTTTCAGTCTTGCACCATTACAGGTCGGGCAGGGAATAAGATTTATAAATCGCTCAAGTTTTTCCTTGCTCCAAAAATCAGTTTTTTCCCAGTCATGCTGTAATTCATTGATAACACCTTCGTAAGGCTTTTTGACAAAATCCCGTCTTGCTCCCCTGTCATAGAAAAACTCTATTTCTTCCCTGTTGGAACCGTAGAGAATTACATCCTGAACATTTTTTGGAAGTTCTTTGAAGGGAGTATTGACATCAATTTTGTAGTGATTCACAAGTGCTTCAAGAAAAGGGAGAAAATGAACAGGGTTTTTGTCGCTCCAGGGCAAAACAGCCCCTTCACGTAATGAAAGGTCCTGGTTCGGGATTATTAGCACCGGATCAAAATATTCTTTCACTCCAAGACCCAGACATGTAGGACATGCACCGTAGGGATTATTAAAGGAAAACATCCGGGGAGTAATTTCAGGATAACTTATCCCGCAATCAGGACAGGCAAACTTTTCACTAAAAACCTGTATACCACTATCTGTTTCTATTTTTACAATTCCTCCTGCTTTTTGAAGGGCAAGTTCAATTCCTTCATAGAGTCGTCTTTCAATACCATCACGCAGGACAATTCTATCTACAACAACATCAATTTCATGTTTTTTGTTTTTATCGAGAAGGACATCTTCGGAGAGATCTACAATACTTCCATTGAGTTTTATTCTGGTAAAACCCTGTTTACGCAGTTCCTCTATCTCTTTTCTGTATTCGCCCTTTCTGCCCCTTACGATTGGAGCAAGGATGCTTATTTTTGAACCTGATCCAAGAGACAGCACGCTGTCAACAATCTGGGGAACGTGTTGACTCTTTATTTCCTTACCGCAACTGTAACAGAAAACATGGCCGATCCGTGCAAAAAGGAGTCTTAGATAATCATAAATTTCTGTTACTGTTCCTACTGTACTGCGGGGATTCTTACTGAGAGTTTTCTGCTCGATGCTTATTGCAGGAGACAGCCCTTCAATGTAATCAACATCTGGTTTGTCCATAAGTTCAAGAAACTGTCTCGCATAGGATGAAAGAGATTCTACATATCTTCTTTGGCCTTCAGCATAGATTGTATCGAAGGCGAGACTCGATTTCCCTGAACCGCTCGGACCTGTGATTACAACTATTTTATTTCTTGGAAGATCCACTTCAATGTTTTTAAGATTGTGTTGCCTGGCACCTTTTATAGATATCTTATCCACAACGAAACAATGTATCAGATTTTAATGGTGGAGTAAACAGTCCTCATTTTATATGGAGTATATTCAACTGTCTGGCAAATGGATATTGAAAATAACCTGCATTCCGGGTTAAAATCAGTAAGTTTTCATTTTTCAGAAATGAAGGAGGAGGGGTATGGAAAACAAGAAAATTACACTCAGTAATGAAGAACTTGCAAGATACACCAGGCAGATAATCTACCCCGACGTTGGAGAAGAGGGGCAGATCAAACTGAAAAAGTCCCATGTGCTTATTGCAGGAGTCGGGGGTCTGGGATCTCCTAATGCAATAAACCTTGCCTATGCTGGTATAGGCAAACTCACCCTGGTTGATTGTGATGTTGTGGAGCTTTCCAACCTGAACCGCCAATCACTTCATTGGGAACAGGATGTAAATGAGAAAAAAGTTATTTCTGCAGAGAATAAACTGAAACAGATGAACTCTAAAATGGAAATCGAAGCCCTGCATATCAAAATCACAAAGGAAAATGCCGGTCAGCTTGTTAAAGGAGTTGATCTTGTAATGGATTGTATGGACAATATGGAAACAAGGTTTATTCTCAATGAATGGTGTTTCAAGAACAAAATCCCCTATATATTCGGGGGTATCCGAGGATTGGAAGGTCAGTTGACCACTATTATACCGGGTGAAACCCCATGTCTTGAATGTCTTTATCCGAGAGGCATAGAAGGGAAGAAGCCCTTTCCTGTATTTGGAGCAACTCCTGCACTGATTGCATCCCTTCAATCGATGGAAGCAATAAAATTGCTGACCGGTATTGGTGAATTGCTGACCGGCAGAATGCTTTATATAAATGGAGAAACAATGGAATTTATGATGATAAATATAGAAAAGAAAAAAGACTGCCCTGTGTGCAGCGGAGGTGAAGAATGAGTATCAAGGCAACATTACATCCTTTCCTTAAAGACGGTGTTGAAATCCAGATGGATGTGGAAGGAAGAACAGTGGGCGAGTGTATAAAATCAATATTAAAAATACATCCGGCCATGGAAAAAAAGATGTTCGATAAGCACGGAAAATTAAAAGGTTACATTGAAATCCTTGTAAATGGACAGGGTATAGGAACGAATGAACTTTCGTATGGAGTAAAAGACGGTGATTCAATGGCTATACTTGTCTTTCTATCCGGAGGCTAATAATGCAGGAATTTTTCTGAAAAAATAAGTTGATATGATTGAGCAGGCCCGGATAAATCCGGGCCTGACTGGTTGGCTTAGAGTTTTACTACGTTTGCCGCTGCCGGTCCTTTGGGACCGCTGACAACTTCGAATGTAACTTCCTGGCCTTCAGAAAGTGATTTAAATCCGCTGTCCTGGATGGCTGAATAATGTACAAAAACATCATTTCCATCTTCACCTGTTATAAAACCAAAACCTTTTGACTCGTTGAACCATTTAACAGTTCCTTTTACCATTTGATGAAACCCTCCTTGAATAATTTGGCTATTGAAGAATACGGAACTGTGTTGTGAATGACTACAAAAAATCAAAGGTTATTTGTGGCCAGAACAACAGGTGCTTCCGAAACTTCAACTAATACTATCGCACAGAGAAAATGCAAAATCAACTTTATTTTATTCTTTTTTTTATTTCTTAAAAATTTCCTTCACCTTATTATGGGGGCATTATCGGCAATTTCCTGTTCTTTCAAGTAATAACTCCTTACAGGTTTAAGATTATCGGTAAGTTCGTAAACAAGGGGTACTCCTGTAGGTATATTTAGAGACACTATTTCATCATCAGATACATTTTCAAGATACTTTACGAGGGAGCGCAGACTGTTCCCGTGAGCGCAAACAATCACATTTTTGCCCTCTGAAATTAATGGCGCAATTGAATTGTTCCATAAAGGAAGAAAACGTTCAACTGTATCCTTCAAGCATTCTGCCAGAGGTATATCTTCCGATTTTAAATCAGCATATGCAGGATGATTGCCGCTATATCGCGGATCATCCACTGTAAGTTCCGGAGGACGGATACCATAACTTCGCCGCCATAGATGAACCTGTTCCGCACCATATTTTTTGGCAGTTTCGTCCTTATTAAGACCCTGCAATGCTCCATAATGACGTTCATTTATTCTCCAGCTTTTATAAACAGGAATCCACATGCGATCCATCTCTTCAAGTATAATCCAGAGGGTTTTTATAGCACGCTTCAATACTGAAGTGAATGCCACGTCAAAAATATATCCTTCTTTTTTCAGGATTTGCCCTGCTGTTGTTGCTTCCTCTACACCTTTTTCCGATAATTGTATATCTGTCCAGCCTGTGAAAAGGTTGGATTTGTTCCACACACTTTCTCCGTGTCTTACCAGAACAAGCTTTCTCATCCATATTCCTCCAAATCGAAAAGTAATTTATCCCCGATCTGTCATTCAAAATATAGTTTCAGATGTCAGGGCATTCTGACAT
>CAYSBW010000001.1:10982-163631 GCA_964429485.1 uncultured Syntrophorhabdaceae bacterium
TTATCCCCGATCTGTCATTCAAAATATAGTTTCAGATGTCAGGGCATTCTGACATCTTCCTGATGACAAATTGGAATTTAGGTAAAATAACACAAAACTGTGAATTTTAAATTAATAATAATTGACAACTTTTTGTAGAAACACATTGAAGAGCTCTATATTTTTACAAAACTTCCACAAAAACAATGTTAAGAATTTTTTCAATTGCAAAAACCCGGTAATTACATCAATATTATTATTGATCTCAGGTATGTTGCAGAGAAATTAACTGAAAAATCAGTTCCTAAAAAAAATAATGGGGGAAAAATGATAAAATTTATTCTAAGTGTTCTGGCAGCAATAATTCTACCTTTGTCTCTTGCCTTTTCCGGGGAGGTTCCTCGAATTGAAATATTTTCCCCTGAAGGAACAATAAAGAATGTCAGGCAGGCTACAGCAAAATTTTCAGAACAGATGGTTCCCTTCGGTAATCCGGGCCTAAGTGACCCCTTTAATATACAATGCGTTGAAAAAGGTAATGGACGCTGGGTAGACGGCAGAACATGGTCATACGATTTCGAGAGGGATCTGCCTGCCGGAATATCCTGCATATTTACCCTGAAACCAGAAATAAGAACAATAAGTGGAAATAAAATTACAGGACAGGATAAATTTTTCTTTAACACAGGTGGGCCTGCCGTAAGAAGCATAATACCTGAAGAAGGTAGTGCCAGAATTGACGAGCACCAGATTTTTATTCTTTCCCTTGATGCTGAACCTGATGAAAAATCTATAATTCAAAATGTTTACTGCTCTGTAGAAGGAATTAAGGAAAGAGTTGGTGTAAGACTGATTAAAGGTGAGGAGAAGGAAAAATTATTCAAAACAATAGAATATAGAGAAGACAAGGTTCCCAGTTTGGTATTGCAATGCAAACAGGCTTTTCCCCCGCATTCCGAAGTCAGGATAGTCTGGGGTAAAGGGGTAAAATCAGCCAATAATATTTCCATTGTCAAAGATCAGGTACTTACCTTTAAATCTCGCAGTCCCTTTCATGCAAATTTCAGTTGTATGAAAGAAAGGCCTGATGCAGCATGTGTCCCGATTGCACCGATGAAATTAGTATTTTCTGCACCTGTATTGTGGAATACTGCAAGGCAGATAACCCTTAAAAGCAAAACTGGAAAAATATGGGAACCGAAAAAAGAAGATAATTATTATGCAGGATTTACTGACAGTATAACATTTGAAGGTCCTTTTCCTGAAAAATCATCCTTAACTTTATATATGCCGGTGGTAATAAAAGATGATTCAGGAAGACTTCTTGCCAACAAGGACAAATTTCCCATGACCATAAAAACTGACACTTATCCTGCACTTGCCAAATTCCCGTCACGCTTCGGCATCATTGAAATGCATGAAGGTGCTGCGCTGCCATTGACTGTAAGAAATATTGAGACAGAGATAAAGACATGGTTAACAAATAGTGATAAATCACAAAAAACTGCTGGACCGGCTTTGAATGATACGGAGCAGACAACCAAAGAGACGGAAGAAAATCTGAGAGGTGCACTCCACAAGGTAAATCAGGGTAAAGAAGAAAAGGTTATAAAATGGCTCGGTATGATTGCCTCTGCACAAAGAGAAAAATCCTTATTAAAAAATACAAAAGAAGTACAAACCATGTCAATACCGAGACCTGGAAAAATAAGGGATTTTGAAATAATAGGTATCCCACTGAAGGATTACGGTTTTTACATTGTAGAAATTGAAAGCAGAATGTTAGGTTCACGTCTCCTTAAAAAACCAGGACCAATGTATGTCCCGACAGCTGTTCTTGTGACAAATATGGCAGTTCATTTCAAATGGGGCCGTGAATCATCACTTGTATGGGTTACCAGCCTGGATAGAGGAGAACCGGTAAGCGGAGCATCTGTAACGCTTCGTGACTGTACAGGTAAAATTCTATGGGAGGTAGCTACCGATGACAATGGAATTGCAAGGATAAATACATCGCTGCCTCTGGAAAATTCCTTGCCTCAATGCAATACGGACAGGGAGGGGCAGGGTGAATATTCTCCTGTTCTCTCAAATATCCGGGGAGGTTTATTCATTTTTGCAAGCAAGGGAAAGGACATTTCTTTTACCCATTCAAGCTGGGACGAAGGAATTGAACCATGGAGATTTAATCTTTCCGGATATCATAATTCAAAGAAAGCTGATTTTATTGCTCATACTGTTTTAGACCGTACCTTATTGCGCGCAGGCGAAGAAATACATATGAAACACTTTATCAGGGAACGGACCACAAGTGGTCTTTTTATCCCTTCCGGTATGGATAAGTTCGAAGAGCTGGTAATAGAACATGCTGGAAGGGAACAGAAATATTCTGCATCATTAAAATGGAGTTCAAAAGGAACTGCTGCTACGTCTTTTAAAATACCTGAAAGGGCAAAACTGGGAACTTATGAAATTTACTATGTAAAAAAGAGCGGCAATCAAAAAACAAAGCCTGCTGAAAGATTGAATGCCGGTTCATTCAGGGTTGAAGAATTTCGCGTGCCTTTGATGAAGGCAATTATTCAGGGGCCGAAACAATCTGTAATCAATTTGGAAGAGATTGATGTTGATATTTCAGTTAAATATCTTTCAGGAGGCAACGCATCAAATCTACCTGTAAAAATTAGAGCAGATGTTCAGCCTAAATATTTATCCTTTGAAGATTTTGAGGAATTTAATTTCTCCGGAGGTCGGGTAAAGACAGGTATTGCAAAATCAGATATTTATGAGGACGAAGAAGAATCGCAAGATACAGGTAAAATTAAAAGAGAAAAGAAAATTAAGACTATAGAACTGAACCTTGATAAAACAGGTACAGCAAGGGCAAAAATTTCAAATCTTCCAGTGTCTGTTATCCCTGAAGATATTCTGGTAGAACTTGAATACGGAGACCCAAATGGTGAAATACAAACAGTGTCTTCAAGAATTCCTGTTTATCCCTCTAAAGTACTTGCAGGAATTAATGTCCAGAGTCAGAACATATCAACAGATTCTGTTAAATATAAGGTTGCTGCAGTTGATATCCAGGGCAAGCCAGTACCGAATGCCGAGATCAAGGTAAAAATATATCAAAAAAAGGTCTATTCACACAGAAGACGTGTTGCAGGAGGATTTTATGCCTACGATAACATAACTGACACGCAATTAATTGGACAACACTGTAGCGGAAAAACAGATGAAAAGGGCATTATTTGCTGTGAAGGGAAATCCCCTGTAACAGGTGAGACAGCGCTTGAGGCGGAAGTAGCTGATGACGTTGGGAATACTTCCTTCACAAAACAGTACATCTGGATTCCCGGTAAGGAAGACCAATGGTTAGAAGCAAGAAACGATGATCGGATTGATCTGATAGCTGAAAAACAGAAATACGACCCAGGTGAAAATGCAAGGTTTCAGGTAAAAATGCCATTCAGGGAAGCTTATGCGCTGATAACTGTTGAGCGGGAAGGCATTATGGATGTCTATACAAGAAAACTGGCACGGAATGATTCTTTCATTGAGATACCTGTAAAGGACAATTATGTACCAAATGTTTTCATATCAACATTAATAGTTAAAGGCAGATCGTCAGATACAAAACCTACAGCTTTTTTTGATCCCGGGAAGCCTGCCTATAAACTTGGTATCTCAGGGATAAAAGTTGGTTGGACATCTCATGAGCTTAAAGTAAAAGTTTCAACAGACAAAAAAGCTTACAATATCCGCGAAGAGGTTGAAGTAAAAATAAAGGCAACTGGCCTATCAGCAGAGAACCAGCATGCGGGCAGTGAAATCGCTTTAGCTGTTGTAGACGAAGGACTTCTTGAATTAAAGGCAAATCAAAGCTGGAAGATACTCGAAGCAATGATGCAAAAAAAGGAGTATGAAGTAAAAACATCAACAGCGCAGATGATGGTAATAGGAAAAAGGCATTTTGGCCGCAAAGCACTACCTCATGGCGGCGGCGGTGGAAGACAAATTACAAGAGAACTTTTCGACACACTGGTTTACTGGAACGGCAATGTTAAACTGGACGAAAAAGGCGAAGCATCATTAAAATTTAAGCTGAATGATTCCCTGTCTTCATTCAGAATAGTTGCTGTTGCTGCCGGAAGTAATGTCTTCGGCACAGGAGAAACAAGTATCAGGACAACACAGGATCTCATGCTTCTGTCAGGGTTCCCTGTACTGGTTAGAGAAGGTGATAAATTTAAAGGAATTTTTACGGTAAGAAACGCTTCCTTGAGAGACATGAATGTAGAAGCAAAATTGTCTGTAAAGGGATTAAAAGAAAAAAAAGAGATGGAAACTTCAACGCTGGCAGTTCCGGCAGGAGAAGCAAGAGAAATAAGCTGGGAAATTATTGCACCCTTTCATAAGGATTTACAGGAAAGCAGGAATTCCAGTGCTTTGCGTACAGATGAAACAACCATACTTTCAGGAGGAGGGAAGATAAAAATCCCGATAGTAGAATATGAAGGATCAGTAAGAGAAATAGAGGGGAAATCCTCGGATAATCTCATATTTACCCAGAAAGTTCTGGAGGCAATAAAAACAAGAACATTCCAGGCTTTTCTTACACAAATAAAAACACCCTTAACTGTAAAAATGAAAATACCTGAAAATGCTATCCCGGGCAGAGGAGGAATAAGTCTTCTCCTTAAACCAGGACTTCATGATAGTTTACCTGGAGTGATCGAGTATATGGAAAATTATTCCTATACATGTCTTGAACAAAAACTGTCAAAGGCAGTGGCATTGCGGGACAGCAATATGTGGAAATCAATTATGGATGAGTTGCCATCATATATTGATCAAGAGGGACTCGTAAAATACTTTCCTTCAATGAGACTGGGCAGCGATGTTCTTACATCCTATCTCCTTTCTGTTAGTAAAGAGGCTGACTATAAGATACCGGAAAATCCTCGAAAAAGGATTCTTGCAGGTATGCAGGAATTTATTGAAGGAAGGATAAAGAGGCAATCAAACCTTGCTGCTGCAGATCTGTCAATAAGAAAAATCGCCGCCCTGGAGGCCCTTTCAAGATACGATAAAGTCAAACCTGAGCTTCCGGGTTCCATTACTATAGAACCAAATCTTTGGCCAATATCTGCAGTACTGGACTGGATAAACATCCTGATCAGGGTTAAGGATATTCCTGACAGAATTGGCAAACTTAAAGAGGCTGAAAATATATTGCGCTCAAGGTTGAATTTACAGGGAACAGCCATGATGCTTTCTGCAGAGAAGGCTGATAGTCTGTGGTGGCTCATGACAAGTCCTGATGTGAATGCAGCAAAGACTCTTCTCACAACACTGAAACTGGACAACTGGAAGGATGATAATCCACTTATTGGACAGGGAATGATGGAAAGGATGCGGGAAGGACGCTGGGACACAACTGTCGCAAACGCCTGGGGAAAACTGGCAACAGAAAAATTCTCAAAAATATTCGAATCAGCACCTGTTACAGGCATTACCTCTTCCAGAATGAATTTAAAAACAGAAGTTCTCGACTGGTCTAAAGTGCCTGGAGGCGAAAAGATATTCTTCCCCTGGCACAAAAACAGTGAAACTTTCGAAATCTCCCATAATGGCAAAGGCAAACCCTGGGCAACAATCCGGTCTCTTGCAGCCATCCCTCCGAAAGAAAACCAATCAAGTGGCTTTAAAATAAAGAAAAAACTTACTCCTTTGGAACAAAAAGAGAAAGGGATTTGGAGTATAGGTGATGTAATAAGAGTAAACCTTGAACTGGAATCACAAACAGACATGACATGGGTAGCTGTAAATGACCCTGTTCCGGCAGGGGCGGTCATTCTTGGCAGCGGACTTGGAAGGGATTCAATACTTCTCACAAGCAGCGAGATTGAACGCGGAAGAGCATGGGAAACTTTCAGGGAACGTTCACTTGAGGCATTAAGGGTTTATTACGAATATATTCCAAAGGGAAAATGGACAATAGAATATACTTTAAGATTAAACAACAGTGGTTCATTTTATTTGCCTGAAACAAGAGTGGAAGCTCTATATGTGCCTGATGTTTTTGGAGAAATATCAAACAAAAAGATGGATATAAAGTAAATACAGTGAAAAAGACACCAGTACAGACAAAATATTGTTTTTTCAAAATCCTGGGATGGTCAGGCGCAGGAGTAATATCTCTATTACTACTCCTGTTCCTGCTGATTAAAATCAGCGATATTAGTACACCACCTCACTTCAAAGAAGTAAAGGAAACCTATGAAATATCCGATGCTTTGCTTATGGACAGATACGGTGAAATAATCCATGAGCTGAGAATTAACAAAGATAAAAGGTGCCTCGAGTGGACTGAGCTTGAAAATGTATCACCTGCCTTTATCAAAACAGTTATTGAAGTTGAAGATAAAAGATTTTTTCAGCATAAAGGGGTTGACTGGTATGGAATGTCTGCTGCTTTTTTTCAAAATCTCATATCTAAAAAACTGAGGGGCGCAAGCACTATTACCATGCAAGTGGCTTCCATGCTTGATAAAAGATTGAAACCAAAATCCTCGAGGAGGAGATTGGGGCAAAAATGGAATCAGATACTCGCAGGTCTTGAACTGGAAAAATCATGGTCCAAAGAGGAAATACTTGAGGCCTATATAAACCTCATCTCATATCGGGGAGAATTACAGGGGATATCTGCTGCTTCAAGGGGGCTCTTCAATAAAGAACCCAGTGGCCTCGATAATGCAGAATCTCTTCTACTCGCTTCATTAATCACATCACCCAATGCATCTGTAAGCAATATTGTTAAAAGAGCATTCTTTTTTGCTGAAAAAATGCATTTACAGAACATTTGCGAACAAATAAAAAAACTTGCTGATGAAAAAATTCAATCACCATACTATATAAAACCTGTTGCAGCAATTGCCCCTCATGTGGCACACATACTCCTGAAAAAAGGCAGTACACAGGTTATTTCCACTATTGATGGAAAGCTTCAGAGATTTGTCTATGAAACATTGAACCATCACCTCTCGCTGCTGAAGGGCAGGAATGTTTCTGATGGTGCAGTACTTGTTGCAGATAACAGTACAGGAGAAATTCTTGCCTATGCAGGAAACAGCGGAGCATTATCCAGCGCTCCCTGGGTTGACGGAATAAGAGCAAAGAGACAGGCAGGATCAACTCTCAAGCCTTTTTTATATGAACTTGCCATAGAAAGGGGTTTTCTTACCGCATCATCAATACTGGAAGATTTACCGCTCCATATTACAACACCTACCGGACTCTATGTACCACAAAATTATGACAATACATTCAGGGGACCGGTAAGTCTAAGGACCGCTCTTTCTTCATCCATAAATATTCCTGCGGTAAGAACTTTGCTCCTTACAGGCATGGAGCCTTTCCTGGAAAGACTTAAAGATCTCGGTTTTGAAAGCCTCACTGAAGATGCTGAATATTATGGCTATTCCATAGCCCTTGGTTCAGCCGAAGTTACTCTCTATGAGCTCGTCAATGCCTACAGAACTCTTGCCGATAATGGAAGGTTAATTAACCTCAAGTTAAGTTTTGAAGAACAAACCACAAAACCAATATCTGTAATTAATAAAAAAGCCTCGTTTATAATTTCTCATATCCTTTCAGACAGGGAAGCAAGGAGCACCTCTTTCGGTCTTGAAAATCCTTTATCTACAAAATTTTGGAGTGCTGTAAAAACAGGAACAAGCAAAGACATGAGGGATAACTGGTGCATAGGGTTTTCAAGGAAATATACAGTCGGTGTCTGGGTGGGTAACTTCTCCGGAGAACCTATGAGAGATGTAAGTGGTATATCAGGTGCAGCTCCTGTATGGTTTGAAATTATCAACTATCTTCATGAAAACGTTCCGTCACATCCTCCGGAAACACCTGAAGGTGTGGTTTTTGCAAAGGTTGTGTTCCATGATAATGTGGAATCATCCAGGGATGACTGTTTTATAAAGGGTACAGAACCTGTAACTGAAGTCCGGATTATTACATCCAGACAAAAACCTCGCATTCAGTATCCTGCAAATGAAACCATCGTCTGCATTGATCCTGAAATTCCCGATGAACTTCAAAGAATTCCCTTCAGATTTCAACCATCAAGCCAGGAGTTTGAGTGGGTTTTGAACAACAGCAAAACCGGCATATTAAGCCATTTCTTTTTATGGAAACCTGAACGGGGGAGACATAAATTATCAATAATAGACAAACAGAACCGTATCCTTGATTCAGTAAGTTTTGCAGTCAGATAGGAAGTGGTTATGTTGTTGACTAATACAATATAAAAGTGATACTTCTATATTCTTGGATTTAAAGTTTAAATTGTAAAAAATATGCATAAGGGGAATCCATGTTTGGTCTCGGGATGCCGGAACTTATTGTAATAATGGTAATAGCCCTGATTGTTTTCGGAGCAGGCAAACTGCCTGAAATAGGAGGAGCTATCGGAAAAAGCATAAAGAATTTTAAAAAATCAGTTAAAGAAACTGAAGAAAAAGATGAGACCAAAATCTCTGAAAAAGAGATAAAAAATCCTCCCCGGAAAACGTAGTATCAACATCTATGAAAATTTTAAATGGTTTTGAACCTTCATCAATAGAAAAAGCGGTTAAAATGCTGAAACAGGGCAACATAGTTGCTTTTCCGACAGAAACAGTCTATGGCCTTGGCGCTGATGCCCTCGATCCCTATGCTGTTACAAAAATTTTTGAGGCAAAAAAAAGACCGAAATTCGATCCGCTCATTGTTCATATAGGAGAGAAAAACTGGATATCTTCAATTGCAGATGATGTTCCTGCAGAAGCTGAAAAGCTTATTGACAGATTCTGGCCTGGTCCCCTTACGCTCATACTGAAAAAAAAAGATGCCATACCAGGAATAGTTACTGCGGGTCTTTCTACAGTTGCAATACGAATGCCCTCCCATCCTGTGGCCTTACAACTTATAAAAAGTTTTGAAAGCCCTATAGCTGCTCCAAGCGCTAACCCGTTTGGTTATGTGAGCCCTACAAGTGCATTGCATGTAGCAAAAATGCTCGGTGAGGATGTACCTCTTATACTGGATGGAGGAAACAGCAACTACGGGTTGGAATCAACAATAATCTCCTTTAATGAAGGGAAAATATATCTTCACAGACACGGGGCAATCAGTTCTGAAGAACTTTCCGAAATAGCAGGGACTGTCCATGAAAAAGAAAAAAATAATCTCTGTGAAGCTCCAGGAGAACTTCCCTATCACTATGCACCCATGAAACCACTTAAGATAATTCACAATACTGGGGAAATAAAGAATATCAGATCATCCTTCCTTGCCTTCAGGGAACCTTCTGAAAAACCAATTTCAAAATATTTTAAGGTTCTGTCAATTCAGGGAGATATGAGAGAAGCAGCAGCAAATTTTTTTTCCTGTCTTATAGAACTGGATAAAGAAGATATCGACGTTATTTATGCAGAAAATATCGAGGAAAAAGGCCTTGGGAAAGCTATGATGGACAGGCTCAAAAAAGCATCAAAAAAATATATACATATAACACATTGATAATTTTGAAAATCCGTGATAATTTATTTTTATAAAAAACACAGGGAGGAACAAGCCATTTCAGGAAAAATAATTGAAAATATTAGGTTTTTTATTCAAAGAGATTATCAACAATGTAGTATAAAATCCTTTGATATCAATATGTTAAAAATAGTATACCACAATTTATCAACAATATTTGCACAAAAATTGTGGAAAACATTTAAAAACCCTGTTTATTCAAAGGTATGCATGGTTTTGCTTTGCATGGTGGTTTTATTTTCCTGTAGTTCAACCAAAAAAACTAATTCTGTTCTGGAAAATTCAATCATTTCCATGAGTGAAGAAGAGGTAAGAAAAAAACTCGGCGAACCTGATATAGTCAGTAAGACACCTGAAAATAATATAATATGGACATATAAGCCTCAGTGGAAAATTATGCCGGATAATAAAAATACAATTTATGTTGAATTTAAAGATGGTCAAGCAATAAAAATTATTAAAGCAAGGTGATTTATGATATGCGAAAAATGCGCAGGTGAAATTGAAACCATATTGTGCAGAAACTGTAACGAAGAAGTCATAAAGCTCGGTTCCTATTGTTATCTTTGTGGTAATAAATTTGATGAAGATATTGAGGATGTGGAAGGGTCGGGTATTGATCTTGAAAACAGAATACTCTGTAGTGATGGTACATGTATCGGTACAGTTGAAAATGGGGTTTGCAAGTTATGCGGGAAACCATATCAGCCGGAAATCTGAAAAATAATTTAAGAAAGAAAATAAAGTATATTGAACTGAAATACATATTATTGACCTCAACATCATTTAAAAACAGTACTATCAGCATAATAGGATTTTGTGCTTTCATTTTTTCAATATTGTTTTTTTTGTCTTCCTGTGCTTCCTTAGAAACATACGAAATATATTCAAACAATATGTTTATTGGCAGAAAGTTCCTGAGACAGAATAAATATGCACTTGCAAAACCCTACTTTCTGGAAGCATCGAAACAGATAAAAGATTCAACCTCATTATCTTATCTTGCAACTACCTGTTATAAAACTGGTGATATCGACAACGCAGAAACGTTGATCGAAGAAGCTGAAAAAATAGACAATAATACCTATGCATATCTTAGATTAACAGGTTACAGGGCGCTTGTTTCATTAAAAAAAGACAGGCTGAAGGGTCGTGATGCTCTTATGAATTACATCAGACTCTACGAATATCTTTTTCCACTCACTACAATTCAAAATGTCGAGGATATATATGATGATATATCCAACGGAAAGGAAGTTGATATGGTTGCCCTCGAAAAATTGTTAGATGAACAAATATTATGGTATGAAGACGATATTGAACAATTTTTAAGCACAAAAACAGGATTTTACGATAAAAACTCCAGTACAGGTTTTTAACTCAAAACCATTAAATAAATAACAGGATAAAAAAATGGGTTTCTTTGACAAGATAAAAAACGGATTAACAAAAACAAGAGATCAACTACTGACAAAAATTGAATGGGCTGTAAAGGGAAAACCCATAGACGAAGATTCTTTCGATGAGTTTGAAGAAGCATTACTGCTCGCAGATGCAGGAGTTGAAACAACAGCTTTTCTTGTCAATGCTCTTAAGGAACGCTGGAAAAGGGGGCATATAAAAACATATGAGGATATAAAACAGTGTATGATAGAAGAGACAGAAATACTTCTCAAGCCTGTTGAAGTACCCTTTACCTTTGATTCTCATAAACCCTTTATAATCCTAACCCTTGGTGTAAACGGAGTTGGCAAAACAACTACAATTGCAAAACTTGCAAAATTATACATTGATTCAGGAAATGAAGTCCTTTTCGGTGCTTGCGATACTTTTAGAGCTGCAGCAGTGGAACAGCTTGAGGTATGGGCGGAAAGACTGGGCATTAAAGTAGTTAAGCATAAAGAAGGGTCGGACCCTGCTGCAGTGGCTTTTGATGCCGCAAAAGCTGCAGTGGCAAGGAATATTGATATATTGATGCTTGATACAGCAGGCAGACTTCATACAAAGATAAATCTTATGGAGGAAATGAAAAAAATTAAAAGGATAGTTAACAAGGAAATTGAAGGTGCACCTCATGAGACACTTCTTGTGGTCGATGCTACAAACGGCCAGAATGCTATAGCTCAGGCAAAGGCATTCCATGATGCGATAAACATAACAGGCATGGTGATAACAAAACTCGACGGCACTGCCAAGGGAGGTTTTATTTTGCCAATTGCACATATATTAAGGATACCAATACGTTTTGTCGGTGTAGGAGAAAAATTTGACGATCTTATTCCCTTTAATGCAAGGGATTTTTCAAAGGGTCTCTTTGAATAGATTTATTTACTCATACTTATTGATCAATTATCGGAAAAATGAATAGCGACAAAAATAATTGTTTAAGGAGAATTAACAAATGAACCTTAAGGGAACATATACTGAAAAAAATTTACTGCTGGCTTATACTGGTGAATCTAACAACAGGAACTTATATTCTTTTTTTGCATATCAGGCAAAAAAAGAAGGCTACGAACAAATTTCAGCAATCTTTCTTGAAACTGCTGATAATGAGCAGGAACATGCCAGACAGGAGCTGAACCTTATGCAGACAAGCGATATCGAGCTGCCCTCGATTGTCTATCCTGTTAAAGGTGTCTTCAATACGGTCAATAATTTGGAAACAGCTTTTTCAGGAGAGCACTATGAATCCAATGTAATGTATCCTGATTTTGCACTAAAGGCCGATGAAGAAGGTTTCCCTGAAATAGCCGGCTTATTCAGGAATATTGCCGGTATTGAAGCCCAGCACGAGAAGCGTTTTTTTGCTCTTCTGCAAAATATAAAAGAAGGCAGAGTTTTTAAAAAAGATTCACCTGTTCAATGGAAATGCCGTATTTGTGGATATGTTTTTGAAGACAGGGAAGCGCCTGACATTTGTCCTGTATGCTATTACAGTCGCGCATTTTTTGAAATACAGGTAGAAAATTATTAATGTTGTATCAGGTATTGCTTTGTAATTTTAATAGTTAGTATTATTCTACCAGGACTCACGGCAAAGGCCTGAACTTCCTTCGTAGACAATTTCTCTTTTCAGAGATTCTATCTGAATATCTTTAAATATCTGTTTTTTATCCATATTCAAGGCTTTTGTCACTTTGAGAAATACTCTTATTCTATCCCTAATGCTTATACGTTTTGGGATTGTTGTATTTAATTGTACCAGCATGCTTTTCAGTCTTTCCTCATCTATAGCTGTAAAAAGGATATCTTCAACATCAAGGAGCAAAAACCTGTTTTCCTTCAAGGCAAATATATTGCATGCTTTCAGGTCTCTATGGGCTATTTTGTTTTTGAACAAAAACACAAGAAACAACAGGAATTTGTCAAGAAAAGACCTCTTTTCTCCCGAGTTCGCAGAATCATATGTTTTATCAAGATATCTGTCTAATTCAATGCCTGATCCCTTAAGATCCTCCATAGCAATATATCCCCATGAAAACAGTGAATTATTTTTCATAAAATATGCTTCAGGGGTAATATTGAGATTAAGATATTTCAGTACAACATGGTTTTTCCAGGCAAGCTTCAACCTTCTTCTGTTACGATAGTTTTTCCTTATATGATCATCAAATCTTTCAACAATAATCTTTTTGTCTTTCTTGAGCAAATCAGGAAACGCTCCATGGTGAGAAACCTCTTTTCCTCTAATACAAACATAATCTCCACTGACAATTATTTTTGAAGTATTTTCGAAAGCCCTTTTCTGTTTCTTTATGATCCATCTTTTCCACAACCTTGCCATTTCCTTTTCAACATATGTCCTTATATCCTGCCGGGGATACTGTCTGAAGAAAAAAGCTTTTTCCTCTTCTGTCATATCTCCATAAAGCATTGTAACTGCATGGGACATATTGGATATTTCATCTTTCAGGGTAAAATATCTCTTGAATTGCATTTTATGGAGGTCGATGAGATAAAGGTCATTATTAGAAACTATAATATTATTTAAATGGAGATCATTATGAACTACTTTACCTTTTTTCAATTCCCTGAGAAGTTGTGTAAGTCTTAACAGAAAGTCCTTTCGTTCTTTGCTTTTAAGAAATAAATTTATAAAGGTATCCCCTTCTATCCTCTCCTGAATTATAGAAGAACCCCTGTCTGAAATGCCATATCCCAGTGGTTGTGGAGTTGTAATTGAGAGAGCAAGGAGTTTCTTTCCTGCCGAATACTCCTTCCTGCCTCTCGGTAACAGCTTATTTCTTATATAACCGACAAAACCTTTTTCTTTAAAGAATTTTAAAAAGACCCCTTTTCCCTTGTAATCACAGGAAAAGTATCCCCTTTTCCCATCCTTATTAACTGAGAGACCAGTCAATAGATCAAAAAGATCTTTATCATCCAGGAACCAATTTGTATCATTTATCCTTTGAGCATTCACAAAGTACCTATTATATTTGCTACTTCAGGACCCCAGACTTTTAAAGAATATTTTGCCTCTGCGTCTTTGCGTGCATTTATTCCCATATTGATCCTCAAAGACATTTCCTTTGAAAGCAAGTCGATTGCGTCCTTCCATCCTCCAAGGTCACTCCTTAGAAAACCATTTACCCCGTCTTGTACAATATTCTTTGCAACACCAACAGGATGGCCTATTGAAGGCAATCCCGACGACATATATTGAATGAGCTTTAGTCCACACTTACCTTGTGACCATATGTCATCTCTTGCAGGTATAATACCTGCATCAAAACTCAGAAGTAATTCTTTTTCTCTATTTTTTTCCCACTTTTCAAATACTATACCGTGGCCTTCCAGTCCAGAAGGCTTATCTGCAACAAACTTGAATATTATATTACTATTGTGTTGGTAGGAAAGAAAAAGATCTTTTATATCAATGAGGTATTTCAATGTGGAGCCGCTTCCCATCCAGCCTACCACAAAAGGTTTATGATCTTTATGGATTTTTACAGGATATTCTTCTGTATCAACAACTGTTGGTACATAATAAATATCCCTTTTCCTGTATTTTTTTGCCTCTTCCATGAGAAAGGGATTGCCGCAGAATACTGCATCTGCACTTTCCACTGTTTTTTTGAAACGGGAACGTCTTGTCCAACTCTCTTTACCTGCTCCATACATTACAGCATCATCATAATCATATATAATTTTCCGGGCATATTTCCGCAAAGCAAATAATTTTAATGGGTTTAATAGAAGCCTTTGGAGATAAACAATATCTGATATGCCTGCCTGTTTCAAGACTGTGAAAAAATCTGTTCCTGTTGTAAGAAGTTCAATTTCAAAACCTTTTTCCGCAAGATATGGAAAATATTGCTGTATTCTATATCCTACCGGATTTTCACGGGTAAATATATTATGAGTAAAAAAAAGTATTTTCATTTTTCGGCTTGTCGGGGCAATTTATGAATTGTTGTTAAAGAAATATTTGAAATATTTTTTAAAGTCTGTTCTGAAATCTGTTGCCCTCAGCTTGTTTTCATCTATAACAGGCTTGCCAATGAGGTCTTTCGGTCCTGAGGCTTCTATAAAATAGTCTTCAATTATAAGATAATCTATCTCGGTAGACATAAAGCATCTAAGAGCATCAGCAGGGGTTTCTACTATTGGTTCTCCTGCAATGTTAAAGGACGTATTCAAGATAACCGGTATGTTGGTGATCTTATGGAACTCCTCTATAAGGTCATAAAATCTGCCGTTTTCTTCACGTGTTACAGTCTGTACACGGGCAGTGCCATCAACATGTGTTATAGATGGAACAATCTTTTTCTTATCTTCATTGACTTTAGCAATGAGAAGCATGTAAGGGCTTTCGCAGCTCAGCTCAAAGTAGTCCGATGCATATTCCTTAAGGATTGACGGGGCAAAAGGCCGGAAGGCTTCACGGTGTTTTACCCTCGCATTGAGCACATCCTTCATATCAGGCTTTGAAGCATCACATATAATACTCCTGTGCCCCAGTGCACGTGGTCCTATCTCGCTTCTGCCTTCAAACCATCCCAATATCTTACCCTCTGACAATAACTTGGCAGCTTTTTTTGCAACATTCTGCTCCCTGGTGAATTTTATACGTGGAGTATTATTAAGAGCTTCAAGGATTTCTTCTTCACTGTATTGTTTACCGGTATAGGCATTCCTGAATTTATATTTTTTAGGTTCTTCATTATTAAGCATGTGGGCACCATACAGGGCACATCCCATTGGGATACCTGTATCGCAAGCTGCAGGTTGGACAAAGATATTTTCAAAAGGGGTATTGTCAAGAATCTTTTTGTTTGCCACACTGTTCAATGCTACACCTCCGGCATAGCAGAGATTCTTTGACGGGCTTATATTGTATAGGTGACAGGCAATTTCTATTAGAGCTTTTTCAAGAGCATCCTGTACTTCAAAAGTAATTGCTGTATACACTTCATCCGGTAGTTTCCCTTTTTTTCTGTTAGGAATGTCAGGATAATACATCTTCTGAAAATGATCAATATGCCTTACGAAGTTTTTTTCACTTGGTATCAACACAGCGCCATCTACAATTTCATAAAATTTTCTGTGGTAACGTCTGTGAGTATTTTCACCATAAGGGGCAAGGCCCATAACCTTGCCTGAACCGAAATCACCGAAACCGACAAACACGGATGTTCCCATATATAAAAGGCCAAGACCATTAGAAAATCCGGGCATAGCATAATCTTTTCTGATTGTATTAATCTTGCCGTTAATTGCCCTGTAGAAGGACTGCACTTCTTCAAATTTTTTTTGGGTTTTTTTGTCTATAACTCTGAACAAAAAAGGTATTTTTGAACCATTATCGACATCAGAAGCATTACTACCCAGACCATCAACAACCATAACAGCAGCTTCTTCAAAAGGAGAAGGATAAAATGCACTTGCAGCATGGGCTGTATGGTGTGATATTGTATGAATTTTCCCCTTATAGCCAAGTTCTGAGCATATCATTTCTATTTCTTTGTTGTTTCCATCTTTTCCGATTCTTGTAACGCCTACAATCAGATCTATGTCGCTTATATTATTGAGACTCGCTGCTTTAAGAAGATACTGAACGGAGATATGGGGAAAAGATCCTGAATGCTTCTGTCTGTTTAACCGTTCTTCGCTTATAGCCAGCAAACGCCCCCCTGATATAAGGGCTGCTCCTGTATCATGGCCAAATGTATGAATTCCTAATATGTTCATAATTTCAAGAATTTTTAATATAACAAAACCATTAGATGCAGTCAATAGGATAAGATTTGGTTCATTTTTTGGAATCTTAAAGAATTTCCAGCAGATCGATATAAATTAAATAATGATAATAGGTAATTTTTGTGACATATTAGCATTAGATCATTATTATTATTTATAATAAATACTTAAAATAATATTAATATAATTATATAGGATAAATATGGAATAATAATAACCATTATGGTATGTTTAACAACAATAAACTTGTTACCATACTTAAAATAAAGAATGGAGGTTTGAATGAAATACTATACAATCAAAAGTAATCTGAAGATCATATTATCAATTTGTTTTATTTTATCTATTTTTAATATGGAGATTCATGCAGAAAACTTTCCAGCTTTCAGGTCAGCAAACAGTTGCGACAATAATGTATTCCTTGCAAAAGCCGATCTTACACACCATAAGCAGGAAGTTGCAGCACGATTGCCGGCAATTAAAAGCAGCACAGTTGGAAACCCGGCCATGGAAGCTCTCAGTGTAGTTGGATTGGTTCAAAATCCTGTATGGCTAACAAAAAAGGACTTGTCGAGATTTAATCAAGCCATCCCAATCCGCACACTTCTTGAAATTGCAAGAATACAAAGGAATGCAAAAGATAAAATGTCAGCCAAAACAAAGACTGGCAGTGACAATATTGCTGAAAAAGGGAAAAACATAAAAAATAATTCGGATATTGCCATTTCAATAAAAAATAAAGACGGGAAACAGGTTGTATTTTCACTGGACAGCATATTAGAGTGTTCTGAAGATCAGATTACAATTGTAAACCAAAAAAACAACAGACTTCCAGACCTGGTAATAAAAAAAGGCAGCAAAAGTATATTTCCATTGAAAAATATAATATCTATTGATGTCATGCAGTTTTCAATAAATGGCGATAATGATAAAAATTACAAATTCGAGTATATAATTCAAGGCAATAACGGCTCAAAAATGTTTCTCGATGATGTATCTGCTAAATGTAAGGTAGTAGATATACCAATTAAAAATATGAAGGAATTGCCCCAGCAGTCCTCCAAAAATTCATACAGAGGATTCAGCCTCTATGAAGCCTTAAGCAAAACACAAATCAAAGCAGAACACACTGATATTTTTACTGTTATTTCCATTGATGGAGAAACCGCTTCATTCTCATTATTTGAGCTTGAAAAACCCAACCCCCCGGTTATTATACAAAATAAAAAAGGTGATCGATACAGCTATGACCTTATCGTAAAGGAAGATAAAAGCAAGGTCAGATGGATAAAGAACATAGGATTAATAAAACAGGTTGATCTGAAACAAAAACCAATGATTTATGTGATAGGAATGGGCTGCGGAGATGCCGGTCTTCTCACAAATCAAGCCATAAGTTATATGGGCAGGGCAGATGTTTTTATATGTATGGAAAAATATAAACATAACTTTGCAGGATATATGTCTGGCAAGCCTGTACTGTTTGATCCTTTTCTTCAGCTTCCAGCATTTTGCAGGAAGAATCATCCCGAACTGTCTGTAGAAGAATCCGAGAAAATGGCCAAAGAGGTATATAACCGGGACATGCAGATGATCAGGGATGCACTGAATTCAGGCAAGACAGTGGCTCTCCTTGAACCTGGAGACCCGGCGATTTATGGAGGATGGCGGAACTGGCTTTCACCTAATTTTTCAAGCGACAAAATTAAAATTATTCCTGGCATCAGTTCTTTCACTGTTGGGAACGCCATACTGGGTAAATACGATATAACGGAAACTTCCCTAATTATTACCGAGCCTGAAACCATCAAGAAAGATGAATCATTGATAAAATCAGCAGCAGAGACAGATTCAACTATGGTTATATTTATGGGGATATCCAGAATAGGCAGTCTTGCGCCAATTTTCGCAAAATACTATGCTGTAGATACGCCTGTACATCTGATCTTTTATGCTGGTATAACTGGAAGTGAGATAAAAATGAAAACTACTCTCGGAAAAGTTGCAGAAGATATAGGCTCAGACAAAGAAAATTTTCTCGGTCTTATATACATTGGGAATAAACTACGTTAAAATAAGAAGAAATTTACTACAGAATAAAGTTGTCTGTCTTAATTGCAGGGGCAAAGAATAATGTTTTTTGAAACGAGGATTGTCAGATGAAAGAAGTCGACTGGCTGGAATTATGGAATGAGCTTGTAACAAGAAACACACTACCCGACACACAAAGGTTGGTTAAAAGATATAAGTCCCATGGAAAAAAACAAATGGAAAGACCGGACCCATTGCTCGATTTTATCATTCAATTCAGCAATGCAGATGATGATTTAATAGATATTGGACCTGGAAACGGGCGTTGGACAATCCCCCTGGCAAAGGTGGCAAACAAGGTAACAGCCATTGAACCTAATCCTGCCATGTTTGATATGATAAAAGAAAATATAGACAAAGCCGGTATTGGTAATGTGGAGATTCTCCAGCAAAAATGGGAAGACGCAACTCCTCCAATGCATGATGTAACAATATGTGCTCATGGTATATACAACAGTCCGGATCTGGAAGCTTTTGTTCGTAAAATGGAACATTTCTCACGCAAAAAATGTTATCTGGCTTTACGATTACCACCCGCAGAGGGTATCATGGCAGAACTGTCCTTAAAAATATACGATTGCAGGCACGACAGCCCTGACGCAATTGTAGCCTATAATGCCCTGTATTCAATAGGGATTTATACTAATGTCCTTATTGAAAATAATATAACGAACTGGGTCGATATAAAAGTGGAGGATGCCTTTAAAAGGGCCAAAAGACATTTAAATCTTGATGTGTCCGACACAACTCATGACAAATTAATATACACCGTATTAAACAGCAGGTTAGTTCCCTCTGACGGCATTTATACATGGCCAGATGGCATGCGTTCAGCCCTTCTCTGGTGGATCCCCAGGCACAAGAACCGAAACATATCTGATTTCCCGGAACCGCCTGTCGGCTTATAAAGACGAAGACAGCAAGGAGAAGGTGAGATGTAATAATGTTGCAGATGCACATGCTTATAACTTAAAGAGGAGGACATATTGTGAAACTCACTTATCATCCCGGCGATATCCTTAAGGAAACAATGGCAGCAATTTCAACTGCACTGGAGAAAGATATAGAGACACTGACAGTCGAAAGAGCCGTCATCGGGCTATTCTTCACAGGCGTAAAACTTAACAACGGTGAGGGAGGAATGTGTTTCACCCCGATAAAAACCATTCCTGAAGCAGTCTGCTGCCCAAGTTCAGCGTTGGTTATGCCTGCTTCAGGAAAGCTTGGGGGGAGAAAAGTCAAGCAATTCCTCGATGAAATGTTCACCGGCAATCCTCTGAAAAAGACCATGGGAATTGCCGTTCTGAATGCCCTCTCATCAACATACTGGAGAAAGAATCCCCCTGAAACTTACGGGATTAGTTCCGGGATTGATGTTATAGATAAAATTACAATTCCCGATAACGGTTCTGCAGTAGTTGTAGGAGCACTTGTTACAGCTATCAAAGCTCTTAAACAGAGTGGGAAACCATTCGGGATTATGGAACTTGATCCTTCAACACTCAAAAGCGATGAGATGGAATTTCTCATACCGGCTGAAAAGACGGACGAAGTTGTATCAAGGGCTGACCTTCTAATAATAACCGGTACAACTCTTATAAATGATACACTTGAAGGTTTTCTCGAAAACCGGAAATCTGGAGCACAGATTATACTGGTCGGTCCGACTGCAAGCATGTTGCCTGAAGCCTTTTTTGCAAGAGGTATAAACGAGATAGGCGGTGTTTCGGTTACTGATGCCGACAGAGTGCTCAATGTTATTGCCGAAGGCGGTTCCGGGTATCATTTTTTCGGCAAGGGAGCAGAGAGAACAGTAATCCATCGCCATTGCCCATAAACTGAGTCATAAAATAAATATTATTAGAAAGAACTAAAAATCTCGGGTACTATTGCCTTGACATGTAATATCGTTGTTTTTATACTCCTTTTTTATCGTAAATCACATATTGTCAAAAATCAGGGAGTGCATGGTCATCACAAACAGCAGCTTAGCCGCAGTGATTTTTATCCTGAGCGGCGCTGTTTTTATGCCGGAAACCGCTCATTCCGGTTGGCAGGTTTTCTATACCTGCAAGGCACAGAAGATGTTCGGATCCCACGGAAGAGGAAATTTTGCCACCCGTTCACAATGTGAAGCTTACATAAGCTCCAGTTCGGGTTTTGAGCGGATGAACTCTTACTGTTCCGGCTTTGATAACCAGCAATCAAAACCTTCAATGCAGAAGCAGCCTGGCGGAAGTCATGCCGCATCTCAGGAAAAAGAAAAAGAGCAAAAACTCCTGGAACAAAAAAAGCAGGCTGAAGCAAATCAGGAACTTATGCAGCAGAAGAAATTTGAAAACGACAAAAAACAACTTTTAGAACAACTCAAAGGAGCAGGCGGAGGGAGTAGTCTTAATCTGAAATCGGGCAGCAGTCAGGCACCGGTCCTAAAAAGCACCCAGGGGGAGACGAAAGCATCAAGTACGGAGTGGACGGCTGAACAATGTAAAATCGCACAAAATCGTGTTGCAGCTTGTCACAATGCTCTCAAACAAGCTGCTGAGGTAGCAGGACGTTTAAACAGAGCTATAGCTGCTGACCAAAAAATAGAGGATGATAATGAAAAATTATTGCGGTATAAAAGCTTATTTTGTTTTTCTTCTAATTATGTTGACTCTTCCAACTATATCATCTTCGGACAGGTCATTCCCGAAGAAGCTCGACGGTTTATGACAAGAGGCATTGCTGCTGTTGAGATGGCCAAGTCAGTCGGGGATTATAATCTTGCAGCGTTGGAATTTGAGCAGGCAGTCAAATTGGCGCCTGAGTGGCCTGACCCTTATTACAACCTGGGGAACGTACAATCAAAAGTGGGCGATTATACATCAGCAATAAAAAGTTTCCAGCGCTACCTGGATTTGGCGCCTAAATCTCCCGATGCAGAGAAGGTGCGGGAAGAAATTTTTAAGCTCGAATACCGTCGTGATCGCCAGAAGCTGGCTACAACTCTATCAGGCGCCTGGACCACTTCGAAGGGGCAGAAATTCACTCTGCTACTGGATGGGTTACGCCTGCAAATAAGGCGAGATGAACAACAAAGCGACGATATTCTTACTATTAAGTCTATGGGTACGCACATCGGCCCGATGACGGACGAACCGCCTATAGTTTTCTTTGGTACACTGGTCGGCGACAAAATTTCCGGGCAGTATTTACATGCAGCGGGAAAAAGTTCAGGCCACTGCGATATACCGGAACGCAAAGGCCTTTTTGAAGGTACGGTCGATGTTGCTACCGGTCAAATCCGTCTAATCTACAACCGCGTGGTATTTGAGTACGAGATGAAGTTCAAATCACTTTTTTCAGCAGAATTAATTTGCTGGAGGACCAATCAGAAAGAAACACCCGATTTCATTCTGGAACTGAAGCGTAACCCGCAATCTCCGGCCCAAAACAACAAGTAGTATTTTTTCATTTGTTTTTCAAATTGAACAGTAGTAAAACCTTATAAATGAAAAACATCATCGGATATATGGCAGCCTTTTGTACAACCTTTGCATTACTTCCCCAAATTATACGTATCCTGAAACTGAAGGAAGCCAGAGACGTATCTTTATTTATGCCGCTTATGATATCCGTTGGATCAATTTTATGGCTCATATACGGAATCATGATCAAAGAAATGCCCGTAATAGCAGCAAATGCCATAGCTCTGATCTTTTCATTAACAGCCCTCTTTACAACAATAAAATACCGATAATTAAAAATACAGGAGATTATACAACTATGGAAGAAGAACACTTGCTATACGACTGTCAGAATAAAATAGCTGTTATAACACTTAACAGACCGGAAGAAAAAAACGCATTTAGCCATGAGATGATATCCCGCTGGGATGAATGCCTGAAAGAAGCAAAAAAAGATGACTCTGTGCAGGTTGTTGTTGTAACCGGTATGGGAGATACTTTCTGTTCAGGTGGAAATATAAAGGATATGGCTAATGGCAAACTTTGTTCATGGGATATGAAAAACTTCCTCTGGGAAGGTGTACATAGGATTGTCCTCACCATGGAAGATCTCGACAAGCCGGTAATTGCAGCAATAAACGGAGCAGCTATGGGAGCAGGTATGGATATGGCTATAATGTGTGATTTGAGGGTATGTTCAGACAGAGCAAAACTTGCAGAATCTTATATTATGATGGGTCTTGTACCTGGTGATGGCGGAGCCTATTTTCTGCCAAGACTTGTCAATACAGCGAAGGCTCTTGAACTTCTTCTCACGGGAGATGTGATAAACGCTACGGAAGCCCTCAATCTCGGGATTGTGAACAGAGTTGTACCCCATGAAGATCTCATGGAAGAAACAATAAAACTGGCAGAAAAAATTGCTTCAAAACCTCCCTTAGCAGTAAGGATGATGAAAAGAGCAGTATATCAGGCCCGGACAAGTACACTTAGATCTCACCTGGATTACATATCATCACAACTTTCTCTGCTTTCCGAGACTGAAGATCATCGGGAAGCTGCCCTGTCCTTTCTTGAAAAAAGAAAGCCTGTTTTTAAGGGTAGATAAAGATCAGAAATGGATTGAATTATTAAAAAATCTGAATCTTTATTGACAAAAAACATCTAACATAATAGGCTGTTGACAGTTTATTCCGAAACATGTCTTTTGCCGGGTGATTGATTTTCAATTCACCGGAATTGAATTTATAATAAGCCGAAAGGATTAAGCCTTGATTACAATATATGTTGACGCTGATTCGTGTCCTGTAAAAAATGAATCAATTAAAGTTGCGAAACGCTACGGTTTAAAAATTTTATTTGTTTCCAATTCCAGAATAAAAATTCCCAAGGATGAGCTTATAGAAACAGTGATAGTTAATGACGGACTTGATGCTGCAGACAACTGGATTGTTGAACGTATCGGAAATACCGATATTGCAGTATCAGCTGATGTTCCACTGGCCTCGCGATGTCTGAAAAAAGGCGCCAGGGTGCTTGATCCCAATGGACGTGTTTTTACCGAGGAATCAATAGGGGAGGCCCTTGCTCATCGGGATCTAATGACTTATCTCCGTGATCTGGGAACTATAACGAGCAGTCAGACTCCTCGCAAAAAAATAGATAGTTCCCGTTTCCTGCAAAGACTCGATGAGCTTGTTCAGGCAATCCTAAGAGGAAAAAAATAAAAGAGGCCAATAAACCATTTTTTTCCATTATTTATGAAAGATGAGTCTTACAGGTTATTGGCCATTAAATATCTTAGACAGTGAAATATAGTGGTGAAACTCCGAAAGCTCTTTTCTTGTGTAGCGGGCAAAAGAGATCCCTATTAAAAGAAGGAGGATAAATGCTGCTTTCCGATAGAATAACAAGTGTAAGACCTTCAGGCGTCAGGAAAATATTCGACCTTGCAAATAAAATGAAAAATCCGATAAACCTGAGTATAGGCGAACCTGATTTTGATATCCCTGATGCCATCAAGGAGGAAGGGATTAAATGGATACGTGCCGGATTTAATAAATACACTCCATCAGGGGGTATACCGGAGTTAAGAGAAAAACTTTTAAAACGCCTTCAAAACAGGAAGATTATATGTGATGATGTAATACTCACCGCAGGGGCAACGGGTGGATTATTACTTTCACTTATGGTTACACTTAATCCTGGGGATGAGGTTATTATTCCTGATCCTTACTTTGTACTATATGAATATCAAATAATGCTGCTTGGAGGAAAACCGGTTTTCATAGATACATACCCTGATTTTACCATAAAAGAGGATTCGCTGAGACAGGCAATTACAAACAGAACCAGGATTATATTAATTAACAGTCCTAACAATCCTACCGGCAAGGTTTGTTCAAAGGAAGAGCTTGAATTAGTTGCAAAAATTGCACTGGAAAAAAATTTACTTGTATTTTCCGATGATATATATAACAAGTTTGTGTATGAAAACAACAGTGAAAGAGTTTATGCCGGCCAATTATTCGATAAAACAATTACTATCGGAGGTTTTTCAAAAACATGGGCAATGACTGGCTGGAGACTGGGTTTTGTTGCGGGACCGAAAAAAATAATTCAGTCAATGGTAACTATGCAGCAGTATGTGTTCAGCAGCATAAATTCCTTTGCCCAGAAAGCGGCTCTTCTGGCTTTGGATTATAATACAGATTGTTTGATTCAAGATTATAAAAGAAAAAGGGATATTATCTATAATGGATTAAAAGACAAATACAGTGTGATAAAACCTGAGGGAGCTTTTTTTATTTTTCCTGCTGTTCCAGGTGGAGATGGTGATAAATTTGTGGAAGAAGCCTTGAAGAACAACCTTTTTGTTATACCCGGAAGTGTTTTTTCAAGTAGGAAGTCAAATATCCGTATTTCCTTTGCTGCCAGCGAGGAAGATTTACTTAAGGGAATAGAAATTTTGAGAAAGATGGCATGAAAAAAATATCCCCCTACTTCACAACAAAGCTTTCAACTGTTCTGGAGGTAATATAGAGTATGCATAAAGAGGTGTGCAGATTACTGATAGATAACAGTGCACGGCTCATTTATACTGCAGACAGAACAACAGATCAGATCCTTGAGACATTTAAAAAAGAAAATTCCTCATTCTATTCTGAAATTACAATCAATGAAAAAGTGGCCTATGAGCTTGCTCTGACCGGTAGTATGGCTGCAAAAAGAACTGCCTGCATATTTTCAACGCAAGGTCTATACGAAGCTCTGGATCCTCTTATGAATTCAGCCTACACAGGAACATCAGGCGGATTTCTCATACTTTGTCTGCAGGAAACAGAGGAAGAAGTAACACCAATCGGACTTTTTTCAAAACTGCCCGTCATAGTGGCCGAAGGGCCTGGTTCTTTATCCCGTTCCATAAAATTTGGATATGACATTTCAGAAAAATATGAAATTCCAATAATAATTCAGGTAACTCCCAACAAAGACAATTCCCATGAATCAGAAATCAGGACTATGGATTCAGAAAGTCAAAAAATAAACAAATATGATTTTAATCCAATTGACAGCATCGCAGTAAAAAATTCAAAATTTATTAAGAATCCTGCACGCTGGGCAGCCACACCACAATACAGATATAAGCTTCACAAAGTGCTCAACGAAAAAATAAAAAAAATACGGACAGAATTTGAACAATATGAAGGGAATATTATAAAAATCTCAGGTGGAAGAAAAGGAATTATTACTGACAAGTATTCACATGTGGAATTTTACGGAAAGGATAAAAGCATTTTATATATTTCTACAGTTTTTCCGTTACCCTTGAGACTTGTAGATACCTTTCTCGAGCACATGGATACGGCATATATTGATGAAGGAAAGTATCCAACAATAAAACTACAAATCAGCAACAGAAAAAAAATAGACCCAGAGAATGTCAGGAAAAATTTTGCGAAGGAAAAGTCTGAGGAAATGCTCTATGGGTTTGAGGTTATAAGGGATAGCCTTGGTAAAGCCTCTTCAATAAACATGATACACGGGATTAAAAAAATTGATCCTGACAGAAAAATCCTTGCCATCACCTTTGAAGACGATTTTTTCCATTCAGGAATGCCTTCTTTTATAAATACCCTTTATAACGGTTCATCCTATGTACTGTTAATTATGACAAATAAAAGGGAAGAGGAAATAATAAAAATTATGAGCGGGTTTGGATTCCATAACTTTTTTCATATAGATATGGTATCGGAAATAAAAGAATTTTATAGTAAAGATGAATTGACCGTACTTTTTTACAGAGGAATCTTATGAATCCGATCGATTCATTAAAACCTTCAATTTTATATGAATGCCGGTGCAATACTATATTTGTACAAACTCATTCATCGCACCGGAACTGTAAAATTAATTCTATTTCAGCTGAGTATCTCCGGCATTTGGCCAAACTGCAAAGCCCCTTGCCTCATAACAGATTGCTTAAAATGAAGATAAAAATATCTGCTAATGAAAAATCCTGTATTAAAAAAACCATTTTCAATAATTCAGAAAAAAAGAGGGTGCAGTGAACCTCCAGATTGTATGTGCTGGTACAGGAGGACGAGGTGTACTCCTGTTTTCTACAATCCTCATTGAGGCAGCGATCAGTGCAGGCTATCATGCTATTGCATCTGACGAATACGGCATGAGTCAGAGAGGAGGCTCTGTTGTTTCTCTTATCAAAATCGGCAATTTCAAAAGCCCCCTTATAGGCAAGGGAAATGCCGATATTTTATTTTTATTTAAGGAAACAGAATTTTATCGGGGGCTCGGCTTCTTGAAAAAAAATGGACTGGCAATAGTCAACACGGAAAAAAATTCTCTCCCTGAAGAAATTAATAGTATATTTTTAAAAAAGAACATCACATATATGAATGTCAACGCTGATAGCATTGCAGCAAATAAAAACATGGTACAGGCATCAAATATGGCGCTCCTCGGTTTCTTTTCTTATCTGGATATTAAGCCTTTCAATGTTTACAATATCAAAAATATAATCAGAAAAAAAATAAAGCAGGAATTTTTAGAAAAAAACCAAGAAATTTTTGACTCAGGCTATGAAGTTGCACAAAACAAAAATATCTGTTTTAAACAGTTGGGATTTTAATGGATAAAGGAATTCATACAGAAATAATGATTGGCAATTATGCAATAGCAAGAGGTTTAGTAGAAGCAGGATTAGAAATTGCCACAGCCTACCCTGGAACTCCGAGTTCAGAAATTATACCTGGCATCATAGAGTTTAACAGAAGAGAGCAGGGAAATATCTATACAGAGTGGTCTGTTAATGAAAAATGTGCCATTGAAGCAGCTTTTGGAGGAGCCTATGCAGGTAGAAAAGCCACCTGTATAATGAAACAGGTGGGATTAAATGTAGCATTCCCGGCACTTTTGAAGGGACGAAATAGTAAGTTGAAAGGTGCTCTGGTAATCATATCATGTGATGATCCCGGACCTCAATCATCACAAACTGAACAGGATACGAGGCTGCTCGCCGCCTTGTTTGATATTCCCGTCTTTGAGCCTGCTTCACCTAAGGAGGCCTGCGATGTTGCTTATATGGCGCTACAATATTCCGCTGAAAAACAGAGGCCTGTAATATTCAGGTCCACTCACAGGATTAACCATTCAAGAGAAGCAGTTCCGCTTTATCCTCCTGGCAAAAGGAAGGTTACTCTTCATGAGGGCACGGATGGCGCTGTCCCGTTATTACACAATTCCTCAGATTTAATAACTGCCAGATTCGGTATTATTGCTTCAGGCATGAGTTACTCCATTGCCTCGGATGTTATAGCAGAGCTTGGTCTTGATGAATTAATCCCGGTGTATAAAATTGTTAAATTACCCGATACAGTATTAAATATCAGAAAGGACATGGAATTTTGGAAAGAAAATCCGGAACTTTACAAATTTATTTTTAATAAGGAAAAAATACTGATTCTGGAAGAAACAGACAGTGTACTTGAAGTTCTTTGCGATTACGGGGATAAAATATGCGGGAGACTAAACGGATATATTCCTGATGCCGGCGAGCTGACCTATGATGTTATAAAGAATGCGGTGCAAAGAATAAATGCAGATCTGGACATCAGAATAAAAAAATTCACAGCAGTTCCCTTAATGGAAGAATCATTTCAAGACACAGAAATTCAAGCAGCGCCACCTGTATTATGTGCAGGTTGTCCACATAGAGCATCTTTTTTTGCAATGAAACAGGCCTTCCCCGAAGCAATCTTTCCCGGTGATATAGGGTGCTACACCTTGGGTGTATCACAGGGCGCTGTAGACACCTGCCTTGATATGGGCGGTGGGATTGGTATGGCTTCCGGTTTCTTCAATGCCATCAACCAGGACAATGAGAAAATACCTATTATTGCCTCTGTCGGGGATTCAACATTTTTTCACTCTTGCCTGCCCCCTCTTTACGATGCGGTACAGAAACAAAAAGCCTTTATACTTATCATTATGGACAATGGTACTACAGCCATGACAGGGATGCAACCAACTCCGCATACAGGCATCATGGCGGACAACACAAAGGGTCACCAGGTAATAATGGAAAATACAATAAAGGGCTTGGGTGTTGAATATTTGAGAATTATTGATCCCTATGACATACAGCACATGATAAGCACGATACAGGATGCTGGGCATTATATCAATAAAAAAAACAGTGGTCCGGCAGTAATCATTGCAAGAAGGGAATGCATCCTTATTGCAGAAAACAAGAATCGAGGTTACTTTGACGTAACAAAACTGGAAAAAGGGTGTCTGGGCTGCAAAATTTGTATGAAATCTTTCAATTGTCCTGCCATGTTGTTTGTTGAAGAAAAAAATAAAATTTTAATCGATAAGAATCTTTGCATTGGATGTGGGGTGTGTATTCCCGTTTGTAAAATCAGCAGACAGCAAAAAAAATTACAGTAATAAAGGAAAAGGCCATGCTTTCCATTGTCATAATAACGAAAGATACAGAAGAACTTTTGAAAAACCTTCTATTTTCAATTAATAAAGATGAAACCATAAAACCTTTTTTAAAAGAGGTAATTGTCGTAGACAACGGATCTATTGATAAAACCTCTGAAATGATTCAAGGAAATTTTCCTGATTTAATGTACATAAAAAATGAAAAAAACGAAGGCTTTGCTGCTGCTGTCAATAAAGCCTTGTTCCATGCTGTAGGTAAATATATATATTTTTTGAATTCAGACACTCTCATTATTGAAGGTGAAATAAAAAAGATGCTTGATATCATGGAAAACAATCCTGATATCGGGATCTGTGGCCCGCAACTTGTATACCCTGATATGCGACTTCAGAGATCTTTTGCATATGTTCCATCGCTACTTTTTGAAATATTTCCGCGTTCTCTCGCTGAAGTCATATATCCTGAAAAAATTTCCTCTAGTCCCTCAGGAAAAGAAACCAATGTTATTGATGTTCCTTCCCTTATTGGAGCTGCTATTCTTACAAGAAAAAATGTACTTGATACCCTGAAGGGTTTTGACGAACGCTTCTTCTTCTTCCTTGAGGAAACGGACCTTTGTTTAAGAGTTAAAAACTTAAAATATGTAAACAATGGAAAAACCAGAACATACAGAGTGGTTTTTTATCCTTATGCAAAAGTAATTCATCTGCAGGGAAAAACAGTTTCCAAAAATTGGGTTTCGGGCAGGATTGAATATAATATATCTCTTTATAAATTTATAAAAAAACATCATTCTTCAAAGTACTTCATGTTTTTTAAATCAATCAGGTTTTTTAAGTGCTCAATATTTCTTATATTGTTCTTTGCTCTGCCCTTGTTACCCGTTAAGGAAAAATTAAAAAGGTCTTATATCTATTATTCAAAACTATTCCTCTGGCACATAAAAGGCTGCCCGGACAATAAGGGCCTGCGCGCTTAAGAACAAACACATATTACAGGAATCAGCTTTCCAACACAAAAATCACTTCAAGAGTAACTCTATACTCGATAATTTTTCCATCTTCAACTTTGCATCGCGATTCCTTTACCTTCATGCCTGTTATACCTCTTAATGTCTTGGAAGCCCTTTTGAAACCTACCATAATTGCATCATCGAAACTTTTAGGCGAACCTGAAACTACCTCGGTGATTCTTGCTACTTTTCCGTCTGACCTCATAACTTCTATCCTCCTGTTTTTTATAAAAATAATTAAAATAATTCTTAAAGGCTATCAAGAAGTGCAATACCTGTCAACAGCAAAAAAAAGCATTAATCAGGGCCCTTTTATGCATACTATAATCAATTATTTCCAGGAGGATAAATATGATCAAATAAATTTGCCGGATAACCTGATTTATATTCTGGATGGCAATCCGGCAAATTTTCCTGCATTAATTCTTCAGATGATTTTTTTGTTATTTTAAATACCTGTGACTTGTGTTCAAGTGTCTGCTACCACTGCAATTTTCCTTGCTTTAGCAGGTTCTGCCTTTGGCAGCACCAGTTTTAATATTCCCTTATCAAGGGTTGCTTTTATGTTATCTTTGTTAATTTCACCGGAAAGAGTAAAACTCCTCTGGTAATCTCCAATACCATATTCTGCATGGATAACCCTCAGATTTCCCGGTACTTCTGTGTTGACTTTTCCGTATATGGTAAGCACGTTCTTTTCAAGTATTATATCAATATCCTTTTCATCAACACCCGGCAAATCTGCTACAAGTATAATATCATCCTTTCTCTCATAAATATCCACATCAGGTATATATATCTTTGATGACCTTGTCCTCTCTATGCGATCCTCATTTTCAACTTCTTTTTTCTGAATATTCTTAGTTTTTTCTATCATAGGACACCTCCTGATTTAGGTTATATTTATTGTTATTTTTTTGGGCTTATCTGCTTCCAGGCGTGGTAAGGATATGGATAAAATGCCCTTATTAAGATTGGCCTCCACCTTTTCAGCGTCAATAGGAAAAGGAATTTCTACAGTTTTTGTGAATTTTCCATACCAGCGTTCCCTTCTATGGTATGATTCATCTTCTCCTATCTTTACAGGTTCGCGTGAACCACGTATTGTCAGAAGCTTACCTGCAACAGATATGTCAACATCAGCATCTGGAATTCCGGGTAATTCCGTTGTTACGAGAGCCTTCTCCTCATTTGTCCATACATTTACAGCAGGGAAGTCCTGGGATGATGACGGAACTACACTTGATAATAATCTGCTTATTTCCTTCTGCATGCGTTCAATATCATTCCAGGGGCTTATACCTTTTCCAAATACACCGCCATTTTCTGTCCAAAGCATGGTAATCCCTCCTTTGATATAATATTTGTTTATTATTATTAGTAAGTTACATATTACTTATGTAAATAATATTTTCATTCTCCTTGATTTTGTCAAGAGGTACGAAGTTGTATATGGAGTAATGCAAGGGGAGATATATTTGCCGATATGATTTTTTCCTCTGTACTCTGTAATCATAGACAGAGTATGTACCAATTTATACTTAGCAAGATAAACAGTCAAAGCGAAAGGACAAAAAACTTAAAAAAGGAAGAGGTGATATTGCTGAATAATTTTTTGGCTCAGATATGGGATTTTTGTTGACTTGGAGTTGATTGCAATTTCACGTTTTTCTCTCTTTGTTTTTTTTTACTGATTTGCTATTATTAATGTGCAGCCATCCTGATGTTAATCAGTTTGTATCTTTTAACAACAAAGCCTTTACAGGATTGAGAGCTGCTTGTCAAAATGTGAGAAAGTATTATACATAATCATGGAGGAAGGATATGTTCAGAAAAACAACCTTAGTTTTCTTAGTCATTCTTTTGTTCGCAGGTATATCCATGGCAGCAGAAACTATCCCGAAAGTGAATGGAAAGGATTACGGCAAAGAGCCATGGATTGTGGATATTGAGGAAGAAACTGTGAAGAATAAAAATTTTCGCACTGCCATGTGGACAGGACAAAATCTCCAGATGACCGTCATGTCGATCAAGCCAGGCAGTGAAATAGGCCTGGAGAAACACGACAGAGGCGATCAGTTTATCCGTGTTGAAAAAGGACGTGCCCGTGTTTTAATGGGCAAATCCAGAGATAAAATGACATTTGATAAGAAAGTTTCGGATGACTGGGCGATTTTTATTCCGGAGGGATTCTGGCACAATATTATCAATATTGGTAAAACACCCCTCAAGGTTTATGTGATTTACGCACCCCCGGAGCATGACACCGGTACAATTCACAAAACGTTTGAGGAATCTGAAAACGACCACGACCACTAATTTATAAATTGTTATGATATTTTTGCGGCAAAGGATATTCCTGAGGCACCACCAGTAAAGGAACTGAGGTTTTTATAGAACAACAACCAGGATTTTCACGCAACCATGAATTGGGTATTGGCAAGTATGAAAGACGCAGACCCAGTTACAGGAGAACTGTGGCCAACTCTCACGGCGAAAAATCTATGGAAAGGCAAAAATTCTGACGATCTTCTAAGGTTTTTCAATGAATGGTACTATTTGTTGCCGGAACCAGGCAATGTAAAAGACGAGTTCAATTATAAGGATTATATATGAGCAATTCAAATGATACACACCTTAAATCTGTGGGCTATATACTGTGGATATTCGGTTTTATGGGATCACACCGGTTTTACTACGGTAAAACATTTACAGGAACAATCTGGTTTTTTACCTTAGGTCTTCTGCTGATAGGATGGATCATAGATTTTTTCCTCATTCCTTCGATGGATGACCAGTCTGATTTGAAATATAGAGGTGGCGACTTTGACTATACCATAGCTTGGATTTTACTCACATTTCTTGGATTGTTAGGTATACACCGCTTTTATATGAGAAAGTGGGCCACCGGTATCATTTATCTTGTATCAGGTGGTCTCTTCGGGATAGGTTATCTCTATGATCTTTGGACGCTTAATGATCAGATCTCCTGCCTAAACAGCAATATCTGATCCAGCAAAGATAAAAAATATGAAGATCTTTATATTTTTTTAAGGGAACTGAATTTTATATTGCAAGGAATATTCTTAAGAACCGGAATAAATGATTTACATAAAATCCTGCAGAGACATACTAAAAAGTAACAATTTATCCCAACCGGACATCTTAAAAAACTGAGGGTGGTATCGTATGCAACATTGGTTTTTTCTCTCTATAGCTATCGTTAGTGAGGTAATTGCAACTTCGGCTTTAAAAGCATCTGAAGGGTTTTCCCGTCTATGGCCATCGCTGATTGTTGCATCAGGTTATGCAACTGCATTTTATTTTCTGTCACTTACATTGAAAACTATTCCGATTGGAGTTGTATATGCAATATGGTCCGGTGCAGGTATTACACTGATTGCTTTAATTGCATGGCTATTATATGGTCAGGCACTTGATGTTCCGGCAATTATCGGCATACTTCTTATAGTTGCAGGTGTATTTGTTCTGAACGTATTTTCCAATACAATCTCTCTCTGATATTGTAGCTTCACAGTCAGCAATATTATTTGTCAGGAGGAAAACAAATGAATAATCAAAGTACTTTAGACCCCAACATAATATACAAAAAGCTCTTGGACAACATGCAAACTATACAGCTTTTTGTTTCTCCCTCTCAATATATTCAGGGTTGGGGCGTTATTAACCTGCTTGGAGAGTACCTGTCTCTGTGCTTATCGGGATGCGCAGGCATACTTATTACCCCGGGGCGCAATCTTGCCCTTGGTGATATTGTTGACAGGAGTCTCAACAATGCCGGATTTACAGTAAAAAAGACAATCTTTCAGGGCGATTCTACTCTGAGCGAGGTGGAAAGGGTTGCAACTTTCTTTAAAGGTCCGAATTCTGCAAGTGTCCTTATTGGAATAGGCGGAGGCAAATGTCTTGATACCGCAAGAATGGCAGCTACGAGGCTTGGCGTGCATGTTGTCACAATTCCTACTACAGCCTCGACTGACGCACCCACTGCAGCACACTCTGTTATCTATGATGAGAATGGGGTTTTTAACTGCATAGAGTTCAGTGCAACTAATCCCCTGATGGTTCTGGCTGATCTTGATATCATTGCTGCTGCTCCGATTCGTTACATAATAGCTGGTATGGGGGATGCCTTTTCCACATTCTATGAGGCGCGGTGCTGTATGGATAATCCTGAAGCCCTAACTGCAAGAGGTGCCAGACCCACAATGGCAGCCATGGCTATTGCCCGGCAGTGTCGTGACATACTTCTTGATTATGGTACAGCAGCTCTGGATGAGATCAGAAATCACCAAACAGGGAATTCTCTTGCCCGCATTGTGGAGGCAAATATTCTTCTCAGCGGTCTTGGTTTCGAAAGTGGCGGCCTTGCAGGTGCGCATGGTGTGGCTCAGGGTTTGACAGCCTGCGATGATTTGCATAGAAACTATCTTCATGGAGAGCTGGTGGCAATAGGTACCATAACGCAACTTATAATGGAAAAAAGAATGGATGAGGCTGAACAGGCGGCACGATTTTTCAAAGACGTAGGCCTGCCAACGCATCTTGCTCAGTTGGGATTTGATCCCATGCAAAGAGGATCCGAACTGGACAAAATTGTTCAGCAAAGTCTTAATGTGTTCTTTATACGATACGAGCCCTTTGAGATAACACACAGCCTTTTAAAATCAGCAATCCTGGAGGCAAATGAATTTGGAAAAAACGTAAATTCTATTTAACATCGAACATTAATTCAGATAATATCCGAACTGATTCAGATGGTTTATCTTGGTGACTGCATGTAATGGTTTCAAAAAACTGGCGGTGAGCTGCGGACATAAACAAGATTTTCAAAGTTTACAGCCTTAAAAGATAGCTGTCAGCTTCTTTTAACACATTGTTAAGTTTATAAGCAATCACTGTTGCTATTCTAAGTGTTTGTAGTTTTCAGGCTCACTTTTTCCACCGAACAGTTCAATTATTTTTCCAACGAGAGCAGGCAGGGAAGGATCGCGGGCGCCCATGACAAGAACACAATCACCTGAACTTGCTTTAACCTTAAGTTTAGAGAGCAACTCATTCCGGTCAGTTACTGCCTTGCAATTAAATGGTACAACACCAAGACCATCAATTATATCTTCCGATGAGATATCTTTTTTGGCAGTACCACCTGCATAATAAATAGGAAGCAGATATAATAGGTCGTTCTTAAGGAAGATTTTCTTAAAAGTTGATATGTATTCATTTTTAAGGAATCTGGTAGGGGCGAATCCGTGAGGTTGATATATTGCAATAACCCGCTTTGAAAGACCTCTTGTGCTGATTACGGCTGCTGCTATCTTTGCAGGATTATGGGCAAAGTCATCAACAACATAAATGTTCTGCAATGTCTTTGTTACATTAAAACGCCGTGCCACACCCTTAAAACTTTTTACTGCATCGGCAAGAACTTTTTCCTCACAGTTTAAATAACAGCAGGTACATAAGGCTGCCATAAGGTTTTCCAGATTATGTCTGCCTGGAAAGGGTAGATGATATTCAATATTATGGCAAATCACTTTCACTGAATCAGGTAAAAGCTCTGTACGATCGGGGCGCCAGGATGCTGAACTGTTAATGCCGAATTTTATCGATGCAGGAAGGGAAGAAAGATAAAGATCTTCTGAGTTCAGGATGCTCAGGCAGGAATTTGACACGAGATTTTCAAAAAGTTCCTTTACTTCCTCAACAGTTTTATGGTCTTTGGAAATGTTTAAAATAACTGCTATTTCCGGTGAATATTTAACAATTGTTCCATCACTTTCATCAGCCTCTACAATCATAAGGTTGGAACCTCCGCTCCATGCATTGCCGATCATACCCTTTTTTTCAAGTCTTAACAGTGGAGCGCCACTTATTAAAGAAGGAGATTTTCCACAGGCAGTCAGGAATTCAAAAATCATTGCCGTTACTGTTGATTTGCCGCTTGTTCCTGCCACTGCAATTGTTTTTTTCGACCTGATTATCGATGCAAGCAGATCAGAACGATGAATTACAGGAATATTCCTGCTACGGGCAGCAGAAATATCAGGGTTTGTTTCTTCTATTGCTGTTGAAACACATACAGCATCAGTATCACTGTTAATGCCAGAACCGTCCTGAATTAAAAGTGTGCACCCAAGTTCTTTCAAGTATTTTCTGATGTTTAAAGTATCCTGACTGGTAAGCAGGCGGTCAGAACCGGAAACAGCAATACCCTGAAAACGCAGATATTGTGCAATAGCGCTCATGCCTGTACCTAAAATACCTGTAAAATGTATTTTCCGGCATTGTTTATTGTTGACCATAATAGGAGGAGGATCGATATAAAGAATAGTTCCTTCACTTACGATGTCAAATAATTTAATGATATCAATATTTCGGAGTGCAAGGCATCCATGAGACAATGGATTACCTACTTCTTTTTCCAGGTTTGTTCCATGGATATAGATACAACGCTCATATGAATCCACACCTTCGCCTTTATTGATTCCCTCTTCAAGACCTTCCAGACGTAGGATTCTTGTTAATATCAGATTGTCTTCAGTGGATTTTTTATCCCAGTCTACTCCTGTATCGTTGCGTTCTCTAAAAATTCTCCCTGAAGGAGCTTCAGCTCCTGTCTTTTCCACTATTCTATGCGTGCCAGGAGGTGTTTTAAATGAATTTTCTCTAATTCCACTTCCAAAACAAGATGTTGATGCATCGAAAGATTTAAGTAAACTATTTCTGTTGCAGACAAATATTTTTTGTTCCTCAATTGATTGAACAAGGAACAACTCTTCCGGGTCTTTCAGGAATTTTAATATTATTTTGTAAATACTGTTTAATCTATTATTTTCCATATCATAATTTTTTTCAAAATCCGCATGTTTTTTTAAATTAAGTTTCAAAGATCATACTACAATATCAATAAATTTTCTAAGACATAAAACAGAACATTGAAATCTATGTCATGTACATTAAAACCTGTAGCGCTTCTTTAGTCTCAAGAAAAGTTCAGATGGATGATTCCCTTGACTTCAACGCTTCTATCAGGATATTATGTGAAGTTTCAAGCCCTTGAAGGCAAGATTTATCCGGAATAGTCCATAGGAATGTAATAGTAATATAAAGTTCTGCAAAATTTAAAAGATTATTCGCCTGTTATTGAAAGAGATCTTTTGTGAAGAGGATGACTTTTATTTTTATGCTTGGCTTTTTTATCTGTAATCCTTGACTATTTTGGTGTAAATTTTATTTTATCCTGTTTATACAGTTATTTTACATAGGAAATAGTTTGCTTTATTGACTTGAACATTTCAAGGAATTTAAAAAGATACTGAAGGATAGTTGAAGAACATGAGAAAAACAAAGCCAAGAAGCCTTATACTTTTCGGAAACGGCATCAACTGCGAATATGAAACTGCCCATGCACACAAGCTTGCAGGATTCAAGCCGGATCTTATGCATATTAATGTACTCGGTGAAAATGCTCTGGAAATACATAATTATTCTTTTATCCATCTACCGGGAGGATTTCTTGATGGCGATGATCTTGGATCTGCAAAAGCTCAGGCAGTGAAATGGAAATATCAGAAGATAAAAGATTCTGAAAAGAGATTTATTGATGAGCTTGTAAGGTTTGTTCAGGAAGGCAAGATAATTCTTGGCATATGTAACGGATTTCAACTTCTTGTAAAAACAGGTCTTTTGCCGGCTATTGATGGCAATTACGGCAAACAGTCGGTAACCCTAACCTTTAATGACTCAGGTAGATTTGAAGACCGGTGGGTGGATATAAAAACAAATCAATTTTCAAATTGTATTTTTACAAAAGGTATGGATAAGATTTATCTTCCAGTAAGGCATGGCGAGGGGAAACTTGTATCTGAAAATGAAGATGTTCTTGATATGTTGCAGGAAAAAGGACATATAGTGATGCAGTACGTTGATGAGCAGGGAAATGCGACCAAGGAATATCCTTGTAATCCTAACGGATCAGTTAAGGCGATAGCAGGATTGTGCGACTCCACTGGAAGGATATTCGGGCTTATGCCCCATCCCGAGGCTTATATCTATTATACCCAACACCCGAGATGGACAAGGGAGGATGTAAGGAATAAAGAAAACGGTTTAAAAATATTCAATAATGCGTTCAAATATGTGACAGAAAATATATAGGAGGTCAGGGAATGAACAAAATTGACATAATAAATAAGGTAGCAGAAGATATGAAATTGAACCAGAAAGTTGCTAAAGTTGCAGTTGATACTATAGTTGAAACTATAAAACAGGCTATCATAAAAGGTGAGCGTGTTGAAATAAGAGGCTTTGGAAGTTTCACAATCAGACAGTACAAAGCATATAAAGGAAGAAATCCTAAAACAGGTCAGTTGGTAGATGTTAAACCAAAAAAACTTCCTTACTTCAAAGTTGGCAAGGAACTTAAGGAAATGATCTGGAAAGACTGAATAATTTCGAGTTTCAGGTTTGCGAGCCATGGGATTTAAATCCGGAATCGCAAACCTGACTTCAAAAACCCCTACAATCCGGGCCAGTAAGGACGTAATGTATTTTTTACCTTATCAACAACCTGTATAACTGAACTTGAAGGGTTTATAGTTTTATAAGGATCAGCCAGAGAAGCACCCTTCATTTCCATAATAACAGCCCTTACCGAATCAGTAAGTCCCTTCAGGTCATATCCGCCTTCTAAAGCAAAAAGAGCTTTGCCATGGCAGTACTTTTTTGAAATATCAAGGATAATTCTGGTTATTTTTGCAAAACCATCTTCATCTACCATCATATCTCCAAGAGGATCATTACGATGAATATCAAAGCCTGCGGAGACAAGAATCAATTCAGGTTTGTAGAAATTGGTAATAGGTATCAGAACCTCTCGGAAGATATATAGGTAATCCATGTTACTCATGCCGTGGGAAAGAGGGACATTAACGGTATACCCTTTACCTTCTCCGTTGCCAATTTCATCATACCATCCAGTCCCTGGAAAAAAAGGATATTCATGAGTTGAAAAATAGAGAATTTTAGAATCATTATAAAAACTGTGCTGTGTTCCGTTGCCATGATGAAGATCAAAATCAACAATAAGAATTCTGCTGAAATTATAATTTTTTTCAAGGTATCTTGCACATATGGCCAAATTGTTAAATATGCAGAACCCCATTGCCCTGCCAGATTCAGCATGATGTCCCGGTGGTCTTACAAGAGCAAAACCTTTATCAATTACATTGGAAACGAGTTTATCTGCGAGCTCCAGCATACCACCTGCAGCCATACGCGACGCTTCATAAGATTTTGGTGATGTTGATGTATCCGGATCAAGCATTCTTTCCTTACCATCTGTTTCTGCTATGTATTCGATGTACCTGATATCGTGGATAAGGGCAATTTCTTCATGTGTTGCCATCCTTGCCGGAATATATACAATATTGTCTTTATTTATCTCATCGAGCATCGTATATATGTATTGCAGTCTTTCCGGGCTTTCAGGATGGTAGAAATCCATAACATGTTCAAGATAAATATCATCTCTTACTATACCAACAGTCATGTTTACTCCTTTATGGTTGGCAATAAAAAGGAAATAGCCATATAATACCGGTCCGGCATTAACGTTATCCTGAATTCCAGATCTATTTTATGAGTTACTTTCAGTTTTAATCCTTTGTCTATCTTTCCATTATAGACGTGAATAATTTCTTCTGCAAGTCAAACCTGGTGTTTTGAATAAGAAGAATTTGTCCCAAATTCTATTTCTGAAAATGTATTAAGTAACAAATCCGGGACAAATATTTTTAAAATTCTGCATTGACTTATATAAAGGAAACTGGTATTTAGAACAATAAAATCTAAAAAAGGAGGTGAAAAAATGGAAAAGCCTTATACACCGCTTCCGCTATGATATGCGGGAAGAATCCCGACGGGACCCAGGCTGGGTCTCCAGCATATTTCAAAAGGAAGGGGGAGGGCAGTTCCTTTTTCATCATTTTTTTTAAGTTATCCCGCCTGAGCCACTTTATCTGTCCTTAGCCCCTCCTTAGAAATTAATTCAAATTATAATAACAATTAAAATCGGAAAAACGGTTTTTTTAAGGAGGAGTATCAATGTCAAATAAAACACTTAGTTTTTTTGCCTCCCGATGGGGAATAGTTTTAGCTGGTATTTTCATAGGGGTTTTTGCTTCCCTTTTACAGAAGATGGGTAACCCTGGTAATATGGGCATATGTGTAGCCTGTTTTGAAAGAGATATTGCAGGATCTCTCGGTCTTCATCGCGCTTTAGTAGTTCAGTATATGCGGCCTGAAATCATCGGTTTTGTTCTCGGATCACTTGTCGCTGCATATATTTTCAAAGAGTTCCGTTCAAGAGCAGGATCAGCGCCTGTTGTCAGATTTATTCTGGGTGTTTTTGCTATGATTGGAGGATTGGTGTTTCTTGGATGTCCATGGAGGGCTATCCTACGTCTTGCAGGGGGAGATTGGAATGCTGTTTTTGGTATTCTTGGCCTTGTAGGGGGAATATGGATAGGCACACTTTTTTTGAAAAATGGTTATAATCTTGGTCGTTCCCAAACTACTTACACATCTGTAGGATGGCTTCTGCCTTTAACAATGTTTGGATTTCTTGTTTTAACAATAATTTTTCCACAAATACAGGGTCAGGAAAAAAATGGAGTATTATTCTATAGTGTAAAAGGTCCTGGTTCAATGCATGCTCCCTTAATTATTTCACTGTTCATTGGAATTGCAGTAGGTTTTATAGCCCAGAGAACACGGTTCTGTACAATGGGGGCTTTTCGCGATTTAATATTGTTCAGACAGGGGCATTTGTTCTGGGGGATATGTGCTTTATTTATCTCTGCTTTTATTACCAATCTTATTGTCGGACAGTTCAACCCAGGCTTTACTAAACAACCAGTAGCACATACAATGGGTCTTTGGAATTTTGGAGGTATGGTCCTTTCCGGTTTAGCTTTTGCCTTGGCAGGAGGATGTCCTGGCAGGCAACTTTTCCTTGCAGGTGAGGGTGATGGTGATTCAGCAGTGTTTGTGTTCGGTATGATTGTGGGTGCAGGGATCTCCCATAATTTTGGCCTTGCAAGTTCCCCTGAAGGGGTTGGGCCATACGGTATTCCTGCTGTAATTATAGGTCTTTTAGTATGCCTTTTTATTGGTTTTACCATGAGAGAAAGAACGGCTTAACTTATAGGAGGAATAAAATGAGCGTTATTGTAGATGCAAGGGGACTTTCATGTCCACAGCCAGTTTTGGCTACTTTGAACGAAATCAAGAAAAAACAGCACGAAGAAATTGTAGTTCTGGTTGATACCGATACGTCCCGGGAAAACGTTTGTCGAGCTGCAAAAGCACAGGGATGGCAGGCAAAAAACATAGAAACAGAGGGCGAGGGTTATCGTATTTTTTTGGCAAAAGGATAAATAAACTATGAATGTTTCTTCATCTTTAACATGAAAACTGAGCAAGCTTTCATGTTAAAGATGAAACAGAATCTCTATTGTATTTGAAAATATAAATAATAAATTCGTGCAAAAACTATTTTAAAGGAATTCAGAAATGATCGGAATAGTGAGTAAATTGAACTATAAATATGGATATCAGAAAGGAATATTTATTCTGGATTCGTCATCAATCATGAAGGGGTCAGGGTGTCCTTTGAAACTGTGTTTAATAAAAGCCTTGGGTTTAATGTATAAAAAAGGAAATTGAACTTTCTATGAAAAAAATAAATAGTAATCAATTGAAAAAAAATATAATTTATCTTGATAGTGCTGCAACTTCATGGCCGAAACCTCCCTGTGTGGTAGAGTCCATGATGCATTTCATGAACGAAGTGGGGGCAAATCCGGGGCGTTCAGCACATCATCTGTCTATTGAATCAGGCAGAATTGTCTATGATACACGAGAAGTCATTGCTGAATTGTTTGGTATAGCAGACCCACTTCGTATTGTTTTCGGACTTAACGTGACAGAGTCTCTTAACCTTGCATTGCAGGGAATTTTATTACCTGGAGACCATGTTATTACAGGAAGCCTGGAGCACAATTCAATGATGCGTCCCTTAAGAGCATTAGAACAGGAGGGGATAGAATTAACAATAGCACCATGCTCAAAAGAAGGTTTTCTCGATCCCGAAGATATTGAAAAATCAATAAAACCAAATACAAAACTTATTGCTCTGAATCATGCTTCAAATGTGGTAGGGACTTTGCTTCCGATTGATGAAGTAGGTCATATTGCAAGAAAAAACGGATTATTTTTTCTTGTTGATGCTGCCCAGACAGGTGGGTCCTATCCCATTGATATGAATTTGCAGGATATAGATCTCCTTGCTTTTACCGGACACAAATCTCTCCTTGGTCCTATGGGGACAGGAGGCCTTGTTGTCGGGGAACGTGTGGACACAGCACTTATGAAACCCCTCAAAAGAGGAGGGACAGGAAGTTTCTCTGAACATGAAGAACAGCCTGATTTTTTACCTGATATTTATGAAAGTGGAACACCTAACGTGGTAGGCCTGGCAGGTTTAAATGCCAGTGTACGGTGGATAATGGAACAAGGTGTTAATGCAATACGCGTTCATGAGATACATCTGGCCCGGAAGATGATTGAAGGACTTTCGGAAATACCTGGTATAACAATACATGGAAGCAGAGATGCGCAGCTGCAGGCTCCTATAATCTCCCTTGAAATCGAAGGCATCTCACCTTCAGAAGCAGGGATGTATCTGGATGAGGAATATAATATACTTTGCCGTGTTGGTTTGCATTGTTCCCCTGCTGCACACCGTACAATAGGCACCTTTCCTGCAGGAACATTGCGTTTTTCAATGGGAATATTCAACACAGATGAAGATATTGAAATTACCATTGAAGCTATTACCCGTATTGCTGATAGAAAAAATTAAACAGGATTGTAGCACCACAACTTATGAATACTAGCAACAGGTACTACTATTTTGTTAATATCAAATAAAGTCCCAGAAAAACACATAACATTCCCATAACATAGCGGACTGTCAAGACTTCATGGAAAAAGACAATTCCCACAAAACTGGCAACAACAAGACCACCAAGACGAACCAGAGGCGACGCAAGCGAGATGGGGGCTCCGGCATTAAATGTTGCATATAAACCGATAGTAACAGCAGCAAAGGATATGCCAACACCAAGGGCATAGAAAAAACCCGGCCAGTCAGAATTCATGGGTACGTTCTGCAGTTTCTGTGAGAGAACCCAGATAAGACCGGTGGCGAATGTACATCCACCATAGACAAGTAAGCCGAGACTGCTTGATATGCGTCCGGCGGCAAGTTTAATAAAACAATCTGCTGATGCAAGACAAACTGCTGTAATAGAAGCATAAATAATCCACAGATGCATTTTCATAATTCACCCCTCTTTTTTTCGGGATTTTACAACAAATTTCCTTATTTTGGCAACAACCTTTAACCTCTATTTATGATTCTATATAGTTTCATGTATCAGACCATTTCGCGCAAGCACGCTCTTTTCTCTCCAGCAGCTGCAATTACAGGGGCTTAAGTCGCCCCCTCCACTGACAAAGTCTGTGAGCCCACCCCTTGTCCACTGTGTAAGCTGATGTATGCTCACTGTTTAGGTTTTGGAACTTTCACTTGAAAAGCATCTAAAAACCAGGCTTCCTCGTTTTACAATGATTTGCCCATGGATAGCCCTGACACCTTAATATGATGACAAAGCATAACGTTTTAACCAGGACGATAATTCAAATAGTGAGTTTTTTGTTGGTTAACATGCTGTAATGTTCCCATGGAGGAATCATTATTGTTAATTTTATGTTGCCCTGTCAAACTGGCATAACAGACAAATTTTTAACAAGTCTGTAAATTATGATGTATAATTTATTGATGGTGTGTTCCTCCTTGCAGAATTTGAGTCTGGTGCCTGAACAGGCCGTGTTTTTATAAAGTTTTAAATGATGCTGCTGGTATGGAATATTATGATGTCCATTAATATGAATTAGAGAACAAGTACTTACAGGATACTTCCTGTTCCTGTACACGAAAAAAATATATACTGAATTCTATAAAAAGAAATGAACTATATTAATTTAGGAAAGTGGTCTGAAGAAAATATTAATCATTTGATAGGCGAAGCTGCAGGAATAAAAGCTCCCGGCGATAGGATCACATTTATTTCTGAACAATTCCTGGGTGTTAAATATGGAGAATTTACATTAACGGGCAATTTTGAAAGACCTGAAAAATTTGTAGTTAACCTGGAATATGTTGATTGCTTTACTTTTATAGATTATGTTGAGGCAATGAGGTTGTCTTCCTCATTTTTGGAATTCAAGGAGAATTTGAAAAAAGTACGTTACCAGGCAGGCAAAGTTGCTTATGGCTGGCGCAACCATTTTTTTACGGATTGGGTTTTTAATAACAGGGATTTTTTAGAAGATGTAACAAAAAAAGTTGGAGGATCTGCAACCGGGAAAATTCTGAAATTTCTTAACATAAAGGAAGATGGTACGTTATATCTTGAGGGAATCAATAAGCGGGAAAGTGAAATATCTTATATCCCGTCCGTTTCCATTGACAGTTCCGTTGTTTCAATGTTGAAAAATGGAGATTATGTTGGAATATACACTGAAAAAGCAGGTCTTGACGTTTCCCATGTGGGTATTCTTGTTAAGAAAAATAATAAAGTCTTTTTAAGACATGCCTCATCTCTTGAAACAAACAGAAAAGTTGTGGATCAGAATTTGCTTGAATACCTGTCAGCAAAACCGGGAATTCTCGTATTGAGGCCAAGGGACAATAATTTTCTGTGCAAACTAAATATTGCATGAGAATTTTAATGATGTTATAAAAAAAGAAAGACGGCAAGTATTATGAATCCTTATCCTGGTTTGTTCAGGATTTATTTTGGATATAATTATATGTCATTTTTCTTCAACATTGCAGGACTCCTATATGGGAATATTAAGACGTATTTGCAAACATAATCTGGCTTTAATCGGAATGGTTATACTGATTCCCATGTTTTTATGTGCAGTTTTTGCTCCACTTATTTCAATTCACAATCCTTTTGAGCTTGATTTAAAACAGGTCCTTGCAGGACCTTCCTTTTCGCACCCTTTTGGAACTGATACTCTTGGAAGGGATGTTTTTGCCAGGGTGGTATATGGAAGCAGAGTTTCTCTTGCTGTAGGTTTTGTTTCTGTGGGTATATCCGTTCTTATGGGTATTGCCATAGGCGCAATTTCAGGTTATTATGGTGGCATTTTAGATGAGATAATAATGCGATTTGTTGATCTTATGATGTGTTTTCCTGTTTTTTTTCTTATACTTGCAGTTATTGCACTTCTTGAGCCGAGTATATGGAATATTATGATTGTTATCGGGCTTACGGGATGGATGGGTATTGCCCGCCTTATCAGAGCGGAGATTTTAAGTATAAAACACAAAGAGTATGTTCTTGCTGCCAAGGCTCTGGGATTGTCGGAAATGAGAATTATTTTCAGACATGTTTTGCCCAATGCAATGTCACCTGTCTATGTAGTTGCTACTCTTGGTATAGGTGGGGCAATTCTTATGGAGTCAGCCCTCAGTTTTCTCGGTATAGGAGTTCAACCTCCCACGCCAAGCTGGGGTAATATTCTTACGCAGGCGAAGGATAACATTGAAGTAGCCTGGTGGCTCAGTCTTTACCCGGGGCTTGCAATCTTTCTCACTGTAATGGGATATAATTTACTGGGAGAAGGTTTGAGAGATATCTTTGATCCGAGAAGATAAATGCCATTTGAAAAAATAAATAATTTACAGATATATTACGAAGTGCACGGAGAAGGTGAGGTTGTAATATTTTTGCACCACGGATTTGGTTGCACCAGAATATGGGAAAATGTTTATCCTGAATTTGTGAAAAAGGGCTTCAAAGTGGTGATGTATGATCGCCGTGGTTATGGCAGGTCGGAACGTGGACATGATTTTCAGGAGTTTTATGAAAGTGATCAATATCGACAGAAAAGTGTTGAAGAACTGAAGGTAATAAAGGATTTACTGAGTATTAAAGAGTGTCATCTGGTAGGACAGTGTGAAGGTGGTGTCATAGGCATAGATTATTCAATTAAATATCCGCAGGAGATAAAAACACTTACAGTTGCCAGTACTCAGTGTTACAGCGATGTGCCAATGACTGAACTTAATATAGAAAAGTTCGGGAAAAGATTTAAAGACTTAGAAATTGAAATTCAAGCTAAAATGATTAAATGGCATGGAGAATCAGCTGAGATCAATTATAATCAGTTCGCTAAATATGGTGGTGCCTATGGTGTTGATTATTTTGATCTTAGGCCGATTCTGTCAGATGTTGCCTGTCATGTACTGATACTTTATCCTGATAGAAGTTCCATATTTAATGTTGAGCAGGCTGTTGTTTTTTATCGCCATCTTGGAAGGGGTGAACTTGCTGTTTTTCCGAAGTGCGGTCATAATACATATGAACAGAGACCTGAGGATTATGTAAGTACTGTTTTGAATTTTATTAAAAGAAATACACAAGGAGAGGATTCAAAAGTATATACGGTTATGACATGTCTGGCCTAAATCTCTATTGACTTTTCCCTTTATTCATCATACTATATGTAACTTTTTTAAAATCAAAGTTTCAGGAGTTTACCAATGTATGCCATTATTGAAAATGGAGGCAAGCAGTACAGGATAATTGAGGGAGAGAAAGTAAAACTGGAAAAATTTGCCGGAGCTGAAGGGGACGATATCCAGATAAAAGAAGTGCTTGCTCTCAACGACGGAACAAAAACTATCATAGGCAGTCCTTACATAGACGGTGCATATATACAGGGCAAAGTTGTTTCCCATGGTAGATTGAAAAAAGTTATTGTCTTTAAGTATAAGCGCAGAAAAGACTATAAGAAGAAAAACGGGCATCGTCAGCACTACACGGAATTCCTTGTAGAAAAGATACACGCGGAGGCATCTCATGGCGCATAAAAAAGCAGGTGGAAGTTCAAGAAACGGTAGGGACAGCCAGGGCCAGAGAATGGGAGTTAAACTCTACGGCGGACAGAAAGCAAGAGCCGGAAATATAATAGTAAGACAGCATGGTACCAAGATACACCCTGGAAATAATGTTGGTATGGGGCGTGATTATACCTTATTTGCCCTTAAGGATGGTATTGTTACATTTGAATCTAGGGGCAATAGAAAAAGGGTATGTATATCCCTTGTTGAATGAAATTTGTTGATGAAGCAGATATATTTATAAAAGCAGGCAACGGTGGTCATGGTTGTGCAAGCTTCAGGCGAGAGAGATTTATCCCCAGAGGAGGGCCTAACGGCGGAGATGGAGGAAAAGGTGGAGATGTATTCTTAGTTGGTGATAAAACACTCGCAAGTCTTTTGGATTTCAAACATAAACGAATTTATCAAGCAGAAAAAGGAAAAAACGGTAGTGGAAAAGATAGGAAGGGCAGAGACGGAAAGGATTTACATATCCGCCTGCCTCTTGGTACTATTGTATATGACAAGTCAACATCATTGCCCCTCTTTGATGTGACAGAGCATGATAAATCTTATCTTGCGGCAAGAAGCGGCAAGGGCGGCAGAGGAAATACACATTTTGTAACACCCACTCATAGAGCGCCACTGGAATTTGAATATGGAACAGATGGAGAAGAAAAAAATTTAAAGCTTGTCTTAAAACTTATTGCCGATGTTGGAATAGTCGGTCTCCCAAACGCTGGAAAATCAACTCTCATATCCTGTCTTACAAATGCAAGACCATTAATAGGGGACTATCCTTTTACTACATTAAGTCCTGCTCTGGGTGTATTCCGTGAGGATGAAGACACTTTTGTCATTGCAGATATACCTGGCTTGATAAAAGATGCCTCTAAAGGGAAAGGATTGGGGTTGACTTTTTTGAGACATATAGAAAGAACGAATAGAATCCTCCTGGTACTCGATGTGTCTTCCGAATCAGCAGACAAAGATTACATGATCCTTCTCGATGAACTTGCTTCCTATAATAAAGATATGTTGAGAAAAAAAAGAATTCTGGTTCTTAATAAAATTGATCTTTCCTTTGATGCAGCTATAAAGAAATGGACTGATTACTTTAAGGAAAAAGGAGAAACAATAATAAGTGTAAGTGCATTAAAGAGACAGGGAATTGATGTACTACGAGGTTTATTGAAAAGAGCAGTAGATTAGAAGGCATCGAATGCAGAATCTGATCTATGTGGAACGGGAAAGAAAGTATGTATTGCATGAATAATTTAAAAAGAGTGGTTATAAAAATAGGGACATCTGTCCTGCTGGACAAATATAATAAGGTAAGTTCTGACAAGATAGGAAAATTGTCTAAACAGATAAAAATTATAAAGGAAAAAGGTATCAAACCTGTAATTGTATCAAGTGGAGCTATTGCCTGTGGAATGGAGGCTCTCAACCTCAAGAAGAAACCAAAGGAGATCTCAAAAAGACAGGCTCTGGCATCAATTGGCCAGATTCTTCTTATGAAAATGTATATGGAGGAATTGGAAAAAGAGAAAATAAAGAGTGGTCAGATATTGTTAACCCATGAAGACATCAAAAGCAAAAACAGATGTTTAAACTTGATGAATACGTTAAATATGTTGCTTGATATGGATATTGTTCCCATAATAAATGAAAATGATGCCCTGTCCTTCACGGAAATCAAATTTGGTGACAATGACAATCTTTCTGCTCTTATTGCCCAGATTTCAAATGCAGATTTCCTACTGCTTCTTTCAGATGTTGATGGATTGTTTGATAAGGATCCTAATAAATATTCAGGTGCCTGTATAATAGATGTTGTGAAGAAAATAGACGATAAAATTGAAAAAATAGCAGGTGAAACAATAAGCGAGAAGAGCACAGGCGGTATGGTGAGTAAACTGGAAGCAGCTAAGAAAGCGGCCAGTTATGGTATTCCCACGAGAATAGTAAGAGGAGACCTGGAAAATATAATATTAAGGGTTATCAAAGGAGAAGAGTTGGGAACTCTTTTCATTCCTGATAAAAAGATGAAAAGGAATAAATGGTGGACTGCTTTTGCCTATAAGATTAAAGGTAAAATTCAAATAGATGAAGGCGCTGAATATGCAATAGTCCATAGTGGGAGAAGTCTTTTATCTTCAGGTGTGATCAAGGTGGACGGAGATTTTTCAAGAGGTGAATGTGTCGAAGTTAATAATTCTGATGGAAGAATTGTTGCGAAAGGTATAGCAAATTATTCATCGTCGGATATTAATAAGATTAGAGGTCTAAAAAGTATTGATATTGAAAAGAAGCTCGGCTATAAATATGCTGAAGAAATAGTACACAGAGATAATATGGTGTTGATATGAAAACTGAAGAACTTGCAAAAAAAACAAAGGCAGCATCGGGGATATTATCCCACGCCTCAACAGAGAAGAAAAACAGCATTCTCATGATTCTGGAGAAGTTAATTGCCGAGAGGGAGGAATACCTTTTCATTGAAAACAGGAAGGACATTGAAAATGCAGAAAAGGAAGGTCTTCCGAAAAGCATGGTGGACAGACTCAGAATAGACGATAAGATTATCCGTGAGATGCAGGCAAGCATCAGAGATGTCATAGCATTGCCTGACCCTGTAGGAGAGATTGTTAAATTATGGACAAGACCGAATAATCTCCGTGTTGGCCGGATGAGAATGCCCATAGGTGTTATACTTGTGATTTACGAATCAAGGCCCAATGTAACAATAGAAGCATTCTCCCTATGTCTGAAAAGTGGTAACTGTGTGATTTTGAAAGGAGGTTCCGAAGCTTATAATTCCAATCTTGCTCTTTACAGTCTGATCACTGAAGCCCTGGAAAAGTCGGATATATCTCCTGATGCAGCACAGCTTGTCAGTACAAGCGACAGGGAATATATATATGAACTGTTAAAAATGGACGAATACATTGATCTTATTATTCCAAGAGGTGGAGAGGCTCTTATCAGGAATGTTGTTGAAAAATCGAGAATACCTGTGCTGAAGCACTACAAAGGTGTTTGTCACATCTTTGTTGACGAATGGGCACAGCTTGAGCTTGCATACAAGGTCTGCATGAATGCTAAAGTTCAGAAACCTGCTACATGCAATGCCCTTGAGACTTTACTTGTTCACGAATCTATTGCAGAGAAATTTTTGCCTGAAATGATTGATATTTTCCAAAGGGGTGGTGTTGTTGTTAGAGGATGTGAAAGAACTGTAAAGATTGTCGATGAGATTGAAAAAGCTGATGAGCAGGATTGGTATGAGGAATACCTTGATTTAACACTTTCATTGAAAATAGTTAAAGATATGGATGAAGCTTTATCTCATATCAGAAAATATGGTTCAAACCATACTGATGTTATTATTACAGCTAATTATGACAATGCATGGAGGTTTCTGAGAGAGGTGAACTCATCCTGTGTACTTATCAATGCTTCTACAAGATTAAACGATGGCTTTCAGCTTGGTCTTGGAGCAGAAATGGGTATAAGTACAACAAAGCTCCATGCCTTTGGTCCGATGGGGCTTGAAGAATTAACAGTCAACAAATTTATTGCTTTTGGTGACGGACAATTGAGGGAGTAATGAGAGTAGGTATTTTTGGCGGTACCTTTGATCCTGTGCATGTAGGACATTTAAGGACTGCAGAAGAAATAAGAGAGCAATACCTGATGGATAGAGTTTATTTTGTACCGGCTCATATACCTCCTCATAAAAGAAATCTTGAAATAACTGATTCGGTTCTACGTCTGATAATGTTAAGAAAGGCTATGCGCGGTAACAGTTTTCTTTATGTCTCTGATATAGAGATAAAAAATCAGGGAGTTTCCTATTCTATCAATACAATAAAAATGTTTAAGAAAAAATTCGAAGAGCTTTATTTTATTATGGGCATTGATGCTTTTATGGAAATAGATACCTGGTGTAGTTACCGTGATATATTCAATCACACAAATTTTATTATTATGGAAAGGCCTGTTAATGCGGAAAAAAAGGCAGACATATCATTTCCATCTGATATGAGAGGAGAAATAAAAAAGATTGATGGCAATACATTCAAACATGTATCAGGAAACAGAATTTATATGCAGAAGGTTACTCAACTTGACATATCATCAACAAAAATAAGGGAAGCTGCAAGAAATGGAAGATCGATAAGATATCTTGTTCCTCAACAGGTGGAAAAATTTATCAATGAAAGAAAATTGTATAGAACAATAGTAAATTGAGGTTAATAAAGATATAAAAATATATTTTATATATATTTTTTAATGAGGTTAAATGGAAGCAATAGATAAAGCTAAAGCTTGCAGCAGATATGCTGAAGAAAAAAAAGCGAATGATATTTTGATGCTTGAACTTCAGGGATTGACTGATATCGCGGATTATTTTGTGCTTGCAAACGGTACCAGTGAGAGGCATGTTAAAACACTGTCCGAACATATTGAAACAAGTATGAAAGGAGATGGCATAAAACCTTTTTCTGTTGAGGGTTATAATGACGGGAGGTGGGTGATAATAGATTACAGAGATGTTATAGTTCACTTGTTTCTTGAGCCTTTAAGGGAACTATACGACCTTGAAAGCCTTTGGATTGAGGCAAAAAATTATAGGCTGGAAAAAGAAAATAAAAGCAACTCAGAGGTGTAAGATGGAACAAGAACAGATCGAATATTTCAGGAAAAAACTTCTTAAAACAAGAGAAGGCATTCTAAATAAGGCAAAGAAGCTGAAGGAAGAGTCCTATACGCTTGGAACAGACGGTATCCAGGATATGGCTGATGCAGCAAGCAATTCCTATAATGCTGATATACTGATGAGTATAAGCGACAACGATCTCAAGCTGTTAAAAGATGTAGATCATACTCTTGACAAAATAAAGAATGGAACATATGGCATATGTGAAGAGTGTGAAGAAAAAATTAATGAAAAAAGGCTTGAGGCAAATCCTGTTGCAAGATATTGCATCTCATGCAAGAGATTGATGGAAGAAAAAGGGATGTAGTGTAATGAGATATAAAATATCCTTTCTACTTTTTCTCCTGTTTGTACTTTTTTATCTTTATATAAACCATCTTAACCCTGGTAACGTCAAGTTTTACCTTGGTGCGGGGAAATTCCTCGAGACAAACGTTGCAACCTATGTGGTGGTATCATTTATACTGGGTATATTGATTTCAATTATTATAAGCTTTTTCTATGATATTGGAAGGTTGATCAGTGGGTGGAAAGAGGGGAAGAGAGGAAAGAAAAAACAGGAATTCAAGGATTTTTTTGAAAAAGCAAAGGCCTATGATTTGAGAGGCGACAGAGAAAAAGCTATTGAAAATCTCAACAGAATCATCAGAAAGACACCTGATATGGAAGAACCGTACATGTTTCTTTCCGATATTTACATATCCATGAAAGAGTATGATAAAGCCATTGAAACACTCGATCTTGCAGAGACAAATCTTGGTAAGCTTGAATCTATACTATTGAAAAGGTCAAAGGTTCGCCTTACTACAAAAGATACCCACAAAATAGAAGACGAATTAAAAGAAGTTTTGAAAAAAAACGAATCAAATCTTGAAGTGCTTTCAATTTTAAGGGATTATTATATTTCTAGGAAAAGATGGGATGATGCCTATGAAACAGAAAAAAAGATAAAAAAATTCATAAAAACAGAAGATGAAAACAGGGAGTTTCTGGGCATACGTTGTGAAAGAGCTCGCGCCCTTCTTGTCAATAAGTTTGAAAACAATTCAAGTGAAATTATTAAAGAACTTAAGGATATCATAAGTGAAGACAAACGTTTTATACCTGCCTACATACTTCTTGCTGATGCCTACAAAAGAACCGGCCAGCTCAATGAAGCAGGCAGAGTATATGGCAGGGGATATTCAAAAACAGGTCATATAATCTTTCTTTTCAAAATGGAAGACCTTTACATAGACAGGGGAAACCCTGAAGTAATATTAAAGATATACCGGAGAATACTTGACATATCTTCAAAAAACTACCTTATAGAATTTCTCTATGCAAGGTTGTGCCTGAGACTTGAAATGATTGATGAAGCAATAGAAACGCTCAATACATTGCTTGCAGAAGGGGCTGATTTTAAGGGTCTTCATAAAGCTATGGCAGAGGCGTATATCCATAGAGGACAGATGGAAAAGGCTGTGGAAGAATTCAGACTGGCCTTTCCTGCAGAACACGTATATATTCCTTTTATATGCAATAATTGTCATTCCAAAAAAGCCGAGTGGTCGGACTTTTGCGATGTTTGCAATAGCTGGAATACAATTAATGTAAAGAAAGAAGACTTTTTCCATACAGAGGCAACTGAATTAAAGGTACTTTATGAGGGGGAAGTCTGGGATAAGGAGTGATAGATGATAAAAGACTTGCTTTTAACAAACAACAACAAGATTATATTTTTGATACTTGATGGACTTGGTGATATTCCCAACATTGAATATGATTATATGACACCGCTTGAAGCAGCAAAAAAACCAAACATTGATGATATTTCCAAAAAAGAAGGGGTACTTGGGCGAATCCTGCCCGTTGATATTGGTATTACACCCGGAAGCGGCCCGGGACATTTGAGCCTTTTTGGATATGACCCTGTGAAATATGAGATTGGCAGAGGTGTACTCGAGGTTCTTGGTCTTAATATGGATCTTCAGGATGGAGACCTTGCTGCCAGAGCTAACTTTTGCACCGTAAAGGATGGCACTGTTACAGACAGGCGGGCAGGAAGAATAGCAACAAGTGAAACAGAACGTTTATGTGAAAAGCTTGCCAGAGAAATACCTGAAGTTGAAGGTGCAGAGGTCCTCATTAGGCCGGGAAAATCTCACAGATTTGCTGTAATGTTCAGAAGTAAAGGTCTTTCAGATAAACTGACAGACGCCGATCCTCATAAGGATAATAAACCCTTCAAGTATGCTACACCGAAGACATCAGAGGCAGAATTAGCATCAAATGTTGTCAATGGTTTTATAACCCGTGCTCTGGATGTTATTAAAGATGAAAAGATTGCAAACGGTGTGCTTTTGAGAGGTTTTTCCGTAAAACCTGATATACCTCCTTTTTTAGTCAATTACAAGCTAAATGCGCTTGCTATAGCTACATATCCTATGTACAGAGGCATTGCAAAGGTTCTGGGAATGGATGTAAAGGAAGAGCCTAAAGATTACAATGAAATGGTGCAGATCCTGAAGGATAATTATAATGACTATCAATTTTTCTTTATGCATATAAAAGAGACTGATCTTGCAGGAGAAGACGGAAATTTTCCAGCCAAGGTAAATGCTATTGAAAATGTAGATAAGATTGTACCGGAGATATACAAACTTAATCCTCAGGCATTAATTATTACCGGAGACCATTCAACACCATGTCCAATGAAAGGACATAGCTGGCATCCTGTGCCTCTTTTGATACTGGCAAAAACAGGCGAGCGGGATGGGATGGTTTTTCATGAGAAGAACTGTGTCAATGGCAGTATTGGAACAATTTACAGCAAACAGCTAATGTCTCTGGCTCTTGCTTATGCTTTTAAACTCGACAAATACGGCGCATAATCTTTTAAATTCGATATTAGAGTTTATATATCCCGTATACTGCGGTGGATGCAATTCAAAGGGTGATATACTCTGTAAGGAATGTGTTGATTCATTTCGAATAGTCGATGAGGAGTTAACTTGTCCTGTCTGTGGAAAATGGATTGGTAAAAGAGTGTTGTGTGGCGAATGTATTCAAAAGAAAAGGGGATTCAGTGAAGGATGTTATGGATTTTATTTTGAAGACAAACTACGGGATGCAATACATTCCTTTAAATTTCAAGGCAGGAAAGATGTTGGCAAATATTTAGTCCATTTAATAACGAAAAAGATAATTTCTTTTTCAGAATTTTTTGACTGTATAGTTCCTATTCCTGTTACAGAAAAAAGATTAAAAGAAAGGGGCTTTAACCAGTCCTTTATTATAGGGAAGGAATTATCCGGAATAACAGGAAAGCCTCTTTATCACTCAACACTTTATAAAATCAAGAATACAGTTGATCAGTACAGTCTTCACAAGGATGATAGAAAAAAGAATATCAAAGGAGCCTTTGCAGTAAAAAAGAGGCAGAATATAAAGGCTAAAAGGGTGTTAATCGTTGATGACCTCTTCACCACAGGCTTTACGGCAAAGGAGGCATCAATTGTTCTGCTCAGAGCAGGCGCTGGTGATACACTTTTTTTTGCGCTTGCACGGACTCCCTGATGAGAAAAGCTTTTTATATATCATTTGCTCTAATCCTTGCTGCCCTGTTAACAGTAATTGCTGTTCTAACAAATTTATCAGCCATTGCTTCATATGCCATTGGAAAAGCCATCGAGGGCAGGGTAGAAATATCAAATTCTTATTTAACCTTCAAGAAAGGAATATTTTCAGCAGATTTTAACAACATACAACTAAAAGGAAACATAGAGGGCAGGATAGGAAATTGTCAATTAAATATCGGCCTGAAAAAGGGATTTTACGTAAGAGATCTCCTTTTATCTGATTTTGATCTTAGAATAACAGTCAAAGAAGGAAAAAGCTTGCACCTTCCTTTACCTGAAAATATTATAGAAGCAAAAAATGGTATTATTGTACACAATAATGAAAAATTTTATTTTGATAAAATAAAAGTAAAGGGATTGAGTCCTGAAAAAAACTTCATCTTTGAAGTAACTGTCCGGAATGATAATTTCTTCAGGAAATTAAAAGCATTAGGAGGTGGTCTATACAGTGGTAAGAATAGCAGGATCAAGGGTCAGTTGAATATTGAAGGATTAAACCTGCACAATGTTTCTGAAAACATGGGTGGTAATGCAGATGTTAAAGGTCCTTTTTCGTACGTAAAAGAAAATTTTTCCTTTGAAGGTCCCTTTGAAATTTTAGACTATTCTTTAAAAGACTTAATATTTAAAAAACTATTTGTTGTCGAAAAATCAAGGGGCAATCTGTCTTTTATGTATTCAGATAATACAATGGAAATAAAAATAAGCCATGCGGATTATAAAGGTGTACCCCTTAACCTGAATCTTGAATTCACAAAAAAATTACTTACAAAACTTGAACTTGCAATGGAATTTTTTCCAGTCAGCTATGTGAAAGAATTGATATCTCTTAACACTATTTTAAAGGTAAATTTTGATATATGGAATTTCATAGATGGTGGAAAAGTAAAAGTGAATAAATTTGTTTATAGTACAAATCATCCTTTATGTATGGAGTTGAAATTAAAAGAAGCCGGAATATTTTACAAAGATTTTAATTTTAATGATGTTGAAACAGAATTGTTTTTCAAAGAGAATAAACTTGATATAAAAAATGCCAGAGGTTTTTTTAGAACAAGCAGCATTTACGATGTGCGTGGTTTTATATCTTTTCAAAATGATATGGCTATCAGGCTTACAGGAAAATATTTTTTTAGTCTTGAAGATGTTGCCTCCTTTATTAATACAGGGAATATAATTTTAAGGAATGGACAGGCAGAAGGGGTGATAGATCTAAGTGGAAACAAAAACGAAGGTTTAAACATTAAAGGATCAGGAAAGCTCATTAGAGCTGACGTAATGTGGAACAAATTTTCCTCAATTGGAAATGGTTTTTTTAAATTCAACAATGATGAAATTATCTTTGATCCGATTATACTTAAAAGAGGTTTTACTGATATTTTAATAATTGGAAAGTGGCAGAAAAATTTACTTGGTTTGCAGATTAAGGGCAATTTGGATGCAATTGATATAAAACCTTTTTTACCTGGGATCTATGGTCTGGAAGGAATCGCAGGGGTTGATATTGATATTCAAAAATTTGATAATAATGTCAAAGTGGATGGAAATGTTTCCATGGATGATATCTATTTTGAATATCAGGACATAATAAAAAAAGAAAGGGGTTTAAAAAGCAGGGCAACTTTAACATTTTTAAAAGAAAACGAAAATATCTCCATAGATCGTTTTTTGTATAATCTTGATATTATAAATCTTGATCTGAAGGGCAAAATAAAACCTGACAGGAAGATGGATTTTGATTTTGAAATTGATATTGCAGATTTTGGCAGAATTGCTCCCCTTCTTTTTTTTGACAACTATTCAGCACAGGGAAACCTGAATGCCAGGATGTCCTTGACAGATATGGAATTTCCTCTGAAAAATATTCCCTACATGGAGGGCTATATAAAAGTTAATAATGGGGCCATGAGACTTCCCTGGTTGAAAGAAACCATAAGGGAGATTGATCTTGTTTCAGATTTTCAGGGAAAAACCTTTGACATCAGGGTTAATAAGTTAACATGTGGAAGAACTGTTTTGAAGCAGGCTTCACTTTTTTCCGAAAACATTGTGCAACCACATTTTTTATTTAATATTGATCTGGACGCTCTTGATCTTGCAAGTTTTCAGCGTAAAGGTGATTTTAAAATCAATGTTATTGATAGAAGTAGTCTGATTGCAAAGATGAAAGGGGATATTAATCTGCTCGCAAAAAAAATATACTTTAGCAATTTCACTGGCGATAACTTTGAAGCAGAGGGGTCTTTTGGTGACAGCAGATTAAATATTTCACAATTTAAAATGGATGTTTTCGGGGGAAGGGCAAATCTTTATAGTTCCATTGACCTTTCTGGAGATGTTCCTCATGTATTTGTCAGTAACAGATTGGAAAAAATACAAAACAGATTGTTTTTAAAAATATTTGATGAAAGAATATATGTGAAAGAGGGAATATCAAGCATATACAGCAATACAGATTTATATGGAAGTACCGTAAAGGAATTGTTTGGCAACATGGATGGTGATGTCAGAATATATAGCAGGGACGGACTGATTACAAAATGGAATTTTTTATCAAATCTGTTAGGACTTCTGAATATACAGGATGTGCTTCGCGGAAAGGCTGATCTGCTAAAGAAAGGTTTGCCATATAAGAAAATGGGTGCAACTTTTACAGGAAAAAATGGTATTTTTTTTACAAAAGATTTTATTATAGACAGCCCTTCCATGCTTATTGCAGGAGAGGGGAGTATAAATATAAAAAACAGTTATATTGATGCCAATATAACTGTTTCACCCCTCGTTGCTGTCGACAGGATAATTGGAAAAATACCTGTTATAAGAAATATATTAAGAAGTAACAGGGAAGGTTTTTTATATATGGGATATACAGTAAAGGGTCCGATAAATGATCCTGATGTAATATTTAATTATAAGAAAAGTGTTGGTGGAAAGACGATTAATACGTTACGGAATGTTCTGGAATTACCTAAAGAGATTTTCGAAAATGACTGATATTTTTTTCAGATTAGAGTAGAATTGATTCCCTTTTTGTTTTATGCGGGAACAGGAAGTTTGCAGGAGGCTTAAATTGAAAATAGGAATAATTGGTGCAGGAAAGGTCGGCATATCTATAGCTTATGTTCTTAAACAAAAAGGGATAAATGTTGTTGCTGTTTCTGATGTTAACGAAACATCCATGCACAAGGCAAAAGAGTATCTGGGTGAAGATGTTTTTTACACCTTTGACAATGCTGAAGTTATTAAATTATCGGATGTTATTGCTGTCACGACACAGGATAGAATCATTGGAGATGTGGCTGTTGAAATTTCCAATAGAATGGAACAACTTGATGGAAAGTTATTTTTTCATACGAGTGGTGCCTACCCTGCTTCCCTACTCAAACCTCTTGAGCTTAAAAAAGCTTATACAGGTTCACTTCACCCCTTGCAGACATTTCCGGACATTAATAGCGCTATTAATGTACTGCCGGATACTTTTATATTTATCGAGGGTAGTGAAGATTCAATTGATATTCTGCGCCGGATAGGGAATAACATTGGTTCGAATGTTATCAGAATAGAGGGTCAGCAGAAATTGCTCTATCATCTTTGCGCTGTTATTGTATCTAATCTTCTATGTTCTCTTCTCTATACAGGAGAAGATATTATGAATAAAATAGGTATCGATCTATCCCCTTTTTTTCCAATTATTAAAGCTACCCTGAATAACATTGAGAATAAGGGCCCGATAATGTCACTTACAGGGCCGATTGTGAGAGGTGATATAGATACAGTGTTGTCACACCTTAAAGCAATGGAGGGTATGGACCTTTATAAAACAGTTTACAAATCTCTCTCTCTTGTAGCGCTGAAAATGGCTAAAGAGAGATGTGATTTCAGCGAAGAGCTGCTTGATAAACTGGGACATCTTTTATCCGGAAATGAATAGTTTGAACAAATTATCAATTTTCCTCATGAATAAATTTCTATGATGCCCCCTTGCCCCCAGTTAGTTTGTCAGCTTCTTCTATCCAGCTGCCACCCATCGATTTATAGATATTGATAATTGCAATAGATGCGGCGGCCCGGATCTGTATTGCGCTAAGTTCAGCAGGGAACAGTTGTTGCTGTGCATTCAAAACTGTCAGATACGGGGTATAACCACCATTATATTGGAGAGTTGCAAGCCTTGAATATTCTTTATACGAATTAACCTTTTTCTCTTCAGCAACGAGTTGTTCCGACAGCTTCTGGCGGGAGATAAGTGAATTTTCCATATCAGCGAAAGCTGCCTGAATTGCTTTTTCATAGGCGAAAAGAGCGGCTTTTTGAGCTGCTTCTGCCTGTCTTACCTGACCCGAGATATTTCCTGCTGTAAAAATTGGTCCTAAAATAGAACCTCCGTAATTCCATGTTTTGCTTGGTCCACGGAAGAGTTTTGAAAGGTCTTCGCTGGTAATACCTTCAGCACCAGTAAGAGAAATTCTTGGGAAATAAAGTGCTTTGGCAGCCCCGATCTGTGCATTTGCTGCTATCAGGTTCTGTTCGGCCTGCATGATGTCTGGACGCCGCTCGAGAAGCTTGGATGGAAGCCCTGCTGGAACTGGCGGTATGACAAGTTCGAAAAGCCTTCTGCCTCTTGGAATATCAGCAGGGTTGTTACCAAGGAGTATGGAGAGGGCATTTTCCGTCTCGGCAATCTGGATTTCTATCTGAGGGATTGCAGCAGCTGTTGTTTCATATTGAGAGCGTGCCTGTTCAACTGTCATCATTGAAACCTGGCCGTATTTTTGTTGCAGTTCAAATATCCTGACAGATTCACCGTAGGTTTTCAGGGTGTCTTTGGCGATTAAAAGTTGCTCGTCCAGAGCCCTTAACAGAATGTAAGATGCTGCGACTTCTGTTGTTAGAGAGAGTATAATTCCGCGTCGTGCTTCTATACTTGCAAGTAATTTTGCCTGTGCTGCTTCACTGAGGCGCCTTATCCGTCCCCAGAGATCAATTTCCCAGCTGGCCCCTCCAAGTGCCTGAAAGTTATTATAGGGATTCAGTCCAGGAGCTGGGGTGATACTATTATTTGACATTTTTTGCTTCATACCGCCGCCGCTGTAATTAAGTTGTGGAAACAGAGCTGAGCGAGTTGTTGTCAAAATCCCTGCAGCGCCATCAATATTTGCAGCAGCAATTTTCAAATCTTTATTATTAAGTAGAGCCTGATCAATGAGTTGATCAAGCACCGGGTCATTGAACTGTTTCCACCATTTATTATCGAAACCATGATAAGCTCCCTTTGGTTCATATCTGAAGCCCGCTGGTATATCAACTTCAGGACGTTGATAATCAGGACCCACCATGCATCCTGCTACAGAAAGGACAAACATAAAAATAATAAGCTTTTTATGCATTTTTCACCTCCTGTTCTTCCTTAAGAGATCCTTTTTCGGCAATTCCAAGTGGTGATGTATCTGGAGGCGGGTCTTTATGATTTTTCCCCGAGCCTTCGGCAAATCTGTCGAATATATAGAAAAATAGAGGTACAAAGAGCATTGCAAGTGTAGTTTCACCAATCATACCACCAATAATACCTGTGCCGATGGAGTGGCGTGCGTTGGCGCCTGCTCCGGTAGCAATGGCTAATGGTAGTACTCCAAGAATAAAAGCAAGTGATGTCATTATGATTGGACGGAGCCTTTCCTCTCCTGCTTGAATTGTTGCATCCATTATTGACAGACCCTGCTTTCGCAGTTCTGAAGCAAAGGCTACGCGAAGTACCGCATTTTTAGCGCCAAGTCCTATCAGTACAAGAAGACCTATCTGGAAATAGACGTCATTATCAAGACCTCTTATCCAGTTAAAAACAAGAGCTCCAAGGATGCCGAAAGGTATTGCAGTCATAACTGAACCAGGCATTACCCATGATTCGAACTGTGCTGCGAGAATTAGAAAAACTATTATGAGACCGAAAATAAAAGCAATGGCTGAAGTGCTTCCAGACTGTTTTTCCTGGAAGGCCATGCCTGACCAGGCAAAATCGTAACCCTGGGGAAGAACTTCTTTTGCAACTTCTTCCATAGCTTTGATGGCTTCTCCGGAACTCCGGCCTGCTACTGCGCTACCTGTGATCTGGGCAGCAGGGAAGCTGTTGAATCGTGACATAAGGTCAGGGCCTGTAACATATCTTGTTTGTACTAGTGTTGAGAGGGGAATCATTTTATTCTGTCTTGACCTTGTGTAAAGTTTTGTAATATCTGAAGGGCATCTGCGGTATGGAGCATCTGATTGAAGCGTTACATTCCAGACCCGGCTGTACTGGTTAAACTGACTTACCACAATGGAGCCGAACTGGGCCTGCAATGAACTGTAGACATCTTCAACGGGTACATCGAGAAGCATTGCCTTTGCACGATCCACATCTGCCTGCAATTGTTGCGAAGATGAGCGGAAAGTTGAATTAAGGCTTGTCAATTCAGGTCTTGTGCGGGCCTTTGAAAGAAATTGCTGTGTAACATCATGGAGATGTGCAGGATCGCCAGCTGTTTTATCCTGAATCCAGAATTCAAAACCGCCTGTTGTGCCTATTCCCATGATTGCAGGAGGCATGATAGGTATAGTGATGCCCTTATTTATCTTGGATGATTCACTTGCCACATATCTTGCAATAGCACCTGCATTTTCATTTTTGGCACGCTTAATTGAAGAATAACGTTCTTTAAAATCTCTAAAAGCAACGAAGAAGGTGGAGACATTAGGTTTAAACTGGCCGTCGAGAAGGCTGTATCCGTTGATGATTGCCCTGTCGGCAACAGCCGGATGTTTTTCAAAAATCTTATCAACAAGATCGGAAGTCTCGGAGGTTCGATTTAGACTGGTAGCGTCAGGCATAATTATAGTTGCCATCATATAACCCTGGTCTTCATTAGGTACGAAACTTGTAGGGGTTATCATAAAAAGATGTACAAGCGCCCAGATCAAAAAAGCGAGAAATATAAAGGCAACAGTCATCCGTTTGATCATAAGTACAACAGCGTGGCCGAAACCCGTAGTAAAACGGTCAAAACCGTGGTTGAACCAGTTAAAGAACTTATTAAACCAGCTAAGAAAGCCGCTGCTTGAAGGCTTTTTATGTTTAATGAGAATTGCACACATAGCCGGGGTGAGAGTCAGGGCAACAAAACCGGATATGGCTACGGATATTACTATGGTTATGGCAAATTGTTTATAAAGCTGTCCGGTTGTGCCTGGCAGGAATGCTGCAGGGATAAAGACTGATGCCATTACCAGTACTACTGCGATAAGTGAAGTACCTATTTCTTCCATTGCTATGATTGTGGCTTCCTTAGGTGGAAGATGCTTTTTTGTCATGTTTCGTTCAACATTTTCAACTACTACGATCGCGTCATCAACTACCATACCTATGGCAAGGACTATACCGAAAAGAGTCAACATATTAATTGAGAATCCGAGAGCCAGCATTCCACAAAATGTCCCGATAAGAGATACGAGAATAGCAACTACGCAGATCATTGTTGCACGGAAGCTTTGCAGGAAAAGGTAAACAACTAAAATAACAAGGAGAATAGCTTCAAATAGAGTATGAACAACTTCTTCGATGGATATACGGACAAAATCGGTGGTATCCAGGGAGATTTTATAATCAATGCCATCAGGCATGGATTTTTTCAAATCTTCCATGGTCTGACGCACAGCCTTGGAAACATCAAGCCCATTGACCCCTGCCTGTTGATAGACAGCTATGGGAGTTGCGCTTATACCGTTAACCTTATTGTTATCAACATATTGCTTGCGACCTATTTCGGCCCGGGCCACATCTCCTAAACGTACAAGGGCGCCTCCATCATTGCTTGCCTTGAGAATAATATTTTCGTATTGCTTCGGGTTTGTAAACGGAGACTGGGTTATTACTGGAAAAGTTAATTGTACTTGATCATCAGCAGGTTGCTGACCTATCTGGCCTGCCCCCCATAGAGCGTTTTGCTTGGCCACTGCCTGTTGAATATCAGTTGTTGTAATTCCGAGAGATGCCATTCTGTCAGGGTTTGTCCAGATTCTCATAGCCTGGTCAGCCATACCAAAAATCTGAGCTTCGCCTGCACCTTCAACCCTCTTTATAGCATCCAGAACATACACATTGGCGTAGTTGTTTACATAATCTGAGCTGTAACGGCCGTCTTTATTAAATATTGAAAGAATCATCAGGACATTGGAAGATTTTTTTTGAACTGAAACACCATACTGTACTACAGCATCAGGAAGTTGAGGCTGAGCAAGGTTTACCCTGTTTTGCACCTGAACCTGCGCGATGTCAGGATCTGTGCCAAGGCTGAAGAATACTGTCAAGGTCATCTGTCCTGTATTGGAACTTGTTGATGTCATGTAGAGCATATTGTCCACACCATTGATTTGTGATTCAATTGGTGCAGCTACGGAATCACTAACTGTTTTTGAATCAGCTCCCGGGTAAGCTGTTGTTACCTGTATTTGCACAGGAGTGATTTCCGGGTACATGGCAATGGGTAGAATCTTTATTGATACCAGGCCTGCTATTATAATTATTAAAGCAATTACTGTTGCAAAAATCGGCCTTTCTATGAAAAACCTGGAAAACATAGTCTACCTCCCCTGTTGGTTGCTTTTAGCTGATCCTGGCTCATTTTTTGTTCCGGGAGGTGCAGAAGAAGATTCTTTTGCAGCAAGAGGTTTTGCAGTTACAGGCTCACCCTGGCGAACACTGAGGACTCCGTCAACAACAACCTCGTCGCCAGCATGCAACCCCTGGTCAATAAAAACATCATTGCCATGCCATTCATCAACTATGACCGGTCTTAGTTCAGCCTTCCTTTCACTGTCCATGACCCAGACAAAATGTCCCTTGGCGCCTTGCTGTATAGCTTTCTGTGGTATCAGAATTCCATTGCGCCTTATAGCGCCCTTCAAACGGGCCCTTACATATTGATTGGGACGCAACAGACCATCGGGATTTTTTACACTGGCTCGAACGAGAAAGGTACCCGTCTTAACGTTATATGAAGGATCTGCAAAGGTAATTGTTCCTTTTTGTGAAAAAATGGACCCGTCCACAAGAACAACTTCTACTTCATAGTTTTCATTTTTTGGTGGAATGATTTTTCCGGAAGCTATCTTGTCTCCATATTTTTTGATATCATTTTCTGACATACTGAAATTTACCCAAATGGGTGAAAGTACAGCAACTGTTGTAAGCTGGTTATTCATCTGATTTATATATGCTCCATCCTGCACCATGGCAGCTCCGCTTATTCCGGTGACAGGGGAGGTGATCGTACAGTAGGATAAGTTAAGTTTTTCTGATTCAAGTTGAGCCTTTGCCTGTTCAACTGCAGCTGCAGCTGATTCATAGGAGCCCTTTGCATCGTCAAGGTCTTTTTGTGACAGGGCGTTCTGTTCTGCAAGCGGTTTCACACGATCCAGATTCATGCGTGCTGTTTCATAAGTTGCCTGCTGCCTGGATAGAGCAGCTGCAGCTGCATTGACCTGGGTTTGAAATGGTTTTTTATCCATAATGAAAAGTACACTCCCAGCTTTTACAACAGATCCTTCTGTATAGACTCTTTTATCAAGAAAGCCATTCACCCTGGCTCTTATTTCTACCTGATGGGAGCTTTGTGTCTGGGCTACAAATTCGAAGGTAACAGGTGTATCAGAAGGACTTATTTTCATAGTTGTTACTTCTACAGGAGGTCGGGTTTTTCCCTTACCATCCTTCTTCCCGCAACCCTCGGAAAATGACAGGATAATTATTGCAGCAAGAATTATAAAAAATAATCGTGATATGCCGGTAACAATAAGGGATTTTAAAAATTTTAAATAGTTCATTATCAGGCACCTCTCTTTTTATTAATAGGCGTATATTTATATATCTCTGAATAAAAATAAGAACATATCATGGTAGATCTTTTTTTAAAAAGATGAAAAATTTATGACTGATTTATATGACATATCTGTTTGCCATTTCAATAATATTTTTTATAATTTATTACGGTGGGCATTTTGCGCATATAGATCTGAATTGCATTGTACTTAAATAGCGGTCTCCCCTGTCAGGTAATACTACAACAATTGTACCGTGGTCTATGCTTTTTGCAAGTCTTAGTGCTACTGCAGCAGCTGCACCACTTGATGTTCCTACAAAAATACCTTCTTTCTGAGCAAGGAGCTTTGTTGTTTCGAAGGCTTCACCATCGTTTACAGTAATCTTGTCATTCAATATGGCAGACTGGTATATTTTTGGGATTATTGATTCTGTTAGATTTTTTAATCCTTGAATTGTATGGCCCATAGCGGGCTCAACGCCAACAATCCTTATTTGAGGTTTTTTTTCTTTTAAATATTTTGAAGTACCTATAAGAGTTCCTGTGGTTCCCATACCGGCAACAAATATGTCAATGTCCCCTCGAGTTTGTTCAAATATTTCCGGGCCCGTTGTTTCATAGTGGGCAAGAACATTATCGTCATTATCATATTGATTAGGCATAAAATATTTATCAGGTTCTTTTTCATATAGCTGATAGGCTTTTCGGATTGCTCCATCAATATTTTCCTTTGCCAGAGTGAGAAAAACCTGAGCTCCGAGACCTTGAAGGATAAGTCTCCTTTCAACGCTGACACATTCAGGCATACAGAGATTAACCTTATAGCCCTTTGCCGCTCCTATCATCGCAATTGCTATACCGGTATTACCGGAAGTAGGTTCAAGTATTATTTTGTCCTTGGTTAATTCACCCCGCGCCTCGGCTTTTGTTATCATGTAGAGGGCAGGACGGTCTTTTACCGACCCCCCTGGATTACAGCCTTCAAGTTTACATAATATTTTTGTTTTGGAGTTAGGATTGATGTTTGTTAATTCTACAAGGGGTGTATGCCCGATTGCAGACAGAATATTCATAAGTTTACCTCCATGGATGATAATATCTATTTAACTGGAAAAGATTAACAGAATAATTAATATTTAACAAGATAAAGGCCCACGGTATAGAATAAAAATTCATCTCAGATAGTTATTATTATAAACTTGTAGCAACGATCATTATTAAAGAGCGGTGTAGAAATTTTCAATAAAATAATAGGAAATATATACACGATTGGCTATTCAACTCAAATCACCCTGTGGGGTGCCATTTAAATATGATTCCGTAGTAAGGTTCATATATAGGAGAAAAAGAGGCTCTTATCAACGGAGATTACGATGAATTAAAAACATTGGCAAAAAAATACGCAAAAAGTAATTTTTTGATAAAAAAGACCAAGGACAAAAAAACAATTTTTGCTTGGTCTATAACTTATTAAAATTAGAAATGCCGAGGAACGGAATTGAACCGCTGACACGGGGATTTTCAGTCCCCTGCTCTACCGACTGAGCTACCTCGGCATCTTTTTATTTAAAACATAACTTCATACTTCATGTCAAGATATTCGTAGATTTTGTGGTAGTTAATTTTGGATTTGCCGAAGGAGACCATATGATGTTATGATTTTTTTACAATGAAAGCAGGTTATTATCAGTATGAACCAATTTTTGGTCAAAAGAAAAAGAACATCAACAAGGTGATCGACACTCTTCAAAATATTGATGCTGACCTTATTGTTCTGCCTGAATTGTTTGCAACAGGTTACCAGTTTGTTTCCTGTGAAGAAGTTACGGAATTGTCAGAATATGTCCCGCAGGGTTGTACAACTGAAGCCTTAACAGAGCTGTCAATAAATAACAATATGTATATTGTAGCGGGACTTGCAGAAAAATGCCGAGATAAAGTTTACAATTCAGCTATTCTTACCGGACCGGATGGATATATAGGTCGTTACCGGAAAACACATCTTTTTTTCGAGGAAAAACTTTGGTTTGAACCGGGAGATACAGGATTTGAAGTTTTTAATACACCTGTTGGTTGCATAGGTATTATAATATGTTTTGATTGGATATTTCCTGAATCAGTCAGAACCCTTGCGCTTAAAGGGGCGGAGGTTATTGCCCATCCGGCGAATCTTGTTCTTCCTCATTGTCCTTCTGCTATGTCAGTCCGATGTCTTGAAAATAGAGTTTTTGCAATTACTGCAAACAGAACAGGCATTGAAAAAAGAAAAGATGATCAAAGCCTGAGATTTATTGGTACAAGTCAGATTGTTGCTCCTGATGGTAGTATATTAGTGCGGGCTCCTGAAAATGATGAATCTTTAAAAATAATTGAAATTATGCCGGAAGAGGCCAAAAACAAAGCTCTGAATCCATTCAATGATCTTTTTGTAGACAGGAGGCCGGGAATGTATAGGAGTATCATGGATAAGGTTGAAGGTTTTAAATCTGGCGATAAGGAGGGATAAAATGGAAGACAAAATTCAAAAAGTTGCTGAATTAATTATAGATTCAGAACGAATTGTAGTTTTTGTTGGTGCAGGTCTTAGTACAGAATCGGGTATTCCGGATTTTAGAAGTCCTGGAGGAGTGTGGGACAAGTATGAACCGGAGGATTTTTATTTTCAGAACTTCATATCCAAAGAATCAGCAAGGGAGAAGTACTGGGAAATGGCTACAGAAATGTATGATTCAATGAAAGATGCCTTACCCAATGCAGGCCATTTTGCGATTGCAGAACTGGAAAAACTTGGCAAGTTAGACTGTTTAATTACTCAGAATATTGACGGTCTTCACTTCAAAGCAGGAAACTCTAATGAAAAAGTATTGGAATTACATGGAACTGCCATGTACGTGATGTGTCTAAATTGTAGTAGGAGATATGAGAGAGATGATATTCAGGCAAGAAGAGCAAGGGAAGGCAGGGCGCCAGACTGTGATATTTGTGGAGGTCTCCTTAAACCTGCAACAATTTCTTTTGGTCAGGCTATGCCTGAGCATGAAACAGCTGAAGCATACAGGAGGTCGGAAGCATCAGACCTTTTTATTGTTATAGGGTCATCACTTGTTGTACATCCTGCTGCTTATATGCCTGTTACTGCAAAAAGACACGGTTCAAAACTTGTTATTATTAACAGAGATGAAACTGCCTGTGACAACCTGGCTGATATAGTTATAAACAGTGCAGCAGGCCCAACGATGGCTGAAATTGTCTCAAGAGTTAAAAAAATGACAGAATAGCCTTTGCCTGTCGATTTTTTTTAGAATGTTGATTTTATGATTAATTAGGCAATATAATGTTTTGTTTTGAAATGCTTTTAAAATAAAAATAGCCACATTTTTTGTATTATTTATGATGAACAAACAACTAAAGGAAATTTGGATTTCAGAAAGACCTCTTGGCTTTATGCTGAGAGTATTAAGGAGTTTCAAACGTAATCAAGGCCTTCTGCTTTCTGGTGCCCTTGCATATTATAGCCTCCTGTCGATTGTGCCAATGTCAATCCTTACACTTATTGTTCTGTCCCATTTCATCGGAGAGGAACAAATATATCAAATTCTGTCCAAATTTACAGAAATGGTTATACCTGGTTATGCAGAAATTTTAAAGGAGCAGGTACGTTTTTTTATTGCATACCGTAAAATGATCGGTATTATCGGATTTCTTGTTATGTTGTTTTTTAGTTCCATGGCTTTTTCAGTCCTGGAAAGTGCCATGTCAATGATTTTTTCTCTCAGAACAAGGGCGAGACGCAGATTTCTTGTTTCTGCAATTATCCCCTATGTTTATATATTTTCATTATGTACCGGTATAGTGCTGGTTTCATTTATAGCAGGAGCGCTTGATACAATAGAGAAAAGACAGTTAATAATTTTAGGATGGAACCTGAGTCTTGAAGGTGCTTCAGGAATCATACTGTATGCACTTGGAGCAGCAGGAGAGGTTCTTATGCTTACATCAATATATCTTGTAATGCCTGTTGCTCATATCACCTTTCATTATGCTCTTATAGGGGGTATAACTGCCACTATTCTCTGGGAAATTACCCGCCATGTGTTGATCTGGTATTATTCGAATTTGTCTATGGTGAATTTAATCTATGGATCTTTTGCCACTGCAGTTGTAACTCTCCTGACCATAGAAGTTGCTGCGATAATTCTTCTACTGGGAGCCCAGGTTATAGCAGAGCTTGAACATAAAAATAACAAACTGAGCAGAACGACCAGGACAAAACAGAAATCAGGAAAAAAAACAATGAAAAATTTAATCATGTTGATAAATTCGGATGATTGTTTGTAGACTGTGAACCCTTAGCCAATAAATGATTCTGGTTGAAATCTTTTTGCCATGTTTTACTCAGTCTGGATAATTTCTATTAATACGAAGATATTTTCCCCAGGTATGTCATAGAGTGGAGGATTTTCTTTTATTTCCCCGATGATCTTAAATTTTTCATGGAGTTCAATCAAATTGCATGCAGGCAGCACTGCTGTTATGATCCCTGTATCTTCCCGCAGTTCCTCCTTAAGTTCTGTTGCACCTGAATTTTTAAGAATTGCCTTGATTTTTTCCTTTATATAAATAATATTTCCTTTTTTTACTGTTATTGTAATGTTTTGCTGCCTTTTTGCATCAGATGACTTTAGCTGCAAAATGCCGACTATTGAATCTGAATCACTGTAAGATCGATGTACCTGTTTTTTATCATTGGCAGTAATAGTGTTTTTTTTCTTAACTGTATTATTAGACATTGCTGATGATGAAGGTGAGGGCTGATATAAATATTCTCTGTGTTCTTCTTCTATTAGCTTTGTTGCGGATGGTTCAGTTGTGTTGGGTACAGATAATTGTGGTACAGGCAGCTCTTCCATTGAAGCGACAATGTCTGCTCCATCTTTTTTTGCTGTGACAGGCTTGTCTGTATCTTTTTTATATTTTTTTTCAGGCATTATTTTTTCTTTTGAAACAGCAGGCGGTTGTTCTGTTCTGGTATGTTCCTTTTGTTCAATTTTATTATAAGGATATTCAGCAGTTATTTTTGTTTCATTATAGGATTCGATAGAATTTACCTGAGGGTCGGTTATTTTGAATATGTAAATTGCCATTGTTATAACAAGGCATACAGCAAAAACCTCCGCAGGAATTTTGATATGGAGAGGAAAGAAAATTCTTTTCAATATCCCTTTTTTTCTTTCCGATTCCTCTCTGACCTGAGCCATAATTTTCCGGGAAAGCCATGGAGGAGGTTCTATTTCATCGATATTATTTAAAATTGTGAATGTTTTTTTTAATTCTTCAAAAATGTGAGTACAATTACTGCATGATGCGAGATGTTTACTGATAGTTTCCTGTTCCTGGGAAGAAACATAACCTTCTATGTAATATGGCAGTTTTTTTTCTATATCACTACATTTGTTCATAAATCACCAAGCGCTTTTTTGAGACAGATCCTTAGACTGTCTCTGGCCCTGAAAAGCCTTGACTTTATTGTTCCTTCAGGCATTTTAAGAATACGGCTTACCTCATCATAAGAAAATCCTTGTATTTCCCGTAAGATAACAATTTCTCTCGATGTTTCATCAAGAGCATTGATGCATTTCTGTACCTCTACCTGAATCTCTTTTTGCTCAAGTTGCTCAACAACAGGTGTCTGTAGGGAAGGTGTTTCCATGCTGATGCTATTTTCATCCATTTCAAGGATACCATCTGTAGATCTGCCTTCGTGATGGGAGATGTTTTTAATACGCTTCAACCGGTTTTTTGCATGATTTATGAGAATGCTTGTGAGCCAGGTGGAAAACAGGGATTCTCCTTTAAATTTTTTTATTGACTTGAATGCCGAGATGAATGTCTCCTGTACAATATCAGAGGCATCTTCATAATTATCAGTCATTCTGTAAGCTATATTGAACATTTTTTTCTGATGCCTCTCAACCAGCACCTCAAAGGCATTAATATCTTCATTTTTGCATAACAAGACTAATTCAAGATCTTTATCCAAACTTTTTTTTATTTTATCATCCATTTTATCTGACAGCTTGTCCTGCAAAAAAGTTCCCTTTCATGGAAAAATTCCAGGCCAAGACAGGAAAAGGTAATTTAAAAAAGCCCTTTTACCTGTCCTGTCTCAGTATCTACATCTATTCTTCTGAATGTAGGGTCTGAACCTGTGCCAGGCATGAGACTTATTGCACCCGTAACAGGGCAGAGGAATCTTGCTCCTGTAAATACTAGAATGTCTCTTACCGGTAGCCTCCAGCCTTTTGGAACACCTTTCAATTCAGGATCATGGGAAAGGCTTAGATGTGTTTTTACCATCATTGTAAAATAATCTTTCTTTTCCGGGTCATTTTCAAGTTTTATTGCCTTTGCCTCTGCATCCGGTATCCAGAGTACTCCATCCGCTCCGTAAAGCTGTTTTGCGATTAGCTCCACTCTTTCCCTGAAAGGCATTTCAAGAGGATAAAGAAATCTGAAATCAGTTTTTTCTTCGCAGGCATCAATAACAGCATCTGCAAGCTCCAGAGCTCCGTCACCACCTTTAAGCCAGTGTTCAGATACTGCAACACGTGCACCTTCATTTTCAGAATATTTTTTTACGAGGGCAATTTCTTCTTTTGTATCGCTGTTATATCTGTTGATGCAAACAACTGGTTTTATACCGGACATTTTTACTATCCGTATATGATGGAGAAGGTTGGAAATGCCCTTTTCCAGTAACTCAATATTTTCCATTCTATATTCTTCTGCCAGAGGAAAACCGGGAGCCACTCTTGGACCGCCTCCGTGCATCTTTAAAGCTCTTATTGTCGTTGTAATTACTGAAACACTTGGTTTTAGCCCGCTGATTCTGCATTTTACGTTCCAGAATTTTTCGAACCCTATTTCAGCTGCAAAACCACTTTCAGTTACATGATAATCAAAAAGCTTGAGTCCTATCCTGTCTGCGATTATGGAGGATTGACCGATGGCAATGTTTGCAAATGGTCCTGCATGAACAAGGACGGGTTGTCCTTCAATGGTCTGGATAAGAGTAGGGTTAATGCTTTCTCTCATGAATGCGCACATAGCACCGGCAACCTCAAGATCTTCAGTTGTCACAGGATTTCCTTTTAAATCATATGCCACAGTTATCCTGCCGATCATTTCTCTCAGGTCTTTCAAATCCTTTGCAATGGAGAGGATTGCCATTGTCTCCGAGCTTACGGCAATATCAAAACGTGATTGCATGGTAAAACCATTCATCCTGCCGCCCAAACCTATGACAATGTTCCTCAGACTCTGAGCACAAAAATCTATTGCCCATCCCATCTGTACATTACTCGGGTCTATATTGAGACGTCGCAGGTTTCTCTTTGCAAGTTCATTATCATTGTAATTTCTTTCGTGCTGCATACGTGATGTAAGGGCAACCATGGCAAGATTGTGGGCATTCATAATGTTATTGATATCACCTGTTAACCCAAGAGAAAATTCAGTTAATGGAATTGCCTGAGCATTACCGCCTCCTGCTGCGCTGCCCTTAACATTCATTGTAGGGCCGCCTGAAGATTGTCGGATTGCCCCCCCCACATTCTTTCCCCTTTTCCCCAAGCCTTCAATCAAGCCGAGAGATGTTGTTGTTTTTCCTTCTCCAAGAGGGGTTGGCGTAACTGCAGTTACCTCAATGTATTTACCGTCAGGTTTATCATTCAGTCTTTTTATGATTTTTGAAAAATCAAGTCTTCCTATTTTCCCGTATGGCAGCACCTCATTATTTTCAAGGGATAATTCATCCCTGAGCTGCCATATTGATTTCATTTTTTCTGTTGCTGCTTCAGAAATTTGCCAGCCTGTCATAACTGTTGGATCGTAAGGCATTAAAATACCTCCTTTAAATAGTTTACTAAAATGTTGTTTATAGTGAACTTAAATTTACATGTATTTATAACATGCCTTTCTTGCCGGATAGATTATTATCTGTTTTTAACTGTAATCGGAAAGCATGTTATCTTTCTGAACAATATTTTCAGGCAATATAAAAAAACAAGTTTCCTCTTTGTTTTAGATTTAAAGATATTTCAATATTTTAAACGAAGGTTCAGTACCTGAAAATAACATGATATTAGAATATACATTTTTTCAAAAAAAACAATGAGCTTTTCCCTTGATTTTCCATTCTCAACTAATCAAAAGTTAAAATAGTGCCCGTCTTGTAATAGTTACATTCTTTGCTATAATAAGAAATTATACAATTTTAAAAAAGGAGGAAAATAAATGACAGAAATAAATTTAAATATCGAGGGTATGAGTTGCCAGCATTGTATAATGAGTGTAAAAAAAGCTATCGGAGCCTTGAAAGGGGTTGAACAGACTGAAGTGTCCATAGGAAATGCTGTTGTTAAATATGATGATTCAAGGATAAAAGGTGAAGAAATTGAAGCAGCCATAGAGAAAGCAGGGTATAAAATAAGTAAATAATGTAAATGACATTGCCAGGACAAAGCTATAAAAGGTCTTAACCACTGGTAGAGAGGAAAATTGAATTCATTCAGTTGTTGAGATCGACATGTATATTTTAGTGTGAAATTTCATCATATAAAATGTCAGGGCTATTCCTGAGCAAACCATTGTAAGGCGAGGAAACTTGGTCTTTGCTGCTTTTCAAGGGAAAAGTAAAAACTTAAACAGTGAGCATATATCAGTTCATACAGTGTAAGAGAAGGGGAGGTTCCACAGACTTTGAGTGGCTCAGGCCCCTGTAGTTGCAGTCATTGGAGAGCGAAGAATGTGTTTTTGCGTGATGGTCTTATACCTGAAAAGAAATATAATGACAAATACAGGTTTACCATCTTGACTATAACATTAAAATTGTGCTTATCCCGTTGCAAACTGTTGATGTTTAAAGTAGAATATCGCCTATGAAAAAAGTACTTATTATCGATGACGAAAAAGCTATATTGGACAGCCTTTCATCAATTCTTGAAGATGAGGGCTTTATAGTCTTCAAGACAGCAGAAGTTAAAGAAGGACTTGTTATATTTGACCTGGAAGAGCCTGAATTAGTAATTCTTGATGTATGGATGCCTGAAATGGATGGCTTACAGGTTTTAAAACTTATCAAGAAAAAAAAGAGTAATGCCCTGGTGATTGTTATATCCGGGCACGGAACCATTTCAACAGCAGTGGAAGCTGTAAAAATAGGTGCCTACGATTTTCTTGAAAAGCCTCTGTCAATAGACAAAGTTCTTGAAGTTATATCGCGTGGTCTTGCCGGTGAAGCTAAAGCTATTGATAAGGCATCTGACTTCAGGATTGGATCTGCGAAGGGATTCAATCTATATAAGCAAAAAACAATTGCCAAAAGTATTGTTGCCTATGGTGTCGGACTTCATTCAGGTGTCAAAACCGGGATGGTTCTTATGCCTATGCCTGAAAACACCGGTATTGTCTTTGAGCATGTACCTGACGGAGAACGTATACCTGCCTATATAGATTATGTTTTTTCTGTTGGTTATGCTTCATCAGTGAAGGGTAAAAATTGTATTGTAAGAACTATAGAGCATCTCATGGCGACTCTCCATATGTGTGGAATAACCAATCTTCTTGTAAAAGTCAGTGAAGAAATACCAATATTCGACGGTTCTTCTGTTGAAATATTTCAAAAAATAGAAGAAGCGGGAATTATTGAGCAGGATGAAGGGGTTGAGCCAGTGCGTATTGAGGATACTATTACTCTTTCAAAGCTGCCTGATGGAAAATATCTGTCTATTGAACCCTCATCAGATATTTTTGAAATAGATTATACCCTTGAACATCCCAAGCCCATAGGTATACAAAGATATTCCTTTGTCTGTGAAAAAGATGCTTTTTTCAAAGAAATAGCTCCTGCAAGAACCTTCGGTTTTATAAAAGATTTTGAAAAACTTCAAAATATGGGACTTGGTTCCGGAGGCAGGATAAGTAATTTTATAATACTCAATGATCAGGGGGTTATTAACACAAAACTCAGATTTGAGGATGAGTTTGTCAGGCATAAGATCCTTGATCTAATTGGAGATCTGTATCTGCTTAACAGACCTTTGATAGGCAAAGTTACGGCAAGGCAAACAGGCCACCTGGAGAACATTGCATTAGTAAAGGAAATACAAAAACGGCTTGCACACTGGTAGAGAGAAGTTAATTTTGTCAAGTATAAGTATTGTGTAATATTTGCAGAAGTATCCAGGTTTGTTTATAGGGAGGAGACGATGGAAGACATGAAAGATAATTTCAGTAAAGATAATAATAAAAATTCATCTGGAAAAATAACTCCCCTTAATATCGTCAGAGCAGTTTCTTCGACTATTATTTTCGGAATACCCTTATTTATTGCTTCTTCTACTATTGTTGGTTACGGTATACATAAAGCTTGTAAAGCATTAAAAAAGAAGTAATTAAGTAAAAATCCTCCTTACGCGTTTTACAACTTAGGCATATGTATATGCGATCTGATATTGTTGATTTCCTTGTATATGGTTGTGAGCCTTTTTTTATCAAAGTCAATTAGGCTATCTACAAAGGCAGAAATATATCCCTGTTCTTTCATGGCTGATACTATTTTTCCTATAAGCATTGCTATTTGTTCATGATTATAGTAATGAGAACTGTCATGGGAACGGTAACGATTGAGCAGTCCCTCGATCATTGCAATAAAAATAGTTGCGATCTTTGTTGGCATTAATGTGTGCTTAGCCTGTAGTTCAAATTCCTCTGTCATCTTTTCTGTAAAAGATACAAGATTTCCTGTATTTGCTTTTTCCAATACTTGTTGTATAAAAAAACACAGCGTATTTATATATTTGTCTACGTCTTCGGCGTGTGAACCGAGCATTTCCTCAAAATACATTGTTTCCAAAACCTGACGCAGAGAATGTTCTTTTGGAAGAAGAAGCTTTTTTTTAATTTCATAGCCTTCCTTTGGAAGGTATTCTTCGTATTCGATATAGTCAATGCCCAGCTTGAATCCTGGATTAGATTCTTCAGAATTAAAAAAATTGTCGTCTATTGCAATACCTGACATATTTAATGTAGTTTCTATGGCATAAGCCCTTAAATATCCATCACCCAGAAAGGGAAGGATGAAACGGTTCTGTGTGGTAGCAGCAACCTCATGATATCTTGTTACATCTCCCCTTGTAATAGCGCCTCTTAGCCAGAAGTCATTAAATATCCCCCACGTATAAAACTCCTTTACAGTATCTCTGAATTTTTCAAAATCCATTGATATTATTACAATGCTGTCGGACATGAGAAAGACAATTATATCAGGATCATCAATGTCATTGACCATTTTTATTAATTTTTCATACTTGCTTGACAGATCACCTGAAATAAATCTGGATGTAAAACCGAGTACATCGGCATAACATACATAGGCATTCTTAATCATAACAGGAGTTTCCTTCTAGTTATTTAACAGCGTTATAATATGGATTTTCAGCATAAATCAATGCGGTTATATTCGTCCATATTCCAGCAAGATCGAAAAAAATCGCAATCTTTGCACCTGTCAGTTTTATGTTGTTCAATAAGGTATTGTTTACCTGACATTTTTGTAATGTTATTTCTTGTCATCTCAACAATACATAGCGGATCCTTTGACTTGCAGCCATGTTTGTTATCGCAATTAATACAGTACCCTTTTTTTGGTTTGATATGAACTCCTACTTAAAAATAGCTGAAATACAATGATTATTGCAATATAATTTATACCATGATGCCTCATTGATATATTTACATCAGGCCCTGAGAATGTCAACCCTTTAGCGTGCTTTACAATTGAAACAGCAAGGTATTTCTAATGCCATGAAGGTATTTTATTGTTTGTTAGTGAGCCGGGTATTTTATCTCTGATTTGCCATTTACTGCGGTTTCATCTGTCAGATCAGATTGTCTCGGAGAGTTTTTCTGAAAGAAAGATAGAAGAAGGCGGCTTAAAAGCCGCCTCCATAAGGTCAATCTATACTGTTAATCTTTTATTCCTGCAAGTCTCTTTGCAGCTTTTTTCTTGCTTTGTGTATCTGTTTCACGGAAAATAGTTACACGATGTGCTTCAGGTGAACCTCCGCCATGTATGTCTGAAATCGTGTCAGCGCTTTCCATGGCCAGTTTTTCTACGAGTCTGTACATTTTTACCCGGTTTTCAACGGGTACACTGTCAACTCCTTTCAAATATTTTTTCAGGAGATCACCTATTTCAGGATTTGCAAAATCTTTGTCGGAAGGTAAATCTGCCACAAAACCACCGCAGACATCTATCATGAGTCTTGTAGCCTCGGCCATTTCCTTGCCTTCATGAATTTTTGAGGCATTAGCTAGGACTGTATCAATAAAGTATGCCCCTGAAGGTTGTTTCTTACCTTCATATGATGATGCGAGACAACATGCATATAGGGTTTCAGCTCTGTGAATCATGTCTATTACTTTCTGTTTGAGATGACCTGCTTTTGTGGTTCCGTTGTAGTCCATCATTGTAAGAGCTGCTCCGGTCATGCAGTCAATTTTTCCGGACTTGCAACCGCCGTGGCTCTGGCGATGGAAAGAAGAAAACTTAATAACCATTTCAGAAGCAAATTCTGTTTCACCACACATGAATACACGTTCCCATGGAACAAAAACATTGTTAAAAATCAATGTGGGGCAGTATTTTGAGTAGTAAATGTTGCCAATATCGCATCCATCCAGCTCGCGCATATCAAGACTGGATCTTCCAACAACGTGAATAAGCCCTTCTGTATCTGACGGGATAGCAAAGGCTATTGAATAATCTTTATCAGCCTTACCCATTGCTCTTGTGGGAATCACGATAATTTCATGGGAAGAAAGAGATCCGGTTTGATGTGCCTTTGCGCCACGGACAACAATACCGTCATCCCTTTTTTCTACAATGTGAAGAAACATGTCCTTATCGACCTGTTCGCTGGGGTTTAAGGAACGATCGCCTTTAACATCCGTTACGCCTGCATTTCCTGTGAGGTCGTTCTTCTGCATATGTTTGAGAAATTCGATGAAATTCTTATTATAATTTGTTCCATATTTCTTGTCTATGTCATAGGTCACTATTGCAAGAGTTGACAGACAATCAAGTCCTGTGCATCTCTGATGGCATGTTCCTACATAATTGGCCACCATTCTGTTTATTTTTACTCTTGCAACGAGGTCTTCAACACTTGCTGGGGGCAATGTAAAACGGCTTACAGATTCGTTGATAAGAGGACTTACAGTAGTCATAAGGTCTTGGTGTTCAGGTTTATTGGCCAGTTCATAGGTTGCTCCTGTTGCTTCTATCCCGGCACGCAGGCGCGGGTTGTCTACAATATTAGTAAGACGTTCCCCGAACATATATGCTGTAGGCTTCAATGCCCTTATTGATTCAATATACTCTTCCTTCGTTTTTAGAGCCATAATACGCTACCTCCTTTGTTTTTGGATATTTAGAATATTCAGAAATAAATTCGACCCTTGTTCCAGGGTTTCAGAAATCCGATTGTTCCTGCTCTGCAAGCATTTTCTTAACGCTTGATAGCACCTGTACTTTCACATTGGTAATATGGTTTTTAAGAACTGTCTGAGCATGCTCCAGGCTTCTTAAAGAGATGGCATCATATATTTCCTGATGGGCCTGATCGGTTGATATTAGTGATGACATTGGAAGGTAATTGCCACCGTATTTAAGAAATAACATTTCGAAGACGTTCTGTAATACCCTTATCTGTGTGCCTTTTCCTGAAAGAGAGGCAAGAGTCATATGAAATTCTCTATTTTTGAAAAGCCTTTCCTTTAAATAAAATTCCCTTTCTGCTGACAGATGGGCCTCAAGAGCTGCTTTTAGTTCTGATAATCCCTTCTTGTTAATATTTTGCATGGTTGCTGAAATTAGTGAAGGTTCAATCAGCTCCCGGAGTTCATAAAGTTCTTCTAATTCCTGAAGGCTGAAAGGTGCCATTGAATAGCCACGGTTCGGTTCATGATGGACAAATCCCTGTAATTCAAGCCATTTAAGTGCCTGAATTATTGGAGTAGGGCTTAATTGTAGCTTTTCGGCAAGATCACGATATGCTATCTTCTGGCCCGGCGCAAGTTCTTTGCTGTAGAGCATACGACGAATACCTTGATAGGCTATTAGACTGCTGTCTTCCTGTGATTTAGGTTTGTCAATTATTTTTTTCCGTGTCATGCAAAAATTTACATCAATTAAATTAAATTTGCAATCAAATTTTTAAATTAAATGTATTTGTACTGTAATATTATAATTGTCAAAAATAATATATTAAAAAAAGTTTTAAATTCTTTCAAAAAACAGGTTGGTTTAATAATCCAAAATATAATCAGAAATACAATTATTATTTTATTGACTTCATGATAGTGCGATTTTATACTTTTCTTTTGACAAAGTTTTATATTAAAAGATAATAATTTTTTACAGGAAAGCAGTTATTTTTTAATAAACTGTCATAATTTGGATTAAAGTCGGTTTTATCCTGTTTACAACAGTTGATTTCTTTAGTTTGTTAAGTAATATACGAATCTTTCCGGAGCTTATTTTTTGTTTTATATCTTTGCCGAATCCGTGTTTACTGAAAAGCTATTGATATTTTTTTTAGAAAAGATTGATGTGATAATTTTTGTTTTAAAATTAAAATATAAGGAACAAAAAGACTTATGAGACTCCATGAATATGAGGCATTGGATATTTTTGAACAGAACGGCATTCCCGTTCCGCGGCGGGGTGTTGCAGAGAGTATGCATGAAGCTCTTCATCTGGCAGGAGAGATAGGTTATCCGGTTATGCTTAAGGCACAGGTTCTTGTCGGTGGCCGTGGTCTTGCAGGAGGTATCAAGACGGCATCTACACCGGATGAACTGAAAGAGATGGCAGAGGCTTTGCTTGGTGCAGAGATTAAGGGTCTGCCTGTTAGAAAGATTCTTGTCTGTGAGAAGGTAGAAGTTTTAAAAGAGTTGTATCTGGGCTTTACCGTAGATGGATATTCAGGAAAACCTGTTATAGTGGCCAGCACTGAAGGCGGTATGCTCATAGAAGAAACAGCGAGAACATCGCCGGAAAAAATTGCTGCAATCCACATTGACCCTTATTTTGGATATTACCCCTATTTGTCACGTGCTTTTTTGAGAATGTTGGGACTGAAACAGAACCTTATTACTGTATGGACAGATGTTATCAGTCAGTTGTACAACGTTGCAATGCGTTACGAAGCTCTGATATGTGAAATCAACCCTCTTGTTGTCCTGCCTAACGGTGGGCTAATAGCTGTTGACGCTGTACTGGAGGTTGATGACTCTGCTTTGTCGAGAATCCGTTTGCCCCTTCCTGACCGGATTGACAGGATTGAAAATCCCCTTGAACGAAGAGGCAGGGAAATAGGAGTCAGTTATGTTGACCTTGACGGAGATATAGGGCTTATTTCTTCAGGAGCAGGCCTTGGTATGGCATCTATGGATATTATAGGCGAAAGGATGCGACCTGCCAACTTTCTTGAAACCGGTGGCGGAATTACAGCTGATCTTCTTTATCGTTGTATGGAACTGATCATGATGAAACCCGGACTCAGGGCTATATTCATTAATGTTTACGGCGGTATAAATCCTATTCATGAAGGTGCTAAAGGAATAGTGCGTTATATAGAGGAACACAATTTAAAAATTCCAATTGTTGCTAAAGCTCTTGGAAACCGACAGGAAGAGACCTGGGAAATTTTTCGCTCAGCAGGAGTACATGTAGTCACTGAAGTGGCAACTGAAAGGGCAATCGATAAGCTTTACGAACTTGTCGGGAGTGGTAATTAGTGGTTTTTGTCCTTTTTATTACATGTTCTGATGCAGTTGATATTTTATTTAAAGACAAAAGTTATATCGAGGTTTGCCCATGAGTATATTGATGAATGATACCACCCGTGTTCTTGTACAGGGTATTACCGGTCGTATCGGAAGTGCCCAGACACACTGGATGCTTCAATACGGGACAAGAGTTGTTGGTGGAGTAACTCCTGGTAAAGGAGGAACTAAAGTTGAGGGCCTTCCTGTTTTTGACAGTATTGATGAAGCTGTTAGAGAAACAGGGGCTAATGCATCGGTCTTTTTTGTTCCTGCAGCTTTTGTTCTCGATGCTTTTCTGGAAACCATTGATGCAGGCATTAAACTTCTTGTTATTGTTCCTGAACACATTCCTGTCCAGGATGTTATAAAGATGAGAAAATATGCCATTGAAAAAAATATTTTTGCATTAGGACCAACAACCCCGGGTATACTTGTTCCGGGTAAGGGCAAAATGGGAATTATGCCTGCTTCACTGTTTGCACCGGGTCGTGTAGGGATTATTTCCCGTAGCGGCACACTTTCATATGAATTTGCAGGGATTCTTTCTGAAGCCCATGTTGGACAGAGCACTGTTGTAGGAATGGGAGCAGATCCGGTTGTTCTGAGAAATCTTGCAGATATTCTTGAGCTTTTTCAGGAGGATGAGGGCACTGATGCAGTGATTATAGTTGGAGAAGTAGGCGGAGAGCAAGAAGAGAAAGCAGCCGGATTTATTTCCAGAAGAATGACAAAGCCTGTTGCAGCCTATATCACAGGCAGATATTCACCTCAGGGAAAGCGTATGGGACATGCAGGCGCTATTGTAAGGGGTACATCAGGTACTGTAGCAGGTAAACATGATGCATTGCGTGAAGCAGGGGTGGAAGTGCTTGAAAGTCCTGTATATGTGGCGCAGTGGGCGAAAAAACATAATCTTAAATAACTGATTTTGATCTCGTATTTATCTGTAAATTCTAAATATTTGTTCAGGGTAAAGCCCTCTGTAGAAAAATACAAAATAATGGTCTAGAACCGTTAATTATGTATTTATTCTCAAGGTGAAACCATTTAATTTTCAGCAAAAGCCTATCCTTTGGCTACAAATGTAAAGTTAAGATTCTATTGATTTTAATAATCTAATCTAAATACCTTTTCAAGAAATTATATAAGATATATATCTGTTAATTTGTCATAGGGTTATGTTAATTTTCTGTTTCCTACTTATTTTCTTTACTCCTGTATGGTCAGTCTGAGGCCACTGTTTCCAATACATCTGAAGCTTTAATAAAGCATTTTTTATGTAATGAAAATCAATAAATTCTTAAACTGTGAAGAGTGAAAGAATTGTGATATATTATTTCTATCCTGATTATTATGGAGGTAAATAGGAATATGGAATTAAATGATGTTATACAGGGGAGAAAAAGTATACGGGCCTTCAAACCGGATGCTGTCAAGAAAGAAAAGATAGAGGAAATACTGAAAATTGTACTTGATGCACCTTCTGCGATTAATTTGCAACCATGGGAGTTTATCGTAGTTACAGGCGAGGAAAAGGCAAGATTGAGCAGAAAACTTATAAAAGCCTACAGGGAAAAACAAATTTCATGCAGCCCCGGAAATGTTAAGCCTCTTTCTGATACTTTCAGCAGGAGAGGTGTTGAATCATTCAAATTGATGAATCCCTTTCTTGAAGAGACAGGCCAGGATTTTAACACTTTTGTCAACGAAGGCAGTTGTAATTTTTATGGTGCTCCTGTTGCAGTTATCCTCTGTCTCGATAATGCTTTTTCCAAAGCCCGCCTTGTGGATATCGGGATTATTCTGGGATTTTTTACACTTGTTGCATATGATGCAGGTTTAAATACCTGTCCGATAGGTCTGATCAATGCATATGAAGATGAGATAAAAGAGGTTCTTGACATACCGGACAACAAGGATGTTGTTATAGGTATTGCCCTTGGTTATCCTGATCCTGATAGTCCGGTGAACAGATTCAAGTCTCCAAGAGAAGGTATTGAAAGTTTTGTCAGATGGGTTGAATAACTTTTAATTACAAAAAAAGGAGGTGAATATCATAGGAATATTGCTCAATATGTTCAGTATTTTTTCTCAAAAATTCCAGCAAAGGAGGGTTCAGGATGCCAAGAGAATACAAGATGTATATTAATGGTGAGTGGGTGGATGCTCTTGACGGTAAAGTTTACGATGACTTCAACCCCTATACAGGTGAAGTATTTGCAAAGGTTCCTGCGGGTAAGAGGGCTGATGCAAAACGTGCTGTTGAGGCAGCTGTTGAGGCTTTTCCCTCATGGTCTCACGCATTGCCCATAGAACGTCAGACTCTATTTTTGAAAGCTGCTGATATCCTTGAAAAGAGACAAATGGAAATAGTTGAAATTCTTGCAGAAGAAACAGGCTGTACATTTGGTTTTGCCATGTTTCAGACAATGTTTACTCCAGGGCTGTTACGTGAAGCAGCAGCGCAGGTACACCAGCCGACAGGCGAAGTTATTCCTTCAGATACACCGGGTGCTTTTTTTATGGCAGTTCGACAGCCCGTAGGTGTAGTTGCCGGAATAGGGCCATGGAATGCTCCGCTTATACTATCTCTTCGTTCTATATGCATGCCTATTGCCTATGGAAATACAACCGTTCTCAAACCTTCCACAGAAGCTGCTGTGGCAGGTGGAGTTATATTTGCAGAGATATTCCATGAAGCAGGCTTTCCAAAGGGTGTTTTGAATCTTGTTACTAACGCACCTGGAGGGAGTGATGAAATAGGAGATGAATTTGTTGAGCATCCCAAGGTTCGTCGTATCAATCTTACAGGTTCAAGTGCAGTTGGACGTCAACTTGCAGAAAAAGCAGGTCGACATTTAAAACGTGTTGCCCTGGAGCTTGGAGGGCAGAATCCGCTGCTTATCCTGAAAGATGCAGATATTGATGCTGCCGTAAATGCTGCTGCATTTGGCGCCTTCCTTCATCAGGGACAGATATGTATGTCAACCCGCAGGATTATTGTGGAAAAACCGGTTGCAAAGGAATTTATCGATAAATTTGTCAAAAAAGTTTCTACTTTTAAAGTAGGCAACCCTAAAGAGCCTGATACCATTATCGGGCCAATCATCAACAAACACCAATTTGAACAGGTTAAAAATAATGTTGAAGCTGCTGTGAGAGATGGTGCAAAGATACTCTATGGAGGCAAATCCGAAGGACTCTGTTATTATCCTACGATACTGACAAATGTGAAACCAGAAACTGATTTTTCCTGCGAAGAAACTTTCGGTCCTGTAGTTTCCATAATAGAGGTTGACAATACCGAAGAAGCAATAGCAGTTGCAAATGATACCATGTATGGGCTTTCATCTGCTGTTTTTACAAATGATATGGCAAAAGGTCTGGCAGTTGCTGAACGTATTGAATCCGGAATAGTTCATATCAATGATCAGACAGTACATGATGAACCCCAGGTACCTTTCGGCGGTGTAAAGAACAGTGGATGGGGACGGTTCGGTGGAAAAGCCGCACTGGAAGAATTTACGGAACTTCGCTGGATCAGTATGCAGCTTGAACCCCGTCAGTATCCCTTTTGATTTTTTATGAGGCCTGGGACAATCACAAGATTGCCCCAGGCTATCAGCATATATTTTTTTATTAAGCTGTTTTTTTATTCCATGTTATGTGACCTGTCTTGATAAATATTAAACAATGCTTATATAATAGGAAATTGCATAAAGAATCGGGAGGTTTTTAATGAACCAGATGAAGACTTTTTTTCTGATGGTTATTCTAACAGTAATTTTTGTTGCCTTGGGAGGTATAATAGGCGGAGGTACAGGGGCTACTGTAATGTTTTTCATTGCTCTTGTAATGAACTTTACCAGTTACTGGTTTTGTGACCGGATTGTGCTTTCCATGTATAATGCTAAAGAAGCTTCCAGAAACGACTTTCCGCAATTATACAGCAATGTTTATAATCTTTCTCAAAAAGCTTCCATACCAATGCCAAAGGTTTACATTATTGAAAATAACAGCCCCAATGCCTTTGCAACAGGCAGGGACCCTTCCAAAGGTGTGGTAGCTGTAACAACGGGAATAATGAGGATATTAAGTATAGAGGAACTTGAAGGTGTACTTGCTCACGAGATATCCCATATAAAACACAGGGATATACTTATTCAGACAGTAGCGGCTACACTGGCAGGGGCAATCACCATGGTTGCAAGCTGGGCACGTTTTGCAGCATTTTTTGGTAATAGCAGCGATGATGATGAGGGAGGCGGTAACATATTCGGTGTGATAATTTTTTCTATAATTGCTGCTTTTGCAGCTATGCTTATTCAACTTGCTATTTCAAGGTCAAGGGAGTATCTTGCCGATGACGGCGGGGCAAAGCTTACAGGAAATCCCTTGTTTTTATCTGAAGCATTGAAAAAACTCCATACCGGGATTGTACAAACCCCGATGAATGATGCTAATCCTTCAACTGCTCCTCTTTTTATTATGAATCCTTTTACTTCAAAAGGGGTTCTCGCTCTTTTCAGCACTCATCCCCCAATAGAAGAAAGAATTAAAAGACTGGAGGGCCTGGCATATAGAAGATAATTTTGGCAGTACCCTAAGAAAAGTATGCATTGAGGCTATTGATAATATAGAAAAGGGTAGTTTCCTTGATGAGACTATAGACAGTTCTTTTTCAAAGTATAAAATTACAGAATCCCGTAAAGGATTAATCTACGAAATAGTGTCCGGTGTGGTGAGATGGAAAAATTATCTCAACTGGATACTGGACACATATACCAGAAAAAAGGTCAAAAAAGAGCTGAAACACCTTCTATGGATCAGTCTCTACCAGATCGCATTCATGAAAAAGGGTGCACATCATATAGTAAAAGAGTCTGTGGATTATGCAAAGTATGAGCACAATGATTTTATTGCAGGTTTTGTAAATGCAGTGCTGAGAAATTTTATTAGAGAGACGGAAAACATTCATTACAGGCCTCTCCCTGACATGCATAAGTTGGAAAGTTTCCATTATGTAAAACTGCCGGAAGAAAGACAATCTCAAATCTCAAATTTATCTGTTATCTATTCCTTTCCTGAATGGCTTGTTGCCAGATGGCTTAAAAGGTTTGGATATGGTGTGACCAAAAAACTACTTACTGTATTAAACAATCCTCCTGAATTTGGTATCAGGGTAAACCTTGGCAAAATATCAAGAGATGAAGTGATTTGTAAGCTTGAAAGCAAAGGAGTTACAGCAAAAGAAGGATCTTTTCTGGAGTCAGCCCTGTATGTTGATAAACTGAGCATTGTATTAAAGGATGAACTTTTTAAAAATGGCTTTATTCACATTCAGGATGAAGCTTCCCAGCTTGCAGGCCTATCAATGTGGACTCAGAAAAATGGACTTCTGCTGGATGCATGTGCAGGCAAGGGGACCAAAACAGAGCAGATGAAAGAATGTTTTAAAGGGCAGATAATTTTTGCAATGGACAATGAAATGAGGCGTTTAAAATTAATAAATCCTCAAATAATGCGTGTGAAAGGCGATGCTGCCCGGTGTCCTTTTAAAGATAATACTTTTGATGCGATACTCCTTGATGCCCCCTGTTCCTCACTGGGGATTATAAGGAAACATCCGGAAATAAAATGGAGGAGAAACAAAAGCAGCATTAGCATGTTCAGCGATTATCAATTCAATTTGTTAAAGTCCTTGTGGCCCAAGCTTAAAAAAGGAGGGCATTTGATTTATAGCGTATGCTCCTTTGAGCCTGAAGAGACTTACAATGTTATTGAGAGGTTCAAAAAAGAAGAAATGTTTGCACTTGAAAATCCTCTGCCATTTCTGTTTAATAAAAAAACTGTATATTATTTATCCTTACCTCATGAAACAGCTATGGATGGTTTTTTTACAGCAAGGCTTAAAAAGATATGAAGTGGTCGAGATATCTTACATATTTTTTTATAATTGTGGCAGCCTTTTTGTTGTCAGGTTATTCTACTGTAAGTTTTTTACTTAAGAACAGTGATACTGTTATATGTCCTGACCTGCAGGGAAAAAATATTGAAGATGCAAAACAGATAGTTCAGAATAAGGGATTATCTCTTTTGATTGTAAAGTATGAAAAGAGAAATGATATTCCCTACAATAATATTTCTGTTCAAAAACCTGAAGCAAACATACCAATCAGAAAGGGAAGGGTTGTCATGGTAATTGTGTCCGAAGGCCCTGAAATGGCCCGTGTTCCATTGCTTACAGGGTTATCTGTTGAAAATGCAGGAAATACATTAAAAGAAGCGAGCCTGGAAATTGAGAAGACAATTTATGTGCCGGACCAAAGATCCGGCCAGGTGATTGCCCAGATACCAAAAAACAATGAAGAGATAATTAAGGGAAAAGGGGTAATTCTGTTTGTTGGTTCACAACAGAAGAAGTTCTATATGATGCCTGATTTGAAAACCATAGATATACCTATACTCTCAGAGGAAATGGATCAAAAAGGGATAAAATACAATATAACATATGAAAACAGCGAGTATAGGGCATTTTTTAAATCAGTTGCAGAAATATCTGTTCCTCTAAAAACAATATTCAAGGCAAGTGACGGCATAGAAATAAGAGTGATGAGCGGAGGATAAAACAAAATGAATGAAATCAGGATAGCACCGTCCATTCTGTCATGTAATTTTTTAATACTTGAAAAGGAGATTAAGTCAGTTGAAGAAGCTGGTGTGGATCTTATACATATAGATGTAATGGATGGTCATTTTGTCCCGAACATAACTATTGGCCCAATGTTTGTAGAGGCTATAAGAAAGATCACGAAAATAACTCTCGATGTGCACCTGATGATCGAACATCCTGAAAAATTTGTTAATGCTTTTATTGATGCAGGCGCTGATATTATTACAGTTCATGTAGAGACTGATCCTCATATTATGAAAACCCTGGATATGATTAAATCAAAAGGTGTAAGAGCAGGCATAACCATCAATCCCTCGACCCCTCTTGAAGCAGTGGAATATGCAATTTATGAAGCTGACCTTCTGCTCATAATGACGGTGAACCCTGGATTCGGAGGCCAGTCTTATATACCTGAAATGGACAGAAAAATCGTGAGAGCACAGGAGATGATCAAAAAAACAGGGAGAACAATAGATCTTGAAGTGGATGGCGGGTTAAAAGTTTCCAATATAGGAAAAGTTGTTAATGCAGGGGCTGATATACTGGTTATGGGCACTGAGATATTTCATAGCAAAAATTATAAGAAAAAAATTGAAGAAATAAGGAATAAAATTGCAGAGGTTTTACATGGATCTTAAAAAGCAGAAAACATACAAAAAAGTTTATGAGATTGCCTGTAAGACCCTTATTGATTCGGATTATGAATCACAGTTTATTAATGCAGGGGTTATCTATAATAAGATGTCCGATCAATACAGCATTGACGTAAAGTTTTTTAATGAAATAATCAAGATCAGTATTCCTGAATTTTCCTTTCACAGTTCCAGGGCATCTAATGTTACTCTTGTAACAAAGATAATTATCCTTCATTACCTTAACGATGCCGGAGGGTTGTTGCCGGGAGTCGATAAAATATCCTATGAAGATATCCCAGGATTGGCAGGTTACCGACCTGTCTTTGAAAAAAGAGCCGTGTATCCCCTCGTCAAAGCTTTTGGTTTTGATAAGCATGTTTTTCTTGAAACAGGTTTGTCTATGGGGGGTGTATTGGAAAATTACGGCGATGCATCTTTTACCCTTTTTGCTTTCCCGAGAATACCGATCACATTTATTTTATGGGAGGGAGATGAAGAATTTCCTCCTTCTGTAAAGATGCTTTTTGACCCTTCTATTACAGGATACCTGCCCCTTGAAGATATTGCAGTTATATCAAAACTTGCTTCAATTAGAATAATAAAGGAAGCAAGATTAAGAAATTGAAAATTTTAAATATATATGCTGATCTGCAGCATATCCGGATAATTTATGGTTATTGACTTTTTTAGACTTTTTATGTTTAAGTAATAACTCCAATTAACCAAAAATATCATATGGAATTGAGGTGAAAACATGAAAAGAACATACCAGCCTCACAATAAAAGCATGAAGAGGACTCATGGTTTTCTTGTGAGAATGAGGACAGCTTCAGGAAGGGAAGTTATTAGAAGAAGACGGGCTAAAGGAAGAAAACAACTGACTGTATAACATCCTTGAGTGATTAAACAGGCAATTGGCTTATAAGTGTAGCAATCTATAACCCCCTGAAAATATCACACTATAGCCTATGTAAATGAAATATTGTCTTTCTAAAAAAGAACTATTGAACAAAAAGGATTTTAAGGGTATAAGATGGGAAAAAGCAGCAGAAACCCGCCATTTTATACTTTTATTATATAGAAATCAGGATAGTGTAAAAAAACTTGGGGTAACAATAAGGAAAAAGATCGGGGGGGCGGTTTTCAGAAATCGTATGAGGAGACTTATAAAGGAATATTTCAGGCTCAACAAGTCAATTTTTATAGATTGTCACAACCATCTTATTAAAGTAAAAAAAACACCTCTGAAATTGACATGGAGCGATATAAATAAAGAGTTGATTGATTTATTAAATGGAAATGCCCGATAATGAAAAAATGTGTTATGCATTTAATAGATCTGTACAGTATTTTCTTATCCCCTTTGATCCCCACTGAGTGTCGGTTTTATCCTACCTGCTCATGCTACATGAAAGAAGCGATAGAAAAAAAGGGCCTTGGTCCTGGTTTACTGCTGGGATTAAAAAGAATTTTAAAATGTAACCCCTTGTATCCCGGTGGATATGATCCGGTTAAATAGCGGAGGCATTGAATGGAAAAACGTACAATAATAGCACTGATTCTGACAGTGGTCATACTTTTTGTATTTCAGACATATTTTACTCCGAAACAACAGCAACCCATTGAGAAGTCAGAGACCAAAGAACAGATCCAAGTCAAGGAAGGCGAAAAAAGTAAGGATATGATTAAAACCAGTGTTGATGCAATAACTGGTAAAGCTGAAAAGAATATTGAAGGAGTTCCAACCAGGTCTGAAATAAAAATAAAATCTTCACAGGATATTGTTGTGGAGACCCCTTTCCTGAAAGTCACTTTAACAGACTTAGGTGGCGGCATAAAAAATGTAAAGCTTAAAAAATATAAGGAAACTGTCAAAGGCAATGAATATAAAGAAATTGTCGAGGATATAAGTCCTTATACTTACCTTCCTGTTATATCTAAAGTTGTCAATAATAGTGAAATTAAAGATGATGGAACGAGTTTCAAGGTGGACAGGAATAGTATTACAGTGAAAGACAAACCTGAAAAAATTGTATTTACAGGTATTCTTGGCGATGAAAGCAAAGTTATAAAAACTTATACATTTTATCCTGACACCTATACGGTTGATATAAAGGTCGAAACACAATCTTCCGATAACAACAAGGTAAACCTTGATTTTTCAGTTATGAATGCCAAGAAAAAATCAGACTATACTTTCAAGGGTCCCTTTGTTTATAATGGTAAAAAATTTGAACAGATAGATGACATTGATAAAAAAGTAGAAATTGATAAAAATTTCAAATATGCTGGCCTTGATGAAGGTTTTTTTGCTTTTATCTACATGCCTGATGATAATTCCGGAGCGCCACTTACTATTTTTAAATCTGAATCAGGAAATCCTGTTCTTAGATTACATCCTGATAAGGAGAACATTTCAGCAAAGCTGTATTTTGGTCCGAAACAGACAGACATACTGAAAAGTCTCAATATCAAGGCTGAAAAAATAATTGATTTCGGGTGGTTTGACATAATAGCAAAACCACTTGTTCTGGGACTTAACTACTGCAATAAAGTAACTCATAATTATGGAATAGATATCATACTTCTGACAATACTCATAAAGATCATCTTTTATCCGCTAAGTTTGAAAAGCTATCAGTCAATGAATAAGATGAAAAAATTGCAACCGCAGATACAAAAGTTGAAGGAGAAGTACAAGGATGACAAACAAAAATTGAACCAGGAAATGATGAGTATGTACAAAACTCAGGGTGTTAACCCCATGGGAGGATGTCTACCCATGATCATTCAGATCCCTGTATTTTTTGCACTTTATAAAGCACTTTCCGGTGCTATAGAGCTACGTCATGCGCCTTTTATGTTCTGGATCAATGATCTTTCTGCTCCGGAAGATTTATTTTCTTTCACTGTTCTTGGATATTCCCTTCCGATAAGAATTTTACCGTTAATTATGGGAATTACTCAAGTTATCCAGCAAAAAATGACTCCTACAACCGCAGACCCGATGCAGGAAAAGTTAATGCTTTTTATGCCCATATTTTTTACCTTCCTGTTCTGGGGATTTCCTGCAGGGCTTGTCCTGTACTGGTTGGTAAATAATGTAATATCCATTGGACAACAATACTATATAAACAAAAAAGTCTCTTGAGGGGGCAATATGGATTTCATAGAAGTAGAAGGAAAGACTTATGAAGATGCCATCAGAAAGGCTTCGCTTGAATTAAAGGCCGATGAAAAAGATCTTGAAATTGATGTGAAGGAAATTGATACAAAGGGCATTCTCGGTTTTCTTGGTACTAAAAAAATAAGAATTACAGCAAGACTTAAAAAATCAAATTCTGATGAATTTATCCCAGCAAAAGAATATATTTCTGATCCAAATAATAACGCAGACACTCCTGAGCAATATGGTAAGACTTTCCTTGAGGAGCTAAGCAGGTATGTTGACCTTGATTTTAATGTAAAAGTTGTAAATACCTCTGAAAGGCTCATGTTTCTTGTACAGTGTGATCACGGAGATGTGCTGATCGGTAAAGATGGAGAGATACTAGAGGCGCTTCAGCATATTCTCAGGCTTGCTATTGCAAAGAGATACAAGCAGGGACTCAAACTACTGATAGATATTAACGGATACAGAGAAAAACGAAAAAAAAGTTTGACAATCATGGTGAAAAAACTGGCAGACAAAGTGAGAAGAACTGGCAGAATTCAAAAAACAGACCCTCTAAATCCCTATGAAAGAAGGGTGATTCATACACTCTTTAAAAATAACAGGAATGTAAAAACGAAAAGCGAAGGTGAAGGGCATACCAAAAAAGTGGTCATTTCCCTTAGAAAAAAGATTATAAATGGAAAAAAATGATACTATATGCGCTATTTCTACTCCTATTGGTGAAGGAGGGATTGGCGTACTTAGAATGAGCGGTCAATCAGCTCACAGGATATTGAAAAAAATATTCATTCCAAACAAAAACAATGATTGTTATATAGAACGTACCCTTTACCTCGGTCATATTGTAAATCCTGAGAACAATAGAATAATTGATGAAGTATTTGCCGTATTTATGTATAAACCGGAGACTTATACAAAGGAAGATGTGGCAGAGGTTTATTCGCACGGAGGATATGCAACACAGAAAAATATTTTGGATCTCATGATTTTCTGTGGTGCAAAACTTGCTGAACCAGGTGAATTTACAAAAAGGGCATTTCTTAACGGAAGAATAGATTTGCTTCAGGCTGAATCTGTCCTTGATATAATTCACAGTGAAACCGACGAAGAGCTAAAAAATGCCATTGATCAGCTCGGAGGAAAATTATCCAATAAAATTTATCTACTAAAAGAACAGATAAAAGATATTCTTATTGAAATTAATGCTCTAATTGAATTCCCTGAAGAAGATATTGAAATAGATGACAGAAAAATTTTTTTAAGGCTGGAAAAAACTAAAAAAGAAATTGAAGAGCTGGTGGATTCTTATTATGAGGGAAGGGCAATCAAAGATGGTCTGGAAGTCCTGATAGTGGGAAAACCCAATGTTGGAAAATCGAGCCTTCTTAATGCCATTCTTCTGAAAGAAAAGGCTATTGTTACATCAAATCCAGGAACCACCCGCGATTTGATAGAAGATACCCTGTATATAAAAGGCATAAAAATAAAAATAATTGATACAGCTGGATTGAGAAAACCCATGGACGTTATTGAAAAAGAGGGTGTAGACAGGGTGAAAAGAAAAATCCCTGAAGCAGACCTAATCATTTGGGTTCTTGATGGTTCAGATACCTATACTGATGAAGATGGATCCGTGTTTTTAAAAATACAGGATGTTCTTTTTATACCTGTTATAAATAAGGTTGATTTGCCGCAAAAGCTCGACAGGCCAGTACTGAAATCCAAAAAACTCAATTGGATAGAAGTATCGGCGCTGCAAGATATTGGACTTGAAAATCTTAAAGGTGAAATGTATTCCATGCTTATGAAGAAAGGATTTAGAAAAAGTAATATTCTGATTACAAATATCAGACAGAAAAATGCTCTTGCAAAGACTTCGGAATTTCTTGCCATGGCAATTTTATGTATAAAAAACCTTAAACCTTTGGAGCTTGCTGCATTTGAACTTCAGGAATCCCTTTCATGCCTTGGTGAGATTACCGGTGAGACATGTTCTGAGGAAATTCTTGATGGTATATTCAACAGGTTTTGTATTGGAAAATAAAATCACAATATATTATTTATAATGACATATCAATAATGGATAACAAATAGTGCTAAAATTTAATTAGGAGGTATTGATGAATCTCGGTGAATATTTTGAGAATGCAAAAGGGCGTGGAATACTTGCAACAGCAGATTCGGAGGGAATGGTAAATGCAGCTGTTTATTCAAGACCTCATTTTATCGATGACGAAACAATAGCATACATCATGACTGAACGTCTGACCCATGAAAATCTGAGTTTAAATCCTAATGCTGTATACATTTTTATTGAAGATAGTGAAAAAATTACTGGTAAAAGATTATACCTTTCTAAAATTAAAGAAGAAACAGACCCAGAGACCATTGCAAAAATAAGGTGGAGAAAATCATATGTAGTACCGGAAGATCAGAAAAATACAAAGAGGTATCTTGTTTATTTCCACATAGAAAAAGTGCTTCCACTGATAGGCGAGGAAGAAAGAGAGCTTTAAACGTGTTGAAAGTTTGTATGAAACAGTGTTATTGTCTCATTACAAAAGGATTTTATCAGGAGTTGATATGAAATCACCTATTACACGACAGGGCTATGAAAATTTAAAAAAGGAGCATGAGCACCTTCTTACTGTTAAAAGACCGAAAATTATCATTGCAATTGAAGAGGCAAGAGCTCATGGAGATATTTCTGAAAATGCTGAATTGGATGCAGCAAAGGAGGAATATCAGTTCCTTCAGAAAAAAATTGCCGAACTGGAAGTGATGATAACGACTTCTGAAGTTATGGATGTGAAAAATACTGATAACGAAAGCGTAGGCTTTGCATGTAATGTTACACTGATGAATCTGGATACTGAGGAAGAGGTTGTCTATCAGCTAGTAGGTCCCTATGAATCGGATATTGAAAAAGGGAAGATATCCATGAGTTCGCCTCTTGGAAGGGCATTAATGGGCAAATCAGTGGGAGATGAAGTGAATTTTTCTGCCCCTGGCGGCAAAAGAACTTACGAAATAATCAAAATAGCCTGATGCATATATATGATATTCCTGCTGCTACATAAAGTTTTATCTGTGGCATTAGCTGTATTGTTATTCCTTGCTTTTGCCGGAATCATCAAATGTTTGAAATTATTTCTCATTCAAAAAAGAGTTAACAGAATCAAATTTATTTTTTTATTTTTTATCCTGTTTTTTGTGTATAATCCTCCGAATTCTTTTTCAGAGCAGGAGATAAAAAACAAATCTCCAGTCAATAATTTTAACTGTTTAAAAACCGATTTGACGAAGAATCCTGACAATGGCAGATATACTCTTTCAATGATAATCGATTATGCCATAAAGAACAATCCTCGAATCAGGATAGCTGCAAAGGATATAGAAGCCGGGAAATACGGAATAGACTTTGCCAGGTCAGAGAGAATGCTAAAAATCGATGGTGGTAGTGGTATTACCATGTACAGATATGACATGCCTCTATATCCAATTGTCATAGAACCTCCTATAGGTCCCGGTACAGATTTCCCTTTGTTCAGAAGAACTATATTGGATGCAGGCTTTTCTTTCAAACTTCCTTTGTTCAGGGGTGGAAGGCTTTTCAGAGAAGTTAATATAGCTGAATTGAAAAAGTCCGCTGCTGAGGATATCTACAGAATGAATAAGCAGGAACTTATATATAATATATCGAGTACATATTACAAGATTGCCCAGTTAGAAAAATTACTTGTTGTGAACGATGCATCCATAAAACAAATTGAGGCTCACAAGAGAAATGTTGAATTTTACCTGAAAGCAGGAGTTGTACCGAAACTTGATCTGCTTAAAACAGATGTTGAACTTGCTCATGCAATGGAAAGGAAACTTATTTCAGAAAACTATCTTGACACTGCTTACGGGTTTCTGAAAACCCTGATGGGCATGGATGATATTGATATTAAAATAAAAATTATCAGTGAGGATGTTCAAAGGCGGACCTATCCCGATCTTTCTGAGAGTATGGAGATGGCATTATCCTGTAGACCAGATTACAAAGCTATTGTCAAGAAAAGGATTATCAGTGAAGAGCGGGTAAAAATTGCCGAGGGAAGACGACTTCCTGATATTTCTCTAGCAGGTCAGTATGGAGGTGCGTCAGGTATTGATACCGGATTCAGGGAAAACTGGTATTATGGTCTGAGGTTGACTTTGCCTATTTTGGATGGTGGATCTATTAGGTCTGCGATAGAAAAGGAAAAGATTCAATTGGATAAGGCAAGAGAGGAGGAACGTTCTTTAAAGCACGTTATAGCCCGTGAAGTCAGAGATGCTTATCTCGGTATTTTAAACGCAGAGGAGAGAGTTGAAGTTGCTAATAAAGGGATAGAAAGTGCTGTAGAGAACCTCAGAGTGGAGTTACTTAAATATGATACAGGTGCAGGTATGAGTCAGGATGTAATTGATGCGCAGACAGTTCTTTTAAGGGCTGAAACTGATCGTTTTCAAGCTATTTTTGACAGAGAAATTTCTGTTGCTTTTCTTATGAAGGCTATCGGCAAAGATGGTGATGGTGCTGGGGTGGAGAAATGAAAAAAAAGGTGTTTTTGATAGCATTAATTTTAATTTTCATGTGTACGGCAGCTATTATAACGTATAATATGAAAAATAAAAAAAATAATAGAGAGATGCTTCTTTCCGGTAACATTGAAGTAACTGAAGCAAATATAGGTTTTAAAATACCCGGCAGAGTTATAGAACGTATTGTGGATGAAGGTGATACAGTTAAAGAGGGTGATCTGCTTGCAAAAATTGACGATTCTGAAATTACTTTCATGGTATCCCAGGGAAAGGCCTTTCTGGAAGAAGCCAGGGCAAAGCTTGCTGAGATGTCAGCCGGTTCAAGATTCCAGGAGATTGAACTTGCCAGAGCTCAGGCGAAGGCTCAAGAAGCAGAACTTGAAAAAACTAAAAATGATTATGAAAGAGCAGAGATACTTTACAAAAACGGAGCAATATCAGCATCATCCTTTGACGCTGCAAAAAGTGCTTATGATGCCCGTAAGGCTCTTCACAGAAGTTCTCTTGAGTCATTAAGCCTTGTAAGAGAAGGGCCGAGAAAAGAAGAAATCACCATTGTTGGCCAGAAAGTCAAACAGGCTGAAGCAGCTCTTGCTGTTTCAGAACAGAGATTGAAGGATACAATCATATATGCACCTATGGATGGAGTTGTGTTGAAAAAACATGTAGAAGTCGGTGAAACCATTGCTTCGGGAATACCTGTTGTAACTATAGGTGATCTTGGAAATCCATGGGTTAAGGTATATGTAAAGGAGGACATGCTTGGATGGATAAGGCTTGGACAGAAAACAAAAATAACAGTAGATACCTTTAAAGGGAAAGTATATGAAGGTGTTGTTTCTTTTATATCATCAGAAGCAGAATTTACTCCTAAGAATGTTCAGACTCGGGAGGAAAGGGTCAAACTCGTCTTTGGTGTTAAAATCAAAGTAAAAAACATAAATAATGAATTGAAGCCGGGGATGCCGGCAGATGTCAGGATTGATTTAAGGCATGAAAATTAATCAATTTGAATTCCATCAGTATTTTTTTTGATGTGAGGATCCTGTTGAGTGATATTGCCATAAAAATAGAAAATCTCACCAAAATCTTTGGTAATAATGTTGTTGTTGATAACCTTAGCATTGAAATAAGAAAAGGCGAGCTCTTTGGTCTTGTCGGTCCTGATGGAGCAGGGAAAACAACAATCATGAGAATTCTAACTGCTATTATGGAGCCTACCTCAGGCGATGCCTTGATTTCCTCACGTTCTATTCTTACAGCAGGTGAAGAAATTAAAGAAAATATAGGTTATATGGCTCAACGGTTTGGCCTTTATGAAGATCTTACTGTAATGGAGAATATTATTTTTTATGCAGACCTCTATAATGTTCCTGAATGTGAAAGGGCTTCAAGAATTGAAAGACTCCTCGGATTCAGCAATCTTACTCCTTTTAAGAAAAGACTTGCAGGGAATCTGTCAGGAGGCATGAAGCAGAAACTCGGACTTGTCTGTGCCCTCATCCACACCCCTGATATTCTTTTTCTTGATGAACCTACAAATGGTGTTGATCCGGTATCGCGACGGGATTTCTGGAAGATACTCTACGATCTTCTGAAAGAACATGTAACGATCTTTGTTTCAACTGCATATCTTGATGAGGCTGAAAGGTGTACAGAAATAGGACTTTTGTACAAAGGAAAACTCCTTGCAAAGGATAAACCTTCTGAAATTAAAAAAACTATTAAATTTCCCATGCTGGAGTTGTGGAGTGATAATGCCCACAATGCAAGGGAAATAGCTTTATCAGTAAAAGGTGTAAAGAACATAAGTATATATGGCGACAGACTCCACATCACCCTTATGGAACAGGATATAATTACAGAAATTGTTGAGAAATTAAGAATGGAAGGTATTGAAGTGAAGGATTACAGGGAGATATTGCCTTCTTTAGAGGATGTTTTTATTTCAATGGTTTCCTGAGAGAATCAGTGAATAGCGTGGTTGATCAATATGAAAAAAGGTAAGGCAACATATGATTGTGCAGTAAGTGTCGAAAATCTGACAAGAAGATTCGGGGATTTTGTTGCAGTAGATAATGTAGATTTGAAAATTCCAAGGGGGGAGATTTATGGATTTCTTGGACCTAACGGTGCAGGTAAATCCACCACTATACGTATGCTTTGTGGACTCCTTGTTCCTACTGAAGGAAAAGGGACGGTTGCGGGATATGATATTCTGTCCAGGTCAGATGATATAAAAAATAATATAGGTTATATGTCACAGAAATTTTCCCTCTATGATGACCTTACAATAGATGAAAATATAGATTTTTTTAGTGGCATTTATGGTGTTTACAGAGAGAAGAAGGGGGAAAGAAAAGAATTTATACTTGAAATGGCAGGACTTGTTGACAGAAGAAAGACTATTACCAGAGAACTCCCAGGAGGATTCAAGCAGAGACTTGCCCTTGGTTGTGCAATACTCCATGAACCCCCAATACTTTTTCTGGATGAGCCTACATCAGGTGTTGATCCGGTATCACGTCGGAGTTTTTGGGAGATGATCAACGGGATGTCAAAAGCCGGTACTACTGTATTTGTTACAACTCACTATATGGATGAGGCTGAATACTGTCACAGGCTCGGATTGATTTACAGAGGAAAACTTATAGCCCAGGGCAAACCTTCCGAGTTAAAAGGAAGGTACATGACAATGGATGTTCTGGAGATAGAAGTGTTAAAAGTTGTGGAAGCAATGAAAATATTGGAAAAGAATGGTTTTCAGGCTGCTATCTTTGGCAGTTCACTCCATGCTGTAGTAGAAAATGCAGTTGATACAATTCCATGTATTGAAGATCTGTTTCACAGGTATAACATTTCGTTAATCAGTATAAAAAAGATCATTCCCTCATTGGAAGATGTTTTTGTTACACTTGTAGAGGTAGCCTGATGTTGTTCTATCCTGTTTTGTCTCTGTATTTGTATACTTGTTCCCCTCCTGTGTTTTTGCGGCATGGTCTGACACCTGAAATTATATCAAAGATCGATATAATATGAAATTATTGCGAATAAAGGCAATAGCAAAAAAAGAGATAATCCAGATATGGCGTGATCCCATGAGTCTTGCAATGGCTTTTTTAATGCCCGTAATGCTCCTTTTTATCTTTGGTTATGCTATTTCTCTTGATGTTGACAGGATCAGTACCGTAATCTACGATCTTGATAAAAGCAGCACAAGCCGTGAATTTATCAGGAAATTCAAGGAATCAGGTTATTTTTCAATTAAAGGCCATGCGGAAAAAGTAAGCGAAATTGATAAATATCTTGATTCCGGGGAAGCCCGAACAGCAATATATATACCTGAAGATTTTTCAAAAAAAATAAGAACGAGCAGGGATGCCAATATCCAGATAATTGTTGATGGCAGCGATTCAAATACAGCAACTATTGCGCTGAACTATGCAACTGTTATATCGGATATGTTTATCACAGATCTTTCAGGGGCTCGAATAATACCACTCATTGATGCTCGTACGAGAGTCTGGTATAACCCTGAACTTAAATCAAGGAATTTTATCATACCAGGTCTCATTGCCGTCATAATGTCCATCATAGCAGCGCTACTTACATCTCTTACCATAGCAAGAGAATGGGAGAGGGGCACCATGGAACAGCTTATAACAACACCCGTGAAAACGCCTGAACTGATAACGGGGAAACTGATACCTTATTTTCTTATCGGTTTTATCGACATGGTTTTGTCAATTCTTATTGTTATATATCTTTTTAATGTGTCGCTTAAAGGTAATGTTTTGCTTCTTATGATCCTGTCAGGTATATTTCTTTTCGGCGGGTTAAGCCTTGGCATTCTTATTTCTATTATTACAAAATCACAGATTGTTGCATGCCAGGTATCTCTTATTGTCTCCTATTTACCTGCCCTGCTTTTGTCAGGTTTTATGTTTTCCATATATAATATGCCAAAACCCCTTCAGTTTATTACGTACATTATTCCGGCCAGATATTTTGTTACCATCCTGAAAGGAATATTCCTCAAAGGAAATACCATATCCTCTCTGTTTCTTGAGACATTACTACTAACTGTTTTTGGTATCGCAGCATTCGTTCTTTCTGTTAAGAGATTTAAAAAGAGGATAGAATAAAAAATGTTTCAGCGTATAAAACAGATGGTTATAAAGGAGTTTATCCATATTTTCAGAGACAGACGCATGAAGGCTGTCATTTTTATAACTCCCTTAGCGCAATTAATTATTTTTGGTTATGCTGTTACGACAGATGTCAATACCATACGTACTGCAATATACGATCTTGATAAATCATATGAAAGCCGTGAGCTTATAAGAAGGTTTAGCAGTTCCGGATATTTTACCCTTGATTACTATATTTCTTCCAATACGGCTATTCAGGATTTGTTTGACAGTGGAAAAATTACAACAGCCATCCAGATAAACTCAAATTTTTCTTCGGATTTGAAAAGGGGAAGGCAGACGGAAATACAGGTTCTTGTTGATGGAGCTGACTCCAATACAGCCCTTGTGGCCATGGGGTATGCAAACAGGATTATAATGAAATATTCAAATGATCTTTATATCAACAGGGCTATATCAAGACCGGTCAGGCTTGAAGTCAGTGCAAGGGCATGGTATAACCCGGACCTTGCAAGCAGGAATTACAACGTTCCTGGAGTCATAGCCATTATGATAATGCTGATATGTCTTCTTCTTACTGCGATGGCCATAGTGCGGGAAAGGGAAATGGGTACCATGGAACAGCTCATGGTAACACCCCTGAAACCAGTAGAACTTATACTCGGCAAAACTATCCCTTTTGCACTTATAGGCTTTTTTGACATGTTTCTTACAACAGCAGTGGGTACATTATGGTTTTCCATACCTGTAACAGGATCGCTTTTACTACTTTTCTTCTGTACTGCTATTTATCTTCTTTCAGTTCTCGGTATAGGACTTTTTATATCTACAATATCCAAAACACAGCAGCAGGCCATGATGGCTACATTTCTTTTTTTTGCACCGGCAGTGCTTCTGTCAGGACTTATGTTTCCAATTGAGAATATGCCTTTGGCTGTCCAATATGGCACTTATCTGAATCCCCTGAGATATTTTCTTGTTATAATAAGAGGAATATTCCTGAAAGGAAACGGGATGTATATCCTATGGCCTCAAATGCTCGGACTTTTTGTGCTCGGGATTTTTGTAATGACCATGAGTTCTTTGAGATTTAAAAAAAGAATGTAACAATCCCGTTTACTGCTTAACATTATTCTGTTTTATGTCAATTTACTTTTATGTAATAATCCTGGAGTGCCTTTACCTGGATGCCACCTTTTCTTATGTGTTCTATTGCATTAACCATGGCCTGTGCTCCGGAAAGTGTTGTTGTATAGGGAATCCTGTACTGGACTGTGCTTGCCCGTATATTTACTTCATCCTGCATGGGATGCCTGCCGCTAGGAGTATTGATAATGAATTGAAGTTCGCCATTTTTGATCATGTCAACTATATGAGGTCTTCCTTCAGAGATTTTATTGACAAAAGTTATATAGATACCATTATTTGCTAGAACTTTCCCCGTTCCTTTTGTGGCGAATATTTTAAAGCCAAGGTCTGAGAGCTTTTTTGCTATGAATACTACATTCCTCTTGTCCTTGTTTTTTACACTAAGGAGAACATTCCCGGAAGCCGGAAGATTTTGTCCTGCACCAAGTTGTGCTTTGAGAAAAGCAGCTCCGAAACTCATGTCAATGCCCATAACTTCACCGGTAGATTTCATTTCCGGCCCCAGAATTGTGTCAACTCCATAAAATTTATTAAAAGGAAAGACAGATTCTTTAACAGCCACATGGTTTACTTTAATTTCCTTATGCATTCCGAGATCTTTCAGTTTCAGACCTACCATGACTTTAACAGCTATTTTAGCCCATTGGACACCAGTGGCTTTGCTGACAAAGGGAATGGTCCTGCTTGCACGTGGATTTACTTCGAGCACATAAACTTCGTCATTTTTTACAGCATACTGGATGTTCATAAGGCCTATGACATTGAGTTCTTTTGCAAGCATATATGTATATGTTTTTATTTTATCTATTACTCCGTCATCAAGAGAATAGGGAGGCAGTGCACATGCGCTGTCTCCTGAATGGATGCCGGCTTCTTCAATATGTTCCATAATTCCTGCAACTATGCAGGTTTCTCCGTCTGCAACAGCATCAACATCTATTTCAATTGCATCTTCAATAAATTTGTCTATAAGGATCGGTCTGTCAGGTGATGCCTCCGCTGCTTTTTCCATGAAACCCATCAAATCATTGTCTGTATATACGATTTCCATGGCTCTGCCTCCAAGCACATAGGAGGGACGGACAACAACAGGATAGCCTATTGTTTTTGCAATTTCTTTCGCCTCTTGAAAGGATGTGGCTATGCCATTTTCAGGTTGCTTCAGGTTAAGTTTTTGAATCAGTGACTTGAACTTGTCCCTGTTTTCTGCAATGTCAATACTTTCCGGTGTTGTTCCTATGATTGGTATACCATATTCCTGCAATGATTCTGCAAGATTGAGGGGAGTTTGCCCGCCAAACTGGACAACTACTCCATCAGGCCTTTCACGTTCTGCAATGTCAAGAACATTCTCAAATGTAAGGGGTTCAAAATATAATTTATCAGATGTATCGTAGTCAGTGCTTACTGTTTCCGGGTTGCTGTTGACCATTATGGTTTCGTAACCCAGAGTGCTTAGTGCAAAAGCAGCATGAACACAACAGTAGTCAAATTCTATTCCCTGACCGATCCTGTTGGGCCCGCCCCCGAGTATCATAATCTTTTTTTTGTCAGAAATCCGTGATTCGTCTTCAGTTTCATAAGTTGAGTAATAGTATGGCGTATATGCTTCAAATTCAGCGGCACAGGTGTCAACAAGCTTGAAAACGCTTTTAATTCCCATTTTAAGCCTTGTTGCGCGGATTTTATTCTCATCTTTTTTGATGAGTGAACCTATCTGTCTGTCTGAGAATCCAAGTTTTTTTGCCTGTAACATCAGCTCTTTAGACAATTTGTTTTTTCCTGCTATTTTATTTTCAAATTGGACAATCTCTTCCACATTTTTCAGAAACCACCTGTCTATACAGGTGAGCTCATAAATTTCATTTATATTCATACCGTTCTTTAATGCCTGGCGAATATAAAAGATCCTGTCCTTATTCGGGGTAATCAGTTTTTGTTTTACAAACAAAGGATCATTCAGGCCCTGGAGTCTTTTGTCAATAATTCCATGAACACCGGTTTCGAGAGATCTGAATCCTTTTTGCAGAGCCTCCTTGAATGTTCTTCCAATTGCCATTGCTTCACCTACAGATTTCATCTGTACAGTAAGAGTTTCATCTGCACCTTTAAATTTTTCAAAGGTAAACCTTGGAATTTTTACTACACAGTAATCTATAGTGGGTTCGAAGGATGCGGGAGTCTTTTTTGTTATATCATTTGGAATTTCATCAAGACTGTATCCTACTGCGAGTTTTGCAGCAATTTTTGCTATAGGGAAACCTGTTGCCTTTGACGCAAGGGCTGAACTCCTTGAAACTCTGGGGTTCATCTCAATAATGGTCATTCTGCCTGTATCGGGGTTTACAGCAAACTGGATATTTGAACCTCCTGTTTCAACACCCACTTCCCTTATTATCTTAATAGCAGCATCCCGCATAGCCTGGTATTCCTTGTCAGTTAGAGTCTGTGCCGGAGCTACAGTGATACTGTCGCCTGTATGTACTCCCATTGCATCAAAATTTTCAATTGAACAAATGATTACAACATTGTCTTTTTTATCCCTCATCACCTCAAGTTCATATTCCTTCCAGCCGATTACAGATTCTTCAATCAGGATTTCTGTGGTCATACTGCTTTCAAGGCCCCTTAATGCAAGGGTTTTAAATTCTTCTACATTATAGGCAATTGATGCTCCTGTTCCTCCAAGAGTGTAGCTCGGTCTTATGATCAGAGGGAAACCGGTTTTTTTTGCTATTTCTCCTGCTACCTCCATGTTATGGGCAAGGCCGCTTCGAGGTACGTCGAGACCTATTTTTTCCATGGCAGCTTTAAACTCTTCCCTGTCCTCGGCTTTTTTGATAGCTTTGTAATCTGCGCCTATCAGCTCCACATCATATTTATCAAGGATGCCCTTTTCCGAAATAATTGTTGCAAGATTGAGGGCTGTTTGACCTCCGATAGTAGGCAGTATGGCATCAGGTCTTTCGACTTTAATGATTTCTTCAAGGATTTCAGGAGTAAGAGGTTCAATATAAACCCTGTCTGCCATATCAGGATCTGTCATGATAGTAGCCGGGTTACTGTTAACAAGAATTACCCTGTAGCCTTCCTCTTTGAGCGCTTTACATGCCTGACTTCCTGAATAATCAAATTCACATGCCTGACCTATAACAATAGGACCGGAGCCTATTATCAGTATACTCTGTATATCCGTTCGTTTGGGCATAAATTTCCTCTATTTTTCAAGGGTCTGTGTTTCCCTGATATTTAATGATTTGCATTTCACAGATTAGAACCCACTATTTTTATTACTGATTACCCTCGGTCTGCCATCTCAATTTTCTTTTTGAATTTTTCCATCATATCAGTGAATTTAGTAAATAAACCATATGCATCATGAGGTCCCGGCGAGGCTTCGGGGTGATACTGGACAGAGAAAGCTGGATGTATTTTATGTTCCAGGCCTTCTATTGTATTATCGTTAAGATTGATATGTGTTGTCCTGATTGGTTCTTTTTTTATTGAATCAACATCTACTGCAAAACCATGGTTTTCCGAAACTATATGTATTTTTCCTGTTTTCAAGTCTTTTATGGGTTGGTTCGCGCCGCGATGTCCGAATTTGAGTTTGTATGTTTTTCCGCCATAGGCAAGACCTAGCAACTGTTGTCCCAGACAGATACCGAAAACAGGTATTTTATTGAGAAGTTTTTCTATCTCCTTGATTGCATATGGTACGCCTTCAGGATCTCCCGGACCGTTTGAAAGGAGCACCCCGTCAGCTTTCATGGCAAGCATTTCTTTAGCAGAGGTATTTGCAGGCACAACAGTAGTGTGACAGCCTGCTTTGTTGAGCATCCTGAGAATGTTAATTTTTACCCCGAAATCCATAACAACAACCTTTAATTTAAGATTTTCAAATCCATGATCCTTAAAACGTGATCCACAGGAGTTTTTATCTTCAAAATCATAGGAATGACTGCAAGTTACTTCCTTAACCAGATCCCTGCCTGCAATACCCCTTGATGCCATTGCTTTTTTAACAAGATTTCCACGATCAGTATCGATAGTGGAAATGACAGCCTTCATTGCGCCATGGACTCTTATGTGTTTTGTAAGGGCGCGGGTATCAACTTCTTCAATGGCTATTATATTATGTCTTTGGAGATAATTTCCGATATTCTCCTGAGACCTGTGATTGCTTGCAATTTTACTGAGTTCTCTGATGATGAAGCCTTCAATTTTCGGGCTTGTTGATTCAATATCATCTTCATTTATTCCATAATTTCCGATGAGAGGGTATGTCATTGTGACAATCTGTCCTTTATATGAAGGGTCTGTCATTATTTCCTGATAACCTGTCATGCTGGTATTAAATACTATTTCTCCTTCTCTTTCACCCTCTATACCGCAGCTTCTGCCTTCAAATACTGTTCCGTCTTCAAGCGCTATGAGCGCCTTGGCTGTTTTCATTCTTTCCCCTTGCAGGCTTCTATACATATGCCACAAATATGATGACCGAGGTTTCTTTTATTTTTGAATTCTGTAAGCATTTCATAACATCCTTTATGGTCAAAGAGAGATTGAGTTTCCTTTATTGCCCCTGCCGGACATTTGTCTATACAAGCTCTGCAATTTCCACAATCCATTTCAAGCGGTTTATCTGTAATAAGGGGCATATTTGTCAGAACTGTGTTGTATCTTACTCTTGATCCGAAAACAGGGTGAACGAGCAGGTTGTTCCTGCCTATCCATCCTACACCTGATAAGACACCAAGATGTTTGTGGGAAATATGTCCTTTCTGGTTTCGCCAGTCTATAACCTGAGAAGCCCCGAAGGGTAGGGCGGTATAACCTTTCTTTTCTATTTCTTTTGAAAGTAAATATCCAATCATATCAAGTCTGTAGTTTAACTGCCTGTAATGGTGGAGATAAATGGGGTTTGGTCCGTCAGTTACAGTGCCCAGGATACCCTTTGTTAATACAAGACCAAAAAAAACAGCAAATGGTAACCTTTCTTTGATTGAATTATCGAGGCCTACCAGTTCTTTTTCATATAAAGACATTTTCCCAATACCGGAAACGTCAGTTCCCAAGTCTGTCAAGCAATGTTTTATAAAATCATTATTATTTTCCAAAATAACCTCAGTATTTAAAATTCCTGAAATCTTTCCACGGAAATTATTTCCTTAAATCTTCCTTTAAAGTATGCCTGTTTTTTTCAAATATATCATCAAGGCTGTTGTAGCTGCGGGTGTAATACCGGGAATTCGGGATGCCTGACCTACAGTAAAGGGTCTGATTCCTGACAACTTTTCCACCACTTCCCTTGAAAGACCTGAAATTGTTCTGTATTCAGTATCCGGAGGGATTTTTATATTTTCCAGTCGTTTTGTTTTTTCTATCATCTCAACCTGTCTTTCTGTATAGCCCCGGTATTTAATATTCAATTCCACCTGATATGCAATTCCGTCTTCAAGATTATCAAAGTCGGAATCTATGCGCTTTATGCTGTCCATGGTAACTTCAGGTTTTTTAAGGAGATCCTCAAAGGTAACAGGGTTTTTTATATTTTCGAAACCATTGTTCTTCAGCATTTCAATTGTTTCAGTTGTTGGTTTAAGCCTTTTGGAACGCAACATTTCCTGTATACTGTTTATTTTCTTCTTTTTTTCCATTGTCGTTTTGTAGCGTTCTTTACTTACGATTCCGATATTATAGCCTTTTTCGGTAATTCTGATGTCCGCATTATCCTCTCGGAGCAGTAGCCTATATTCAGCTCTTGATGTAAACATTCTATAGGGTTCATCAACTCCTTTCGTTACGAGGTCGTCTATCATAACCCCTATGTAAGCTTCATCCCTGCCGAGGCAGAAGGTTCCTCTGTCTTTGACTTTTAAAGCAGCATTAATACCTGCCATTAACCCCTGAGCTGCTGCCTCTTCATAACCTGTTGTACCGTTTATCTGACCTGCATGAAAAAGATTCTTTATAAGCTTTGTCTCAAGAGTGGCATAGAGTTGTGTGGGATATACAAAATCATATTCTATCCCGTAACCTGGCCGTGTAATTTCAACATGTTCAAGGCCATCCACACTCCTTAGCATCTTTAGCTGTATATCAAGAGGGAGACTTGTTGAAAGGCCATTCGGGTAATATTCAATTGTGTCAAGACCTTCAGGTTCTATAAATATGTGATGACGTTTCTTATCCTGAAATTTAACTATTTTGTCTTCAATAGATGGACAGTATCTTACCCCGATCCCTTCTATTTTACCTGTATATAGCGGTGATCTATCCAAGCCTGATCTTATTGCATCATGGGTTTTTTCATTTGTATAAGTTAACCAGCAGGGAACGAGTTTATTATGAACTTTGCCGGTAAGGAAGGAAAAAGGCTGTGGAGGATTATCACTATGCTGGGGTTCAAGCCTGGAAAAGTCTATGGTTCTTCCATCAAGACGGGGGCATGTTCCTGTTTTGAGACGCCCGATTTTAAAACCAAGATCTTTTAGACATAGAGAGAGACCTATAGAGGGGGGATCTCCCATCCTTCCTGCTTCAAAATGTTCCATACCAACATGAATCAATCCTCGTAAAAAAGTACCTGTTGTAAGAATCACAGTTTTACCGTAGAATTTTTCTCCCCATTGTGCTTGTACTCCTGTAACTGCCCCGTTGTTTATGAGGAGCTTTTCAACAAGGCTTTGCCGAAGCCATAGATTGGCTTGCCTTTCAAGAATCCCTTTCATTCTCAGGGCATATTGTATCTTGTCAGCCTGTATGCGGGTGGCCCTAACAGCAGGCCCTTTTTTCATATTCAGGATACGAAACTGTATTCCTGTCGCATCGATGTTTTCCCCCATTTTGCCGTCAAGTGCATCGATTTCTTTTACAAGATGCCCCTTGCCGAGCCCGCCTATGGCGGGATTGCATGACATAAAGGCTATATGATCAAGATTTGTTGTCAGAAGAAGGGTCTTTGTACCTAAACGGGCAGAAGCAAGGGCTGCTTCACAACCTGCATGACCTGCTCCCACCACTATAACATCAAAATTGTCCATGGTATTCCAAGGTAAAACTCCTGTAAGATTAAAAGATCCATATTTTAGCAGAAATAATAAGTTTTTTCCAGAGGTTATTGAATAACGCGTTCAGTATATTAATTATTATTCAACCCTATAGATGGTTTTAATGCTGTGACAAAAAAGTGTTGACAATGCGTAGCGTGTACAATATTTTTATTCAAAAGTAATTCCTGACAATAAGGCACAATGTTTTTGATTCTGTACAATAATAAAACCAGTTAACAGGAATGAAACTGCGAAGTGCAAAAGTTAAGTTGTGTTCCTTGTAAATGATTTGGAGGGGAAGTTTTGAAGTTCTATTCATCTATAGTCAGCTCCATGGTTGAGGGCAGAAGTTCGAAACAGAATATTCGTGTGCTCTTCTATTTTATTGTTGTTCTGGCAGCTATGGTTACTGTTTACAGTGTTATCTTCCACTTTATTATGGCGTGGGAAGGTCGTGAATATTCCTGGATAACTGGTTTTTACTGGACCCTGACTGTTATGACAACTCTTGGATTTGGGGATATTACTTTCACCAGGGATCTTGGATTATTATTTTCTATTCTTGTGCTTCTTTCAGGTGTTGTTTTCATGCTTGTCCTTCTTCCCTTTGCATTCATCAAATTCTTTTTTGCGCCATGGATGGCTGAGGAATCAAAGAGACGTGCTCCGAGAGAATTGCCTGCCAATACCAGTGATCATGTAATTATGACTGCATATGATGATGTGACAGCTGCTCTTGTTGAGAGATTGATAACTTACAAACGAAATTACGTGGTGATAGTGGAAAATCACGAACAGGCCGGAATGTTATCAGATCTTGGAATCAGAGTTGCAATGGGTAATATAGATGATCCGGAAACATTCAGGAAAATGTGTGTTCATAAAGCAGCCCTTGTGGTTGCTACCAACAGTGATGAAATTAACACAAACATTGCTTTTACCGTACGTGAACTGAACGAGACTGTTCCTATAATAACTACAGCTGATTCTCCAAATTCGATTGATATACTGACCATGGCAGGAAGTTCCAGAGTTGTTGAAGTTGCAGATCTCCTTGCCCGTTCTTTTGTTAACTGGACAATGTGTGGTGATTTCCAATCAAATATTATAGGAAGGCTGGATGAGCTGATTATTTCTGAAACTGCTGTTATGAACACCCCCCTTGTCGGTAAAACAGTTGCTGAAAGCAAATTACGTGAATTAATGGGGGTTACGATAGTGGGCATGTGGGAGAGAGGCAAAGCTTTAATTCCCGCACCTGATAAAATAATTACGAACAGTACTGTTCTTCTTCTTGCAGGAACGGAAAAGCAGATAGCAACTTATGACGAAGTTTTTTCTATATATCAGATCTTTCGACATGCAGGTGATCCTGTTATAGTTATAGGAGGTGGCAGGGTAGGCACTGCTATTGCAAAAAGATTTGAAGAAAGGAGTGTTCCCTATCTTATTATAGAGAAAAATTTAAGAAGGGCAGGTGATCCGAATATTATACAGGGCGATGCTGCTGATATTAACACTCTCAAAAAAGCATGGATTGAAAAAGCCCCGGCTGTTCTGATAACAACTCACAATGATGCAACCAACATATACCTTACCAAATATTGCAGGAGTCTGAGACCTGATCTTCAGATTATAAGCAGAGCAAATATGGATCGTAATGTATCCACTCTGCACAGAGCAGGAGCAGATTTTGTAATGTCTTATCCTGTGCTGGGAGTTGATGTTGTTTTTAGCTTTCTGATACAGCAGGATGCTATAATGCTTGTTGAAGGCTTCATACTTTTCCATGTGGTAGCCCCGAAGATCCTTGTTGGTGTGACTCTTGTACAATCCCGTATAAGGCAGGAAACCGGCTGTAGTGTAGTTGCGATTAAGACAGAAGGTAAACTGGTAGTGAATCCCGATCCTTCCTGTCCGATCACAGAAGGTTCTGAGCTGATTATTATGGGTACTTATGACAATGAACGCCAATTTTTCAGAACATATCTAAATTCGTAATCCTTAATATTTTTTTAGCACAGGTAAGACAAAAACAGAGGAGCTGAATGTAAGTGAAATAAAATTGCTGCAAAAAACTATACACTGTTCGATATGAATCTGATGCTGCTTTTAGTTAATTATTTCATTGCGCTCTTTGAGTTTCTCAATTTCATTGTCAACTATCTTCTTAAGAGATGAAGAATCAGTGGATAGAATATTGCCAATTATTGAGACCAGATGCTTTGCAGTAAGTATCCTCGGCATAAAGACATAATCAGCTCCTTCAGCATACATATTAAGAGCTCTTTTTGTGCTTTCAGCTGTAACGATAATTCTTGTGTCAGGATTCATATTTCTAATGTGCCTTATCAATCTCAGATTATCTGTTCCCACCAATATGCTGTCGGGTATTGTAGAAATTACAAGTTTTGCCTCATGTATTCCAGCATGGTAAAGTGTGTCAGGATGACTTATATCTCCATAAATAACTTTGATACCCATCGTCTGAAGCGTTAAATAAGCTTCAGGATTGAAGTCAACTATAATGAGTCTGTCTTTCAGATGAGCTTCCGGTGTTTCTCTGTCCACATCAAGTATTTCATTTACAAGCGAGCTTGCTGTGCGATGGAATCCAAGAATGGCTATTTCCTTGTCATATTCTTCACTGTATTCACATTCCTTTGTTTCAATATCCTTCAGTCCTGTTTTTTTCAGCGCCTTATTAAGTGTTTTTTGGATGTTGTCGCTGTATTTGATCATATAGGTTGATACAATAGAGGTTATTACGAAAATAAAAATCACAATGGACATGATATCTTTCCCAATATGACCTGCTTCAAATCCAAGAGTTGTTATGACAAGAGAGAACTCACTGATCTGTCCAAGGTTTATGGATGTGAGAAGGCTGATTCTATTGCCGTTTTTAAGAAAATACAGTATTGGATATATAGATAAAAATCTTGAAAAAATAAGAAAAACAGATGCTATACCTGCAACGACAAGGATGTCTGGATTACTTAAAGGATCAGGTATCTGCATTCCGAGAGCAACAAAAAAAAGAGTCACAAAAAAGTCTCTGATATTTACTACCTTTGCTATTACGTCAAGATTGTATGGAAATGTAGAAATTGCAACACCCGCTATCAGCGCCCCCATTTCCAGGGACAGACCCATATAACCTGCTATGCTGCAAATAAAGAAACACCAGCCAAGCGAGGACACAAGTACAAGCTCAGGGACCTTTGATACAGTTCTGAAAAGCTTGTTAAGCACATATTTGCTGAGCAATAGACTTACACCAACAAGCGCAGCACCTTTGACGAATGAGAATAATATGGAAAATATTTGTGGATTGGAGAGGTTCGGTTGAATGCCAAGCAAAATAATTGCCCATATATCCTGGAATACAAGGATACCTAATGTTATTCTTCCTGCCAGTGTATCTATTTCAAACTTTCCGTAAAGAAGTTTTACCACGATAGCCGTGCTGCTCAGTGAACAGCAGGCAGCCAGATAAAGCAGGTCATAACGACCTTCACCAATAGTATATCCAAGCAGACCAAAGAAACCCAGTCCGAGCAAAGCGCATATTATGAACTGGAAAAGACCGCTTACAATGAGCGATTTACCTGACTCTTTCAGTTTTTTGATATCAATTTCCAGACCTATCAGAAAAAGAAGCAATACCAGTCCTATGTGAGAAAGTGTTTCAATATCTTTCAGATTGGTTATCAGTCCTGAACCGATGTTAGGGCCGATAAGAACCCCGGCTGCAATATATGCCAGAAGAAGGGGTTGTTTTAATATATGACCGACAAAGGACATCACTGTTGCTGCGAGTATTGCTATTCCTATGCTGTTGATTAGATTGCTTTCTCCGCTTTCAGAAGCCATGACAGATGTTGAGAATAAAATGAAAACAGCTGTCATAGTGGCTGTAACACAAGGTAGTCCGAATATAAAGTTTTTAATTATTTGCATATTACGCTCATACTTGTTTTTTTATAGTCGTCGTTTGTCTGAATGTACAGAGACTGTATTACAAACGACTATATTTCGAAAGATGATGTTATGGATCTTCACATGCTTTCACTTTTATAATATGAAACATCAGAAATAAAAGCAATACTGATTGTCGATCAGGTAATAACATAAGCAATACTTCCGGTGAAGTTAGTTTATGATTGTACTTGAATATTTAGAGCCTATAAGCATTAAATAATATTGATGGGCATAAAACAAAAAGCTTCCTTATTTGCTGTAATATCTGCCATTATACTTGCAACAGGCAAATTTTCCGCAGGATTTATTTCAGGATCAATGGCTGTTATTTCTTCAGGGCTCGATAGTTTACTGGATGCATTTATTTCGGGTATGAATTTTTTTGCAATAAAAAAGGCTGCGGAGCCGGCAGACCATGAACACCAGTATGGTCATGGAAAAGTTGAGGATCTGGCCGGGATAATCCAGTCACTTTTTATTGTTTTCAGCGGGATTGCAATAATCTATACAACTGTTGAAAAATTCCTTAATAAAGAAACAATAATATATTCAGGGCTTGATATAGGTGTCATGATCTTTTCACTTGTTTTTACTGTTGTTGTTTCACTTGTTTTAAGAAAAGTTGGTAGAAAATCATGTTCCCATGCGTTAATGGCAGATGCACTCCATTATGCCAGTGACTTCTATTCCAATTCTGCAGTAATTGCTGCTATTTTCCTCACCCATTATACTGGAAAAAGTTATTTTGATTTGTTATTTGCAATAATAATTGGTTTTGTCATCATTTTTTCTGCAGTGAAAATATTCAGAAACAGCTTTTCAGCTCTTATGGATACGAGAGTTTCAGGCAACATCGAAAAGGAGATTAAAAACATCATAAATGCCACCCCCTTTCCTTATGCCGGGTATCACAGACTTAGAAGCCGTTTGGCAGGTAATAAAAAATACTTTGACTTCCATCTGTTAATTTGCAGAAAATCGGGTATTGAAGAAGCCCATGACCTTGCGAGTGGTATAGAAAAAAAGATGAATGAAAAGATGCGGGATATAGATGTTACAATTCATATTGAACCGTGTCGGAAGAATTGTGAATTGACAAAAGAAACGTGTACTGTCCTGAAAAGGAAATCTTGAAAAAATTTATGATATAGCAAAAATACTTAAAACCGAAAGCCATGCAATTGCTTAAAAGTGTGAGAATATTATAAGTGGCAGGTGCCTGAAATCAGGAACCTGCCACTGAAATTTATTATGATTTTATGCTGTAGAATACTTCCTTTCCTCCAAAGACCGCTGATCCTTCCATTTCCTCTTCTATTCTCATTAACTGATTGTATTTGGCAATTCTTTCACTTCTCGATGCGGAACCTGTTTTTATCTGTCCTGTATTTGTGGCAACTGCAAGATCTGCAATAAAGGTATCCTCTGTTTCTCCTGAACGGTGAGAAATCACACAGGTATAACCTGCTCTTTTTGCCATCTCAATTGTTGTAAGAGTCTCGGTCACAGTACCTATCTGATTTAATTTTATCAATATACTGTTGGCTATACCTTCCATTATACCTTCCTGGAAGATTTTTGGGTTTGTAACAAAGATGTCATCTCCTACAATCTGTATTTTAGAAGAACATCTGTCTGTGAATTTTTTCCATCCCTTCCAGTCATTCTGCGCCAATCCATCTTCTATAGAAATGATCGGATAATCTTTTATCAGTGATTCATAGAAATCGATGAGTTTATCACTTGTCCAGACATTACCGTCTATGTGGTATTTTCCTTTTTTGTAAAGTTCGCTTGCAGCAACGTCAAGTGCGAGAAGTATGTCCTCACCGGGTTTATATCCTGCTTTTTCAATTGCAGTCATTATTGTGTCGAGAGCTTCTTTTGTGGACTCGATTTGTGGAGCGAAGCCGCCTTCATCTCCAACTCCTGTAGAATAGCCTTTTTCTTTCAAAACATTTTTTAATGTCTGAAATACTTCCGCTCCCATTCTGATTGCTTCTCTAAAACTGTCTGTGTTAACAGGCAATATTAGAAATTCCTGTACATCCAGAGTGTTTTGAGCATGGGCTCCACCATTTGTTACATTCATGTGAGGGACGGGTATTTCTCTCGGCCTTATCCCTCCTATGTAACGATATAAAGGTAATTCCAGATATTCCGAAGCTGCTCTTGCAACTGCCATTGACACTCCGAGAATTGCATTTGCTCCGAGGTTATTCTTATTTTCTGTTCCGTCAAGTTCAATGAGAAAATTATCGAGAAAAGCCTGATCAAGCGCATCAAATCCTTCAATTTTAGGAGCTATGGTATTGTTTACATTTTCCACAGCCTTTAAAACACCTTTTCCTTTATACCTGTTTGCATCTCCGTCTCTTAGTTCAAGAGCTTCTCTCTCGCCGGTTGATGCGCCGGAAGGAACTATTGCACGACCTATGGATCCGCTTTCCAATGCGACTTCAACCTCAACAGTGGGGTTGCCTCTGCTGTCCAGTACTTCCCGAGCAAAAACATCATATATTGCTGACATTTGTACCTCCTTTAGAATATGAGATGAGTGATAAGCGCTCAGACCGGACATGGAAAGTCAAACACTTAAGACCCATGATCTTTTTTTCTGCATTTTTGAGAATACCACAGTGCAAAAAAGTCGTCAAATACTTTATATTTTTCTGCAAGAAAGAACTGGTTTTTTTAGAAAACCGCTTGCTCATTCCAAGGTTAGCAAAAACTATAACTCTGTTTATTTGTCTTCTTCTTTAAGTGCCCGACTTTTAATGTCATTTAAAGATGTCTGAAGATCTTTTCCTTCAAATATTATTTTGTATAATTCCTCAGTGATGGGCATTTCTATATTCAGCTTTTTTGAGAATTGATAGGCAGCCTTGATTGTGTAGTATCCTTCAACAACAGTTTTCTGTGATTTTATAATTTCTTCAGGTTTCTTTCCTTTTGAAAGCTCTATACCGAACGTTCTATTTCTGCTGAGTTGTCCGTAGGATGTAAGCATCAGATCGCCTATGCCTGAAAGTCCCATAAAAGTGGTTTCTTTTGCACCAAGAGCATTACCAAGCCTCTTTATTTCAGCAAGTGCCCTTGTTATAAAGGCTGCCTGAGTATTTGTTCCGAGAGTAAGGCCTTCTATAATTCCTGCCCCGATTGCCATGACGTTTTTCATTGCCCCGCCCAGCTCTACACCTATGATATCCTTGCTTGTGTATACGCGAAAGTTATCATCGTGTATCTGCTTCTGGAAATATGCGGAAAGCCTGCTGTTTTTTGATGCCACAACAACAGAGGTAAAAGCGCCTCTTGCAACTTCTTTTGCAAAGGATGGGCCTGAAAGCACCGCAATGCCAGCTTTTTTTATGCCGAGGTAATTTTCTATTACCTCGGTCATGCGCAAAAGAGATTTTGTCTCAAAGCCTTTTGTAAGAAGTAATATTTTTTTTTTCAAAAGAAGAGAGTGAGGTATTTTTTTTATAGTTTCATGTAAGGCAAAAGAAGGTGTTGCAATTACAATGTCTTCAGCCTTTGTTACAAGCTCACAGAGGTTGTCAGTAAAATCTATATTTGAAGGTAATAAAAAACCATCAAGATAATAACTATTTACCCTGTCTCTATTAAGTAATTTATAAAGTTCTTTTTCAAATACCCATAAAATTACAGGGAAACCTCTTCTTGCGAGATGTATTGAAAAGGAAGTACCCCATGCCCCGGCACCTATTATTCCTATTATGGTCTTTTTTTTATCCAAATTCATGAATCAGAAACTTCCACTGTTGTCTCAATAGAATCATCCATAGCAGTTGTAACTACAGCGGCTACTATTTTTTCAGCTTCTCTTAAATCCATAAGCTTAACCCCGAGACCGCCTCTCTTCTGGACAGGGATATCCTGGATTCTAAATCTTATTGTTCTACCGGTATCTGTTGTGAGTATTACTTCATCATCATCTTTAACCTGTTTAAGGCATACTACTTCACCATTTTTTGCCCCGCATCTTACATTTATGATACCCTTGCCTCCTCTCGACTGGATCCTGTAGCCGCTGCAAGGTGAACGTTTTCCGTAACCCTTTTCTGTTACTGTAAAAACATTGCAACTCTGGTTGACCATATCCAAGGAAACAACTTCATCATTTCTGGCAAGTTTTATGCCTCTTATTCCATATGCTATCCTTCCCATTGATCTTATTTCTTTTTCTTTGAATCTTATTGCCTTACCTTTCTTTGTAGCAATTTCTATTTCGTTTTCTCCATCAGTTTCAAGAACTCCAATCAGGCTGTCATCTTCCGGGAGGCTGATTACACGTATGCCAGGAGAACGCAAATGCTTCAGAGAATCAAGGCTTATCTTCTTTACGTGTCCTTTTTTTGTTACAAGAAAAAGATATTTGTCTTCAGAAAATTCCTTTACATGTGCTACAGCTGTTATTCTTTCATTTTTATCAATATTGATCATGTTGATGATTGGTTTGCCTTTAGATGACATGGTAGCTTCAGGAATTGTGTGAACTTTTACAATGTGAGCTTTTCCGGAACTGGTAAAAAATATTATGTAAGAATGTGTGGAAGCTACATACAGATGATCTACGAAATCTTCTTCCTTGACAATAATACCCATTTTTCCTTTTCCGCCTCGTGCCTGATGTTTGTATTGGTCAAGGGGAGTCCTCTTTGTATAGCCCCGATAAGTGATAGTTACAACAACCTCTTCATCTTTAATCATATCTTCTATTGTAATATCAGGTAGTTGATCTACTATTTCAGTCAACCTTTTATCGCCATATTTTTCTTTTATCTCGATGAGTTCCTGTTTTACAACATCCAGGAGAAGCTTTTCGTCTCCAAGAATCATCTTTAATTTTGCTATTTCTTCTGAGGTACTTTTATAATCATCGAGAATTTTGGATCTTTCCAGTGAGGTAAGGCGCTGTAAACGCATTTCCAGTATGCTTGCAGCCTGTTTTTCTGAAAAGGCAAAATGGTTTATCAGAGAGACCCTTGCTTCTGGTACTGTTTTCGATTGTTTTATAAGTGCTATTACTTCATCTATGTTATCAAGAGCTATTTTAAAACCCTCAAGTATATGCAATCTGTCCAGAGCCTTGTTTAATTCAAATGTAGATCTTTTTGTTACTATATCTTTTCTGAATTTTACAAACTCCTCAATCAGCTGGAAGATTGTAAGGGTTTTAGGTTCATTGTTTACGATTGCAAGGAATATGATACCGAAGGTTGTCTGAAGCTGTGTATGTTTATAAAGCTGGTTTAAAATTGGTTCACCTATTTCGCCTCTTTTCAGATCCAGAACGATCCTCATACCTTCCCTGTTTGATTCATCTTTTATGTTTGATATACCTTCGACTCGTTTTGTATTTATCAGTTCAACTATATTTTCAATAAGGCGTGCCTTGTTTACCTGATAGGGAATTTCTGTAATTACTATTGCCTCTTTATTTTCCCTCTTTTTTTCTATCAAAGCCCGTGCCCGTAATATTATATGACCTCTTCCTGTTTCATAGGCTTCCCTTATCCCCTGTCTGCCGTAAATTATGGCACGAGTAGGAAAATCAGGACCTGGAACAAGTTTCAGAATTTCATCCAGGGTTATACCAGGATTGTTAATATATGATATGATGCTGTTGATTATTTCTGTTAGGTTGTGTGGAGGTATGTTGGTTGCCATTCCCACTGCAATGCCGGAAGAGCCATTAATTAAAAGATTGGGTATCTTTGACGGCATTACGACTGGCTCAACAAGTGAATCATCGTAGTTTGGTCTAAAAGAGACTGTATCCTTTTCAATATCCTTGAGTATCTCTTCGGCCATTCTCGTAAGTCTGACTTCAGTGTACCTCATGGCAGCAGCTGCATCCCCGTCTATGGATCCGAAGTTACCCTGACCGTCTATCAGGGGGTATCTGAGGGAAAAATCCTGTACCATCCTTGTGATGGCATCATAAACCGACTGATCCCCGTGAGGATGATATTTACCTATGACATCACCGACAACCCTTGCTGATTTTTTATAAGGCTTGTCGTGATTGTTGTTCAAATCGTACATTGCAAAGAGGATTCTTCTATGAACGGGTTTCAGTCCGTCTCTGATGTCCGGTATTGCCCTTCCAATGATGGTGCTCATCGCATAATCAAGGTAAGATCTTTTCATTTCCTCTTCAATGGGAATGGTTATTACAGATGTGTGCATTTATGAGGCCTCCGTTATTGCTGTTTGCATTACTTTAACATAAATATTAACCTGTTGACAAATAGGAACGCATTGATGGAAAATAATGATATGAAAATTTTATCAATATTTATTCTGTTTTTAACGATTATTACATTTTGTCCTTCCTGCGGTAAGGAAAACATCGGTTTACAGGAAGAAATAAAACTTTTGAAAGAAGAGAACAATTTTTTAAAGGCCGAAAACATAGGTTTAAAAAAAGAACTGGAAAATCTCTATAAAAAATTTGATGAAAAGGCTAAAATTGAAGAAAAAGAGCAAATCAAATCTGATATAAAAGAAACTGAAAAATCTGCTAAAAAGTTTAAAGTTGAGACAAAAGTAGAATCCAATATTGAGAAAAAACCCCAATTAAGAAAAAACCACACAAATGAATCCCGAAATAATGAATGATAAAGCAATACCGGATTTTGGATCTGCCGATACTTGTGAGACATTTGCAGGCATGGTGTAGAAACTCAAGTGTAATAAACAGCCCGTGTACAAGGGCAGGAAGGAGATGTCCCGGCTGCTTTGCCGGTGGAGAGGGCTGTTACAGGTGCGAGCCCTTGCAATAGAAAATGCGTAATATATCCCTTATTGTTTCCTACGATGGAACTAACTACCATGGATGGCAATGTCAACCTGAATTGAGGACAGTTCAGCAGACAGTGCAGGAAAGAATTGAAAAAATTGTCAATCATCAAATCAAGCTTTTTGCTGGTGCGAGAACGGATAGCGGGGTTCATGCATACGGTCAGAGAATAAATTTTTTTACAGATAGCAACATAGAATTAATAGGGCTTATCAGAGGACTTAACAGTGTCTTACCGGAAGATATCAGGATAATAGATATAGCTGAAGTATCTGACGATTTCCATTCACGTTATTCTTCAAAAAGTAAAATCTACACGTATTCAATCTTAAACTCATCATACAATTCCCCTTTTTATACGAGATATGTGTGGCATCTGCCGTATGCTCTTGATGTTGCTTCGATGAACTGTGCGATTGGTTCTCTCAGGGGAAGTCACGATTTTTCGGCTTTTAAGAAAAAAGATTCCCTTTACCAGAGTCCTGTAAGGGAAATACTGAGGGCAGGTGTTCGAAGAAGAGCTGATTTTGTCTATATCGTAATAGAGGGAACAGGTTTTTTACGCTATATGGTGAGAAATATTGTTGGGACACTTATGCTTGTGGGCACAGGCAAACTTACTGAAAATGATTTCAGAATAATACTCAAATCAGAAGATCGCAATTTGGCAGGCCCTACAGCACCTGCCAGGGGATTGTTTTTAAGGATAATAAAATATTGATTTTATTAATTTAATTCTAAAGCAGTATTTTTAACTGGGTGAATCTTTCACTTATTTGTTGTGCCGTGCTTTTTATATGCAGGATTATTGAAGGAATTTTATCGTTATTCATTGAGGTTGTGAAACCCATAACACTGATGGCCCCGACTGTTGTGTTTCCTGGATAAATAAGCGTTGCAACAGCCCGTATACCCTTCAGGTATTCTTCAAAATCAAGACTGTGTCATGTTTTCCTTGTTTTTTCGATTTCTTTGATAAATTCAGCAATATCGGTAATACTGTTTTAAGTGTATTAGGGCAATCCCTTTTCTTTCAAAAATATCTTTATATTATTATTATTATCCATGATTGATAGAAACACTTTACAGAGTACTGATGCGGTGATAGGGAATCTAATGCCTATTGGTGTTGTTATTTTGATTGTTTTTTTGTTTCTATAGCATCAAGAACCCTTACAGTGCTATCTTTCTGTTTGCAGAGAAATGCAGTTTCAATAACGAAGGAAACAAGCTTTTCAAGGAATGGTTTTGCAATCATTATCGCTTTACCGCCTTTGAACACTTTCTTGGCAAGCTCGTATAGTGCAGGCCCGATTATATATTTCATGGTTTTACTGTCTTTTGTGAGAAATTTTTCATCTTTAAGAGCATTTAAAATGCCGTATACTGTGCTTTTACTAACAGTCAGATTTTTTGATATTTCCGTAATGCCGAGAGGTCGGTCACTTTTGACTATAAATTTTAGGACCTCAAGAGATTTTTTTAAAATTGGAGCACTATACAAATTTCACTATACTGAACATTATAATAGTGCATACATTTCATGTCAATAATAATAAAGCTACCTTGTTTTTTTCAATGGAATGCCCATAGCCTCTGAGGTATATGTCGAAACAGTACTAAAGGTTGGCGCTGAGCAGGATAAAAATTGAATAACACGACATTGTCAATAAAACAGAAGACTGGGGTTAATAAACTGTTTTTATATTGGAAATTGATATAATTATGTAAAAATTACAAACAATTTGTTAATATTATGACAATATAAGGATTTGAATGGAAAAATATAAAATTAAGTTTCTTCCTGTTGATCGAATCTGTTTTTCTGAAAACGGAGTGACAGTTCTTGAAACAGCGATGAAATCCGGTATTCACATAAATGCTTCCTGCGGTGGGAATGCTTCCTGCGGAAAATGCAGAATCAGAGTATTGGATGGAGACGCTCCTGCTGCACCTCATGCTTCAATAACAGAATCGGAATATGATGCTGGAGTAAGGCTTGCCTGTATGACAATTCCCAAGACGGATATAACTGTTGAAATACCCCTTGAGTCTCAGGTGGACAAGCTTGCCCTTAAAAATAGAAAAAATGAAACATCAATTCTTTCTGTTTCCGATATAGGTGAATTTGTTACAGGATGGGAAGTTGACCCTGCGGTATTCAAAAAATACATTGAATGTGAACCCCCTTCCATTGAGGATAACATATCTGATCTTAGCAGGATTATGAGGATGCTTAAGACAGAACTTGGTGTTGATGAAATATCCGTTGATTTCAGGATTCTTGAAAACCTTGGTATTATGTTGAGGACTGCTGACTGGAAAATTACTGTCACAATAGCCCGGATGGGAGAAAGATATAAATTGGTACATGTTGAACCGGGCAATACTGAAAAGAATAACTATTCAGTAGTAATTGACATAGGAACAACTACTGTATGTACCCAGCTTCTCGATCTTGCAAATTGTAGTGTCTTGAAATTGAAATCCCCGGTTGACACAAAGAGGGATTTTTGCACACTGGGAGAGGCTTCTAATTATAATGCCCAGATCAGTTATGGAGAGGATGTTATATCGAGGATCATGTATGCCAGGAAAGAGAAAGGTCTTAATAAACTCCGGGAAGTGCTTTTAGAAACAATTAATAACTTGATTAAGGAACTCATTAAAATAAGCGGCATCAGTGAAGAACATATATCGCACATTGTATGTGCTGGCAATACAGTCATGACACATATTTTTCTAAATTTGAATCCCGAATATATAATGCTTTCCCCCTATGTACCGACAGCGACATTTTACCCCTCTGTTCGGGCATCGGAACTTGGTATTAATCTGAAAAGCCATGTTTATGTGTATGTTTTTCCCTGTGTAGCTTCCTATGTTGGCGGTGATATTGTTTCAGGAGTTCTTGGCTCAGGTATTTTTCAGAGTGACAGAGTGAACCTTTTTATGGATATTGGAACAAATGGTGAAATTGTTCTTGGTAACAAGGACTGGTTTGTCTGTGCATCATGCTCCGCCGGTCCGGCCTTCGAAGGAGGCGGAATTAAATTTGGCATGAGGGCAGGAAAGGGTGCTATAGAACAGATTAGAATTAATCCAATTACTTTTGAACCCATGGTACTTACCATAGGCAGAACAAATCCTTCAGGCATATGCGGTTCAGGTTTGATAGATCTTGTTGCGGAACTTATTAAAGTCGGTCTTTTGGCCCGGAACGGCAAATTTAAATGGGAAATTGATACTGAAAGAATCAGGCAAGGGGATAGTGGTTATGAATATGTTATATGTTATGCCAATGAGACAATGGTTGAGAGAGATATTGTAATTACCGAAGTGGATATAGAAAATCTTATGAGGGCAAAGGCAGCTATATATGCAGGATGCAAGGTTCTTCTTGACAATGTAGGTCTTGCCTTTAAGGATGTTGATATGGTTATAATATCAGGTGGATTTGGTCATTATATTGACCTTGAAAAGGCCCGGATAATAGGGTTGTTGCCCGGTCTTCCTTCAAATAAGTTCATATTTGCAGGCAATGGGTCTCTTCTGGGCGCCCGTTTAGTTTCTTTCTGCAGAGCATTTTTATCTGAAGCAGAAAGTATAGCAAAAACCATGGTTAACATTGAACTTTCAAATAATAATAAATTTATGGACGAATATATAGCTGCAATGTTTCTTCCTCATACGAATTTTGAAGAATTCCCCGACATCGTAGAAAAACCGGAAAATTTTGTGGACATTGAATAGCAATGACCGATAAGGTAAAAGATTATAAATTATTGCAATTAAAAATAAAGGTGTAAATTATGACGAAAGTAATAGCAATTGCCGGCAAGGGAGGAGTAGGGAAGACAACAATTTGCGGGCTTCTAGTGAGATACCTCGTGGAACATATGAAGAATGGACCGGTTCTTGCTGTGGATGCTGATCCCAATTCTAACCTCAACGAACTCCTTGGAGTTCCTGTTGCTGCAACAATAGGTGAGATGAGGGAACTTATGAAAAAGGAAGTGCCCCAGGGTATGACAAAGGACGTATGGTTTGAATACAAAATTCATGAGGCAATCATCGAAAGCAGAGGTTTTGACCTTCTTGTAATGGGCAGACCTGAAGGACCTGGATGTTACTGTGCTGCAAACAGTCTTGCGAAAAAATCCATAGATTCCTTGAAGGAAAGCTATTCCTATGTAGTGCTGGACAATGAAGCAGGTATGGAACATATTAGCAGGCTTGTTACCCAGGATATAGATCAGTTGTATGTTGTTTCAGATGCAACACCGAGAGGAGTTATGACTGCAAAGCGTATACTTGAACTTATTAGTAACCTGGGCTTGAATATAAAACAAACGGACATTGTTATTAACAGATTGAAAAATGATCAGAAAGATAAGCTTTTGAATATAGCCTCGCAAAATGGAGCAAATGTGTCAGGATTTATAAGGAACGATGATAATCTTGCGGAAGATGACATATATGGCAGACCCATATTCCTACTTGACAAAGAATCCACGGCACTGGCTGATGCCTACAGAATTTTTGATAAAACTTTAAAAATCTGAAGGCACTTGAGCTCTGTTATTGAATATTCCGGTGATATAATATGTCAGGATTCAGAATTTGATATTTAAATTTAAAAAAAGGAGTTAATTTGCCTGCGAAAATTATAAGTGGAAAAGAAATCGCTGCGAAAATAAGAGAAGAGATAAAAGAAGATGCAGCAAAACTTGCAGAGCAGCATGGAATTATCCCAGGCCTTGCAACAATTATTGCAGGCAGTAATCCGGCATCTGTGAGTTATGTTACGGCAAAACATAAAACAGCAAAAGATCTGGGCTTCTTTTCGATACAGGAAGACTTGCCAGAAGATGTTTCTGAAGATGTTCTTCTTGAAATAATAAAAAAATACAACAAAGATCCCAAGATTCATGGAATACTTGTGCAGTTGCCATTGCCTGGTCAGATAAATGAAAGTAAAATCCTCTACGCTATAGATCCTGACAAGGATGTAGACGGTTTTCACCCTGTCAATGTCGGACGACTTGTGATAGGTGAGGCCTTGTTTTATCCTTGTACACCCTATGGTATCCAACATTTGCTTATCAGAAACAATGTACGGATTGACGGCGCAGAGGTGGTAATTGTGGGGAGGAGCAATATTGTTGGAAAACCTCTTGCCATGATGCTTACCCAGAAAATTGAAGGTGGTAATGCAACGGTAACTCTATGTCACACAGGGACTCGTGATATTTTTTTTCATACGAAAAGAGCCGATATCCTTATTGTCGCAGCCGGCAGGCCGGAGATAATAACAGCAGACATGGTAAAAGAAGGCGCTGTTGTAATAGATGTTGGTGTGAACAGATTGGGTTATACACAGGAAGGAAAGGCAAAACTATGCGGTGATGTTGATTTTGATAATGTTAAGGAAAAAGCATCCCTTATAACGCCCGTACCGGGAGGTGTGGGTCCGATGACAATCACTATGCTAATGATGAATACCCTCAAATCTGCAAAAATGAAAATAAGTATATAAATGCATTGTATTTCCGGAGATACCATGATTGATAATCAGCATGATGAAAAAGAAAATCTTAACAGAGAGAAAGTAAAAACTTCTGTTGCTGACATTGAGGAAAGCAGACCTGAAGATGGCCAGGATTGGAAGGCTAAACTTGCAACCCGCGAGGAAAAACTCCGATATATAAAGACTGCTCTACGCTACTGGTACAGCAAGGACTGGTATGGAAGCGAAAAGAGAAAACAAAAAGCATAGACGAATATAGCGTTATTCAATGGTAACGGGAAAAGGGAAGGAAAGTGAATTTTAATACATTATATGCGGGTAACTGATTTTATAAGGAGGGGAAATGGCTTTTGAAATTACAAAAATTAAATATACAGGAAAAGTTAAAGAGGTAAAAATAGGAACAGGACCAAAGGAAATAACCATAGGCGGCGAGAACAGCTATCCCTTTTATTCTTTTGAAGGTGAAATGCCTAACCTCCCAAGAGTAGCCTTCGAAGTATGGGATCATGAACCAAAGGAGTGGCAGCCATGGGCCATAGAACCTTTTGCCGATGTCATTGATGATTCTGTTGCATGGGCAAAAAAATGTGTAGATACATATGGGGCTGAGATTATTGCATTGCAACTTAAGAGCGCAGATCCCAATGGTATGAACAGGGATGTGGAGGAAGTGGCATTGGTGGTCAAAGGGGTTGTTGATGTCATTGATGTTCCTCTCATCATCTGGGGAACGGAAGATGAGGAAAAAGACATTGTTCTTTTGAGAAGAGTGGCAGAAATATGCGAGGGTAAAAAAGTTGCAATAGGACCTGTAACGGAAAAAAATTACAAACAGATAGGAGCCATGGCCATTGCATACAACCATGTTGTTCTTGCATCAAGTCCGATCGATGTTAACCTTGCAAAACAGTTGAATATACTTCTTGGGAACCTCGGTGTTTCTGATGAAAACATTGCCATTGATCCCACAACAGGTGGTCTGGGCTATGGCCTTGAATATACTTATTCTGTAATGGAAAGGGATAGAATGGCAGCCCTTACCCAGGAGGATGTAAAACTCCAGCATCCCATTATCTGTAACCTTGCTAATGAAGTATGGAAAACCAGAGAGACAAGATTAACAAAAGAGGAAGAGCCGAGACTTGGAGATGAAAAGAAGAGGTCTGTCTTAATGGAGGCTGTTGCTGCTATGAGCCTTTTTCTTGCAGGAGCTGATGTTGCAATCATGAGACATCCTGACAGCGTGAGCCTTGTTAAAGATATGGTTAAGGAACTGGCATGAAAAGTAGTAATTAGTGAAAATCAATGAGCGATAAACTATGAAATATCCGGGAGAAAGCAACATTGTGCAAGAGAGGTTATAAATAATGTCCGATAATGAAAAGGTGAAAAGTGTAGATGGAGCAACAGTTGAGCTCATAAATAAAGCCCGGGAAAAAGGTATAAGTATATCTTTTTCCCGGGCAGATGAAATGAAACCCTGTCCTGTAGGTATTGAAGAAAGTTGCTGTAAAATCTGTGCTATGGGACCATGCAGACTGCCCAGGTCGAAAAAAAACAGCGGGAAGGAGCGTGTCGGAGTATGTGGCGCTACTATTGACACAATTGTTGCAAGAAACTTTGCCAGGAAAGTTGCAGCAGGCACTGCTGCTCATTCTGACCATGCAAGAGAGGTTGCAGAGACTTTTCTCAAGACAGCAAGGGGTGAAACCCAGGGTTTTAATATTAAGGATGAAGTAAAACTCCTTGAAGTTGCCCTTGATTTCGGAATTGAAGTTGAGGGAAGAGATATTAAAGATTTGGCTATTGAACTTGGTATCAAGGCTTTACAGGAATTTGGAAAGCAGCACGGTGAGCTTGTTTATATACAGAAATCTCCTTTGAAAAGACAGGAAGTATGGAGAAAAAACAATGTCATTCCAAGAGGAATAGACAGAGAAGTCGTGGAGGTTATGCACAGGACACATATGGGTGTTGACCAGGATTATCGCCATATACTTCTTCAGACTACGAGATGTGCTCTTGCAGATGGATGGGGAGGGTCAATGATATCTACTGATTTACAGGATATTATGTTCGGCACCCCGGTGCCTGTCCCTGGTACTATAAATCTCGGTGTCTTAAAGGAGGACCATATAAACGTGATAGTTCACGGGCACGAGCCATTACTGCCTGAATTACTAGTTGTTGCGAGCAGAGAACCGGAGATCAGAAGGCTTGTTGATAAAACAGGTGCAAAAGGTTTGAATATTGCCGGTATGTGTTGTTCTGCCAATGAGGTGCTCATGAGACATGGCATTCCCTGTGCAGGAAATTTTCTTCAGCAGGAGCTTGCCCTTGTTACTGGTGCAGTTGAATTGATGACTGTTGATGTACAGTGCCAGATGCAAGGTCTGCAGACTGTGGCTGAGTGTTTTCATACAAAACTTGTCAGCACTTCAGACAGGGCAAAAATAGAAGGAGCCACTCATATTGAATTTCATCCTGAAAATGGTCTTGATACAGCAAGGACGATACTGAAAATGGCGATAGAGAATTTTCCCAACAGGAGACATGAAATATGTATTCCTGACTATTCAGAGGATATTGTAGTAGGTTTCAGCCATGAAACGATAAATTATCTGCTTGGAGGGCTTTTTAGGGCAAGTTACAGACCTTTGAACGATAATATTATCAACGGAAGAATCAGGGGTGTGGCAGGTGTTGTTGGATGTAATAATGTTAGGACTCCACACGATGCAGCCCACCTTGCAATGATAAAAGAACTTATCAAAAATGATGTTCTTGTTTTAACAACAGGTTGTGCAGCAATGGCCTGTGGAAAGGCAGGACTTTTGACTCTTGAAGCTGCTCGTAAATATGCAGGTGAAGGGCTGGCAGAGGTTTGTGAGACAGTTGGTATTCCCCCTGTTCTACACATGGGTTCATGTGTAGATAACTCAAGAATATTGATAGCTGCAACTGCAATGGTAAAGGAAGGTGGCCTTGGTGATGATATCAGTGATCTGCCGGCAGCAGGTGCTGCGCCGGAGTGGATGAGCGAAAAGGCAATTGCCATAGGTCATTATTTTGTTGCTTCGGGTGTGTTTACAGTTTTCGGAACAACATGGCCTACCACAGGGAGTGAGAATGTTACCAAGCATCTTTTTGAAGAATACGAGGGAATGTTCGGGGCTATGTGGGCATTTGAAAATGATCCTGTAAAGGCAGCCCACATGATGATTGACCACATTGATAAAAAGAGAAAGGCACTGGGTATTGATAAGGCGCGGGACAGGGTGCTTTATGATATGGCCATGAGAAGGGCACTGGAATAGAAAAACAGCTAAAACCTTGAAGGTAAATGGCATAACACAGGATTGTGGGAAAGGGAAGTAAAAAAGATCAAAAAAGTAAATTTAGGGTGTGAGGGGTGAGATGTCCAAAATTATTGCATCAGCTGCCATCAGAGGAGCGCACAAAATATATCGAAGGGTTGAAGAAAAATACATGGAATGCCTGGAGAAATTTGGTCCGGAACAGGAGATAGGTTTTCCGAATACTGCTTACTATCTCCCTATTATCTATGCAATCACAGGTATTGGTATTTCCAGGCTTAAAGATGCAAAACAGGTCCTCGATATTTGTAAAAGGCTTATCCCGCCTCCTGTAAGGGAAAAGACACCTCTGCCCTATCTTGCTCCTGCTCTTGATGCAGGAATGGCAACGTTTTTTGCTGAAGAACTTCTCGAGGCAATGCGTTATCTTGAAAACCCTGATTTCTATCTGTCTGACTGTGAAGAAATAACTGACAGTAATATTTGGCTTGGTGCTGCCAATGATATAGTTTTCAGAAAAAGAGGGGTTGAATTTGTTGATGGTACTGCTCCTGGTTTTGCAGCTATTGTCGGTGCTGCTCCTGATGCTCGGACAGCTGCAAAAATTGCCCTGGAACTTCAGGAAAAGAACCTCTATGTTTTTATGTGTGCCGAGAATGAAGGCAAAAGATTCTCAGAACAGTTAATTGAATCAGGCACGCAGATTGGCTGGCCCACAAGACTTGTGTCTTTTGGCCCTGACATATCTGCAGCTGTCTTTGCCATTGGCTTTGCGTGCCGTGTTGCAATGGCTTTTGGCAATATAAAACCAGGTGATTTCAGGCGAAACCTAATATACAACAAAGATAGGACATATGCCTTTGTCCTTGCTCTTGGTAATGTAACAGATGAATGGTATGCCAATGCAGCAGGGGCGATTAACTGGGGATTTCCTGCTATTGCAGACACTTCGATTCCACAGATATTGCCTACCGGAATCTGTACATATGAACATGTGATTTCCAATGTGTCTCATGACCAGATTACACAGAGAGCTGTGGAGGTAAGAGGGTTAAAAGTTCAGGTTGCAAAGGTTCCAATCCCTGTTTCTTATGGCCCGGCTTTTGAAGGCGAGAGGGTTCGAGGGGAAGATATTTATGTTGAAATGGGCGGCGGAAGAACCATTGCTGTTGAATGGACAACTTCCAGAAGGATGGAAGAGGTTGAAGATGGCAAAGTGGAAGTTATCGGGAGGAATGTTACAGATGTAATGCCTGGAACAAAACTCCCTTTTGCCATGGTTGCCGAAGTAGCTGGTCGTAACTTTCAGGAAGATTTTGAGCCCATTCTTGAGAGGCAGAATCACCACCTTATTAATCAGGCTCAGGGTGTTATGCATATTGGTCAGAGGGATATTGCATGGATAAGAATATCGAAACAGGCAGTAGAAAAAGGTTTTAATCTTGAGCATATAGGGAAGATCATTTATGCAAAATATCATCAGGATTTCGGGGCAATATTCGACAAAGTTCAGATTAAAATATATACAGATGAGGACAGAGTAAAGGAAATATTGGAACTTGCACGCGCGGCCTATCATAACAGAGATGCCCGGATTGAAGGAATGACTGATGAAACCACGGATATTTTCTATTCCTGTATATTATGTCAGTCCTTTGCTCCTGACCATGTTTGTGTAATAAGTCCGGAAAGGACAGGGCTGTGTGGAGCTTATAACTGGCTTGATTGCCGAGCTTCTAACGAGATAAATCCCGAAGGTCCTAACCAGCCCGTACCTAAAGGAGAATGCCTTGATGAACGGCTTGGTCAGTTCAAGGGATGTAATGAATATGTAGCCAGGGCGTCGAGGTATAAAATACAGAGTGTGAGTTTGTACAGCCTGATGGTTGATCCAATGACTACCTGCGGATGTTGCGAATGCATAGCAGCAATCATGCCCATGTGCAACGGTATTATGACAGTTGACAGGGATTTTACCGGTATGACACCCTGTGGCATGAAATTTACAACCCTTGCAGGGTCTGTTGGTGGTGGGGCTCAAACCCCCGGTTTTCTCGGCCACAGTAAATATAATATAGCTCAGAGGAAGTTTTTAAAGGGTGATGGGGGACTTTTACGTATAGTATGGATGCCGGGAAGGTTAAAAGAGGAAATCTACGACCGGCTTAAAACCAGAGGAGAGGAACTCGGCATTGAAAATTTCCCTGATATGATTGCCGATGAAACAGTCGGCACAACAGAAGATGAAGTCCTCGCCTACATCACAGAAAAAGGACACCCATGTCTGACAATGGACCCATTGATTTAATTGAGAGTCACACAAGCTAAGAATAAGGATTTTAATGATTTGACCATATTTCCCGGGGACAGAAAAATTGGAAAAGATTTAACAACAGGAAGTGTTCCCAAACATCTTTTAATTTTCTCAATCCCTATGATTATCGCCAATCTGGCACGAACAAGTTACCATATAATAAATATAATCTGGGTTGGTCACCTTGTAGGAAAAGATGCTGTTGGAGCTATAGGTGTCAGTTTTCCAATTATTTTCATACTTATAGGAATATTTGTCGGCATGTCTCTGGCAACAACCATATTGGTTGCACAGTACTATGGTGCAAAGAATTACTATATGGTGGAAAAGGTAGTAAACAATTCATTTCTCATATCATTGATTATAGGAACTTTCTTTACAGTTACAGGCATATTTTCAAGTGATTTTCTTCTAAAAATTATGGAAACTCCGCAGGAAAATTTTGTAATGGCGTCAAGTTATCTTAAATTGAATCTTGCGGGGTTTATACTGCTTTATCTTGATTTTCTGATACATTCAATCCTCAGGGGTATGGGCAATACAATGATCCCGTTGGTATTTACGTGTATCAGCATGGGAATAAATGCTATTATTGATCCATTTTGCATTGGAGGTTTTGGTCCATTTCCTTCAAACGGTCTTAATGGGGCGGCTTACGCTACAATAATAGCAGAGGCCATATCTTTGATTGTAAGTATTATTTATCTTAACAGAAAAAACAGTATGGTAGTCTTCAACCCGCGAAAATTTATTTTTGACAGAAACATAACCTCCCTGATTTTTAGAATAGGTCTTCCATCAGTAGCACAACAGTCCCTTGTTTCCATCAGCGCAATGTTTATAACAACCTTTGTCAATGCCTTCGGCAGTGCCGCTACAAATGCCTTTGGAGCAGCAGGACGTATAGATATGTTTGTTTTTTTGCCAGCAATGTCCATGGGTATGGCTGTTTCTGCTCTGACAGGACAAAGTATTGGTGCAGGGAAGCCGGAAAGAATAAAGGAAATATTTAAATGGGGAAATGTTTTAACATCAGTTATGACTGTTTCAATTTCTATTGTTGTTGTTTTTTTTGCCGAACCGATACTTATAATGTTTGGTCTCGGGAACGATCCAGAAGTCATGGATATAGGAATTTCCTATATGCACATAGTAGGTTCATGCTATATCTTTTTATCGATAATGTTCATATCAAACGGTATTATAAACGGTGCAGGCCATACAATTATAACGATGTTTTTTACATTTCTGTCATTATGGCTGATAAGAGTACCTCTTGCATGGTTTTTCTCAAAAACAAGTCTTGGCCTTTCGGGAATATGGCTTGCTATATCCTTGAGTTTTGTAATAACAACAATTATAAATCTTTTTTACTATTTTTTAGGGAATTGGAGAAAATCGATGATTGTGAAAAATTCTGTTGGGGGAGTTTAAACAGGATTTTAAATTGAAATGAGATATATCTGGTAAAATGGTATAAGCATTAATCATGACTTAGGTAAATCGTGAGAGGAGACTTAATATGATAGATTTCAAAAAAGGCACAGAGCAGATGGATTGTCCGGAAATTCTTTGCCGGTTGTTTTTCCCCCGTAAAGAACCCGTGGAAGGTTTAAAATTGCCTAATGTAGTAAGCCCTGTGTTTGAGGTGGATGAAGATGTTTTTGTGGGGTGCCGTTTTTATCCTGTTCAGATTGATGGGCCTAATATTTTATATTTTCATGGTAATGGAGAGACTTGTCTTGACTATGATTATGTTGCCCCTCTTTATGGAGGGAGAGGGTTGAATCTGTTTGTAGCCGACTATCGGGGATATGGGTATAGTAATGGTCAACCAACATGTAGCAGTATGATAAATGATGTTCATCCTATTTTTAGAGGTTTTATTGCTATGCTGTCAGAGAAAGGCCATACTGGTGATATTTATGTAATGGGACGTTCTCTTGGGAGCGCTTCTGCCATTGAAGCAGCATATCACTATCAGGATAAGCTGAAAGGGCTGATTGTTGAAAGCGGTTTTGCAAGTGCCGGAAACCAGTTTAAAAGATTGGGAGTAGATCATTTTTTGAAGGAAAATGAAGATCCTTTGGGTTTTGGTAATGATATTAAAATAAAAAAAATATCTCTTCCGACTTTGATTATCCATGGTGAGGAAGACCGGGTTATCCCTTGCGAAGAAGGAAAGAAGCTTTATAAACTGTCAGGAGCTCCTGAAAAAAAATTATTATTGATACCCGGTGTAGGTCATAACGATCTTATGATGTTGGCTGCCAATGAATATATGGCAGCTATTGAAAAATTTACAAAAAGGCAATAAAGAGCAAGTCTGACCGGTTTTATGGGCTTGCTTCAGGGGTTGTAGTAATTTATAATAGTGAAACACTGAATTTTATCAGAAGAGGAGAAAGGAATGGCACTGACAGGGATACAGATATTTAAGCTTCTTCCCAAGACAAATTGCGGAGAGTGCAAATTTCCAACCTGCCTGGCCTTTGCAATGGCATTGGCTTCGGGAAAGGCCGAACTTGACCTGTGTCCCCATGTGGCTGATGATGCAAGGGAACAACTGTCAGATGCGAGCGCTCCCCCTATAAGGCAGTTAACTATAGGAAAAGGTGATTATGAGGTAAAGACAGGCGGTGAAACGGTTTTATTCAGACATGAAAAAACTTTCTTTAATAAACCAGGTTTTGCGATTCTTATTTCCGACAGTTTTGATGATAAAGAAATTGAGAATAGATTTTCAAAACTTGCCTTTTTTCAATATGAACGTGTAGGAATAACACTCCGACCTGAACTTGTTGCAATAAAAGAAACCGGAAACAGGGAAAGGTTTTTGAACATTGTTAAGCGAGCCTGTAAAGAGCCCTATAGCATTATACTCATGTCTTCGGATCAGGCTGTTATGAAAACAGCTCTTGAAATAGCAAAGGGAAAAAAACCACTTATTTATGCTGCAAATAGCTATAATTACGAAGCTTTCGGGAATCTTGCAAAGGAATTTGCCAGTCCTCTTGCCGTAGCAGGGAAGGGTATTGAAGAAGTAGCCGAACTTACTGGAAAACTTACAGCCATGGGTCTGAAAGATCTTGTGATTGATACTTCACGGAGAACTATAAAAGAAAGCTTCCAGGAACAGTTGATAATAAGACGCTCGTCCATAATGAGCAAATACAAACCTCTTGGATTTCCTACCATAGTGTTTCCTTCCGAGATGACAGATGATATTATGAAGGAGACACTTATTGCATCCTGTTTTGTTGCAAAATATGCAGGCATTATTGTTATGAGTGATTTTGAAGCTGAGAGCATCTTTCCACTCCTTCTTCAAAGATTAAATATATATACTGATCCGCAAAGGCCTATGACAACACAGGAAGGGATATACCCCATAAACAATCCTGATGAAAACTCACCTGTGCTGGTTACCTGTAATTTCACTCTTACTTATTTTATTGTAAGCGGTGAGATAGAAAATTCGAGAATCCCGACCTGGCTCTGTGTAATGGATACTGAAGGTTTATCTGTAATGACTGCCTGGGCTGCAGGCAAGTTTTCCGGTGATATTGTCGGAATATTCATAAAAAAATCAGGTATTTCAGATAAAGTAAGCCATAAAAAACTGGTTATTCCCGGTTATGCCGCAATGATACTCGGTGATCTCGAGGAAGAACTTCAGGGATGGGAAATTCTTGTTGGACCAAGAGAAGCAGCTCATATACCAGCCTATTTGAAGATGCAAAAAAGATAACAAGCTAAGCTGCAAAAACTTCTTTTATAGAAAAACCCGGGAATTTAATTCAATAACTCCTTGTGGTTGAATTATCAATATATCAAGCTCACAGGTTTTTCAGAGAGGAAGTCTGTGCACAGAGTTTAATCTTGCAGATCTTTGCTGAATACAAGAAAACTGTTTTGTGAGTAAAGATTTATTTCAAAATGCTTTTTGATCAGGATATTTTTTGGGGAACTTGTGAGTTTTAAGTTTTCTCTTCCTTCTTTTTTCTGCCAGAGTCTTATTGTTTGATGATTCCGAAGGTTCGACAGAAGGAATATTCACAAGGAACTTCTCCCACCACTTAAGAGGAGTTAGATTTTCTATTATTGTTTCTGCTTTAATATGGAAATATGTCAAAGACTCTTTAAATTCAGGCCTTTTTGCAATTGAAGAAGGCCGCCTGGGCGGCGTCCTTCGCAGTAAGGGCTGAAGATTAAGTATTGCACGCATTCGGTTAAAGACAAGTTTTGGTATGGATACTGTTTTGGATATTTCTCCCATAAAAACAGAACTGACTTTATCAATTGCCTGCTGAAAAGGAATACCATTATAATAATTTGCAAGGGCTGTTTTTTCCAGACCAGTGCCGAAAAGAATTGCCATAAAAAGGGCAGGTGTTATCTGAATATTGTTTCGATAAAATTGATCAATACATTTCAGATTTGTTTTCAAGAGTTTCAGATGATTGTCATCTGTTTTAATCCATGAATCAAGAGCAGGAAAAAGTGTTGAAAGAAGCCTGCTTTTAAATAAGAGATTGAACGATGGCAGGGCGTATCCGAGGAGGAATATTTTCTGTATTTCTTCATAAAGTCTTGCCGGTGAAACTCTGGAGATTATAGGAGCAAGTTCATATATATTCTCCCAGGTAACCTTCTCTATTGTAAAACCATGAGATGCGGCAAACCTGATAGCACGAAGCATTCGTACCGGATCTTCTACAAAGCGGATTCGGGGGTTCCCTATAGTATGGATTAACTTCTGCTGGAGATCTTTTATCCCTGTACTATAGTCAATAACTGAAAAATCTGCAATATTGTAGGCAAGAGCGTTGATGGTAAAGTCACGGCGAAGCGCATCCTCTTCAGGAGTTCCGAAAACATTATCTACCAGAATCATTCCATTTTCATCTTTCATATGTTGCGGAAAAGTTTTCCTGTTATAAGTTGTTTCCTTTTCTCCCATGCTGTCAGAAGCAATGGCAGTCCTTCGAAAGGTGGATACCTCCACAATTCCATCTTGAAAATGGATGTGAGCCAGCCTGAAACGACGGCCAACCAGACGACAATTACGAAACAGTCTCCTGACCTGACCTGGAGTTGCATTGGTTCCTATATCAAAATCCTTGGGAGTTCGACCCATAAGCAAGTCACGGACACACCCTCCAACAAGAAAAGCTATAAAGCCATGAGTATGAAGTCGGTATAGTATACGCAATGCATTAGGGTTGATGTGTTTTCTTGATATACAGTGTTCTTTCCTATGAATGATTTTTGGCATCATAATATCTACAATAACATACCTTGCTGAAAACAGCAAAATCAGGCAATAATGGCACAATTCTATTGACTTTAGTCGCTGTTTCGGGTTTAATTAGCTAATTTAATTTACATATTATTGATTTCATGCATGGAAGGAGGGAAAGATGAATGCCAGCAGTTATTGTAAGAGAAGGAGAATCATTTGAAAGTGCTCTTAAGAGATTTAAGAAACAATGTGAAAAGACAGGGATATTATCTGAAATAAAGAAAAGGGAACACTACGAGAAACCAAGCGTAAAGAAAAAGAAAAAAATGCTCGCTGCAAAGAAAAGAGCATTGAAGAAGATGAAACGGGTAATGGATAAGGGTCTTTATTAATGGATTATAAATCTAATATAGAAGACAGTATTAAACAATCCTTGAAACAAAGGGACTCTGTAAGGTTATCAGTTCTTCGTATGCTTCTGGCTGCTATCAAAAACAAGGAAGTAGAAAAACTAAGAGCTCTTACAGAAGATGAATTTTTCAGCATTGTAAAGACATCTGTAAAGCAGCATGTAGATTCAATAGAAAGCTTTAAAAAGGGAAACAGGCAAGATCTTGTTGATAAGGAAGAAAAAGAGCTGGAAATTTTGAAGACGTTCCTGCCTGTTTCCCTTTCATCCGAAGAACTTATGAAAGAAGTTGAAGAAACTATAAAAATCATTGAAGCAAAAAGCAAAAAAGATATGGGAAAGGTAATAAAATACCTTATGGAAAAGTATCCTGGAAGAATTGATGGAAAAGAACTAAGTGGAATAATCATTAAAAAACTTTCTTCTCTGTGATAGTTCAAGCCTTCTATGGTTGATAAAACATTATCATACCTCGATTATTTAAAACTCCTTGATTTACTTAAAAAATATTCTTTGACCCCCTGTTCTGCAGAACTTATATCTGCATTGCGTCCCCTTGATAATATTGAAGAAATAAAATCCAAACAGAATAAAATAGAAGATGTAATCAATATTATAAAATGGGATGGAAATATACCACTATCTGAAATTCCTGACATCAGAGATGCTTTAAAAAGACTTTTCATAGAAGACTCTATCCTTGAGGAAAGTGAATTTTTGATACTAACTTCATTTTTGAGAAGTTGTCAAAGTATTGCTGGATTTTTAAAAAAAACTCATATTCAGGGATGTTATATTGAAACAATTATTGAAAATATTAAGCCATTCCCTCATATCCTTTCGAAAATACTGAAGACAGTCAATCCTGATGGTTTTATAGAAGATACAGCAACTTATGAGTTATCAAAAATAAGGGCTGATCTTTTTTTGTTCAGAGGAAAGATAAAAAAACAGCTCGAAAAAATAATGGAAAGAGAAACAATAAATCCGATTCTTCAGGACTCATATATTTCCATCAGAAACAATAGATATGTCATACCCTTAAAACCTAACTTCAATCAATTTCTACAGGGAATAGTCCATGATTACTCTCACACCCTGAAAACATCTTTTGTTGAACCCCTTGAATGCGTAGACATGAATAATAGTATAAATATGCTTGAAAAGGAGGAGAAGGAAGAAGAAAAAAGGGTATTGAGAGAGTTGGCAAGATATATATTAACCTATGCAAATGATTTGAAAGCAAACCTTGATATTCTTACAGAGCTTGATTTTTATCAGTCACTTGCTTTATTCAGTATAAAATTTGATTGCACTAGACCTGAGGTTGGTTGTGATGAGACAATAGATGTCAGAAATGCTTTGAATCCTTTTATAACAATATCAAAAAAAGACCGTGCAATTCCTATAGATATAGTTATGGAAGCAGACAAGAAGGTAATGATAATAAGCGGCCCCAATGCAGGCGGGAAAACAGTTGCTTTGAAAACCATAGGACTTCTTATGCTTATGGCTCAGACAGGTTTGTTTATCCCTGCATCAGATAGAGCAAAAATACCTGTTTTTAAAAATTGTTTTGCGATCATTGGAGATGAACAGGATATTTCTATGGAACTTTCCAGTTTTACGGCACATATGACAACCATAAAGGATATATATGAAAATGTAAAAGGAGGGGAGCTTATCTTCATCGATGAAATTGGCGGCAATACAGAGCCGCAGGAGGCTTCTGCTCTTTCAATGGGTGTAATGGATGCCTTTGTTGAAAAAGGATGCAGGGTAATTGTGACAACTCATCTGAATCTCCTGAAGGCATATGGCTATGCAAATCGCTTTGCCATTAACGCTGCGACAACATTTGATATAAAAAAAATGCAGCCCCTTTATAAGCTGAGTTATGGAATAGCTGGTTACAGCAATGCAATCAGTGTTGCAAAGAATATTAATGTTCCGGAAAATATAATAGAAAAAAGCTATAGATATCTGGGAACTCAGGAGCTTATGCTCAACGAGCTTGTAAGCGAACTGGAACAGGCCAGAATACAAGCTGACAAAGAACTTGTTGATCTTAAGAAAACAAAAGTGGAATTGAAAAAAAGACTTTCCCTGGTAAGAGAAAGAAAAGATGAAATCATAAAAACATACGAAGAAAAATATAAACTCAGATTGATGGAATTGGATATAGAGCTGGAAAAAATAAAAAAAGAAATTGCAAAAAATGAAAAAATATCTATAAGAATTAATAAAGAAAAACTAAAAGATTTAAAAAACAAATATATTAAAAATCAAATAAACAAAACGGATGACATTAACATCGGTGACCATGTCTTTGTGGCAAATATGGGAGGTAAGGGTTATATTGCAACAATTGATAAGGACAGAGATATGTGCGAGGTTGTAATGGGAAATCTCAGAACAAAAGTTAATATGTCCTTTATAAGTAAAACTTCAAAACCTAAATTGTCCAGCAAGATCACAAAAGAACCCGGGGTTATTGTAAATATTTCTGATATAGAAATATCTGAATTGAACCTAACGGGCCTTAGAGTTGATGAAGCGCTGAATGAGCTTGACAAATTTATAGACAAGGCAATAGTCCGAGGTGTATCAAGAGCAAAAATCATTCATGGAATAGGGAAAGGCAGGCTGATGGACGCAGTGAGAAATCGGCTCATTGAGACAAAATATATAAAAAATATTGAAAGAGACGAAAGAAATTCAGGCATAACAGTGGTAGAGTTTTTATGAGATCAACCTTGGAAGAACTGCTTAACAGGATCAATATCATAGATGTGATATCCAAACATGTCAAGCTAAGGAAAAGCGGTAAGGACTATATTGGGCTTTGCCCTTTCCACAACGAAAAAACACCTTCATTTTCAGTAAGCACTGAAAAACAGATATATTATTGTTTCGGCTGTCATGAAGGGGGAAATGTAATAAATTTTCTGATGAAATTTGAAAATATGACTTTCCAGGAAACTCTCGAAAATCTTGCACATGAATATGGTGTTGAAATTAAAAAGGGAGGAACGAAAAGGCTAAATTCATTTGATGCTATGTCAAAATTAGCTGATTTCTACCATGAGAATATTAAAAAAACAGGGTTTGCCTTAAAATATCTTTCAGATAGAGGGATAACATCCAATATTATCGATGAATTTAAAATAGGATACAGTAATAGATCGAAGCAGGCAATACAGGCATTTGTAAAAAATTCTGCCATACCAGGAGATGTACTTTTAAATACAGGCATTTTAAGGGTTAAAGACAATTATATGTATGATATATTCATGGGCAGAATTGTAATTCCTATTTTGGATGTTAACAAGAAAATAATAGGCTTTGGTGGAAGGGCAATAGAAAAGGACAGCTTTCCTAAATATATAAATTCACCTGAATCTCCAATTTTTTCAAAGAGCATATCGCTATTCGGAATTGATAAAACAAGGCAATATATAACTGAAAAGAATGAAGTATTTATAGTTGAAGGTTATTTCGATTTGATTGCCGTATATGCAGGAGGTCTGAAGAATGTTGTTTCCACATTGGGAACATCGATAACAGAAGGGCAGCTCACAAGATTGAGAAACTATACTGACAATATCACTCTGATGCTTGATGGTGATGAAGCTGGTATAAAAAGTGCTTTAAAGTTGATAGGCAAGCTTTCCGATCTGGATATTAATGGCAACATGGTTGTATTGCCTGATGGCCACGATCCTGATAGTTTTATAAAAAAAGAAGGAATAAATGGTTTAAACAGAGCAATTGAAACAAAAAAACCCATACTGGATTATTACTTTGAACATTCAATGGAAAAATCAGGTTTAGTTACCCTTGAAAATAAGAACAGATTTATAAAATCTGTTCTTCCACATATAGAAAGCATAAGAAGCAAAATAAAAAAAAGACTTTACATAAAGAGATTGTCAGAATTGACAGGGGTTGAAGAACGTTATTTTAGTGGAGAATCAAGGGAAAATTCAACAATGCAAATCCTGGACAATTGCCTTCCATCTTCTATAATTGAAAAAAAAGTTGTCGGTGCTCTAATGGTGAAATCAGACATGATTAGAATGCTAAAAGAAAAGGAGGTGATAAAGTGCATAAAAGATGCTGAAATCAAGGAAATCCTCCTGAATATGTGTGATTTTTTTGATAAAAAAGGTGCAATAGAAGTGAATAGTTTTATTAATGTTCTTGATAAAGAAAATCTGAGAGATCTGGTAGCAAGTGCAGTTTTTGACGTTGAAGGATACGATGACAATGAACTGGAAAAAGTTTTGTTGGATTATTTCAAATATTTGGAAAAAAAATCCACAAAAACTGAGTTAACAAGAATTACAAAAAGATTATCCGAGGCGGAAAAAAGGGGAGATGAAAAGGAGATTATGAATCTTCTTAATGAGAAAAAGGAGATGCTGGCATTTTATAAAACCAACCAATAAAAAGTGAGGTGGAAATGGCCGATAAAGCGAAGATATTTTTTTCTTCTGACGAAAATCAGGAAAATAAAGAAATCTACCTTATCGTCAAAGGCAGTGAGAAAGATAAAAACATATTAGATGATATGGAGCTTTTTGATCTTGAAATCGAAGAAGGCGCCGGTCTTTCTGATTCGGAAAGAATTGAAGAGGACTTAAATACTGATTTCGAGACTGCATATGTAGATGAACTTACAAATCCTGTAAGACATTACATCAAAGAGATGTCCAACCTTGCATTGCTAACACGTGAGGGCGAAAAAGATATTGCTGTAAAAATGGAAGAGGCCAGGGAGGAAATTAAAAATGTTATTTTTTCTTTTCCCGGCACTGTTAAAGAGCTACTGAATATTCTATCCTGCTTTAAAACATCAAATTCAAACATAAAAGACATATTTTTTGGTTTCAACGATGAAGATGAAACAGAAATCGACATTGATTTACAGAGAGAAAAAGTAATTAAACTGCTTGAAAAATTAAAAATAGTTTATCTTCAATTTCAAGAAGCCAGTAATGGGAAAAAAGCAAAGTACAACAAAATTGTAAGTGAAATTATAAACGAAATTAATCCTGGCAGAAAAATTATTGAAAATATTATAAACAGGATAAGGGGTTTTGTTGAAAAAATAACAACAATAGAAAACGAAATGAAAAAGTATTGTCTAAGTAGTAATAGAGAGATGGAGGTAAAATTATCACTGCTACAAAAAAACATAGCAGAAATAGAAAAGAAGGCAGGCGTGTCTGCCGAAGTGCTCAAATCTTATTTGAGAAGGGTTGAAGATGCTGAAAGAAAGTGTCTTTCCGCTAAAAACAGATTGGTAAAGGCAAACCTTCGATTAGTGGTTAGCATAGCAAAGAAATATACAAACAGAGGCCTTGCTCTTCTGGACATAATACAAGAAGGTAATATAGGATTAATGAGGGCTGTGGACAGGTTTGAATATAAGAGAGGTTATAAATTCAGTACCTATGCTACTTGGTGGATACGGCAATCAATTACAAGAGCAATAGCTGATCAGGCACGAACCATCAGGATACCTGTTCATATGATAGAAACTATTAATAAAATTGTTAAAGCATCAAAAGAGCTTGTTCAGGATCTTGGAAGAGAGCCTCTGCCCGATGAAATAGCAGATTTAATTGGTTTTTCCACAGATAAAGTCAGGAAAGCTTTAAGAATAACAAAAGAATCTGTTTCGCTTGAAACACCCATAGGTGATGATGAAGATACTCACCTATTAGATTTTATTGAAGATAAATGTTTGCAAACTCCTCATGATACTGTTTTATCACTTGATCTGATTGAACAGTTAAATAAGGTTCTTGCTACATTGACACCAAAAGAAGAAAAAGTGGTACGTATGAGGTTTGGTCTTGGAGAAAAGCATGATCATACCCTGGAAGAGGTAGGGCAGGTTTTTGATGTAACAAGAGAAAGGGTAAGACAAATAGAAGTTAAGGCATTAAGAAAGTTAAAGCATCCTATAAGGGCAAATAAATTAAGAGGTTTTGTTGAAGCATAAACAAAAGGAAATAAAAAGGCTGTCTAACAGGCTAAAACCAATGTCTCTGTATTTTTTAGATGCTTCATCGGGATTTTTGAGCTATACTTCCTGAAGTATTTTAAGAGACGTGTTTTCAACAATATCCTTTACTTTTTCATGGTGGGATAACATATGGGGTGTCTCAAGATGATTGCGTAATGCCTCCAGATTCTCCCATTTTTCAATAATAGTAACTACCTGCTCATCAAATACCTGAGGAGGAAGACCTGCATCAATATCTATTGCGGGCAGATACTGAATACATCCTTTTTCTTTTATGACTTTTGGTATATTGGATTTGAATATTTCAAGGAAATCATTTACTCTACCTGTTTTTACTTTTACAGAAGCTATAACGTGAACCATGTTTATGTCCTCCTGTTATATCCGAATATAAAAAAAGAAATATACAGAGACAGAAATTTCTGTCTCTGTACTCTGTATTGATCATTAAAAAATATATTCTCGAACTTAATTCTGTGATGCTTCCACGAGTTGTTCTACTGTTACGATTGAACCGTATTTTGCTTTCAGATCTTCAAGACCTTTGCGTTGTTCCTTATAGATTTCAAACAATTTTGAAGGAACATTTTTTTCTTTTTTATAGGCTTCTTCCTGAAGATCAATGCGTCCGATGATATTATCAATATAGAAAGCAAATTGTTTGTTGTACAATTCCTTCGGATATTCTTTGTCAATGTCCGCGAATAGTTTTTTAAGATCCTCATACCTTGGAATTAGTCCGATTGGAGTGTCAATGGCTTCTATATTGTTGTTTGCATACAATTCCAGCCAGCCGAGCCAGGCCCTGACATCCCTTTTTTCTCCCAGCAATTCATTGCCTTTTCCACCTCTTGCCCCTTCTGTAAGAAAGTAATTAATTCCTGCCATAACAGGTTTAGTTTTGATTTTTGGTGAATTAAAAAAAACAAACTGGGCTTCCATGTAGTCGGCAAGGGATCCTGGTATGAAAGGTTCGTTTGCCCAAGGCTGACGCCGCACGCCTGAAACACCTACTTCTGTTGCAGTTGCTGCAGAAAGGACAGAAGCCCCTATTACCACTCCATGATCAGGATTTTTAGCCACAATAATAGGTGGCATAGTGTCACTGTCACGTCCGCTGTAAGTAATAACTTTTAATGGTACTCCTTTGGGATCTTCAGCTGCCTCCTTGTTGTAATTAGGCATGTTTGTGTTTGCAAGTGTGCATCTTGCATTTGGATTGGACGGAGGAATTGGGTTACCATCTTCATCAAGCTTGCCTTTCCACCATTCACCGGTATAGTTAATTCCTTTATCAGGAATTTCTTCGCCGCAACCTACCCAATAGGGTACTTTGTGCTCGTCAACCAAAACATTTGTCCAGATTACTTCGCAACCTGGTTCACGCAAGCATTTCATAAGATAAGGGTCACCTTCACGATTTACATCTTCTACTATTCCGAAGATTCCACATTCCGGATTTACTGCCCGTACAATACCCTGGTCATCAATCCATATCTGAGCCAGGTCGTCACCGATAAAATCCTCACCAACCATTGCGGTTGTTGTTTTGCCGCAACCTGAAGGCGCTGCACCGGCAAAATATGTATTACGCCCGCCAGGTCCACGCAGTCCGGTTATAAACATGTGCTCTGAAAGCTGTGATTCCTTTTGATAGTAGGTTGCCAGATCGACTGCAAATCTATGATTTCCTTTTTTCAGCAGAAGAGTGTTGCCGGCATAGGTGCAATGCATGGAAAATGTTGTTAGCCAGCTTCGATCCATGAACACACGCATTTTCGGAAAATCAGACGGATCACCAGTACCCTCACTGTGGACGTTTGTAATTACGTAACCTGAACGGGCCACTTCTGCATCGAAATGCTCAAATGTATTTCGATAAAGCAAATTTGCGGAATGCATAACGTAAGTTGATGTGGTGATTTCCAGTGCCGGCAGGGAACCCTTTGCACCTACTGGACCACGATTGAAGAATCCCACTAACAATGTTTTGCCCTTTGCAATCCCGGTCATCTGTTCCTTCACATAAGCATATCCATCCTTACGAAGAAGCTTTTTAGCCAGTACGCTAACATCTTCATCTTCGTTGACAATATATAAGGTTTTGTCTACCACACGACCTTGTTCTTTTGCATAATCAAAGTGAATTGTGTGGTCAGGCATGGCCAGGGTTGCTTCTTCACCTTTATCAATACTCAATTTTTTAACAGTTTGCAGATCAGTTACCGAGCCTGTATTTACAAAAACAGTATCAGGCTGCATCATTGAAATAGCATTTGCAATTTTTAATAAAGTTTCCTCATTTTTAATTTTATCGAGTTTTGACAAGTTTGTTTGATCACACTTTTTTGAAAAAAGCCCCTGTGCTTCCTGTACTGTTTTTATCCCGCCCAGTTCGGCCAGAATATCAATCCCTTTTTTCAGCTTTACCATAGAGTCATCTCCTCTTTTTAAAATTATTAGTCACTACTGTTAACGCAGAAAATCCGGGCGACCTGCACAGTTAAAACATCTTTAAGGATATGCAGTCGAATAATCTTTATCATTTAGCGACTTATTTGACATATTATAAATACTTCCCCCTGTCCATTTTTATGATTTCATTATACCATTTGTAACATCTTGATGCAAGGCAGTGGATTGAGCTTCTTAATAACTGTTTCTACATTTTTTCTTTATTTATTAGAACTGTTTTTTTCAGTACCCCTGAGGAATTTTCTTATTGCTGTTATATATTCCTCAGGCTGTTCAATATGATGATTATGAGATGAATTCTCAAAAATAACCATTTTTGAACCTGGAAGCATATCATGGTAGTAATTAGTTGTAGAGGGGGTTGCCTCGTCGTATTGTCCGCAAGTGAAAAGAACAGGTATTTTAATCTCCTTTAACCTTTCTGCTCTTTCGTAATTTTTCAGCGTCCCCTTCATTGTAAACTCGCTGGGTCCCCACATGTATTCATATACTGCATGTCCCATTTTCTCAATAGTTCTGTTCATACAGTCAGGCCATTGATCTAAGCGGCATACATGACGTTTATAATATTTCAGGATTGCTTCCTGGTATTCGGGAGAATCAAAGTTTCCTGAAGACTCGGATTCAAAGATAACATTTTGTATATCATCAGGAAATTGTAGCAGATACAATTTTTGATCCGCAACAAAGCGGGAAGTACTCAAGCATGGACCAGAACATATCAGACTCATTATGCCTGCCGGTTTTCTGGTAAGCATATAATCAACAGCGAGCATGCTCCCCCAGGACTGGCCAAGAATATGAATTTTTTCAAGCCCCAAAGCTGTCCTTATTGATACAATTTCTTCTATATAATGTTCAATCGTCCACAGGGTTCTATCTTCAGGTTTGTCAGAATTGCCACATCCAAGTTGATCGTAAAATATAACAGACCTTTCGTCAGAAAGGGCTTCAATTGGTTCGAGATAGTCATGAGGCGCTCCAGGCCCTCCATGTAAAATAAGAAGAGGAACGCCTTTTTTTTCGAAGCCTGCTATGCGGTACCACAAATTTCCACCAATTACATCTATAAAGCCTTCCTTCTCTTTTTCAAAGTCCATTTTCAAAGTTTTATCCTTAACTTAAAGTAATTCCCAATTGTTTATCTGTTATTTCTATGATTCCAAAAAAATATCAGAACAAATTTTTTAACCAGAGATCCAATCTTTTACAGCCTTCTTTTAGCATTTCAAGACTGTTCGCATATGAGAAACGTATATGTGATTCTGCCTTGAAAGACCCGAAATCATATCCCGGAGTCAATGCAACTTTTGCTTCCTTTAAAGCTCTTTTAACAAAAGTCATACTGTCAATTTGCCATTTATCTATTCCTGCATAGATATAAAAGGCCCCATCCGGGTCCACTGGTATGTGGAATCCCATTTTTTTAAGTTCCGGGAGCAGAAAATCCCTTCTTATTTTATATTTTCCTTTCATTACTTCAAGTTCATCCTGTACATCAAAAGCACGTAAAGCCGCATATTGTGATATTGCAGGAGGAGAAATGAAAACATTTTGAGCTATTTTTTGTACAGGCCTTACCAGTGCCTGAGGCAGAACCATCCAACCGAGTCTCCACCCTGTCATGGCATGGGTTTTTGAAAACCCGTTGATGACAACTATATCTTCAGAAATGGAAAGTGCTGTCCTTGATTGTTTTCCATATATCAAGCCCTTGTATATTTCATCCACCATGATTAATTTACCTTTTTCTGACATAAATTTGTGTATATCATAAATTGTTTCTTCATGATAAACAGTGCCTGTAGGGTTTGATGGTGTGGAAATTATAAGTGTTTCAGGAATATTTTTAAGTTCATTAAGATGTTTAATTGTAATTTCATAGTTTGTTTCTTCTGTTACAGGAATGGGAATTACAGGCGCATCTGCAAGAAGGGCAAAATTTTTGTAGCAAGGGTAACCCGGGTCGGAAATACCAAGAGGCTTTTCCTGGTCAAGAAGTACTGCAGTAAGAAGTAAAAAAGCTCCTGACGTGCCATTGGTGATTACTATTCTTTCCGGGGATATTTCTAATCCTTCTGTTTTATAATAATATGCAGCTATTTTATTTCTTAGTTCCTGTATTCCCAGACTGTGAGTATAAAATGTACGGTTTTCCCTGATCGCCTCAATTGCTTTTTCCTTAATTGCCTCTGGTGTAACAAAATCAGGCTCACCTACCTCCATATGTACGATGTTTTCACCTTTTACTTCCATGGCCCTTGCTTTTTCAAGCAACTCCATAACATAAAAAGGCGTAATCTTATCTGATTTTTTTGTAATTTCCATTTTTTCTCTGTAACCCAAGTGTCCATGAAAACTTAGCAAAATAGTATTAAAGTGTCAATTTTCCAGAACAGTATAAGAATAGGGAGCAGGATTTCTACTCCCTACTCCCTATTTCCTCAATTTATTGCTTACACTATGCTATTGATATGGTAAATTACCTCACAATTTTGCCAATGTATTACCATTGACCTGTCTTTAAATATTCATCCATTGCTGCTGCTGCTTTTCTTCCGGCACCCATTGCAAGGATAACTGTTGCTGCACCTGTTACAATATCTCCTCCGGCAAAAACACCTTTTCTGCTTGTTTTGCCTGTTTCAGTATCAGCATCAATATTCCCGGATTTTCTTAACTTTAATCCTTCAGTTGTTGATGTCAATATTGGATTAGGACCCTGGCCTATTGCTACAATTACAGCATCGACATCAATAATATGTTCTGACCCTTTAATCTCAACAGGTCTTCTCCTGCCTGAGGCATCAGGCTCACCAAGCTCCATTTTAACACATTCAATACCTTTTACCCATCCATTCTCGTCCCCTATCACCCTGACAGGAGCTGTAAGAAGTCTGAAATCAATACCTTCCTCTTCGGCATGGTGTGCTTCTTCTGCTCTTGCCGGCATTTCTGCACGGGAACGACGATAGACAAGATAAACATTGTCTGCCCCCATTCTTTTGGAAACTCTTGCTCCATCCATCGCCACATTCCCACCGCCTATAACCGCAACATTTGTTCCAATTCTTACCGGAGTATTGTATTCTGGAAAAAGATATGCTTTCATGAGGTTGGAACGGGTAAGAAATTCATTTGCCGAGTAGACACCATTCAGATTTTCTCCAGGAACATTCATAAAATATGGTAATCCAGCACCGGTACCTACAAATATTGCGTCAAAACCCTGGGCAAAAAGTTCATCAACCGTTGTAGTCTGGCCGATTATTGTATCGACTTTTATCTTGGCTCCGAGTTTGGCAACATAGTCCACTTCTCTCTGAACTATCGCTTTCGGTAGACGGAATTCAGGGATTCCATAAACAAGAACACCACCTGCCTTATGAAGTGCTTCAAAAATTGTTACTTCATGACCTTTTTTGGCAAGCTCCCCTGCCACAGTCAATCCTGCCGGTCCTGCACCTACCACTGCAACCTTTTTACCGGTAGGCTTTGCCAATTCAGGTGTCCGGACATCACCCTGGTTAAGTTCATAGTCAGCAGCAAAACGTTCAAGTCTGCCAATAGCAATGGGTTGTCCTTTTTTGCCTAAAATGCACTTTGATTCGCACTGTGTTTCCTGCGGACATACCCGTCCACAAACTGCCGGTAAGCTGTTTGTCTCTTTTATTGTACGGATTGCACCCATAAAATCGCCATCTTTAATCTTTTTGATAAACTGTGGTATTTGAACATTGACAGGGCATCCTTCAACGCAGGGCATATTTTTGCAGTTCAGACAACGTGATGCTTCACGAAGAGCATTTTCTCGTGCGTAACCGAGAGCAACTTCATTAAAGTTTTGAATTCTTACTTTTGGATTCTGTTCAGGCATAGGTTCACGTTTTTTTGATTTTTTCAGACTTTTTTCTTTTTCTTCAAGCTTGCATTTATGATCCCATATAGCACGACGTTCTTCTCTATTATACATTCTTCCACGAAGCATGAGTTCGTTAAATTCAACCTGATGCCCGTCAAATTCAGGTCCGTCAACACAAACAAACTTTGTTTCACCGGCAATTGTGGCACGGCAGCAGCCACACATGCCGGTTCCATCAACCATGATAGTATTCAGGCTGACAACAGTTTTAATATTATGAGGACGGGTTACGTCACAAACTGCCTTCATCATGATTACTGGTCCTATTCCTATTACAAGGTTTATTTGATCCTGTTCGGCAATTATTTTTTTAAGAACATCCGTAACAAATCCATGATGACCGTATGTTCCATCATCAGTGGTCACATAAAGTTCACTGCTTATTGCCTTCATTTCCTTTTCAAGGATTAGCATATCTTTTGTGCGTGATCCGATAATATTGACTACTTTATTTCCTTTCTCATGAAGCGCCTTTGCAATTGGATATACAGGTGCGACCCCAACGCCTCCACCTACACATACTACTGTTCCGAATTGCTCGATATGACTTGGTTTGCCAAGAGGGCCCACTACATCAAGAATGACTTGACCCTGCTCAAAACTTTCCAGTTTTTGTGTTGAAGAGCCTACCACCTGAAATATCACTGTAAGCAAACCTGTTTTTCTGTCAAAATCAGCAATGGTTAGTGGTATGCGTTCAGCATAATCGTCTGCTCTAAGGACTACAAATTGTCCTGCTTTAGCCTTTTTAACAATATCAGGCACATAGAGTTTAAAGAGAACAATTGAAGGCGCTAATGTTTGTTTTTCAACAATTTCATTAAGTTTCGGTTCATTTGCCATACCTTCTCCTTTTTAATATAGAATTTTACTTTATCGTGCTTTTTTACCTTGCTTAATCGGTAGCATTACAGCAAAAGTTGAACCCTTGCCTTTCTGGCTCTCCACTGTAATGTGACCGGAGTTTAAATCAACTATCCTTTTTGCTATTGACAATCCAAGGCCGGTGCCTGTCAGATATCTTGTTTCAGGCTCGCATACACGATAAAACTCATCAAAAATATTTGGCAGGCCTTCCCCATCAATCCCTATACCTGTATCAGCAATTGTAATACTTAAAAAATTATCATCAGGTCTTATTTTAATCATGACCTCGCCATCTTGCCGATTATACTTAATTGCATTGGAAATCAGATTTGTAAAGAGTTGTTCCATCTCAGTCCGGTCAGCATCAATTAGAGGCATCTGGTCCGCTAAGTCCATTTCAAACCTGAGATTTTTTTCTATACCTTGTATTTTTTGTAATTCCAGTACATTAAGAATAATTTCTGAAACATTTAGAGGTTCTTTATTTTTAGGAACAAATTCTGCATTAAGGCTGCTATAAAGCAAAAGATCATCAATGAGTGAAAGTAAAGAATTGGCACGTTGCCTTGCACGTTCCATCATCTTCCGGTAATCTTTCGGATCTCTGCCTGCTGTCCGCGATAAATATGCTGAGAGATAGCCTTCGATAGCGGAAAGAGGCGCTCGCAATTCATGTGTTACCATTCTTGCAAATTGCGAATTTATCTGACTCGTTTTTTTTAAATTGGTTATATCATGTAATATAGCTACAACTCCCAATTCCTGCCCCCTTTCATCTTTTAACTTTGAAAGGTTTACAAGAAAAGTCTTTTTGTCGGGTAACTCAATTTCTATTTCTTCAGACAGTACCTTATTCCCGTATAATTCACTATAACTAAAACTTTTTTCAATAATATTGATCAAATCAATATTATTGATTATCTCATTAACCTGTTTGCCAACATCAAATTCCCTGTTAAGGGAAAACATTTTTAATGCAGCAGAATTAAAAAATGCAATCCGATTTTCTTTGTTGATAACAAGAATGCTTTCCGCAAGGGAATCCATTATCATCTTGTAAATTTTTGAATGTTCCACGGTAAGAATGTTGCGACAATCATCCAAAGTAGTACTTTTGCCATCAATTATCATGATTGTTTCCTTTTATTCATGGAATCATCACCTGGATATAACTGACAGATTTTTTATTCAACAGTACAATTATTGAAACAATTCTTTTTACTTTCAACAAGCTCTCCAAAACGTACGTTTTTATTCAACCTTTGATCTGGTGGCTATTAACCTATTTATTTTTTTAATTAATTCTTCTGGAACAACAGGTTTGTTGGCAAAATCATCAGTTTTCATCCAGTAACCGTCAAGTTCCTGACTAAAATCCATTCCGGTTTTTTCAAGAACAGCGCTAAGCATCAGTATGGGGATATTTTTATACAGCGGATCTACTTTTATAGACTTTGCAACAGTGAAGCCTGCATCATGTTTTTCCATAATCAGGTCAAGGACTATCACATCAGGTTGTTCGAATTTGATCTTGTCCATTACTTCCCGGCCTGCATAAGCTATAGCAACCTCGAATCCGTTATTTTCAAGGATAGCTTTATTAAGCTCTATAAAGTCAACATCGTTGTCAACCAGCAATACTTTAGGTTTTTTAGCCATGACCTTTTTCTCCCTTATTGTTTTATTTTGAAACGGGGATTTGCATACAACCGTTTCTTTCAAAAATTCATTATATTACTATTGTTCTATATCCATAGTTTTTGCTATTAAGAAGTGTCATATTTAAAGTTTTGCCCCTTCCATTGAGTCCATTGAGAATAAATGTTAGTTTCCTCATTCCTGTTTCTTTCTGCAAATAATAAAGTTGAAAATTTTTATCCATTTTTTTTAAATTGATCTTATTAATCAAAGTAAGTTGACTGTTGATTCAACAATTTTGTGACACCTTTCTGTTTGCAAATAGTATCGATACTTTCAGCCAAAACATTAAGACTATTGTCAACCTTTTATAAAATACTTTCTTTATGGAATCAGACAATGACTTTTTTAAATATTTTAGGATACTTTTATAATAATCAAGAACTTCCTGGAAGTATGAATTTACAGAATATTCTGAGCATATTTTAGGAATGACTGAAAAGCTATTTCTATAAGTTTTGATAGCTTTTAAAGGAGATATATTAATACAGCGAAAGCATTTGCGGCATTTATTGCTGTTAATTTTTATGTCGCTAAAAGTTCCAGTAAAAGAAGGGGATAAACACTGTTTTTTTAATGTTTCAGGTTTCATCAAAGTTCAGTTTACCTAATAGAAACATTATTTTTTTAAACTTACAGAGAGCAAAATCAACTTGTAACTTGTGATAATATGTACAATCTCAATTAATGATTGTCAAGATAAATATTATATATATTGTTTAAAAATTGTATACTAAAACTTTTGTCTGCTTATTATTCATTGAATAAAAAAACAGGCTGTTGCACGGAACTATTTATATAAAATAATAACAAACATTAAGAGTGAGTGACAACTTTCACTTGACAAAAAGAGGGGGTTGCTGATATATAAGAACAACTATCATAGCAATAGGCGCATAGCTCAGTGGGAGAGCGCTACCTTGACACGGTAGAGGTCCGGGGTTCAAGACCCCGTGTGCCTACCATTAACTACTTGATTTTATTAACTTTTATTTTCTGATATTCTCTTCAGAGACAGTATAGAGACGGTCGGGTTTTTCAAACTGTAATTTTCTAACACAATTCTTTGTGATTCTAAATTAACTGAAATATATTTGTTTGTGGATGATAAGCAACTATCCCTCTGTGCCAATATAAGTGAGACACTTTCCACCCAATAGTTTAGACTCAAAG
>CAYSBW010000002.1:0-4049 GCA_964429485.1 uncultured Syntrophorhabdaceae bacterium
TATCGTTTGTCTGAGAGATCATGTTTTGTCCATAGTTTGTATTCCTCCTCCCACTGTCTTTTGAGACGGACTATTGTATTGGCTGAAAGCCCTTTTGCATTTTCTCCCAGGATAGCAGATAGCGCTTCAGTGAAATCACCTGTTGATATTCCTTTCAGATACAATGTCGGGATAAGGTTATCAAGTGAGGGAATACGACGGAGATAACGGGGAAGGATGGCACTTTTAAAAGATTCCTTGTTTTCCCGTTTATCTCTGATCCTGGGCTGTTTTACCGGTAATGGTCCAATACCGGTAAGAATAGAACTTTCAGGAAGAAAACCGTTACGGACAATCATGCGTCTGCCGTTTTCATCTCTTATTCCTGAAAACATGGTGATATACTCTGCCACTTCATTTTCAATAGCAGCCTGCAATAATTTTCTGGCCCCTTCTTTAATTATTTGTTCCAGTATTGACTCTTCTTTTCTTGCTTTTTTGTCCCAATGGGTTCATCATTCTTCATAAGATATATCCTCCCCTTCACCCCTCTGACAAGGGGTTCTGATAATAGTTTTGATATAAAAGGATACGTCTTTTTTATTGTCATACACAAGATTTGATTATGGCTCGAGGGGTTTTTGCACTGCAGCTGTTCTTCTTGATCCTGGAAGAACAGAAAAACTACTGGGGGAAACCGGTAAAGGGAATCCATAGACAAAAGAACAATAAATGATTGCGCTACCTGCCAATTCATATCTGAGAAGAAAAATCTCGTTCTCATCGGAAACCCCGGTACAGGAAAAACCCATCTCTCAATCAGTATAGGGATATAAGGTGCTTTTTACCTCGAGTCTCAAAAAGATAGCCTTTGCTTTGACTGTACTCAATCAGTATAGGGATATAAGGTGCTTTTTACTTCAGTTAACGAACTGCTTCAGAATCTGCACTTCTCCAAGGCGGATAACAGTTTTTATCAGAATCTCTCCTATTATCTTTCTTTTGACCTTCTTATCCTCGATGAACCAGGATTTAAAAAACTACCCAATTACAGTGCTGATGACTTCTTTGAGATAATATCAAAAAGATATGAAAAAGGCTCAATGATAATTACATCCAATAAAAGCTTTGAACAATGGGGAGATATATTTGCCGATATGACCCTCTCCTCTGCAATCATAGACAGGGTAATGCATCTTTGTACGTTTATCATGATAAACGTACAAAGATGCAGGACAAAAAACTTAAAGAAAGGAGGGGATAATATTACTGAATAATTTTTTGGCTCAGGTATGGAATTTTTCTTGACTTTGAGGGGGGATCTTAGACAGATTGCTACATCATTGTTATCCCTTCTTCATTCAGGGTAAAAGTTATAGATTAAAAGAGATGATGGGTAAAAAGAAGGAATAATAAAAATGAAAGGATTAAAAGATAAGGGTTTATGAAAACAATGGGTGGACTAAAATTGGTGAAAAAAGTGGATCAGTTTTGATGATAATTGACACCGGAGAGTTCCCCCGTATTTGCTGATAAGGGCTATGCCAGCGAAAAGAATGGAATTACCATGACAAACAAAAGACTCAAAGACAGCATTATGGAAAAGGCATCAAGAAATAAACCTCTCACCGATCTTCAAAAATCTTTCAATAAACTCATCAGTTCTGTTAAGGTATAAAATTGAAAGAACCATAGGGACACTGAAACGGGGATACTGTTTCTCCCGTACGGGATACATTGGACTGAAGAAAGGAAACATGGAGTTCAAGCTAAATTCTATGGTGTTTAATCTGAAAAAAGCAACGGCAATGATAGAGTGCGGAACGAGGACCGCAAAGACTCCCCCAAAAGAAGCCGAATACGTAGTGTAAGGTCGAAAGTGTAGGCTAAAAAATCTACTGTCCCATAAAACACAAAAGCCATAAAAAATGGTTAATAAAGATGCCAGAACCAGGAAGACAGGATTATGCAAGGGTCTTAAGGTTTAATTAGGCAGTTGTCGAGGCTAAAATTGCTGCATCAAGGGAAATGAAAACCCAAAAAATTACTGTGAAAACATGAAAAACAAAAAGAAGAAATTATGTGTAGCTCTTACTTCTTCATACATAATTTCTTTTAATCTAAAGAGTTATGCTCTATAGAAATTAATTTCAATAAAAAAAAGTCCAATGTAATTACCATTATTATTTACAAAAAGGTCTTATTTGTTTATATTGAATGTAATCTATGATAGATGAAAATGTAAACATCCTGAAAGAAATCGGGTTGAAAGTAACACCACAGCGCCAGGCAATACTAAGGTTACTTGACGGGAATGTGAGTCATCCATCTGCTGATAGTATCCACCTTGAGGTTCTTAAGGAATATCCGGCTATGTCTTTTGCCACAGTTTATAATATTCTTGCAAAACTTGCGAAAGTCGGAAAAATCCAGGAGCTTGATATTGATCCCAATAAAAAGAGGTTTGATCCATGTACAATACCTCATTCTCACTTTTATTGCAGATCTTGTGGAAATGTTTTTGATCTTGTCTGCGATGCTCTTTGCCTTGATTCTGTTTATAAATTGAGAGCTTTTGGGGGACATCAGATTGAATCAATACAATTGAATTTCAAAGGACTGTGTAAAGATTGTATTTCAAAGCAACAAGATGTGTAACCCATTGATTACAGCATTATTTATAAGAATTTATTGAATTTAATTATTTCTAAAAATATTACCGGGAACAGATACTGAATAGTTTTCACTAATTGGAAAAAACCGGAATTAGACAAATTAAAAGGGTGAAAAATTTATGACAAAGACTGAACAATTTTTAATGGAAGCTTTTGCTGGAGAGTCTCAGGCCAACAGAAAATATCTTGCCTTTGCTGCCAAAGCAGATCAGGAAGGGTTCACTCAAGCGGCACGCCTTTTCCGGGCAGCTGCAGAGGCTGAAACAGTCCATGCGCATGCTCATCTGAGAGCATTAAATGGAATTCGCTCTACGAAAGAAAATATTGAAGAGGCTATCACAGGAGAAACCCATGAATTCAGAGAAATGTATCCGGAGATGATAGAAACAGCCAGATCAGAAAAACAAAAGGCTGCAGAGCGCAGTTTTGATTTTGCAAATTCGGTTGAGAAGATCCATGCACAACTGTATCAGACCCTTCTTGATGAACTTGGAAAAAAAGAGGACAATTATCCCTACTATGTTTGTACTGTCTGTGGGATGACTGTGGAAAAGGAGGCACCCGGAACATGCCCTGTCTGTGGAGCTAAGGGGTTTGCTTTTAAGAAGGTTGATTGAAGAAGAAAAATATTTCCATAAGAAAGTATATAACAATTTTGTGATAGGATAAAACATAGATTTAGAAAATTATATTAGTATCCTGAAATTTTTGAAAATATTTTAGAAGTTTAGTCTCTTTTAAAAGACTAACAAAAAAGTGCATTAAATAGTGGTGTTATCTGGAAAGCTGAATAATTTTGTAAGCACCTTTTCCAACAAGGACAAAAATAATAGTACCAACAATCAAATCAGGCAGCTTTGACATTGTAAGATACACAGCCAGACCTGCCAGAATAACACCAATGTTGACAATAATGTCGTTGGAAGTAAAAATTATAACAGCTTGCATATGAGGTTCTTTACTCCCTGGCTTCTGAAGCAGATACAGGCAGATCGTATTACCTGTAAGGGCAAGAAGAGAAATTATTATCATCAGGTAAGATTCCGGCATTACTCCATATTCTGCAAAACGTCTGATTGTTTCTGTAAATCCCAAAAGAGCAAGGGTAAGCTGTAAGTATCCTGCTACACCGGCAATCCTTTTTTTTCTTGAGATTGTTCCGCCTACGGCAAAGAGGGACAACCCGTAAACGATGCTGTCTGCCAGCATGTCGAGGCTATCGGCAATAAGACCCATTGAATTGGCAATAAAACCAGCAAGAATCTCAAGAGCAAAAAAGAAGAAATTGATGATAAGAACCGGCCATAAAACAAGTTTTCCCTGACCGTCAATTTTTTCCGTGTCAATCACATCAACTGCTTCAGACAAAACAAATCTGGTATCAAGTTGAAGGTT
>CAYSBW010000002.1:4149-108323 GCA_964429485.1 uncultured Syntrophorhabdaceae bacterium
TTTTTGATATGTTAAATATTGTCTTTTTCACAACATATACACCAATTTTGTTTGTTTCCCCTATGTTTATTGCATGACGCTTGTTTACACTGCTTTTGCTTAAAACGGATTATATGCTATGGAACATTAATTATCCTACCTTCTGTAGTTGGTGATATTTTTTTATATGACTTGATGTAGTCAATAACTACGTCTCTGATCCATGTGCCGGGATCGTTATAAACAATATTTTTGCCTGTTATTATTTCTCCACTTTCCGAGTAGTTGCTTGCTCCATTTATGGTTTTTTTAAAAATGTCATATCCATCACCTCCGGCTGCAAGAAAATCATTTGTAGCAACAGTATAGACTGTATCAGGATCAAGATGCTTTCCTGCAATTAAGATATTCTTGACTTCAGGTGGATTATCCCCGGAGTTAGAATAACTGAAAGTAATTCCTGAAATCTGTGGGAATTTTCCTTTACCTTCTTTTATTCCTGATATGGCAGATTCAAGGGTTTCCCGGATCTGTTTTCCTGTAAGGCTAAAGGCAATAATGTAATTATCAAAAGGCAGTGCATTATATATGTCATTGAGCTTGATTCTTCCTTTATTGATACTTGTCCTTATTGAACCTCCGTTGATAATTGCTATTTCTGTACCGGCTCTGTGTTTTATAATATCAGCTATGAGATTGCCGAAGTTTGTTTCAGCTTTTCTTGTATTTTTTCCGTCAAGATCAAATTCTGTTTCGCCTATGTATTCCTGAAGAATTCCATCAATTTCTTTCCGGTATTTTTCAATAATTGATTCAACTGCCATATCTTTATCGAGCAGGGATTGTTTTAATTCAATAAGCTTACCGTTAATTCCTGTAATCCTGCCATCTGCAATCGTGATGTCCAGTACCCCCAAGGCTTTTGCATATGCCCATGCCTGAACAATCACGGTGTTCCCAACTAAAGTAGGTTTTTCAAGTTTTGTGTGTGAGTGGCCTCCAACTATTATGTCAATGCCCTTTACTTTTTCTGCAAGTGCAAGATCCTGATAATAACCTATGTGCGTCAGTGCAATGATGAGGTCAACCTTATTGCGGAGTTCTTTGACGTATTTATCTGCTGTGCTGATCTGAGGGAGAAATTTGAGACCAATCACATTTTTTGGATGTGTTATTGTGGGCATTTCTTCTGTTGTTATTCCGATGATTCCTATTTTCAACCCTTTCAATTCCCTTATTATGTAAGGTTTAATTAGAAGAGTTTCTGCCCATTCAGCAGATTCATTGTTTATTTCAATATTTGCACATATCAAAGGGAAAATAGCCTCTTCAATCCTTTGCTTAAGTATTTTCTGACCAAAATCAAATTCGTGGTTTCCCAACACCATGGCATCAAATTCCATATAATTCATAAGTTCAATGACGGATTTTCCCTTGAAGAGATTGGCCCAGTTGTTTCCCTGAATCATGTCACCAGCAGCGAAAAGAAGTGATGGTTTTTCTTTGCGTAATTTTTCTATCAGCCATGAGAGAGATGCAGCGCCACCGTTGTGTTCTTTTGAACCGTAGGGCTTGTAGCTTTCAGTAAAACCATGCAGATCATTTAAATATAGAATTCGGATGTTTTCTGTTTTGCCATGTAGAGGTGAGTTGAATAGAAGAATTGAAAGCAGACAGAAAAAGATGAGAAGAGGCTTTTTCATTCTATCTATACTTTTTCCAATTCTTTGATGCTTCGGCTTACTGTATATTTTAGTGTTTTTATGAAACGTGCATTATATTTGTGATTTTTAACAGGTACCCGTATATATAAATTCTTTTGATTATCTGTATATATATCTATCAGAATATTCTTTTCCATTAGAAGATTTTTCAGATCTTTCAGAGGTTGATTGATTTTCAAAAGCAAAAAGTTGCAGGTAGTGTCAAAAACATCTAAGCAATTGATCTTCGAAGCTTTTTCCTTAATAAATTGCTTTTCCTTATTAATGAAATTTTTTGTTCTTTCTCGATATCCTTTGTCCTTTAATGAAGCAAGGGCTGCCAAATATGCCAGTGTGTTAACTTGAGGTAACTTTATATTATAATCTATTTCTTTGATTAATTCTTTTGAAGCCATTCCGTAGGCAAGAGGCAATCCCTGAAGAGCATGGAAGACCGAAAAGGTTCTTAATATAATAGTTTTTGGCGATTCCATAAAAGATTGACTTGACAAATCAGAGTCTATAAATTCGATGTATGTTTCATCTATTACAAATAATTTATCCTGCCTTTCTGCTTCTCTTATCAAACTTTCAAGGTTTTCCTCTGATAAATACTCTCCGGTTACATCATTTGGGTTTGGCAGTACCACCATATCAACATTCCGAATGCAATTAATTGTTTTTTCTATATCTATTTTAAAGGAGTTATTTTCTGTTGCTGGAACCGTGATGATATCAACAAAAGAGTACTTATGAAAGATTTTTTCGTAAGCAACTGAAACAGGTGAGCATAACAGGACTGTTTTAGGCATAAATATTTGTAATATTACATGGAGAAGATGAGAAATATCATGTCCGAATGTAATGTTATCACTATCTATGCCTTCTTTTTTACATATGTGATTTGTCAGGCGTCGGATCTTTTCATCAGGGGGATATGAGAGTTCTTTTACTCCTTTTCTTATGGCGTTTTTTGCCTTGTTTGATAGGCCCAAGGGGTTTGCCGTGGATGCAAAATCCATTATCTGTTTTAGATTGCATCTTTTTATTTCTGCAAAATCATGAATATTCATTAATTTTATTCAATTAATTTTAAGTGTATGGAAAAGGATTTTTTAACTCTATTGCTTTTTTTCAATAAAATTGAGTGCATTTTCTGCTAACATTTTAGTAACAGAATCTTTTGATTCACTCTGTACTTCTTTATACATTTTTTTTGAATCTTCCATTTTACCTTTAATGTAATATATCTTTCCGAGATATAGCTTTGCTACAATACCTGTCTTATTCTTTTTTTCACTCAATACCTTGTTCATAGTATCTTCAGCTTTTTTTAATGCTGTTCCATCCCCTGTATTGTTGAATTCCATAAAACTTTGAATACCCTGGGAAAGCATATACTGCAACTTGTCAGCCTGATTTTTTGCGTGTACAGTGTACACAATAATACCGACACAGATTGCTAAAATAACAGCTGATCCGGCAATGCATAATTTCAGATTATCTTTTACCCATTGAATTGTGAAAGCAGAAATTCTGATGACAATATCCGGTTTTTTTATATCCTCTTTAATCTTTTTTTTTGCCATGTTTGGTATTTCAACATAATAAGGTTTGGCCTGTCAATATTTAAACCGGGTTTTACCAAAAATTAACGACGACCCCTTGTTTTTGTCAATCTTTGTCAAGGGTTTTTAATACTTTGGGTATTGTATCAGCTGGACTTATTTTATAGAAAGCTTCCAGAATATAACCTTTTTCATCAATTATGAAGGCTGACCGGACAATCCCCTGAGATTTTTTTCCATACATGGTTTTTTCTCCCCATGCTCCGTACACTTTAGCAACAATATGATCTGGATCTGACAGAAGATCAAATCTTAATTCATATTTTTCTGCAAACTTTTTTTGTGCTGAAGGTGTGTCAGGGCTGATTCCTACGGATGTAACATTCAATTCAATGAGGCGCTTCCCGGCGTCTCTTACGCTAATAGCCTGTGTGGTTCAGCCTGAAGTTCCTGCCCTGGGATAAAAGAATAAGAGAATTTTTTTTCCTGAAAAGTCTGAAAGGCTTATGTTTGCGTTGTTTTGATTTAAAAGTGTGAAAAACGGGGCTTTATCGCCTGCATTAAGTTTTGTCATCAGTCTTCTCCCTGTAATTTATAATTTCGTATATTTGCCATTAAAGAGTTCGCAGCTTTTCTTTTTTAAAAGTCAAAATGATTCAGGAAACAGAATAATGTCTCATATAGCCTGTCATTCTATTCCCTGAACCATTGTTATCTCTAATAATTTTCTGCCATTACCTCATAGTGTGCTTTTGGGTGAGCACATGCAGGGCATTCATCAGGGGCTTCAATGCCTTCATGAACATATCCGCAGTTCCTGCATCTCCATTTTACGATTCTTTCTTTTTTGAATACCTGGCTATTTTCAATATTCTTAAGCAGCGCAAGATATCTTTTTTCATGTTCCTGCTCAACAGCTGATATGGCTCTAATTACTGTAGCTATTTCGTTGAAACCTTCTTTTTCAGCTACATCGGCAAATTCAGGGTACAGTTTTGAATATTCAAGATTTTCTCCTGCAGCAGCTTCTTTCAGGTTTTCTTTTGTTTCTCCGATGATACCTGCAGGAAACTCTGCAGTAATCTCAACGTCTCCACCCTGTAGAAAACTGAAGAATCTTTTTGCATGTTCTTTTTCATTTTCAGCAGTATCTGCGAAAATCCAGGATATCTGTTCGTATCCTTCTTTCTTTGCTTTAGAAGCAAAATAAGTGTACCTGTTTCGAGCCTGTGACTCTCCGGCAAAACCTTTAAGGAGATTTTTTTCCGTTTCCGTTCCTTTTAAATTTTTCACCTGTTTCTCCTCCTTTTTTCCCTTATGTTTTTTTATGCTTTCCACAGTCCATGAAGATTGCAGTATTCACGCGCTGCTACTTCTTCTCCTTTTACAGGAAAAAAAGCTTCAGGGGCAGCCCCGGGAGACAGGAACTGACGATAGACTTTTCCGTCTACAATAATTTCTATCCATTCAATATAATGTTTTTCTTCCATGGGATGGGCTACGCTTCCAATTTTCACTTTGATGCCATCAGCAGTTTTTTCTATGACTGGAACATGTTTTTCGAGGGCAGCATCAACAGTGTTTTCCTTCAGGAAAAGCATTGGCTTGTTGCAGCAAACAAGTTCGCCCTTTCCTTCATGCACAACCTCAACGATATTTCCACATATTTCACATTTGTATATACCTAACTTTTCCGTCATTATAAACCTCCTTATTTTTTATTGTAATGCCTGTTAAAATTTACACCGATCAATATTGATGGTAATACACAAAAATATTGATGTCAACCTGTAAGTGGCCATTTTATTTCTTTGTATGTTTTTCTTTTCAACTCATCAAATTAATCAGAGCAATCATATCCCGTATTGCTCTGTTGAGGCCTGTGAAAACAGCCCTGGCAATAATGCTGTGGCCGATGCTCAGTTCATCTATATCTTTTATGGAAACTATTTGTTTAATATTATGGTAATGAAGCCCATGTCCTGCATTTACACCCAGACCCAGTTCTTTACCTTTCTTTGCAGTTGCGATAACTTTTTTTAATTCTTTTTCCTGAATTGCATTGTTTTTAGCATTACTGTAAGCTCCGGTGTGTATCTCAATTATATCTGCGCCTAATTTGTGGGCCTTAAGAACCTGTTCTTCCTCGGGGTCTATAAAGAGGCTTACCATTATATTTCTTTTTTTTGCATCAGCGATAATGGTTTTCAGCTTTTCCGACATACCGATTACGTCAAGACCCCCTTCTGTTGTAAGTTCCTCTCTTTTTTCAGGAACAAGGGTTATCATATCCGGTACTATTTCTTTTGCAATATTTATCATTTCCGGAGTGGCAGCCATCTCCAGATTCAATTTTGTTTTTATTGTCTGTCTCAAGATGACCAGATCCCTGTCTTTGATATGACGTCTGTCTTCTCTTAAATGTATTATAATACCCGAAGCACCTGCTGTTTCTGCTATGCCTGCAGCAAGGACAGGGTCCGGATAATTCGTTCCTCTTGCTTCACGCAGAGTTGCTACATGATCAATGTTTACCATCAGCTTTTGCATCCTATTCCTCCTAATGTGCCCTTTTTGTTTTTATTCTATGATATCAATTTTTTCGGAGAGTTACCTTTATTGTATCAGGTTTTATTTTTTTTAATGTCAGATCTTTAGAATCCAATGGCGCTTCTATTATTTCTTCTTCTGATATAAAATTGCCATCCACTGAAACAGTTTCCATGGAATGAATATTTTTCAGTTCATTTTCCGAGCCTTCGACATGAACATAATGTGGTGTCCATGATCTCACACTGTACATGCCCAACCATTTTCTGTCTAATTTTACGATAGTTTTTAATCGCTTTTCTATGATGTTATCTATTTCTAAAATAACATAGTCTGGTTTAAACTCTTCAACTTGTATACCCTTTGGAACTTGAACATTGTTTTTCTGGAGATCATAAACATGACGTCCTTCCTTTGCTTTTGTCAGGTCAAGAGAGATTCCTACGTCACGGGCCCGGATATCTTTAAGTATGGATACAGGGCCATTAAGAGTGAGAAGAACCTCTTCGGTGTCCATCTTGCTTACAATTAAATCTTTGCTCAAATTTTCTGCAGATATACGTACAGAAATGCTCATCCTTGAAACCCCGACATGGGAAACGGCAAGCCAGAGCATTGAGGCAAGTACAAGAGATAATGCTTTCAGTTTGAAGTCTTTAAGGAGGTAACTGGTTATCAGGCTGATCTTCATCTTTTTTCCGCATTATTATCAATTTTCTGCTGTAACAGCAGAAAATTGATAATTTATTTTAAAAATTTCTTCAATACTTTCTTTATTTCATTTCCGTTGATTTCCGTGAATATTTCACCTTTGTATGCATAAGAGATCCACCCCTTTTCTTCGGAAACCACGACAGCAACTGCATCTGTTATTTCCGTAATACCTACGGCAGCCCTGTGTCTTGTGCCAAAAGTTTTGTCGAGATCATCTTTTAAAGTTAGTGGTAGTATGCAGCTTGCAGCCTTGATCCTTCCTTCTCTTATTATCAGTGCGCCATCATGAAGCGGCGATCCATGTTGAAAAATGCTTAATATAAGTTCTGTATTTACTGCTGCATCCATTTTTATCCCGACTTCCATGAATTCTTCAAGACCAATCTCACGTTCGAGAACAATGAGTGCTCCTGTTTTTTTTGCACCCATAATCATGCATGCGTTGGAAAGTTCGTCATAAAACATTGTTTCTTCAACATAGGTAATTTTTTTGAAAAAAGGGCTTCTACCCAAAGCCATAAGCATCCTTCGTATATCATTTTGGAATATTACTATAATAACAAGTATTATTGAACCAACAAAGTTGTTCAGGATCCATCCGAGAGTGAAAAGCTCAAGCTTTTTTGAGAAATAGAACACAAAGAAAATTATTATAAAACCTATAATAAGCTGTATTGCCCTTGTACCCTTTATCAGCAAAAATGTACGATAAAGTATAAAGGAAACTATTAGTATATCTAAAAAATCCTGCCAGCGAATGGTTGGTATCATGTCTCGTATCCTTATAAAATGCCCGGGTCAGAACAGCAAGAGTATTAAATATCTATGAATTAATAATAGCAGAAACGAGCTTTACAACCTTTTTTGTTTTTTTTACATCATGTACTCTGACAATATTTGCGCCATTCCAGATTGATATGGCTACACTTGCAAGAGTTCCCTCCGTTCTTTCATGGACTGGCGAATCAGTAACTTGTCCAATAAAAGCCTTCATTGATGTGCCAACGAGAATTGGTTTTCCAATATCCTTAAAGTCACTGAGCTTTTTGATAATTTTAAGATTGTCCTCTATTCTTTTCCCGAAGCCGATACCAGGGTCAATTATAATACGCTCCTCTTTAATACCGTGTTTTTGAGAAAACAATATCCTTTCATGAAAGAACTCTTTGATTTCAGAAACAACATCTTCATAGAAGGGGTTTTGCTGCATATCTTTTGGTTTTCCCTTTATATGCATTATAACTGCATACATATCGAGTTCAGCCACAGTTTCTGCCATGTCTGGATCAAAGAGCAATCCGCTTATATCATTTACGATATCAGCTCCCGCCATGTAAGCTTCACGTGCAACACTAGCCTTGTTTGTATCTATTGATATGGCTATGTTTGAATGTGATCGTATGCCTTCTATTACAGGTATAATTCTTTTCAGTTCATCATCGGTAGAGATAAAATCAGAGAAAGGTCTTGTGGATTCTCCGCCCACATCTATTATGTCTGCCCCGTCTTCAATGATTTGAAGGGCATGAGATATTGCATCTTCTTTTTTATAAAACCTTCCACCGTCGTAGAAGGAGTCAGGGGTAACATTCAAAATTCCCATTATAAGAGGGATTTTTCTACACTGAATCTCCTGTACCATCGGTGTTTTCCTTGATTATCACATCCAGCTCGTATCCATCTAGAGATTCTTTTTCTAAAAGAGCTTTTGCGATACTATTGAGAGAGGCTATATTTTTTACAAGTATTCCTTTTGCCCTTTCATGACAATTATTAATAATCCTTCTTAGTTCTTCATCTATCTCCTGAGCTGTGTTTTCACTAAAGTCTCTTTGACGACCTATTTCTTTACCAAGAAAGACGTGTTCCTCATCTTTTCCGTAATTCAAAGGTCCGAGTTTTTCACTCATACCCCATTCGCACACCATTTTTCTTGCTATTTTTGTTGCCCTTTCTATGTCATTTCCAGCACCTGTGGTGGCATGATTGAGTACTATTTCTTCAGCAACCCTTCCGCCAAGAAGTATGGTAATGTTGGCTAGCAGATAATCCTTGGAATATGTATGTCTTTCATCAATAGGCAACTGCTGAGTAAGTCCAAGAGCTCTGCCCCTTGGAATTATTGTAACTTTGTGTATAGGATCCGCATTGGGGATCATTTTTGCCACGAGAGCGTGACCAGCCTCATGGTATGCAGTGTTTTTTCTCTCTTGCAATGGTATTATCATGCTTCTTCTTTCAACGCCCATAAGAACTTTATCTTTCGCGTGCTCAAAGTCATCCATTTCTATTTCTTTCTTGTTTTTCCTTGCAGCCACAAGGGCAGCCTCGTTCACCAGATTTTCAAGGTCTGCACCAGAGAAACCGGGTGTTCCTCTGGCTATTATTGAGAGATCCACATTGGCGGAAAGAAGTGTCTTGCGGGCATGAACTTTGAGTATTGCCTCTCTGCCCTTGACGTCGGGTATTGAAACGACTATCTGTCTGTCGAATCTTCCTGGTCGCAAAAGTGCAGGGTCAAGCACATCCGGTCTGTTTGTAGCAGACATTACAATAACACCTTCGTTTGATTCAAAACCATCCATTTCAACAAGTAATTGGTTAAGTGTCTGTTCCCTTTCATCATGTCCACCACCGAGACCTGCACCTCTGTGCCTGCCTACTGCGTCTATTTCATCAATAAATATGATGCAGGGAGCGTTCTTCTTCCCTTGATTGAAAAGATCACGTACACGTGATGCTCCTACTCCGACAAACATTTCGACAAAATCAGAACCACTTATGCTGAAAAAAGGAACATTAGCCTCTCCAGCTATTGCTCTTGCAAGGAGTGTTTTTCCAGTGCCTGGAGACCCGACAAGAAGAACACCTTTGGGAATTCTTCCACCGAGTTTTGTAAATTTTTTAGGATCAACTAAAAAATCTATTATTTCCTGAAGTTCTTCCTTTGCTTCTTCAACTCCTGCAACATCCTGGAAAGTTGCCTTATTGTCTTTGCTTGTAAAAAGCCTTGCCTTGCTTTTGCCGAAAGACAATGCCTTGCCCCCGCCAGCTTGCATTTGTCTCATAAAAAATATCCAGACACCTATAAGTAGAAGCATGGGGAGCCAGGATATTAGTATATTCTGCCACAAGCCCGGTTCTTCATCTGGTTTGGCGTTTATTTTAACATTATATTGTCTAAGGATTTTTACCAGTTCAGGATCATCGGGGGCATAGCTTTTAAATTCCTTTCCATCTTTATTGGTTCCGAAGATGTTTTTTCCCTGAATTGTCACTGAAATAATATTGTTTGATTGGACAGCCTGCACAAAGTCACTGAAGATGATTGTATCGTATGTTTTTTTTGGTTTATAATAGACGTTGAAAATGAAAAGTCCAAGCAGCACGATAAAGAGCCAGATAAATATATTCTTATTGACAGGATTGGCATTTATATTTTTTGACATAATAAGTTTTTAACATAAAACCCTGCATGCTATCAACCAATTTAACGATTTATTTGGAAGATGAGTAAGTTTTACTTGACTTAGAGTGCTCAATATATTAATTTAGGAAAATTCTTTGCAGGATAATAACTATGAAAACATTTTTTCCAAAAACAGAAGACATTTCAAGAGACTGGTATCTGGTTAATGCAGAAGACCTTGTACTGGGGAGGTTGGCAGTAAAGCTGGCAACAATTCTCAGAGGGAAAAACAAACCTAACTTTACTCCGCACACAGACACAGGTGATTTTATTGTTGTCATAAATGCTGAAAAAGTTAAGCTGACAGGGAATAAATTGTCCCAGAAAATGTATGAAAGGCACAGTGGATATCCCGGTGGCTTGAAGACGGTTAATGCAAAAACTATGCTGAGCAAGAAACCTGAGGATGTAATAACTTTAGCAGTTAAGGGTATGCTTCCAAAAAACATTCTTGGAAGACAGATTCTAAAAAAATTGAAGGTTTATAAGGGAAAAGCGCATCCGCATCAAGCTCAGATGCCTAAGGAACTGGAACTAAAGGAGGTAAAAGGTGCCTGAAAAAAGGTACTACGCTACCGGCAAAAGAAAGACCGCAGTTGCAAGAGTGTGGCTAAAACAGGGAACGGGTAATTTTATTATAAACGGGAGAGCAATTGATAACTATTTTCCTGTTGAAGATTTGAGGATCATGGTAAATAAACCATTGGTAATAACAGGACATACCGGGAAGTTTGATGTTATTGCAAATATATACGGTGGTGGTGTTCCAGCGCAGGCTTGGGCATTAGGTCATGGTATTGCAAAAGCTCTGTTGGAATTTAATAGTAATCTCAGGGCAACCCTGAAGAAGCAAGGACTCATCACAAGAGATCCCAGGGCAAAAGAGAGAAAGAAGTACGGTAAGAAAGCGGCAAGGGCAAGCTTCCAATTCTCAAAGAGATAATATCGTTCCATGTTGAAAGTTGGTATTATAGGTGCCACTGGATATACAGGTGTTACCCTCGTATCTTTACTGTTATCACACCCTGATGTGGAAATAACTCTTGTAACTTCAAATAGTTATAAGGGTAAAAAACTTTCCGAGGTTTTTCCTGTTTTCAAGGGGATTTTTGAGAATATCCTTGTTTCTACGGATGAAGACCATCGCGGTGAATGTGATGTTTTTTTTCTTGGTTTGCCTCATGGCACTTCAATGAAAACTGCGGCTAGGCTTTACGATGACAAGGCCATAATCATAGATTTAAGTGCAGATTTCAGATTTGAAAATGTAGCTTCCTATGAGAATTCGTATGTAAAACACAGTGCAAAAGATCTTTTGCTGAAGGCTGTTTTTGGGCTTCCGGAGCTTTATCGTGATAAAATCAAAAGGTCAAAAATTATAGGCAATCCCGGCTGCTACCCCACATCAGCAATTCTTGCTTTATATCCTCTCTTAAGGAAGGGCCTATTAATAGGAGATATATTTATTGATTCAAAATCAGGTGTGAGTGGTGCAGGAAGAGATGCAAAGACAGGGAGCCTTTTTTGTGAGGTATCCGAAGGTTTCAAAGCCTATAGTGTAGGAACCCACCGACATGAACCGGAAATACAGAAAGAGGTGGATAAGCTGCAGCCATTAAAGGTAATGTTTACACCTCATCTTATCCCAATGAATAGAGGTATTCTTTCAACAACATACTGCAGACTTAAAAATCCTGATACGACAAAAAATATATTGCAATTGTATAGGGAAACGTATCATGGAGAGCCTTTTGTGCGTATAATGGATGAAGGACAGCTCCCTGACACCCGTTTTACAAGATATTCTAATTACTGCGATATAGGGCTAAAAGCCTTTGACGATGGGAGAATTATTATTATATCTACAATAGACAACCTTCTAAAAGGTGCATCAGGACAAGCAGTGCAGAATATGAACATTGCAGCAGGTATAATTGAAACCTCAGGCCTTAAAGGCATACCCCAGTATCCTTGAATAACACCAAATGAAATTGTTTAAGGATCGCCATAAACAGTTTCTGTATCTCAAAAAATATCTCGATAAATCTATAGACAGGATATCTTGTGCTGTCAGATAATTCGAATTTTTTTAATATCAACAGAGCAATAGCTGCCAGCAGTTGATTTTACAATGATTTTAGTATATAATTCAGCACATTTCAGACTATATCAAAAATATATAATAAATTACATTATACATTAATGGGGGAACATGGAACAGGGCAAAATTAGAAATATCGCAATCATTGCGCATGTTGATCACGGAAAAACAACGCTTGTAGATCAATTATTCAGACAAAGCGGTCTTTTTCGTGAAAATCAGGTAGTGGAAGAACGATTGATGGATTCAATGGACCTTGAAAGGGAACGGGGTATTACTATAGCCTCCAAAAACGGTTCATTTTTTTATAAAGGCTATCTTATCAATATTATAGACACACCGGGCCATGCTGATTTTGGAGGCCAGGTGGAACGAGTCTTGAAAATGGCGGATGGCACTCTCCTACTCGTAGATGCAGCAGAAGGACCGATGCCTCAGACTTATTTTGTTTTAAAAAAAGCACTTGCCCTGAATCTTCCTGTCATCGTGGTGGTAAATAAAATAGATAAACCTGCAGCTCGTTGTGACTGGGTGGTTGATGAGGTTTTTGATTTGTTTGTAAAGCTTCAGGCTCCTGACCACATACTTGATTTTCCTGTTGTATTTGCTTCAGCCAAGGATGGATATGCCACTCTTGATCACAAAAAGAAAAGCTCGAATATGATACCTCTTTTTGATATGATTTTAAAGTCCATTCCGGCTCCTGTTGGTGATTCCGAAGGGCCGCTCCAGATGCTTGTCAGTTCACTCAGTTATTCCACATTTCTTGGTAGGCTTGCTATAGGCAAGATTACCTCTGGAACCCTAAGTATTGATAAGGAAGTTGCAGTAGCATCACCAGGAAATTTGCCTTGTCCGGCCAGAATTAGAAAAGTCTACGGTTTTAAGGGATCGCAGATGGTCGAAACAGAAGAAGCAGCAGTAGGTGAAATCGTTGCTGTAGCCGGGATGGAATCTATAGCCATTGGTCAAACTTTGACTGACCCGTTAAACCCTATACCTCTCGAAGGTATAGAAATAGATCCGCCGACAGTATCCATGAATTTTGTACCCAATGATTCGCCATTTTACGGAAAAGAGGGTAGATTTGTCACTTCCAGACACTTGAGGGACAGGCTTTTCAGAGAGACCTTATCAGATGTTGCCCTTCTCGTTGAAGAGATTGAAGATATACAGGGCTATAAGGTTTCAGGGAGGGGAGAGCTTCATCTATCGATACTTATCGAAAAAATGAGGAGAGAGGGCTATGAATTCCAGGTCACGCGGCCTCAGGTAATATTTAAAGAGCAGGAAGGGAAATTGCTCGAGCCCTATGAGGAATTGACTGTTGATGTTGATGAAAACTATATGGGCAAAGTTATTGAAAATATTGGCGGCAGAAAGGGTATAATGCTTGAGATGCGTCAGGACAATGGAATGGCAAGGCTTAAATACAAAATGCCGACAAGAGGACTGCTCGGTTTCCGTTCTGAATTTCTGACTGAAACCCGTGGTATGGGTGTGATGAATTATATTTTTCTCGGGTTTGACATTTATGCAGGGGAGATAAAAAATAGAACCAGAGGTGTTCTTATTGCTATGGAGCAATGCACTACTGTTGCATATGCTCTTTTTAATCTTCAGGACAGAGGAAGGCTTTTTCTTGGTCCGGGAGAAAGGGTCTATGCAGGTCAGATTATTGGAGAGAATTCCAGGGAGACCGATATTATCGTGAACCCTGCCAAAGGTAAGAAACTTACCAATATGAGAGCGGCCGGCTCAGATGATGCTGTGGTTCTTACTCCTTATGCTAATATGAGCCTCGAAGAATGTATATCCTATATTAATGATGATGAACTTGTAGAAATAACGCCCCAATCTATAAGACTACGTAAAATGATCCTTGACGGTCTTGAACGTAAAAGAGCTAAAACAGCACAGGCCTGCTGATCATTAAATACCATGCCAAATCCTATTATAAAATGAATTTTTAAAATATGCAGAACTGTCAATTATAATCTATTTTAAAAGAGGCTTTTTTCCTGTTAATATGTAAACAAAATAATCCTTAATGATGTTAAGATGATCAAAGACTATGGGATCAGGCAAATTTTTTTCAAAAAATAAGTCAGCTTTCTTTGCATCATCCCTTCCTTGAAGAATACCTTTTCCGTTGCCAATGAATACTATTGATACTGTGTGAAAACGCGGATCTCTCTCAGGGTCTGAGTATACATGGAATTGTTCGACCAATGTTATATCAAGGGACGTTTCTTCCTTTGCTTCTCTTACAGCTGCATTTTCAACAGATTCTCCAATTTCAACGAATCCTCCTGGCAATGCCCATCCTGAAGGTCGGTTTTTACGTTCAATAAGAACAATACCTTCATTATAGCGGATTATTGTATCAACTGTAAGTAAAGGGGTTTTCAAATCCATGGTTACTCCGTTAATTACAAGGGTTTCTATTCTAAATTAGAACCATAAGTTAATTTTATTCTTTTTGATTTTTTTAAATACATATACCATGCAAAAGCATAAAGAATAGTCAGCATGCTGTTTAGCAGATTGTTTCCGGAAATGTTTCCGGCTGATTCTTTTTCGAGGTTGATCAATGAGGGTATAAAAAGTGAAAATACTGAATATAATGAGATGGCAAGAAGATATTTTTTTGCAGTATTAACTGCACGGGGAAGAATTTTCCATAAGGATAAGCCAGCATAGATGCTGAAGAGAGCCAGTCCTATGCTGAACATTCCATTTATCAGCAACATTTTTAGCAAACCGGCATTTTTGTTGAAATGAGGTTTTAGCATGTCAGTCATAATAGCCAGATTGAACAGGATTGAGAAAGGGTCAAGGATAGTCATGCTAACGCACATTAGTAGGAGCCACCCCTTTATACCTTTAAGCTGTAAATTTATTTCATCCAAAACAATAAACCTCTTTATGCATAATTGTAACATTTATTGCGTCTTTTAAAATACAAAATTTTAATGATTTATTTTTTTTGCAGTGGCTTTAAGGAAGGATGTGTACAAAAAGGCCAGGTCTCATCGTTTTCAATGAGACCTGGCCTTTTTCAATAATGCTTACGAATCTTTAGTACTGATAAGCAGTTGGTATTTTTTTGGCTTTTTCCTGTTTTGTCCAGTACTCTATACGTTCCTTTACAAAACTTATCATCTGGTCAATATCAGAAGATTTGTGGCCTTTTGAGACAAGATCTTTTCTGTAATCATCAATAACAGGCTGCGCAGCTTTTACCCATTTTACATTTTCAGCATCGGTAGGCGTTAATATTTTCCCGCCCTGTTTGAGAAAGAAATCTTTTCCTTCTAATTCTATATTGTTCCATTCAACTGTCCAGCGTTCAATGAATTCCTTCGAAAAATCTGTCATGGTTTTTTGAATATCGGCGGGCAGGGTTTTCCATTTGTTTTTATTCATGACCACATAAAAACAATATGCGCTCCCCACTTTCCATGATGCTGTAGTATATTTCATTATTTCGCCTGTTTTAAATCCCTTCAATGTTTCAAGGGGAAGAAGCGCACCCTCAATAACGCCTTTTTTCAATGATTCATACATGTCAGGAGTTGAGACCGGGATTGGGGTTCCACCAAAGGCTTTTACGATGTCGCCCAGTCTTCCTGTACCTCTCAGTTTTAATCCCTTTACATCGTCAGGTGATTTAACAGGTTTATTAACGGTCTGAATTACGTTAATGGGAGAGGTGCTGAGCATTAGTACCTGATACTTATCGAATTCCTTTGGTTTGAACTTTCCGTAAAAATCGTTAGCCACATGGCCCGCGATCCATGCACTTGGAAAGCCAAGGGGAAGCTCCATGATTTCCATAACAGGAAAACGTCCCCTTGTATAAGATAAATTTGAAAGCCCCATATCCGCAATTCCGGTAAGTACACCTGCTGCCATTTTGTCCGCACTGAGGAGGGTGCTGCCTGTGTACTGCGTTATTTCTACTTTACCGGCAAGTTTTTTGTTAAGCTCATCGCAGTACTTGCCGAGCATTATCGAATTCATGTGCATTGGAGGGAAATAATTAGCAAGTCTGAGCTTAATTACATCAGCCATGGAATTAGTTGAAAATAATAGTAGTGAAACAACAAAGACGAGTAATACGACCTTTCTTAACATTTTTGTGCCTCCTTAAGTTTTTTTATATGTGGTTTATAACCACAGAAACCGATTTTATTAAAACTTATCATTTATTTTTCTTCTCAATTAAAGAAAACAGATGGGAGCCAAAGAGCAAGTTGAGGAAAGAAAAGTAAAAGTATCCAGACCACTACAAGAGAGATCAGAAATGGTGTAACGCCCCTGTATATTTTGCCTATGGGTTCTTTGGTTATATTCTTTACTACAAATACGCATACTGCTACCGGAGGAATAACTACACCGATCATTACAACGACTCCTATTACTATGCCGAACCAGATAGGATCGAACCCGAGTTCCAATACGGCCGGGTAAAAGATGGGGGTTGCGAGAATCATGAAGGCAAGGTCATCAATGAAAGATCCCCCGATCTGGTAAATCAGACATATAAGAACTAGTACCATGTAGCGGTTTATGGCAAGGGATACAAGCCAGTCAGCTGTTTTCTGAGGTATGTTGGTGACTGCTATGAAGTGACCAAGTATGACGGAACCTGCAATCAGCATGAGGATCATCCCTGCTGTACGGAGAGCGTCTGCTACTGATTTTACGTATCCCCTGAAGTTCAGATTTCTCTTGGCAATAGCCAGAACAAGAACAGCAAAAGTACCTACCGCTCCCGCTTCAGTCGGTGTGAAAAAACCTGCCATAATTCCTCCTACCACAAGGAGGAAAACAAGTAATATCCAGGCAACCTCAGGGAGTGCACGTATGCGCGACATCCAACTGGAACGTTCTGACATTGGTGCAATTTTAGGATTGATCTTTGCCCATACATAGATAATTCCCAGAAAAAAAACAGCTATTATAAGACCTGGTACTATACCGGCAAGGAAAAGCTTGCCTATGGATTGTTCAGTAATAACTCCGAATAGTATGAGTACAACACTGGGCGGGATTATGCAACCAAGCGTTCCTACTGTAGCGACTATTCCTGTTGACAATGCCCTGTCATAGCCATAACGGTCCATTTCCGGGATTGCAACGCTTGCGAATGTGGCAGATGTGGCTGCTGAAGAGCCGCAAATAGCCTTGAAACCCGTAGCCCCCATGACCGTGGCCATTGCGAGACCCCCTGGTATGTGACCTACAAACTTATGGGCAGCATCATACAGCCTTACGGCAATGCCTGCATTAAAACCTATCTGTCCCATGAGAATAAAGAGAGGAAAGACAGTGTATCCGTAATTTGTTATAACATCGTAGATATCTCGCCCGGCAAGTTGCATCGCTGGTTTGATTCCATTCAAATAGGCAAAACCTGCAAATCCGATCAGGGCCATTGCAAATCCCAATTCAATACCGGTTGAGAAAAGGAGGAGTAGAACTACAAGAGCTATGATTCCCACGGTAATTTCATTCATATTGACCCCTCCATATTTTTACGATGTCGAAGATAAAAACAAAGCATTCAATGAAGCAACTTGCTCCCACACCATAGGCAATAGGGTAAAAAGGTATTTTCAAGGTGGAAGAAACTTCACCTGATGCGCGAAATTCATTACCCACAAGGAAAAGATTGTAACCTATGATGATGAAAAGCATTATGCAGAGAAGACGGGTTAAGGTGTTCAAAACATTCCTGCTGTTCCTGGACAGTCTGTTCAGGACAATCTCCATGTAAACATGTCCGCGCTCTAATGATACCTGTGGTATGCTAAAACCTATGACAATTGCCAGGGATAATGATACTATTTCATAGGTGCCCAAAATAGGGTGACCACCGGAACGCATAAGAATATCACTGACAGTCAGAAACATCATGAATGTTAGAGCTATTCCAGCAATGATATTGAGGATTTTACTTATCTTTTCAAGAATACCGAATGTGTAATCCATCATACCTCCTTATCTTTTAATATTTTACCGCTACAAATGGGTAAAGATGTCCGAAAAGCAAATACCTTGTTTTTCGGTAATTCTTTAACCATTGCCTTTATCAGAGTTCTTCGAAGCAGGTACCACTAATTCTCCCAAGTGCAGATATGATGCAAGGGTGCTATCTCAGGTAATTTAACCTTATTTCAGATATACTCTGGTTTCTTTAAAATATTGTTGTCTGTAAAGATAAATTGATGGATATTACGCTCCATCATAATAACCCGCCTATGTTAAAAAATTTAACATATAAAAATTCCAGCCAACATATCGCTGAATGAAATAACTTTTCATAGCATGATATTACCTGTTCCAAAAGATTGTCAAGTAAAAAGGTGGAAAATTAATTTTTAATATCTGTTTAACATTAGGCTATGCTATTTAACTATATGATATTATGGTAAATTTAATATAAATAAAATTATTTATGAAATACAAAATTAAAACATGCCAGAGTGTTGTGAACCAGAGCTTTTGTATTCATTTTTCTGTTGTTTCATTATAGCCAAGCCCTCTGGAAATGTTCATTGCAGTTTCAATAACCTCTTTTAAGATTTTATTCAGATTGTTTGATTTAACGAGTGATGATATGAAACCGACACCTAAAGCCCCGATAACCTTTCCAGTAAAGTCTTTAATTGGAGCTGAAATTCCGGTGATACCTTCAAATGCTGTTTCATAATCGATTGCAAATCCCTGGTTGCGTACTTTACAAAGCCATTCAGTATATTCTTTTTTTTCTGTTATTGATTTTTTTGTGAACGCAATTAGTGGATTTTTTTGCAGAAGTCTTTCGATTTCATAATCAGGTAGAAATGCCATTAAAACCGACCCGAGCATACCCCAAAAGGGCGGACGGCGTATGCCGACTTCTGAAGTAAAACTTATAGGGTTTCCAGGGTCGTCCCGTTTGTCTATGTAGAGAACTTCGTCATGATCAAGAATTCCGAGAAATACAGTCATACCGAGTCTTGCCTGTAATTGACTTACAAAGGGAGAGGCTATTTTTCTAAGTGAAAAAGAACAGGAGACAATGCTGCCCAGTTCGAATAGCTTAACACCAAGGGAATATTTCTTTGATTGCGAATCATGTTTGAGAAATCCATATTTCAAAAGAGTTGAACATAACCGTAAAACAGTGGCCCTCGAGAGGTTAAGTGTTTCTGAAAGTTGAGTAAGGGAGAGAGCCCGTCTGTTGTTACTGAAGGTATTCAATATTTGAAGTGCTCTCTCCAGGGATCTGTTGTAAAAAGCTTCGTTTTTGATCGTCTTCATTAATCTCTTCTGAACGAAATTATTTATTTAATACTTGCAATATTATGCTGTGATTGTCAACTTAAAATAAAGAAAAGACAAGAAAATAAAAAGAGTTATAGTTATATTGTTTTTTTCTTGACAAACCTTTTCTGTACAGGCAATATCAAACTATGAACTTACATATCATTCTACGAACCCTATTTTTGTTTTTTTTCTGTATTTTTATCCTATGTTTCTTTTTACTGAAAGATAATAAATTTTTTAATACCGAAGAACCAGTTTAAGTATATTCAAAAAAAGGGGGAAATTCTTATGGCAATAGAAGGGTTTACAGAATATGCAAAAAAAGACAGTGAAAAGTACAATAGAATGAGATGGTGGCTCGGTATGACCTGGGGGGACATGTTCGATAAAGCCACAGATCTTTATCCTGATAAAATAGGCCTTGTGGATGATACCGGGTCATGGACTTACAGGGAACTACGTGAAAAGGTGGACCGTCTTGCAATAAGTTTAATGAAACTTGGTATAAAACCCCGCGAACGGGTTATGCTTCAGTTTCCAAACTGGAATGAATATATCCTAGCGTTCTTTGCCATGCAAAAAATAGGCGCTGTTACAGTTCTCCTGATCCCAAGGCATAATCAATCTGAAATTAACCATCTTGCAGGATTGACAGAACCTGTGGCCTGGATTGTTCCTGAACGATACGGTAAAATTGATTATCAGCCAGTTATTGACGATGTATTAAAGAAGAATCCACAGATAAAACATCTGATTCTAGTCAGAACAAAAAAAGACAGCCAATATATGACACTTGATAATCTCATAGATGAAGCGGAACTGACAGAAGAAAATCTGAAATTATTAGCGGAGTTAAGGCCGGATCCAGATGAAGCATCGCACATTATGCCAACTGGAGGAACAACGGGAATGCCCAAGGCCAGTGTAAGAACCCATAATTGTTATATATGTAACATAGAATACCATTCGAGAGCCTGGGAAATTACCAGTAATGATATTGTTATGGTTATAACGCCTGTAGCTCATAGCATGGCAATGCACTGGGGAATAGGTGCGGCATTTTTTAATTATTCCAAACTCGTGCTTCTTGATTCTGTAAAAGCCGAAGATATTTGCGCAAGGATAGAATCTGAAAAAGTCACTGCCATACCTTCTGTACCCGCCCTGATTGCCAGGGTAGTTAATCTGGAAGGTCTGGAAAAGTATAACCTGAGTTCACTAAAGAAAATATCTGTCGGTGGTGCACCGAGTACACCTGAACTTGTAAGAGCTGTTTATGATAAATTGGGGTGTATATTCATAAATGCATTTGGTTCATCGGAAGGCACCAACACCGCAACAAGACCCGGCGATAGCATTGACATTATATGTAACAGTGTTGGCAGAAAAGTTTGTCCCTACGATATCATAAAGATTATCGATGAAGCAGGCAATGAAGTAGAGACTGGTATGGAAGGAGAGCTTGTTTCTAAAGGGCCCGGCATATTTACAGGCTATTTTAAATCAATGGATGAAAATAGCCGGATTTTTACTGCTGACGGTTTTTTTAGAACAGGCGATAAGGCCAAAAAGGATAAGCATGGGAATATTACAATAACTGGTAGAATTAAAGACATAATTAACAGAGGTGGAGAAAAGATAAGCGCACAGGAAATAGAAAATCTTATCAGCATAAATCCAGATGTACACGAAGTTGCTGTTGTTGGTATGCCTGATGAAATACTTGGTGAAAGGATATGTGCTTATGTGATTTTGAAACTTGGAGCAATGCTTACCTTTGAAGAAATTATTGATTTCCTTAAGAAAAAAGGTGCATCTATGCAACAGCTCCCTGAAAGAATCGAATTCATCGATGCTTTGCCATTAACAAAGGTTGGAAAAATAGACAAGAAAGTTCTTAAGGAAGACATAAAAAAGAGGCTCGGTAAATGAGGAGCCTTACACTTTGTTAAGGTGATAAAGAAAAAAAGCAGATGATTCAAGACTGGTGGTGAGCATTTGGGATTCTTCAAGGGTGTTGCCTGTTGCAAAGCTGCCATGACCCCTGACAAGGACGATTTTGAAGTTTTGCAGACATTCGCTAACCATTTCTGCTGATTCTTCTGAGCCTATTGTTTTTTTTGGTGTTACCACTGGTATTTTCTGAAACATAAAACAACCTTCTGAATCACATGGAATCAGCTCTTCTTTTTGAATTGAAAGAAGTGTGGCGTAAGGTGGATGGGCATGAACAATTGCCAGGGATCCTGTTTTTTCATATATGGCTTTATGAACGATTGCCTCTGAAGATGCTCTGGTCCAGTTTTCACTCAAAGTTATGTCATAGTTTATAGCATTATCTTTTTTAAGTTCCAGTTCTACGATGTCAGAGGGTTTTAATCTGCCCATCATTGAACCTCTTTTTGTGATAAACATTTTATTTTGCATGCGGACACTCATATTTCCTGCATGAGAACTTATAAGACCTCTTAAAAAAATATCCCTTCCTGTATCCCTGAATTTAGAAAAGAGGATGTTTTTTGACATTATTATCAGCTCCCTTCATTTTTTGAACGTTAAATGGTATCCTCGAGGCATTTTTTTGTCAATTGAAAATTAGAGGGAAACGGTTGTATAGCTATTAATTTTACTAATTTTCTGTTCATCCCCTATGTTTTCAAGAAAATCTTTCAGTTTTTTTTCATATGCAGGATGAACTATTTCAGACTCGATTTCAATACAAGGAATAATCGCAAACTTTCTTTTATGAATTTCCGGGTGTGGTATTTTTAATGACGGAGTGTTAATTACCAGGTTTCCAAAAAAAAGTATATCAAGATCTATTATTCTTGGACCTTTTTTTATACTTCTTTGTCTCCCCATTTTTTTTTCAACACTATTAAGAAATTCTAGCAGATCAAAGGGTGATGCTGTCCATATTATTTTTATTACAGAGTTTACAAAATCGTTCTGTTCTATTTTTGATATCGGTGACGTAACATAAAAGGAAGATTTTGAAATAAGGCTCGCCTCTTTGTTTTTTTCTATCTGTAATATGCCTGACATGCAGTTTTCAAGACTGTTTCCGAGGTTAGAACCTATTCCGATAAAGGCCGCTGTTCCAGGATCTTTTTTTTGAATGTACTTGTTCATGACTTTTAGTATATTTGTACCTGTGGAAAACCAAGTTCATGCATTGTTTAAAGTACCATTCAATATTTGTAAGAGTCAATATTTTTGCTTGAGTTACAAGAAATTTAGATAATTATAGGTATTTTGCAACAAGGAAGAAGGCAATATATTCCTTACAGCTATTATACATAAAAATCTGATATTGTAAAACATTCTGTTTTTCATTTGAAAACTCCTCCGGGTATATGTGAGAATAAATGAATGTATAAAATATTGAAAGATATGCCCGAAGACTTCCCGATTATCGACAGACCATACAAAGAAATCGCAGAAGGCATGAATATAACAGAAAGTGAGCTCTTATCTGTTCTTAATACATTAAAAAAAGAAGGTGTAATAAGAAGAATTGCTGTTATTCTCCATCACAGGAAAGCCTTGTATACCCATAATGCAATGGTTGTCTGGAAAGTGAAGGAAGAGGATGTTGACAGGGTGGGCAATATAATGGCTTCCTTTTCAGAAGTTAGCCATTGCTATGAAAGAGAAAAAGGTGATTACTGGGACTACAATTTATACACCATGATACATGGAAAAAGTCTGGAACATTGCAAAGAAATTACAAAACGGATTTCAGTGATGACCAATGTCAGTGACTTCCAGATATTTTTCAGTTTGAGAGAATTTAAAAAAATACCATTAAGGGTAATTTATGAATAGAAAAAAATCGAGTGACTTATATAAAGAAGCAAAAAAATATATGCCTGCTGGTGTGAATAGTCCTGTGAGAGCTTTTCAATCAGTGAATGACACACCTTTTTATGTGAAAAGGGCAAAAGGCTCATATATCATTGATGTTGATGATAATCTTTTTCTTGATTATGTTTCATCGTGGGGAGCTATAATTTTGGGACATGCCCATGATGGTCTTGCTAATGAGGTTAAAACAGCCATTGAAGAAGGTACGAGTTTTGGTGCCTGCCATGCTGGTGAAATCAAAATTGCAAAACTCATTACAGAAGCATTTCCTTCGATAGAGCTTTTAAGACTCACGAGTTCCGGTACAGAGGCAACTATGAGTGCCGTAAGGCTTGCTAGAGGTTTTACCGGAAAAAGCAATATAATAAAATTTAGAGGTTGTTACCATGGACATGTGGACAGTCTTCTCGTAAAGGCAGGTTCGGGGCTCGCTACTTACGGAATTCCGGATAGTAAAGGCGTTCCAGAGGACATTGCGCGATGTACGTATGTGGCTGAATATAACCATATAGATACGGTGAAAAATATTATCAGAGAAAAAAAGGATATTGCCTGTATCATAATGGAGCCAGTTATGGGTAATATGGGTGTCATACTGCCGGAGAAGGGATTCCTTTATGATGTCTGCAGTATATGTAAAGACGAGAAGATTTTACTTATTTTTGATGAAGTAATATCAGGTTTTAGGGTCGCATATGGAGGAGCCCAACATATCTATGGAGTTGAACCTGATATAACATGTCTTGGAAAGATTATAGGAGGTGGTTTTCCTATCGGAGCTTTTGGTGGCAGAAAGGAGATTATGGACATGCTTGCTCCTTCCGGCGGAGTTTATCAGGCAGGCACCTTATCCGGTAATCCAGTAGCTGTAAGAGCGGGAATTTATGTTCTTGAGTACCTACGGAAAAACGGAGATATATATAGTTCAATGGATAGTAATTTTGAAATTTTGAAAAAAGAGTTGCTTACAATTGCGGATAAATTTGATATTCCCTATAGAATTAACCATATAAAAGGCATGTTCACAGGTTTTTTTACTGATAACACTGTTAATGATTACAGGGCTGCCATGCTATCAAAGAGATTGCTTTACGAACAATTTTTTAAATTAATGCTTGAAGAAGGTATATTTTTTGCACCAAGTCCTTTCGAAGCTTCCTTTTTAACAGCTTGCTATGGTGAAAAGGAAATAATAAAAACAGTAAATGCTTTTGAAAAGGTTTTCAAAGGACTGAAGGATTTTAAAAATGATTGAAATGAAAAGCCATAGAGCTATTGCATACATAAATTTGGATTTTCTTGAAGAAAACTATCATACAATAAAGTCCGGACTTTCCAAGGGAGTTAAAATACTTTGCGTTGTCAAAGCTGATGCATATGGTCACGGTATGATACAGGTTGCCGGTAGGCTTGCATCAATAGGTGCTGATTATTTTGGTGTTGCAACAATAAGTGAAGGCATAAGGCTGAGGCATTACAGCATAGTTACCCCTGTTCTTGTAATGGGAGGAATAATGCCATGGGAAGATGTACAACAGGCTTTGGATCATAATCTTACACCGGCTGTTCATGACATGGGTATGTTGAAGAAGATAAAAGAGGCCTGTGATGTCTGTGGTAAATCTATTAATGTACATTTGAAGGCAGACACAGGAATGGGAAGACTTGGTTTTAGCCTGGACGAGTTGCCTTCTGTTATCGGAGAGATAAAAGATTCAAAGTATATTAAAGTGGAAGGTATTATGAGCCATTTTTCTTCTTCAGAGTCAAGAGATGAATATGGGATGGAACAAGTAAGAAAATTTGTAAATATTTTACAGTTGTTTCAAAATAATGGTATTGAAACAAATCTTAATCACATGTCAAACAGCGGGGCTGTAAGTGTTTATCCTGAGGCGCATTTTGATATGGTCAGAGTGGGGATCAATCTCTATGGATCTTACTCTGCAACAGAGTTAAAAGATACCTTTTCTCTGAAACAGGTGATGAAACTTATATCAAGAGTTGCACTGATAAAGGAATTTTTGCCTGGGAGTGCCTTGAGCTATGGAAGATCATATACAACAGAAAAGAAAAACAGGATAGCATTTGTACCAGTAGGTTACGCTGATGGTTACCTAAGGGCTCTGTCCAACAAAGGTTCTGTTTTAATAAGAGACAGAAGATGCAAAGTGGTGGGGAAGGTTTGTATGGATTGGATATTGGTTGATGTTACAGATATTGGTGATGTATGTACAGGTGATGAAGTTGTTTTGCTGGGAAAGAGTAGCACTGATACAATTACCGCTGATGAGCTGGCCAAGTTGACTGATACAATTCCCTATGAAATACTCTGTAAAATATCCGGAAGAGTTCCAAGGATTTATTCTGGTTCTTATGAATAGAAGTATTTTGATGAGATTTATTATTCCTGGTATCAATGTTTTAAGGGAAGCCGGGAGTATAGGGATATTTTTTATTCACAGTATCTATCTATGCTTTAAGAAACCTATTAAACTTAACTACATAATGAAACAAATGGAATTTATTGGTGTAAATTCAGTTGCAGTTGTAATTATTTCCGGTGGGTTCATAGGAATGGTTCTTGCTTTGCAATCCTATCATGGTTTTAGGCGATTTGGTTCAGAAGGGCTTGTAGGGGTTACCGTGGCTTTAAGTATGACTCGGGAATTAGGCCCTATCCTTACAGGTCTTATGGTTGCAGGCAGGGCAGGTTCTGCAATGGCAGCAGAACTTGGAACAATGAGGGTAACAGAGCAGATAGATGCTTTAACGGTTATGGCCCTTAATCCTGTAAAATACCTTGTTGTGCCAAGGGTTATAGCATCTTTTATAATGCTCCCTGTCCTGACCGTTCTATCGGATTTTGTAGGTATAGCAGGTGGTTATATTGTAGGTGTAAAACTTCTTGGAATTAATGAAGGAGCCTTTATCAATAAAATAATAAAGTATCTTGATCTTGAAGATATATATAATGGTCTTGTCAAAGCTGCTTTTTTCGGGATTATCTTAAGTGTCATCTCGTGTTATAAAGGTTTTTATACAAAGGGAGGAGCAGAAGGAGTGGGCCGGTCAACTACAGAAGCTGTTGTTTTTTCGTGTTTGACGATATTAATATCAGATTATGTGCTGACTTCCCTGATGTTTTAATTATGAATAATAATATAGCAATAAGGTTGGTAGACATACATAAAAGTTTTGGCAACCAGAAAGTCCTTGATGGAATAAACCTCGAAATAGAAGAAGGGAAAACAACAGTAATAATCGGAAAAAGTGGTGGAGGAAAAAGCGTTCTTTTAAAACATATAATCGGATTGTTGAAGCCGGATAAGGGAGAGATATGGATTGATGGTGTTGAAATTACAAAATTGAACGAAAGAGATCTCAATGCTATAAGACGAAAATTTGGAATGCTTTTCCAGGAAGCAGCCCTTTTTGACTCCATGGATGTTTTTGATAATGTAGCATTTCCTCTTCGTGAACATACAAAGATGACTGACAGGGAAATAAGAGCTATTGTTGAGGACAGACTTAAAGAGGTTGGTCTTCCCGATGTTTCTGAAAAAATACCATCCGAGTTGTCGGGTGGTATGAGGAAAAGAGTGGGGCTTGCAAGAGCCCTTGTACTTGATCCGGACATAATACTTTTTGATGAGCCAACAAGCGCTCTTGACCCTGTTATATCTCTGACTATATTGGATTTGATAAAAGAGACGAGAACACATTTTCAAAAAACTTACCTTGTTATAAGCCACGATATACTCGGGATGTTTAGAATTGCTGATAAAGTGGCTATGCTGAGTAACGGCAGAATTATTGAATATGGGACGCCCGTTGAGATAAGACAAAGCAACAATGAAACTACCAGAGAATTTTTGAGGGCGACGAGAATACCCGGTTTTGCAGGAGGAGACTGATGAAGAACAAAGTGTTTTCTACTGAATTAAAGGTAGGTATACTGCTACTTACAGGAATTATTATCCTTTTCTACATGTCATTCAGAATTGGAAAATATGGTTTTTTTCAGGAGCAGGGATACGAGCTTTTTGTAACCTTCAGAAATGCAAGTGGTCTTGATGTAAAAACACCTGTTCAAATTGCCGGTGTTGCTGTGGGCAGAATTAAAGAGATTGTCCTTGACAGTTATAAAGCCAGGGTAACTATTACAATAAAAAAAGATGTTAAGATACCCTCTGACAGCAGAGTAGCTGTAAAATCCCAGGGGGTTCTTGGAGATAAATTTATTGAGATAATACCGGGTCCGGGAAAGACCTTTTTTGCTCATGGTGGAAGGATTTCGGACATAATAGAAACACCGAATCTGGATGAAATTTTCACAAATATCAGTACAGCTGCAAAAAACTTTGGCGATACAATGAGTGAATTCAGAGGATTGGTCGGTGAAAAGGAAAAAGTAAATATTAAAAACAGTATCGAAAATATTCAGGTGGTAAGCAGTGAATTCAAGAATCTCATACATGAAAACAGGCAAAACATAGACCGCATTGTTGATAATGCTGACGAAACATTGACAGGACTCAAAACTATTGTAAAAAATGTGGAGGACGGCAAGGGAACTTTGGGCCTTCTTGTTCAGGATGATGCTCTTTACAGAGACACAAAAGAGGCTGTTGCCACAATAAAAAACATTACCTCTGATATAGAACAGGGCAGAGGAACCATCGGCAAACTTGTTGCTGATGATACTGTATATATAGATGCGAAGGATACAATAAAAAATATGAAGGATATCACAGATGGAATAAAGAAGGGAGAGGGTTCCTTGGGAAAGTTTGCAAAGGACGACAGACTTTATGATGAAACAGAGAAGGCTGTCAGAAAAGTTCAAAGAGCGGCAGATGGTATTTCAGAGATGACACCTGTTACTATTCTTGGCACGCTTCTTGGTATGCTCTTCTGACTTTAATGTGGAAATTACTTTTATTTATTATATTTTTTCCCTGTATAGCACAGGCATTCTGGCCTGTTTACTGGGAATTTGGTGGAGAAACAAGATTATTTGGCCCCCTTGTTTCTTATAAAAAGGAAAATAATGAAACAAATCTGACAATAAGACCGTTGCTCTTTTCTTATAATTCAGGGAATGGAGGGTCTTACGATTATTTCTACCCACTTGGCAGGTCAGCGAAGGATGTGTCATATTTTCTTCCCTTCTATATTTCAAAACCTTCGCCTCAACCGGAGCAATCCTGTTTTGATGTAGATACTGTTAAATCTGACCCTTCAGATTATACATCCTTTATGCTGTTTTTTTACGGTAAATCCTCAAAAGGGAATTATGAAGGAGTATTCCCCTTATATGGAAAACTTTATAACAGATTTGGAAAAGATGAAATGGGGTTTTTTATGTGGCCTTTATACGGTTATTCAGAAACAGATGGAGCAAAAAAAACTAATATTTTATGGCCCTTTTTTTCTATTTATAGTGGCAAAGAAAAAGGTTTTAAAGTGTGGCCCTTTTTTGGTACAAAAAAACAGGAGGGAGTAAAGAAGTCAACATTTTTTCTTTGGCCTTTTTTTTATAAGGAAAATAATTATATCGACACAGACGATCCATCAGAAAAATTCTATGCCATACCATTTTATATGTCATCAAGATCAGGGACAAGGAATGAACGTGCAATTATGTTCCCTTTGTATTTAAATTCAAAAGATCAGTACAGGGAAAAAACAAAAATACTCTGGCCTGTTTTTTCATTTACAAAGGGTGACGATGCGTCAGGGTACAGTGTCTTTCCTTTTGTATCTTCAGAAAGAAGTGGAACATACAGTACTATGAGCATACTATGGCCTGTGCTGTATAATCAGTCCGAATGGGTTATTCAAGGCAGAAAATACAGCAAAAAACGTGTTTTGCTGCTTAATAGATATGTAGATGATGAAGAAGGTGTTTTTTTAAATATATGGCCTTTATTTGAACGTAAGGAACAGGACGGGTCTCTAAATATTAATATGCCTTCTATTCTGCCTATAAGATCTGAGGGTATTGATAAGATTATTAAACCTTTTTTCACATTAGTAGAATATCGTACAGCAGGCAATAAAAGTATGACGAGTTTTTTCTATGGACTATTTACAAAAGAAGAGGATGATGATGACTGGAAGATCAGATTAGCCTTTCTTTTTGAACTTAAGAAAGAGGGAGGTAATTATGGTTATGAAATATTTTCTGGATTGTTTGGGATGGACAAATCGAAGATAAAAATATTTTTTATTCCTTTTAAACGCAAACCAGTTAAATCTATTATAGAAAATTAAAATATTTTGTATTTAAAAACAATACTACTTTATAAGGTATTCGAATCGTGATCTGAATTCTTCAGGGTCCAATTGTGCTGCCCTTGAGATGCTTTTTAAACGATTTCCTTCAAAATCTTCCTTTTCAATCCTGATCATGTATTTCCTGGCAACTTCGTATGTTTCGGAATGTATGTTTACTTTACGGACTTTAGACGCTCCATCTGAATCCAGTACTTCAGTAAAGGATATGGGTATAATACGACCTTCATAAACACATATCATTGAACCTGTTCCTCCCTTTAGAAGGAAACGTACAGCACCATATCCCAGATCTCTTGTATATTCTATGTCAAATGGTATAGGACTTGCCGCTCTTAATTCATATCCCAAATTCATACTGACAATAGGAACGGAAATTCCCATCTTCCTAAGGGTTTCCTTTACCATTGACCCTAATACTCTGCCCAGTTGAATATCCGAGAGTCTTGTTTTGCCGGTTATTTCGTCTTTTTCAACATGTTCGCATTTATTAAGTTCTTCAATGTCAAACTTTTCAGCTATTCCTTCAGCTATGATTGATACACCGTAATCTTTGCCCATTGAAATTCTTTTTATGATTGAACCTGTAAGGATGTCAGCTACTTTTTGTATGGAAATCTTGTTTTCCGGAAATTCTTCAGGGATAAGTGATAATGTTGCGCCTGATGCCTTACCGATACCAAGAGTTAAATGACCTGCATGTCTTCCCATTGTGCTGATAAAATACCATCTGCCCATTGTTCGCGCATCTTCCATTATATTGCTTACATTCCGGACACCGACGTGTCTTGCTGTCTGATATCCGAAGGTTGATATTCCTCCTGGCAGGGGAATATCATTATCTATTGTTTTTGGAGTATGAACGACATTTATTGAACCTCTTCCTTCTCTCTCTATCCAGTTTGCCATATACAAAGTGCCTTCTCCACCTATCGTGATCAGATATTTTATGCCGATCTGTTTTAGTGTAGACATCAATGTCTTAAATTTTTGTTTGGCATTTTCCGGAGCGTCTCGAGATGTTCTAAGTATTGATCCTCCAGTGGCATGGAGCCTCGAAACATCATCAATTGTAAGTGGCATTATACTTTCTTTATTACCTTCAAAGAGAGGTTTGAACCCTCCTATAAGACCAACTACTTTTTTCCCCTGATTGATAGCTTCAATTGTTGCAGCGCTTATAACACCGTTTATCCCTGGAGCTGGTCCACCGCCGACTATTATTCCAATTGCATCTTTTATCATAGTAGGTTTTATTGCACATTTATTATCATATTTGCAAGTCTTTTTTTAAATATTTTTCAATTAAGCTGTAACTTGTAAGCTTGTAGAGGCTCTGATTCCCGATATTGCAGTACTGCTCTCTGTATTAGGATAATTTATCTATAATAAAATATCCTTTTATATCAAATTATTATAACGATGCTATTTTCAAAGCGATAATTTATTTATTGATTTTAAGGAAAAAGCTAAAGATTTTTGATGACTAAAATAGTATTGCCCATCTTTACATTAAATGTATATGTTGAAAAGATGGGCAATACTAAAAAAATATTTTGTTTAGAATATCCCTATTTTCTCCGCTGGTGTCTCGTTCTTTTTCTCAGCTTTCTATATTTATGCTTTCTTATTTTCTTTTTCCTCCACTTTAAAACACTGCCCATTATTTCACCTCTTTTTTTATAGAAAATTTATCTTTCGGATATTCATTCATATTATAAACGGTGAAAATATAACCTTCATTTTTTCTTTTTGCAATAATATAATGAAAGAAACCTCCATATTCTTCGTCAAATAAAAGGAGTCTTGAACCTCCACCGCCTGTAGTAACGTATATAATCCTATCTTTTTCAATTCTGTTGTAAAGATGTTCATGGCCTGCAAAAACAATGTCAACATTATTTTCAGTAAATAAGTCGTGGAGAGAGTCCCTATCTGCCGCATATCTGTCAAGGCAGTACCCCCGGCCGAATATTGTAGGAAAAAGAGGCCTATGAAGAAAAACGAATTTATATAGAAAATGTTTTTTCAGTTCCTCTTTAAGCCAGTCCAGTTGTTTTCCTGTTATTTTATTGGTTTCTCCGGGTATTTCTGTGGAAAGAATAATAAAGTTTGTGTCCTTTGTAAAAATTGAGTAATAAGGCGGTTTTTTTATTAAGTTGATATATGTTTCTAAAGATTCAGCGCTGCTGATATCATGATTACCGAGTGCTATATGAAAATTGAAATCTTTTTGTGTAAGTCCTAAAAACTTTTTCCATTCTCTTTCATCCCCGGGGCTGTTGATGACATCCCCGACAAGAAAAACGTTATTTATTCCTTCCTTGTGTATGATTCTCAGGAAATCTTTGTATACTGATTCAGTGTATCCTATTTTTGTATCGCCTATAACAGCAAATGAGGAGAAATCATCAGAAATTACGGCCAAAGGTGCTAATAAGAGAAAAATTAATAATGCTGACAATAATCTTGTAAAATATGACCGTGGCATCTTTGTTTTATATTAATTACAGAACACTGAGAAGTTCGTCATAACCTTTAATTATATAATCAGGCTTCGCTGATATAATATCTTCTTTTATGTTTTCTCCTTCAGTAATTATTATTACTTTTAGCCCTGCATTCCTTGCAGCATTAATATCATCAAGACTGTCGCCCATAAAAATACTTTTGTCCTTTTTTGTTCTTAATTTTTCCATAGCCAAATTTAATCCATCAGGGTTTGGTTTGAGATTAAGAACTTCATTTCTGCTCAGGGTAATATCAAATAACCCGGCCAGACCGAGTTCAGGCAAGGCTTTTCTCAGAGTTTTACCTCCTACATTGCTTACGAGACCGGTTTGAATACCCCTTGCTTTTATTGTAAGGAGAAAGTCTTTTACATAGGGTCGGAGTGACCAGCGTGTCAGGGCATCCTCATCAAAGCGGTCGTAGACAAGGCCGATTTGTTCTTTTACTTGAACGGGTTCCAACCCTATCTCTGTTGCTGCTTCCATGGCTTCGTTTATTAAAGTGGAATACTTCCTGCTTTTAATCCTGTTTTTATTAAATCCTAAGCTTTGAAGCATTTCCAATGTTTCTTGAACTGCTGCGTAAAGATTCCATTGAAAATCAACCAGAGTTCCTTCATAATCAAAAAGCATTGTATCAATAGCATGGAAATGTATTTTCATGGTTCTGCCACCTCCTTTTTAAACTCTGATGCAATCTGAATTTGAAGAGTCTGCTACAATCCATTTTAAGCTATTTTTCCTGAACCTCCTTGTAGTTATTATCATAACTTTAGTTTGGTTACATTAAAAAAATGTGTTATAATTATAAACATGGGATATATTAGAGAACCTGCCGCAAGTGGTATGTTTTATCCTGGTAATTCAGAAGCCTTGAAGCATGATATTGCAAAATATCTGGATCATGCCGAATTTGATGCTGTTGAGGGGGATATTACAGGCATTATCTCTCCACATGCAGGGTACATGTATTCCGGACCGGTGGCTGCCTATGGCTATAAGTCTTTGCTTGGCAGGGACTATGATACTGTGATAGTTCTATCGCCAAGCCACAGGGCATTTTTTGAGGGAGCTGCAATAATCGATGAGGGTGGCTACAGAACACCACTGGGGATCGTAAACATAGATAGTGATACAGCCGGGGATATTTTAAAAGAATGCAATGCAGTTAATGTGAATATAAAAGCACACATTGGAGAACATGCCCTTGAAGTGCAGTTGCCTTTTCTACAGGTTGTGCTGAAATCATTCATGCTTATTCCTGTCATTATGGGAACCCAGGATTTTTCTACATGTGAGGAGCTTTCACAATGCCTTTATGAGGTGATAAAAAAGAGTGGAAAGAAATTCCTCGTAATTGGAAGCTCTGATCTTTCTCACTATTATCCATATGATAAAGCAGTAATTCTTGATAATATTATTATTGAACATCTTAAAAAATTCAATATAAGTGGTTTGGCAAGGGAATTTGCTCAGCACAAATGTGAAGCATGTGGTTTCGGTACTATAATTGCAACTATGATGTTGTCGGAAAAATGTGGTGCTACAAGATCAAAAATCTTAAAATACGCGACTTCCGGAGATGTATCAGGCGATAAAAGCGGTGTTGTAGGATACGTTTCCAGCGTGTTTTATAGATACCCGGGGAACTAAGAGGTTAATTTTAGTTGAATATTTCTGAAAAAGAAAAAGCAGAGCTCAAAAAGCTTGCGAGAAGTGCTATTGAAACTGTTTTATTCGGAAAAAAGGATCAAGCTCCAGACATCTTGGAAAAATTTAATGAAAAGGGTGGAGCCTTTGTTACAATTAAAAAGAAGGGTGATTTACGGGGGTGCATAGGTTACATAGATGCTGCACTGCCTTTATTCGAAACTGTTAAGAATGCAGCGATACATGCAGCATTCAATGATTTGCGTTTCAGTCCTCTCCAAAAAAATGAATGGGAAGATATAGATTTAGAAATATCAATTTTAACACCTTTAAAGAAAATAGATGATGTTTTAGAAATAAAGATCGGAATACACGGTTTGTACATTAAAAAGGGATATAATACAGGACTTTTGCTTCCCCAGGTAGCTGTTGAATACGACTGGGACAGAACAACTTTTCTTGAACATGCATGTTATAAAGCAGGTCTTCCAAAAAATGCCTGGCAGTCGACAGATGTGGAGATCTACGTCTTTTCAGCTGAGGTTTTTTAACCTATAATTTAGGGAGTTATATAAAGTGATAAACAAAAGTATGCCCATTGGGTATGTTGTAGAAAATTATCCTGAAACAATTAAGGTTTTTGAACAACATGGCCTTGGTTGTATTGGATGCAAAGCAGCTCTTTTTGAGAATATAGAAGAAGGAGCGAAAATCCATGGGATTGACTTGATGGTTCTGATAAAAGATCTCAACAGGGAAGTATTAAAAAATCTTTGATATAAAGAAAATTTTCAGTTTTTTATTATTATAACTATTGAATATTGTTAGATAGTATTATTTATTTTAATTTGGTTAGTTCTTTATTAGTGGCTGATAATGCAAAAAATATACACAGTCATACTGGCTGCCGGAATCTCAAGCAGACTCGGTTATAATAAGCTTACAGTTAAAATAGAAGGGAAATCAGTAATAGCCAGAGCTCTCAAACCTTTTTGTATAGAGGGAGTGGAAAAGATATTTGTTGTTGTAAACCCTCAATCAATAGATGTCCGCAGAGAAGTGGAAAAAGACCCGGAGTTAAGGCAATTCCCCTTTACCTTTATTGAGAATCCATATTACGAAAAGGGTATGTCAACATCAATAAAGGTTGCCCTCCCTTTTATTTCCGATGCTGATGCTGCCTTCTTCCATCTTGGAGACAAACCTTTTATAAGAAGAAAGTTAATAGTTGACATGATTGACATGTATCTGAAGGGCGATGCAAAAATAATTGTTCCTGTGTATGAAAACAAAAAAGGACATCCGGTGATTATGAAAATCAACCCTTTTATCGAGGAGGTCAGGATATTGACAGGTGACAAAGGTTTGAGGGAAATAATAGATAAACACATGGAAGATGTGGTATTTATAAAAAGCGACAAGGGAAGTATTTTTGATATAGATACTGAAAAATCAATAACTATTTTAAACAGGAAAGGATATAGAATTGAAAAAAATTAAAGTTGAAGATGCGCTTGGTTTAATACTTGCCCATGATATTACCGAGATAATCCCTGGAAAGAAAAAAGGTGTAGCTTTCCAGAGAGGAAAGATAATTGAAAAAAACGATTTGGAAAAGCTTCTGGATCTTGGCAAAAGGCATATATTTATTTTTGATAAAAATTTGAAAGGTATCCACGAAAATGAAGCAGGTATAAGGATTGCTGAGTCGATTATGGACAGCAACATGGAATATTCATCTCCTAAAGAAGGAAAGATTGAAATAAGAAGCAAAGTCAGGGGTCTTTTCTATGTGAATGCCAGACATCTCTGTGAGATAAACATGATCCCAGATGTACTTTTAAGCACAGTGCCTGACAGGTATCCGGTAAAAGAGGGGGATCTTGTAGCAGCTACAAGGATCATTCCCGTTTATACTGACGAAAAAACTCTGAAAAGAGTGGATAGGAAAGGTAAAAAGGGTATTATGTCAATAAAACCTTTTCAATGTTTTAAAGTAGGTCTTGTAATAACAGGAAGTGAGGTTTTTAATGGCAGAGTACACGATGGTTCTAAGGTGGTTGAAGATAAAATAAGGGGTTATGGGTTGGATCTGATTGGAAAGAAGATTGTTCCGGATAGCATTGAGGCCATCAGAGATGCGATTGATGAAATGATTGATGGTGGATCAGATATTGTGATAACAACAGGAGGTCTTTCTGTTGATCCTGACGATGTTACAAGGGAAGGAATTGAATTGACAGGGGCTGAAGTGTTGTTTTATGGTACGCCTGTTTTTCCCGGTGCAATGTTTCTTGTTGCAGTCGTAAAAGGGAAGTATATACTTGGCGCACCTGCATGTGTGTACTATAGCAAATATACTGCCCTTGATATTTTTCTTCCGAGGATTATGGCAAATGAAAAGATACAAAAAAAAGATGTGGAAAAACTTGCCTATGGAGGTCTCTGTTTGCAGTGTCCTGTATGCCATTACCCGGCATGTTTTTTTGGTAAGGGACTATGATTAATAAAAAAATTTCATTACTTATTAAAGGTGCAGGAGAGATGGCAACAGGAATTGCCTGCAGGCTTTATATGGCAAACTTAAAAAATATTATTATGACTGAGATACTGGAACCGCTTACAGTAAGAAGGACAGTTGCCTTCTCTGAAGCAATATATGAAAAGGAATGGGAAGTAGAAGGGGTGAGAGCCTGCCTTGCGACAAAGGTTGATGAAATTGAAAAGATCTGGAAAGAGGATAAAATAGCTGTAATTGTTGACCCTGAATGGAAAATAGCAGAAAAACTGAAACCATATGTGGTAATTGATGCGATTATGGCAAAACGTAATATTGGAACAAAGAAAGGGGAAGCCTCGCTGGTTATAGGGGTTGGCCCTGGTTTTTCAGCTCCGGAGGATGTGCATGCAGTAGTTGAGAGTAACAGAGGACATGATCTTGGTAGAGTTTTCTATAATGGAAAAGCAGAAGCTCATACGGGTGTACCTGCCGCTGTTATGGGCTATACAACTGAACGTGTATTAAGGTCTCCTCATGAAGGTTTTATAAGACATGTAAAAAAAATAGGAGATACTGTAAAAAAAGGAGAAACAGTTGTTTTTGTAAATAATACGGCTGTACATGCACAGTTCGACGGTTTATTAAGGGGTGTGATACGAGAGATTCATGTATCTGAAAACGAGAAGATAGGGGATGTCGATCCCCTGGCAAAAATAGAACAGTGTTTCAGTATTACTGAGAAGGCAAGAGCAATCGGTGGTGGTGTGCTTGAAGCAATTATGCATATTTATCCGGTATAACAAAAGATTCATGATTATTATATAGAAAATTAATATTTCCAGCTGGTTGAAGGGACGAATATGGATTTGTATGAGATAATGGAACAGTATTTTAGAAGCGGACATAAAGGTGCGCTGGCTACTGTGTTACGTAAATCAGGATCGGCCCCGAGAGACGCGGGAACCAGGATGTTTGTAGGAGATGATGGAAAATGTCATGGTACTTTGGGCGGAGGTCTCCTTGAATTTGATGTGTATAAAGAAGCAATTAATATGATGAAGACAAATGAGGCAAAGATACTCCAGATCAGGATGAATTCAAAGGAGATAGCTGAAGAAGGGATGCTTTGCGGAGGAGATGTTGATATCTTACTGGAACCTGTAGATGAAAAAAATATTCGAATTTACAGCAGAGTAGGCCAACTTTTGAGAAAAAGAGAGAAGGGTGTTGTAGTTACCTGGTTTAAAGGAAATGCTGTCAGCAAAACACTTGTCGAGGAGGATGGGGGTCTAACTGGTGATTTTCTAAAGGATGAAGAAATAAAGAAATATTCTGAATATATCAAGGAAAATCATACTGAAGTCATTGAAGGTGTTGTTATCGAACCCTTGAGAGTGTTTTCCTTGTTGTATATTTTTGGTGCAGGTCATGTTTCACAATTTATATGCAGGTTTGCAAGTATTGTAGATTTTTATGTAGTGGTAATTGATGACAGAGAGGAATTTGCAAATAGGGAGAGATTTCCCGAAGCTAATCAGATTATTGTTGAGGATTTTCATAATGTATTCAAGAAATTGAAATTTACTGGAAAGGAGTTTGTTGCTATTGTAACAAGGGGACATAAATATGATGCAGATGTTCTTATGGAATCTTTAAAAAAAACCTTGAAATATATAGGAATGATAGGAAGCAAAAGAAAGATAGAGATTATTTTTGATTATATTAGGAAAAATGGTTTTAGCGAAGAGGCGATAGGAAGAGTCCATGCGCCTATCGGTCTTGCCATTAGCGCTGAAACACCTCAGGAAATTGCAGTCAGCATAGTTGCAGAGCTTATAAAAATACGGGGGGAAATTTAAGGGTTTGATAGATGAAATCATGATTGAAGAAGAGAGAGATGTTTTGGAAGAAGTGGCAGAAAAAGGTCTTACAGTTCCCTTTGATCCGCTTAAAAAATATCTTGCAGAATTGTCAAGATATCCTGTTTTAACAAGGGATGAGGAGATTGAAATTGCTGAAAAAATACATATAAACAAGGACAGAGAAGCTGCCCAGAAGCTTGTTGTTTCCAATCTCAAGCTTGTTGTTAAAATTGCTCTCGAATATTACAATACATATCTAAATATACTTGATCTTATACAGGAGGGAAATGTAGGGCTTCTTCATGCAGTAAAAAAATATAATCCCTATAAGGGTACAAAATTTTCAACCTATGCTTCTTTCTGGATACGAGCATATATATTGAAATATATTATGGATTCCTGGAGTCTTGTAAAGATAGGTACCACCCAGAGTCAGAGAAAGCTTTTTTATAGATTGAACAAAGAAAAACAAAAACTTGAAGCCATTGGTATATTCCCTGCTCCGCAACTTCTGGCAGGAGTTCTTGACGTGAAAGAGCAAGAGGTTGAGGATATGCAAAAAAGATTATTTTATTCTGATATTTCTATGGAAACCCCTCTTAACGATGAAAGTGATGATACTGTTATGGATATGATAAAATCCGGTAAGGATGTAGAGGAAATTGTATCAGACAAAGAAAAAAACGAAATTCTGTCCTCAAAGGTGGTAGAATTTAAGAAAAGTTTAAACAATAAAGAACTTTTTATTTTTAATAATCGTATCATGACTGATGAACCTCTTACTTTGCAGGATATAGGTACTAAATTTGATATATCGCGTGAGAGGGTGAGACAGATTGAAAACAAGGTGCTGAAAAAGTTCAAGGAGCAATTTAAAGGTCAACTGGAAAAACTTGATTTCTGATTTCAGAAAGCAATTTTTTTACACATTATGACTAAACTGTATTTTTTTACGCCATGTTTCTCTATATAGCAAAAGACCATAATATATTTTTTGATATTTATGATAATAAGCGCAAGCAGAAGAACTGATATCCCAGCTTTTTTTTCTGATTGGTTTTATAACAGAATTGCCGAAGGGTATTTGCTTGTTCGTAATCCTTTTAACAGACACCAGATAAGCTGGATAGATCTTTCCCCTGAAGCTGTTGACTGTATTGTGTTCTGGACAAAAAATCCTGCGAGAATGATGGGCAAAATACTAAGTTTGACGGATTACACATTTTATTTCCATTATACTCTGAACGGCTATGGAAAAATACTGGAACCCAACGTTCCTTTATGGATGGAATCTATTGATAATTTCAAGAACCTTTCTCAAATAATAGGCAAGGATAGAATTATCTGGAGATATGATCCAATAGTTCTGAATGAGCAATTTAATATCAAATACCATGCAAAAATGTTTGAGCAAATAGCATATAAATTGTCAGGTAAAACAAGGAGATGCGTAATAAGTTTTTTTGACATGTACAGGAAGGTAAGGCAAAAAATGGCATCAGTTCCTGTGGCTGAAATTTTAATCGAACAAATGATCGAACTGGCAGCTATAATAGATAGAATTTCATCTTTATATGGTATTGAAGTGACAAGTTGTGCTGAAGCAGTTGATTTAACAGAATATGGGATCGAGCATGGCAGATGCATAGACGATCAAATTATCAGCGAAATTTCCGGATTTCCCCTTAATGTGATGAAAGATCCCGGACAGAGAACTGAATGTGGCTGTGTTGCCAGTGTTGATGTTGGTTCTTACAATACCTGTGTTCACGAATGTCTTTATTGTTATGCTAATTTCAACCATAATCTCGTCTGGCGTAACTATAACAGCCATGATCCAAAATCTCCTTTTCTTTTCGGGTGTACTGAGTCGGAAGATAAAATTTATAGCAGGAAAGCTGCAATTCATAAAAAAATTCAGAAATAAGCAGGATAACCCGGCAATAACGGTTTGCAGGTAAGTAGAATAGTATTGACGGGTTACCTTGGCATCATGCTTTCAGTTCAGAAGTGCAATGAGGGCACCTGGTTGCCTTTACAGGTATGGCAGAAAAGCAGAATGAGCATTCTTTTGTTGTCGGGTCAGCAGGGGGTGGAGCTTTTTTGAGTTTATTGACGCTTTTTATTACCATAAAAACCGAGAAAGCAACAATTAAAAAACTTATGACCGTATTAATGAACATACCCATGTTTATAGTTACGGCGCCTGCGTTTTTGGCTTCTGCCAGACTGACATAGGGACTGGCAACCTTCCCTTCCTTGATGACTAAAAAGAGGTTTGAAAAATCCACATTACCAAGAAGAAGACCTATAGGAGGCATAATAATATCATCAACCAGAGACTTTACGATGGTTCCGAAAGCTGCACCTATTATTATACCGACGGCCATGTCAATTACATTACCCTTCATGGCAAAATCCTTAAATTCCTTTAACATGAATAATCCTCCTTGTTATTTTGGTAAAGATACTATTAATTTACTGATATTTCCTGAATTTATTGTACCAGTTTATCAATCTTGGTATGATAGGAAAAAAATTCATTTCATTATTTCGTTTTTTTTCTGCATAAGCACTTATTTCCTAATTGAACTAATTTAATAAATTAATGTCAATGAGATTTATCACCATTGTTATTTAATTTATAATATCGAAAATTACAACAATTTTCTGGTAAAGGAATGGGATGAATTCGATAGAGTTTGAATATTTGAAAAATATTCTTTTTTTCTTTATCTTACCGAATCAATTAATAATATTCTAAAATAATTTGTTGACGGAAAACTTTTAATATATTTAAAACATATCAATAAATTCAAAAGAATGATATAAAATATGCCAATATTCAGCTGTAATTGTGCTGAAAAGGTGGTTATTTAGAATAAGTTGAACCAAATAACATTTTTATATAACTTGAGTTTATAAAAAACACTTATAAAATAAAGTATGAGGATTTATGAAAACCTATCATCCCATCAAAGATATTGATTCTGTTATTGCAATGCTTTCCAGAATTTCAGTATGGGGAGGCCTTACGAGTGAACAACAGGAAAAAATCTATAAGCGTTTGGAAACGGGCATATTCAGGAAAGATGAATATATATTCAGAAAGGGTGATAATCCTACCCATGTTTATATAGTTAAAAGCGGTAAAGTTAATCTTTTAACATCTGATCAGGATGTTTCAATTCACAAAGAAACAGTAAAAACAGGTGAGTCTTTTGGTTTTGGTTCATTAATGTCCATGCAGCCACATATGGCAACTGCAATAGCAGCTGAAGACAGTGAAATAATGGTATTGTCCAGGAAGGCCCTTCTTGAACTGCGCCATGATGATATTGAGTTGTTTGCCCTTTTAATGATGAATATAGCCAGAGAAATTGCCAGGAAACTTAAGTTGACTGACAATATACTTCTACAGTATTTGCATGAACATAAAGACTTTTAGCATTTAATAATTTTTTTATGTCAAGCCAATTATTGGAGTCTGCTATGTGAAGTGCGAACTTTTCGTAAACTTTCTCTTTATTGAAAAATTACTTGATATGAAATATTAGCTCAATAGTTATCCAATATTTATTCGGCTTGTTTTGATCATAAATTATGATTATTTGTAATTGTATACACTTCAGGTAATTCTTGATTTACCTTGTATAAACCTATATAATTATGCACATTTAACGGAGGTTCGCGTGAGAGATACTTATTGTGGTTTAATAAAGAATGAAGATATAGGGAAAACACTGCATTTGTCAGGATGGGTATACAGAAGAAGAGATCATGGCGGGCTTATCTTTGTTGATCTGAGGGACATAACCGGAATTGTTCAGGTTGTGTTTTCACCTGATATATCCGGTGATGCTCATCAGAAGGCAGGCAGTGTCAAACAGGAATATGTCATAAGCGTCACAGGCAAAGTTGCAAGGAGACCGAAGGAAACAGAAAATCCTGGTATTCCTACTGGAACTGTGGAAATCCTGGTAGAGAGCTTTGAGATTATAAATACCTGCAAAACTCTTCCCTTCCAGCTTGATGATGAAGATACAAGCGAATCCATAAGGTTCAAATACCGCTACCTTGACATGCGAAAACCTGATATCCAGAAGATATTTATTGACAGAAGCCGAGCATATAAAGTTACAAGAGATTATTTTTCATCAAAGGGTTTTCATGAATTCGAAACTCCTTTTTTTACCAAAAGTACTCCTGAAGGTGCCCGTGATTTTGTAGTGCCGAGTCGCCTTAACCAGGGTATGTTTTATGCATTGCCGCAGTCTCCCCAACTATACAAGCAAATCCTTATGATAGCAGGTTTTGACCGATATTTTCAGATTGCAAGGTGCTTCAGAGACGAGGATTTACGTGCAGATAGACAGCCAGAGTTTACTCAGATTGATGTTGAGATGAGTTTTGTAGATGTAGATGATGTGATTGAAACTGGTGAGGGACTAATAAGTGCACTTTACGAAGTCTTGAGAGGTGCCCCCATAGAAACACCTTTTATGAGAATGACATATGATGAAGCCATGCGTCTTTATGGTACTGATAAGCCTGATTTAAGGTTTGATATGACCATGGTTGATTTGACCGACGTTTTTCAGCAGACAGGTTTTGGAGTTTTCAAAAACACTATAGAAAATGGCGGTCAAATTCAGGCTCTCGTACTCAAGGGTAAAACATTGTCAAGAAAAGACCTGGACACTACTGTTGATGCTGCAAAGGAAATAGGAGCTGGAGGTCTTGTCTGGATACGCAAGGAAAGCAATGCATTACAATCGCCCACAGTCAAATATTTAAGCGATGATGAAAAGAAGCTTATGGAAGAAAGACTTGGGGTTGAAAATGGGGATGTAATTTTTATCATGAGTGATAAAAAGAATAAAGTAAATGAGCTTATGGGAAGGTTCAGATTATACATTGGTGAAAAATATGATTTAATAAACAAGGACGAATTCAAATTCCTTTGGGTGGTAGATTTTCCTCTTCTTGAGTACAGTGAAGAAGAGAAAAGATATGTTGCGAGACATCATCCTTTTACATCACCACAGGGAAGGATGGAGGATTTTGAAGGAAACTATGATTATATTAAAGCAAAGGCCTATGACCTTGTCTTGAATGGTGTAGAACTGGGAGGAGGTAGTATAAGGATTTACAGGACAGATGAACAGATGAAAATGTTCAAACTTCTTGGTATTAAAGAAGACGAAGCATCTGAAAAATTTGGCTTTCTCCTTGAGGCTCTTGAGATGGGTGCACCACCCCATGGTGGTATTGCCTTTGGTTTTGACAGGATAATAATGATGTTTTTAAAGCTTGAGAGTATCAGAGATGTCATACCTTTCCCAAAAACACAGAAAGGAACATGCCCTCTAACAGGAGCACCGTCAAAAATCGGGCAGAGACAGTTAAACGAACTGAAGATTAAAGTAACAATTGAGGCGACATAAAGTTTTGCTGTCAACAAGCTACCGATGAGGAGGTTTATTTGAAAAAGAAAAAAGGATTTATATTCAAAAATACTGCAAAAAATCCGAAATACCCTTTAACAGATGTTGAAAACCCCGAATTATTCAGAGATGTTTTTCCTTTTACGGAAATGTGTAAAGTTAATTTTGATCACAAGATAGAACTTATGGATCCTCCTGAAGATATATATATTACAGATACAACTTTTAGAGATGGCCAGCAATCAAGACCCCCGTTTTCAGCAAAGCAGATTGAAGATCTTTTTGATTTTCTGCACAGGCTTGGTGGTGCGAATGGTGTGATAAGACAGAGTGAATTTTTTCTTTACAGCGATAAGGACAAGGACGCTGTAGCAAGATGCCTCGATAAAGGATATCGTTATCCTGAAGTTACCGGATGGATAAGGGCTGTCAAAGAGGACTTACAGCTTGTCAAAGATCTTGGGCTGCAGGAAACAGGCATACTTACAAGTGCTTCTGATTATCACATATTTATGAAATTAAAAAAAACCAGGTCTCAGGTTTTTAAGGATTATATTAAAATTGTAGAAAAAGCTCTTGAACATGGCATTACTCCAAGATGCCATTTTGAGGATATTACAAGAGCTGATATATATGGATTTTGTGTTCCCTTTGCTCAGGCTTTGATAAGCATGTCTGAAGAAGCAAGAATACCGGTAAAGATAAGACTGTGTGATACTCTGGGGATTGGTGTTACGTATCCCGGTGCAGCGCTACCAAGGTCCATAGGAAAGATAATACGAGCCATGATTGATGATGCAGGGGTTCCATCAGAATATCTTGAGTGGCATGGTCATAATGACTTTAATAAAGTAATTGTAAACAGTGTTAGTGCCTGGCTTTACGGATGTTCATTTGTAAATGGAACACTCCTCGGTATAGGAGAGAGGACAGGAAATGCACCCATAGAAGGACTGATAATGGAATACATATCTCTGACAGGCGAAGAAAACGGAATAGATACAAAGGTGATCACGGAAATCAGAAACTACTTTGAAAAAGAGATAGGACATCATGTACCAAGAAACCAGCCCTTGGTGGGGCTTGACTTTAATGCAACATCAGCCGGCGTTCATATCGACGGGATACTGAAGAATGAGGAAATATACAGTTCTTTTGATACTAACAAGCTGCTTGATAGACCGATAACAGTTAATATAACTGATAAATCAGGTCTTGCAGGGATTGCACATTGGATAAATTCCCATTTTGCTCTGGTTGGAAAAGAGAGGATAGCAAAAACTCACCCCGGAGTAGCAAAGGTTAATAAACGGATAATTAAACAATATGAAGAAGGCCGGATAACAGCAATATCCGATGAAGAGATCGAACATGCTGTCAGAAGGTACATACCTGAAATATTTACTTCTGAATTCGAATTGTTGAAGAAGAAAGCCCACGATATGGCCGCACACTTGATTGAAGAGTATATTGAAAATACTGAAATTAAGAGTATGCTACCGGAGCAGCAGGAAGAAGTATTAAAGAAGATCGTAGAAGAATATCCTTTTATACAATTTGCTTATACTGTTAATGCTGAAGGTATTAAAATAACAAGGAATATTACCCAGATAGTTGATAGGGCAAAATATTCAAGAATAGGATTGCATGAAGATTTTTCAGATAGAGACTGGTTTATCAATCCTATGAAAACAGGAAAGATAAGTGTAACTGATATATATTCTTCAAAAATCACAGGTGCTCTATGTGTTACGGTATCAGGTCCGATAAGAGATGAACTTGGAGATTTAATCGGCATATTAGGTCTTGATATCAAATTTGAAGATTTGACAAGATCAGGGGAATAATAAATGGGAAAAACAATTGTTGAAAAAATATTAAGTATGAATGCAGGAACAGATTTGAGAAGGGGAGATTATGCTGTTGTGAACGTTGATAGAATTCTGCTTCAGGATGGAACTGCTCCTCTTGCAATAAAAAAATTTAATGATATGGGATTCAAAAAACTGTTTAACGGCAGCAGGGTTAATTTTTTTATTGACCATGCATCTCCGAGCCCGAGAATGGAACTGTCTAATGACCATTTAAATATAAAGGACTTTGCGCAGAGATATGACGCCATTGTATACGAGGTTGGAGATGGAATATGTCATCAGATTATGTCGGAAAGTGTGTTATTACCATCAGAGGTTCTTCTTGGTGCGGATTCTCATACATGTACAGGAGGTGCAGTTGGAGCATTTGCCACTGGCATGGGGTCAACAGATATTGCTGTTGCGATGGGGCATGGAAAAACATGGTTGAGGATTCCGGAAACAATTAAATTTGATATTAATGGAAAATTCCCTTCAGGCGTTTTTACAAAAGATTTAATTTTGAATATTATAGGTATGATTGGTGCAGACGGTGCCACATATAAGTCAATGGAATTTGGAGGTAAGGCCCTGGTTCATATTGATGTGGAAGACAGGATGACCATTTCAAATATGGCTGTAGAGGCAGGTGCGAAATGTGGCCTCTTTCCTTCAGATGCTATGACATTCTTCTATCTCAAAAAAATGAGAAGGGAGCAGCAATACATCGAAATTTTACCTGATGATGATGCTTGTTATGAAAAAGTGATTGAAATTAATTTGGATGATCTTGTGCCTTTGGTAAGTCTCCCTCATGAGGTAGATAACACAAGAAGTGTGGAAGATAAAGAGGTGAAGGAAATAAATGTCAGTCAGGTATTTATAGGTTCCTGTACAAATGGTAGAATCGAGGATTTGCGGACAGCATCGCATATATTGAAAGGCAGAAAAAAACACAGAAATGTAAGGCTTCTCATAGGCCCTGCATCGAGAATGGTCTATTATCAGGCCTTGCAGGAAGGTATAATTGCAACTCTTTTCGAAGCTGGAGCAATCATTTTGCCTCCTGGATGCGGGCCATGCATTGGTCTTCATCAAGGTGTATTAGGTGCCGGAGAGATCTGTGTTTCTACTTCTAACAGAAATTTTTTAGGCAGGATGGGGAACCCCGATGCAGGCATCATACTTGCTTCACCTGCTACTGCAGCAGCAAGCGCTTTAAAGGGTAAAGTAACGGATCCCAGAGAGTTTTTTTGATGGTTTCAGATCCGGCATCGATGGAGTTTATGGAGGTTTTTAATGATTTTTAATGGAAAGGTTTGGAAATTTGGAGACAATATCTCCACTGATCATATAATACCGGGCAGGTTTTACCACTTGAGATCAAATTTAGAAGAATTAAAAAAACATGTATTTGATGATATTGTACCGGATTTTTATAAAAAGGTAAATAAAGGGGACATAGTGGTAGGCGGAAGAAATTTTGGTCTTGGTTCAAGCAGAGAGCATGCTCCTTTAATCATAAAGCTTGCAGGAATTGATGCGATAGTTGCAGATTCTTTTGCAAGAATATTTTACAGGAATGCAATAAACGTAGGACTTGCAGCGATAATATGTGATGTAAGTGGCATCAATGAAGGCGATAACCTTGAAATTAATATGGAAGAAGGTTCATTATCTGACAAAACAAATGACATTCAGAAAAATTTTTCCAGGCTCCCATCTATAATGAGGGATATTTTGAAAGAAGGCGGACTCGATTACTATATTAAGAAACATGGAAAATTGATGGTTTAATGTAAGGCTATGATATCAGGTATTTCTGTAACCTAACAGAATTTGTTTTAAACAGGTAACTGTATAGAACATTGAAATGAATATTGTTTTCCAGCCTCACTTTGAAGAAAAATTATTATGAATATTTATGGAGAGTGAAAAATTGAGTGAAAAAATTAAGATTCCCTATATTTCCGGTGATGGTTCTGGGGAGGATATATGGAATGCATCAAAAAATATTCTGGAAGAGTCTGTTATAAAAGCCTATGGCAATGAAAAAGAAATTGAGTGGATTGAAGTATTGGCAGGGCTAAAAGCTCTTGACAGGACGGGATTACTGCTTCCTGACGAAACCCTCGATACTGTGAAAAATTATCGGATTGCTATAAAAGGTCCTTTGACAACCCCTGTTGGAAAAGGTTTTAGGAGTTTGAATGTTTATCTCAGGCAGATTTTTGATCTATATGTATGCCTGAGGCCTGTAAAATATTTCAAAGGACTGCCTAGCCCATTAAAGTCACCGGAAAAGGTTGACATTATTATTTTCAGGGAGAATACGGAAGATATTTATAAAGGTATAGAATGGAAGGAAGGCACTGACGAGGCGAAAAGAGTTATAAAATTTTTAAAGGAAAAAATGGATGTAAGTCTGGCGGATGATACCGGAGTAGGAATCAAACCGATCAGCAAAGCTAAAACTGTAAGATTTACCAGATGGGCTATAAATTATGCAATTAAAAATAAAAGAAAAAGGATTACTGTTGTTCATAAAGGCAACATAATGAAATATACTGAAGGTGCATTCAGGGAATGGGCTTATGATGTTGCAAAGGATTTTAGCGAATATGTTTCTTTTAATGGGGAAGACAACAGGATATTTTTTAATGACAGGATTGCTGATAATATGTTTATGCAGGCTATTATAAAACCGGAAGATTATGACGTATTGTTATGTCCTAACCTGAACGGTGATTATCTTTCCGATGCCTGTGCAGCTCTGATTGGTGGATTAGGTGTTGCCCCGGGAGCAAATATCGGTGATGATGTGGCAATTTTTGAGCCAACACACGGAAGTGCCCCGAAGTATGCAGGTAAAGATATGGTGAACCCGACATCTTTTTTACTTTCAGGTTCAATGATGTTTGAGTACCTGGGTCTTAACATTGCAGCGGAAAAGATAAGAAATGCTGTTGAGGAAACGATAAGAAGCGGTATAATGACATATGATCTTGCAAGGCAGACAGGAGATGTGAAGCCTGTGAAATGCTCTGAGTTTGGGGAAGCAGTGTTAAAAAAAATGATATAGACTTTAAAATTGCACATACCCCGTAAGACAAAAAAGCTGTTATCGGGCATAATTTATCCAATGAAGCTTATCAGCTCCAGGAGAAGGTATCATGTTGGACGATATTAAAAGTAAAATAGATACATTAGAGGAAAGAATAAACAACATAAGAGGCTATCTTTGACCTTTCTGCCTTAAATAATCAAATTAACAAACTTGATAGAGAAATTTCCAAAGAAGGTTTCTGGGAAGACCAGGAAAAGGCTCAGAAAATATTAAAGGAAAGGTCGAAGCTTCAGGAAGAGACTGATCGATGGGGAGGACAGGAGAACGAACTTGAGGAGATACTTATACTCAGTGACATAGTTAAAGAAACTGATGACCCGAAGGATGTGGATGAGCTGCTTAGGAGAGTTCAATTTCTTGATGATTCATTAAATAAATATGAAATTGAAAGAATGCTTGGCGATGAAAACGATAAGGAAAATGCAATAGTCTGTATAAATGCAGGTGCTGGTGGAACAGAGGCCCAGGATTGGGTTGAAATGTTGCTTAGGATGTACCTTAAATGGGCTGAGAAGGAGAAATTTGAAACAGAAATGGTTGATTTAATACAAGGAGATGAAGCAGGTGTAAAAAGTGTAACTTTTCTTGTAAGAGGTCAGTATGCCTATGGTTATTTAAAATGTGAAACGGGTATTCACAGACTGGTAAGAGTTTCTCCATTTGATGCAAATAACAGGAGACACACTTCTTTTGCGTCGGTATATGCCTATCCAGAATTGCCTGACGACATATTGGTGGATATTAATGAAGAGGATTTAAAGATAGATACATTCAGATCAAGCGGCCCTGGAGGCCAGCATGTAAACAGAACAGAATCTGCCATAAGAATTACCCATCTTCCTACCAATATTGTTGTCCAGTGCCAGAACGAAAGATCCCAGCATAAAAACAAGGCAATAGCAATGTCAATATTGAAATCGAGACTCTATGAACTTGAAAAGAAGAAGCAGGAAGAGAAGATGGATAGTATAAACAAAGAGAAAAAGGATATTGCCTGGGGCAGTCAAATTCGGTCTTATATTTTGCATCCATACAAACTTGTAAAGGACCACAGGACTAAAATAGAAGAGCACAATGCAGATGCAGTACTTGATGGTGAAATAGAACCCTTCATCAAAGCCTGCCTTTTGTACTTGACTTTTGAACGCAAAAAGGAGGATAATTAGAACAATATGGAACTGTTGGACGAAAATAAATTAAATGAACTTGAAGCAAAAATAGAGAAACTTGTAATAAGTTTCAAGGCAATGAAAGAAGAAAAAGATAAGCTTATGCACAGGATTCAGGTTTTGGAAGAGCAGAATATGGAGCTTGAAGAAGAAACTGAGATTTCAAAGAGCGAAAAGGAAATGATTGCCAATAAAATTTCGAAGATCCTCGAAAAAATAGACAATGCTGAGGTTTGAAAAGATAAATGGGTAAAAAGGTTGAAGTAAAGATACTAAATCAACCATTTACGTTTATAGGCGAGGACGAAGACAGAATAAGAAGGGTAGCACAGGAAGTTGATGAAAGGATAAATCGTATTGTTAATGATTACAAAATAGTAAACACCATGAATGCAGTTATAATGGCAATGATGGAACTGGCAGATGATTTTTACGAGATAAGGGCACATGCTGAAAGATTCGAGGGCAGAACTCTTGGTCTTTTAAGAATGGTTGAAGAATTATGAAATTCCCTGCGGTGTGCGTGATAGATGGTGTACTTTGAGCCAACACCTCTTTAATGGGAACTTCCTCTTGTTGTTGTGTGCAAGCTTGCCCTGGTGCAAGAAGCCTGATGCAACAATAAAGTGCCCACTTAAATCAGAGGTTCAAGACATACTGTTTACACGGCATTCGCGGGGATTTTTTTAGGTTAGTTGCTGAGAAAAAAGAGGTTTGAATATAAATAACTTTATGTTGCTTGGAGGTATATAAAATTTCATTTCAGCAGTAATATAAGTTAGTCTTTTCTCTCAACATACTGGCCCCTAATATTTTTACATATTTAATGAGGGGGCAATTTGAATAATATTGCAATTATTATAGTTATAGCTTTATTGGCTGTTTTTGCAGGTTTTGTGCTTGCTCTTTTCATACAGAAAAAAAGAATAGGTGAGTACGAAAAAATAGGCAAAAAAATACTGGAAGATGCAAAGAAAGAGGCGGATGTTCTCATAAGAGAGGCATCTATTCAGGCCAAAGATTTTGCAATTCAGTCAAAAAATGAGTTTGAGCAGGAAGTAAAAAGCAGAAAAATTGAACTTCAAAATATCGAAAGACGTCTTTCACAGAAAGAAGCAAATCTTGATAAAAAAATTGAATCCATAGACAAAAAAGAAGATGAGCTGTTAAGGAAGGACAAGGAAGCAAAAAACAAACATGCTCAACTTGATAGTAAGATAAAAGAATATGAAAATCTGCTCATAATCGAACGGGAAAAACTCGAAAAAATATCGGAATTGACTTCTGAAGAAGCAAAAAAAATCCTCATGGATTTAATGGAGGATGATGCTAAATACGAAGCTATTAAAATCTGCAAAAAAATAGAAGAAGATGCAAGAGAAAGAGCAGACAAAAAAGCCAAAGAAATTATAGCCCAGTCTATTCAGAGGTATGCGGGTGATTATGTGGGAGAAGATGCTGTTTCAACTGTTTCCCTACCAAATGAGGAGATGAAGGGAAGAATTATAGGCAGGGAGGGGAGGAACATCAGGGCTCTTGAAGCTGCAACAGGTGTTGATATTATAATTGATGATACGCCGGAAGCTGTTGTACTTTCATGTTTTAACCCGATAAGGCGGGAAGTTGCAAGGATTGCAATTGAAAGGCTTATAAGCGATGGCAGGATTCACCCCGCCAGAATAGAAGAAGTTGTTTCAAAAGTGGCTGAAGAGATGGAGGAAAAGATCAAAGAATCCGGTGAACAGGCTATCTTTGATTTGGGAATACACAACGTGCATCCTGAACTTGTAAGGTTGTTGGGAAGACTTAAGTATAGAAGCAGTTATGCTCAGAATATATATCAACATTCCCTTGAAGTTGCATTTATATGTGGTATTATAGCATCGGAGTTAAGGGTTAATATTAAAGAAGCAAAGAGAGCAGGACTTCTGCACGATATAGGAAAGGCAGTGGATCATGAGGTTGAGGGTTCGCATGCTTCGCTTGGTGCGGACCTTGCGAAGAAACATGGCGAAAGTGATGCAATTGTACATGCAATTCTTGCACATCATGAGGACGTTCCGGCTTCGGGAATACTGGATGTTATTGTTCAGGCTGCCGATGCTCTTTCCGGTGCTCGCCCGGGGGCGAGAAGGGAAATGCTGGAAACCTACATAAAAAGACTTGATGAACTTGAGCGTATTTCCAATAGCTTTACCGGTGTTGAGAAATCCTATGCAATACAGGCAGGAAGAGAAATAAGAATTATTGTAAGCAGTGAAAAAATAAATGACGATCAGATATTTTTGTTGTCAAGGGATATTGCAAAAAAGATAGAAACTGACCTTTCCTACCCCGGACAGATAAAGATTGTGGTAATCAGAGAAACGAGGGCTGTAGAATATGCAAAATGAGATAAGGGTTTTATTCCTTGGAGATGTTATAGGTAAACCCGGTAGAAGAGCTGTTGAAATATTCATAAATAACGTCAATGCGGATTTTAAAATAATAAACGGTGAGAATCTTGCGAGTGGTATAGGGATTACACCGAGAGTTGCTCTGGAGATGTTGTCATGTGGAGTTGATTTGATAACCACTGGCAACCATGTATGGAAAAAGAAAGAAACAGCCCCTTTTCTGGCAGAAGAGCAGCGAGTTATCAGACCCCTTAATTATCCGGAGGGAACTCCTGGTATTGGATATAAGATCATTAAAAAGAATGATAAAGAATTATGTGTTGCCAATGTTGAAGGAAGGATTTTTATGAGCCCCCTTGAATGCCCCTTCAGGGCAATGAAAGATCTTGCGGAACGTTTTGGCAATGAGGTTCCAATAATAGTTGATTTTCATGCCGAGGCAACTTCGGAAAAAGTTGCTCTTGGATGGTATCTTGATGGTAAAGTATCAGCAGTGATGGGAACCCATACCCATGTACAGACAGCCGATGAAAGGATTTTACCGGAAGGTACCGGATATATTACAGATGTTGGTATGACTGGTTCTGCTGATTCGGTAATAGGAATGGATAAAACAGCTGTTTTGAAGAGATTTATTACTATGATGCCCCATAAATATGAAGTTGGAAAAGAAAACATTGAAGTCCAGGGAGTGATTCTGACGATAGACAGTAAAACTAAGAAGTGCTTAAAAATAGAGCGTATAAAGGAAAGTATCAGATGAAAGATGTCAACAGTCGGCATCTCACTACCTGCAGAACAAAAGTGGGTTCAGGTGGATTATGGATATAGAACAGGATATAGAATTAATAAAACGTGGCGCTGTTGATCTGATCAGTGAAAAGGAACTGAGAGACAAACTTTTAAAAGCAAAATCTGAAAGAAGGCCTTTGAGAGTCAAACTGGGCCTTGACCCTACTGCACCGGATTTGCATCTTGGTCATACGGTTGTTCTTCAAAAATTAAAGCAATTTCAAGAACTCGGTCATACAGCAATTTTTCTGATTGGTGATTTTACCGGTATGATCGGTGATCCTACAGGAAGAATTGAATCAAGACCTACGTTAACAAAAGAAGAGCTTCTTCAGAATGCAGAGACTTATAAAGAACAGGTTTTCAAAATTCTTGATCCTGATAAAACAGAAATCAGATTTAATAGTGAATGGATGGAAACAATGAGTGCTGCAGATATGATAAGGCTCTGCGCACAATACACAATGGCGAGAATAATGGAGAGGGAAGATTTTAAAAACAGATATACAAACAATCTTCCAATAAGCATTCATGAATTTTTATACCCGCTAGTGCAGGGTTATGACTCTGTTGCTTTAAAAGCAGATGTTGAGCTTGGTGGTCACGACCAGATCTTCAATCTTTTTGTTGGTAGAGATTTACAGAAAGCATACGGTCAGGAATCACAGGTGATAGTTACAGTACCCCTTCTTGAAGGTACTGATGGCGTAAACAAGATGAGTAAAAGCTATAGCAACTATGTTGGAATAGATGAACCTTCTGATGTTATTTTCGGGAAACTGATGTCCATATCAGATGAGCTGATGTTGAAATATTACATTCTCTTAAGTGATATAGCCATTGAGGATTTCAAAACTTTAAACGATGGTTTAAAAACCGGAAAGGTTCATCCGAGAGACGCAAAGGTGAATTTTGCAAAAGAAATAGTAACACGGTTTCATGGAGCAGAAGCTGCAAATAATGCTTATGAAAATTTTGAAAAGATCCACAAGGAAAAAAAGCTGCCCGATGATATTGAAACTGTGAAGTTGAAAAGAGAGGACAATTTAAAATGGATTCCCAGATTGCTTTTAGAGGCGGGAGTTGTTTTGTCAACTTCTGAAGGAAAGCGAATGATATCACAAGGCGCAGTATCATATTTTGAAATGGATGATCTGATAAAGTTAACAGGCGAAAATTTTCCCCTTGACGACAAAAAAGAAATAATTTTTAAAATAGGCAAAAGAAAATTCAGGAAAGTTGTTTTTGAAGAAAGTCAGTCTTGACTTGACATGAGGCTGTATTTTATAGTTAACTAAATACTGTAATCCCCGGTAGCTCAATCGGCAGTAGCGTCTGGCTGTTAACCAGTAGGTTGCAGGTTCGAGTCCTGCCCGGGGAGCCAAAAAAAAGTCCTGTAAAAATTTTTACAGGATTAAAAAATATAGAGCAAAGTAAAAAGGATCTATGGAAGGAATGCCATAGATCCTTTTTTATTGTTTGGATCTTTCAATATGGTATTCTATAGTACTTGACAGATGATTTATCTATTATTGTTGAACAAAAAAGATTAATTGTAGTAATGTGTAGAGATTTGAATTTATGAAAAAGTTTAACTTTAAAGAGTTCTTCAGTTATCAGGGGAATTACTGTTTTTTATATGTAATTTTCTTATTTTTATATATTTCCTGGTATTTTGTTCAATGGCCAATATTTGCGGGAGATACAGATCTCTGGTACCACCTGAACGGAGGCAGATACATCCTGGAGCATGGAATTGTGCCAAAGGACAGCAGTTTTTTTTCATTTATCACACCTCCACGCGAATGGGTTGCCTACTATTGGTTTTTTCAGGTAGTAGTCTATAAAATTTATTCATTTTCAGGTTATTATGGCCTCATTTTTCTTCGAACAGTTATATTTCTTGCAACAATAATGATTATTTATCTGATTTTGAACCGGGGTATAAAGAAAAAACCTGATTTATGTACTGTGTTGATTTTTTCATTATTTATGCTCATGCTCCTCCCAAGATTCCATTTAATCAGACCCCACATGTTTACTTATTTTTTTATAGTTTTATTCATTCTGATTATTGATTTAAAACCTAAGTATGTCATACTTCTGCCCCTTATTGCAGTACTATGGGTGAATTTACACGGGATAGAGTATCCAGTCATGCTTTTAATCGTATTATCCTGTCTTGTTGATTTTTTTATCAAACGTATGCGAAATAAAAAACGTATTAACAAGGAGGAACTGTGTTATGTTATTCCTTTGATTCTTTCAGTGGCTGCTGTTTTTTGTACTCCCCATGGCACTGAGCTTACCTGGGTACCTTTTATTCCTACCGGATTTGCTTCACTTTATATTAATGAGATCCAGCACATAAAAGCAGAAGAACTTCTATCATTTCAAATTATAAAAATGGCACTTGCCTATGGGACTGTTTTTAATTTTTTGCTTTTTGTTTCATCCATCGCAGCAATAACAATTATCCTTGACAGGAAAAACAGAAGAATAGGCCACCTGCTTATGTTTGCAGGAGGCCTTGTTCTACTGATCAAAGCGAACCGTTTCCGTTATGAATGTGCTTTGCTTTCACTGCCTCTTCTGAAGGATTTTCTGGCAGTTTTCGTGAAGAATCTTGAATTTAAACAAAGAATTATCAGACCTGTTGCAATAATTATCACCATCTTTGCCATGATTATTCCTGTACTAACTCTGAAAAATTCCTTTATCAACCTTCCTGCCTATCCTTTTTCCCATAGAAATCTTCCTGAAGGAATCTGCACTTTTCTGAAAAAAATGTCTGTGAATGGGGGTACGGTTTTTAACCACCCCAACCATGGCGGTTATATACAATGGATGCTCTATCCTGAATACAAGATATTTATGGACATGGAGATCCCCTTTCTTTTTCTGAATGAAGATATTTTTACTGCAAATAATGCTTTTTCCAGCGATACAGGTCTTGCAAATATTATTAAAAAGTATCATCCTTCTTTTATTATTACGCCTATAGGGAATAAAGGATTCAAGAGATTGATAGCCAAATATCCGGAATACAGAGTCATATTTTTTGATGAAACAGGGATCCTTTATGTTGATAAAAAACAGATTCCTGAAATAGCCGATCAATATGAATTAAAAGAAATTGATCCGTACAACATAACGAATATGAATATTAACTCTATTTTTTTGGAAAAAAAAGATGAAGCTCTTCTGAAGGAATTATCAGTACTTGTACAAATTTATTCCGGTTGCGGCTTTACCAATCAGCTAATGGCACACATATACCTTAAAAGAAATGATTACAGCAGGTCAATGTTTTATACGGAAAACATAATTAAAGATTATCCCGAGAACCCGACAGGATACAAACTTAAAGGAGATGCATTAAAGGGTATGGGAAAATATGATGAGGCTATTTCAGAATATGAAAAAGCAATATACAGATCAGTTAACAAAGTTGAAATATACAGAGAAATAGCTTCGATAAAAATGAATCAGAAAAAATACAAAGAGGCATTTAAAATCCTTATGATGATTACAGACCCTTTCTCAGGGACTGACTATAAGTCCATGTATGATGTCTGTTTATCGGCAATTTTGTCAGGCAACAGGAGGGATGCGGAAATTCTCTTTAAATATGCCCTTCCTCTTGTTCCTGCGGAAGACAGGGAATGGAATGAAAAATATAATAAACTTTCAGAGATGATCAAATGAAGTGTTTATAAGCGTTAATTTTACAAGCAGAAGAACCACCAATTATAAAAGCACAGGCAGGATTTTTCAGGAATATGTAAATGGAAAAAATAAGTTTAAAAACAAAAATGGCTGTAACGGTTTCCATACTTTTTTTATTGATATTTACAGGTGGAGCCTATCTCTTTGAAATGAAATTTGAAGGAGATTTTAAAAAAATTATTGCAGAGCAACAGTTTGAGCTTGTATCAAAATTATCGAAAGATATAGATAATAAATTATCTGATGCTCAAAATAATTTAATTTCCACAGCTCTTTACTTACCTACTGACAATCTTGAAAATCATCCGCTGACTCAGAAAAATTTTGAAAAATCTTTGGAGCACCGTTATTTTTTAAAATCATTTTTTGACAACAGTATAAACCTTTTTTCAAAATCAGGAATACTTATAGCTCAGGTACCAGTAGAGCCTGAACAATACGGAAAGGATTTTTCACAAAGAGAATATATTCAACAAACCATTAAAACTAATAGGCCCTTTATTTCTAAGCCAATCATATCATCAAAACCTCCTCATGATCCTGTCGTAGTGTTTGCAGCTCCTGTTTTCAATAAAAAAAAGGAATTTATAGCTATTATGAGCGGGAGCGTTTCTCTGATAAGGGACAACGTTATCGGTGATCTGGGCAGTGTAAAAATAGGAAAAACAGGATATCTCTATATGTGCGGGCCGGACAGGACAATAATAGTGCATCCTGATAAAAGCCGGATTCTTAAACGGGATGTGCCGATAGGTGCAAATAAGGCCTTCGACAAAGCAATTGAAGGGTTTGAGGGGACAGAACAAACGATAAATTCAAGGGGTTTGCATGCAATTTCGAGCTTCAGAAGACTGAAAACAACAGGCTGGATATTATCCGCAAATTATCCTGTCAAAGAGGCATATGCAACAATATATGACACACGCTGGTTTATGGTCGGATATACTTTGCTGTGCATTGCATTATGTGTTTTTGTTGTTGTCATTCTGATGAAAAAATATCTGTCCCCCCTTTCTGAACTTGCTGTTCAGGCTGAGGAAATAGGATTATCAGGTGAATCAGGAAAGTATATCATGTTAACTTCCGGTGGAGAAATCGGGGCTCTTGTTTCATCATTCAACAAAATGCTGGAAAAGTTATTTGAACGTGAAGAGCTGGGCAGACAATATCGTTTTATCGTTGATTCCATTACAGATTTAATGAGTTTTATTGATAGAAAATATAAACTTCAGGTTGTTAACAGTGCCTGGTGTCAAAATCTCAGTGCGAGACACGAAGATGTAATTGGGAAGGAAGTTGCTTATACATTTGGAGAAAAGGTCTTTCACGAAAAAATCAAGCCCAATCTGGATAGATGTTTTGCAGGTGAAACAGTCTCATACCAGTTATGGCTTGATTTTAAATCAAAGGGACAAAAATATTGCGATGTGATATTTTATCCCTATTTTAGAGATAATGATTTTATATCCCATGTTGTTTGTGTTATTCGTGACATTACTTTAAGGCGGGAATCAGAAGACCAGCTCAAAAAGCTGTCGCAGGCAGTTGAACAAAGTCCCGTAACCGTTGTCATTACAGACATTGAAGGGAATATAAAATACACAAATCCGAAATTTACCGAGACTACAGGCTATACAAAGGAAGAGGCCACAGGTCAGAATCCCCGTATTTTAAAATCAGGTGAAATGTCTCCGGAAAGTTACAGGATTTTGTGGGATACTATACTTTCCGGCCATGAATGGAAAGGTGAACTGCATAACAAAAAAAAGAACGGAGAATTTTACTGGGAATCAGCAACAATTTCTCCAATAAGAAACATGGAAGGGGATATAACAAATTTTATTGCTGTTAAAGAGGACATTACAGCGATAAAGATGGCCAATGAAGAGCTTGCAAAGTTATCCATTGTCGCAAGCAAAACTGATAATGCTGTGATTATTACAGATAAAGATGGTTTTACTGAATGGGTGAATGAAGGTTTTACCCGTATAACAGGTTTTATATCTCAGGATATACTGGGGAAGAAACCAGGAGAATTATTGCAGGGGCCCCTCACCGATGAAAAAACTATTGAATTTGTAAGGGAATCTATAAAAAGTAAAAAAAGTTTTTCAGCGGAAATTTTAAACTACCACAAGAATGGATCTACTTACTGGCTGTCTTTGGATGTGACACCTGTTAATGACGAAAAGGGATCTTTAACCCATTTTATCGCCATAGAAAGTGATATAACCGAACGTAAAAGAGTCGAAGCTGAATTAAAAGAGGCAAAAAAGATAGCTGAAGCAGCCAATCAGGCTAAAAGCGAATTCCTTGCCAGTATGAGTCATGAGATAAGAACTCCCATGAATGCTATCATAGGGATGGCTGAACTCCTTGCTGAAACCCCGCTCAACAACGAGCAGCTCAGATATGTTGAAGTATTCAGGAATGCCGGAGAGAATCTTTTGAATATCATCAACGATATTCTTGATCTTTCAAAAATAGAAGCAGGTCATATTGATATTGAATCTGTTGAATTCAATCTTGAGGATCTCATTGAAAAAACATGCGAAGTAACAGTTATGCGTGCGCACAATAAAGGAATTGAATTTGCCTGTCGTATTCTTCCTGATGTACCGGTATATCTTACAGGCGATCCTGTACGTCTGAGACAGATTCTTATAAACCTGACAGGTAATGCAATAAAGTTCACCGAGAAAGGAGAAGTCTTTCTTGAAGTAAAAAAGGAAGATCCGGATAACGGAATGCAGGACAGCACAATTCTCCTTTTTGCTATCAGAGATACAGGTATAGGAATACCCCCGGACAAGCTCGACAGGATATTTGAAAAATTCACCCAGGCTGATTCTTCCACTACAAGAAAATATGGTGGAACAGGGCTCGGTCTTCCAATATCAAAACGTCTTGCCGAACTCATGGGCGGAAGTATAACCGTTGAAAGTGAAATCAATAAGGGAAGCACATTTACCGTTAAGGTTCCTGTTAAAGTTCAGAAAGAGGCTGTTTCTGGTTTAACAGCCATGGGCAGGGCAAAAACTGTTGAAAGAGAGGAGATTGTTACCGCGCCTCATGAAGACAAGGAAGAAAAACCTTTGAATATATTACTTGTTGATGATTCAGAAGATAACAGACTCCTTATTCTGGCTTATCTTAAAAAATACCCTTATAAAATAGACATTGCTGAAAATGGAGAGACAGCTCTTGGACAGTTTAAGCAGAAGAAGTATGACCTCGTTCTTATGGATATGCAGATGCCTGTAATGGATGGATACAGGGCAACCAGCGAGATAAGAAAATGGGAAATTCAGGAGAGACTTGCTCATACCCCTGTAATAGCACTTACTGCCTATGCCCTTAGGGAAGAGGTTCAGAAGAGCATTGATGCAGGATGTGATGCTCATATAACAAAACCGATAAAAAAATTGACACTTCTTGAAACAATCAGATATTATACTATTGGGAAAGATACAAATGGAAAAGATACAAACAATCAGACATGAAAACCAAAATAAAAATAAATCGTGATTTAATCGGGCTCATCCCGGAATTTCTCAACAACATTAGCATTAATATTGTTGAATTGCAAAAATTAGTACTTGGTGAAGATTTTTCAGGAATCAGGGAGATTGCATACAAAATAAAAGGAAGTGGAGGAAGTTATGGCCTGTACAGAATTAGTGAAGCAGGCAGCTTAATAATTGATGCGGCAGATAAAGGTGATATTGAAGCGATAAAGGCGCAGATAGAAGATCTTTCTGAATATCTTGATGGGCTTGAAATTATAGAAGAAAAATTAACGGTAGTCTGCCTGGGGTGTGGTAAGTCCTTTGAGCAGAAAGATGTAGAAAAATATTGTCCTCAGTGTATTGTGGCAGGACAGGAGAAGCTGATTAAGGAAAAGCTGATAGTGCCAGTTTCAAAGAAAAAAAGCAGAAAAAAACTACTCGTTACAGTAATGCTTTTATTGCTCACATTATTTATAGTAGTTTTTATTGTTCAGTTTCCTAAAATCCTTGATGCATCAAAAACAGAGAAGCATATCAGAAGGGGTACATATGATACTGACAGAATAGCTGACAGATGTATTGAAAATCTCTGGAAAATTTCTAAGGCCATGGAAGAAAACAAACAAGTGGATACTTCCCTGGTATGTCCTGCAACCAATATGCCTTATCGAATCGAATTAAATAAAGTTTTTTGCCCTGATCCTGAAAAGCATAAACTTAAAAGTCTGTTTATTGACAGGAAAAACAGGGTTCCTGAAGCGATAAAATGAAAAAGAACAATGGATTTTCAATAATCGAACTGCTCATTGTGCTTTCCATTATAGGTGTACTTGCCGGGTTATCGTTGCCTCAATTTATTTATGTTCTTAAGGCACGCCAGACAACAACCTGTGCCTTAAACAGGATAGAAATACAGAATGCAGAACGCCAGTTTGTTGTTGACAATAACAGGCCAAGCAACAGCATGGATGAACTTATGGAAAAGGGTTATCTTTCGGTATATCTCAAATGTCCTGCAGGTGGAATGTATTTATGGATAAATAATGCCTCTTCTGTAAACCCCTTCAGGAACCTCGGTTGTTCTGTTCACTATTTTCCATCTTTGCCTCCATCGGAAATTGTCCCTCTTTTTACAAGTGATTTTAGTAGTATGGAAGGTCTGACTATACTTTCGGGAAAGTGGAATACCAGTAATGGCGCGCTCTTTCCTGTAGGAGGCAAGGAAGAACATAAAATTGTTTTTGGGGATCAAAAATGGAAAGACTATACAGTGAAGGTTAATACAACAATGAAGGGTGGCAGTGGCAAAACAGATTATGGTATATACTACCGTATTGATGGAAATCCTGATATTACAGGCTATGTTTTCCAGTATGATGTTTCCGGGAATAGTTTTCTGGTAAAGAGTGTTGTAGATGGAAAGGAAGATAGAGTTATTCAGGAAGCAGTACTGTCTGATACATTTCCTTTGTATAACCAGTCTTATGAAATTGTAATAAATGTGCAGGGAGACCGCCACAGCATAAGCATTGAAGGCCAGATCATTCTTGATTTCCGTGATAGTACATTTTCTTCAGGTATGGCAGGTTTAAGAACCTGGGATAATTCAAAAGCTTCCTTTGATAATATAAGCGTTATCCCTTAAAGACAGGAGGAGGAATTAATGACAAAAGTTAGAATTGATAAGGATCTTGAAGATCTTATACCAGGATATATAGAAAACAGACAGAAAGACATTAAATCCATACTCTTTTCCCTGGAGAAGGCAGATTATGAATCGATACGAATATTAGGGCATAGCATGAAAGGATCAGGGGGAGGCTATGGGTTTGACGCCATTACCAGAATTGGAAAGTCAATAGAAGAGGCTGCTAAAAATAAGAACGGTTCAGAAATAAAAAAACAGGTAGAAGAACTTTCTTACTACATAGCAGGCATTGAGATTACTTATGAATAAAACCTCTATAAAACCCATGATTTTGAGTATTGACGATGATGTGGATATCAGGCACCTCATCGTGCAGATATTAAGAAACAGTGGATTCGAGGCAATTACTGCCGAAAGTGGAAAGAAAGCACTTCAACTGGTAGGTGCATTAAAGCCTGACTTGATATTGCTTGATATCTTAATGCCTGAAATGGATGGTTATGAAACTTGTGCCAAACTCCAGGAAAACAGAGAGACATCCAATATTCCTGTAATATTTCTGTCAGCCCTTGATGGTGAACAGGATAAGTCAAAGGCTTTTGCAGTTGGAGGAGTAGATTTTCTGAGTAAACCAATTCAGAAAAAAAGTCTTCTTGAAAAAATAGAAATACATTTAAAAATAAAGGACAGATGGAAAGAGCTTGATAGTTCAGAAATTTCAGACACCAGGAGTATTTCTCCTTCTGATTTTTTAAAGTTTAAGAAATTTCTTAATGACGAGCTTAAACTTACAGATACAATCGAAGAAAAACTTACAGGAATCGAATTTTCATATTTATATCCTCTTATGAATTCTGTTGGTATAAAAGGAAATCAAACTGCAAAACTAATTGCAAAATATTTTGGTTTTCGTTATTTGCCTGTTGTTGATCCTGAAAGTATTCAACTCGGAGTGCTTCCCATCCCCTTTGCAAAAAAGAACAGTGTTATTGCAATAGGTGAAAAGGGTGTGACAAATACATATGTACTCAGCAATCCCTTTAACTGGGAATTGCTTGAAATACTGAAAAAATATTCAAAATCAGGCAAAATTAATTTTGTTATAACAGAACCGGAAAATATTTATAATTTGTTGGAATACGGATATAATTCCCCGGAAAAAAAGATCAATCCTCTTGAGGATAAGATAAAAATATCAAGTTCTATTTCCAAGAATATTGACAGCAGCATAGAAGAAGAAATAGAGAAAAGACCTGTGGTCCACATAACAAATACCATACTTTATACTGCTGTATCAGAAAGGGCAAGCGATATACATATTGAACCGAAAGAGGGTTACACTATTGTCCGTTTCAGGATCGATGGCGATATGAGAGAAATGCTTTCCTTCAACAATACCACAGGTGTGATGGTTATAACAAGATTGAAGGCCCTTGCCGGTCTGGATATTACAGAAAGACGTAAACCTCAGGACGGGGGACTTGAAGCAACCATTGACAACCGTAAATTCAAGTTAAGGTTAGCTACAACTTCAACTCCGAATGGCGAAAGTATTATAATGCGGTTGCTTGAACCTGATGTGAAGCAAAAGAGCCTTCAGGAACTTGGAATGACAGACAAACAGGTTGACATAATGATGGATTTTGCCAACAGAACACAGGGCTTGATTTTTATAGTCGGTCCAACCGGTTCAGGAAAAACAACTACCATATACAGCCTCCTTTCCCAAGTGGATTGCAGGCGGAGAAGCCTTATTTCTGTTGAAGACCCTGTGGAATATCGAATATCATTTGCCAATCAGCAGCAGGTAAATGAGAAGATGGGTGTTACCTTTGAAGCTCTTCTTAAATCATCTGTAAGACAGGATCCGGATATATTGTTTATCGGTGAAATCAGAGACCAGTATTCTGCAAAAGTTGCAATTGACTTTTCAAGTACAGGTCATGTTACCATTACTACTCTGCATACTTCCAATGCCACAACAGCTATTTTTCGTCTTGAGAGACTCGGTATTGCAAGAGGCCAGATGGCGGATACGATTCTTGGCATAGTTGCACAGAGATTACTTAAAAAACTCTGTCCACATTGTAAAAAAATTGTCGATATATCACAGGAAGAGATTGATATGCTTTCTCCCTATATTGATGATCTTCCTGCACAGGTTGCACATCCTGCAGGATGTCCGAGGTGCAATGAAACAGGATACTTTGGACGTGAAGCAATTACAGAAATAATACATTTCGATAGGGATATACGCGACATGATCCGCACTAATAAATCTATTGCAGAAATAAGAGAATTTATTAAAGAAAGAGGGGATTATCTTATAAGTGATCATGCTGTTGAGAAAATGAAAAAATTTCTATTTTCACCCCAGGATGTTTATGAAAGAGTTCTAATAGAAGAAACTGTTAAATCTGTTGTAATACCGGAAGATAATGTTGTATCCGAAACTAAAACATTTCAGTATAAAAAGGAAGTTTTTCAAAAAACAGAATCTGCTGATGCATTATCAATCCTTGTTGTAGACGATGATGAGGATACAAGGAAATTATTGACACGTTTTCTTGAAGATTCAGGCTATAAAATTACTCTTGCCAATGACGGAATTGATGCTTTAATTCAACTTTCCCAGAACAATTATGATCTGGTAATTTCTGACATCCAAATGCCTAATCTTGATGGTTTTAAATTCATTGAGATAAAAAATCAGAAAGGTATTTTAACACCGGTAATATTTTTAACATCCCAGACGAGTTTGGAAGATGAAGTAAAAGGTCTGGAACTCGGCGCTTCTGATTTTATTAAAAAACCTGTTAAAAAAGACCTGTTACTTTTAAGAATCAGAAAAATTCTTAACACAAAGTGAAACATATTATAACAAAAGTTTGAATTAGAACACTTAGCAAAAAAGAGGTGCAATTATGAAATGGTACCAGCTTTCAACTGAGGAAGTACTGAAAAAATGCAGAACCCGTCTTGAAGGACTTACCGAATTTGAGGTCGAGGAAAGACGTAAAGAATTTGGACCTAACAAATTGCCGGAAGAGACAGGAATAAGCCGTTTAAAAATCCTTCTTCATCAATTCATGAGCCCTCTTATATATATACTGATCGTGGCCGCGATTGTTACCGCTCTTCTCGGGGAATACATAGATACAGGTGTTATTGTCGCTGTTGTTATCCTTAATGCGATCGTAGGTTATTTTCAGGAGTACAAGGCTGAAACAAGTGTCAGAGCTTTGAAGAATATGGTTGTTTCCAGGGCAAGGGTTTTAAGGGAAGGAAGGGAAAGAGAGATCCCCAGTGAGGAAATCGTCCCGGGTGATATTGTATTCCTTGCTTCAGGAGCAAAAGTTCCTGCTGATCTCAGGTTATTTGATGTCAATGAACTTAGAGTTGAAGAAGCAGCCCTTACAGGCGAATCCGTTCCTGTTGAAAAGACAGTGGAGCCTATATTTGAAGAGCACCTGATCGCAGGAGATCAAACTAATATGGTTTTTATGGGAACTGCTGTTGTCAACGGTCGTGCAAGAGGAGTTGCAGTTGAAACAGGATCGAAAACAGTTATAGGAGGAATAGCAAGGGATGTTCAAGGGCTCTCGGTAACAGAGACACCTCTTCAGAAAAAAATTGTCAAATTTGCTCAGTATATTGGATTGCTTGTACTTGGAAGCGCCATGACCATCATGATTCTTGGTTTTTTCCTCGGGATGACCCTTGTAGAATTATTTACAACTGCAGTTGCAGCATCAGTTGCCACTGTTCCGGAAGGTCTTCCTATCGTGGTAACTGTAACCATGGCTATAGGATTGAATCGCATGGCAAAACGGAATTCTATTATAAGAAAGCTCCACGCTGTGGAAACACTTGGAAGCACGACAATCATCTGTTCCGACAAAACAGGTACTCTTACAAAAAATGAAATGACAGTTAAGGCTGTGTATGATGGGTGTCATGCTTTTGAAGTAACAGGAAGCGGTTATGACCCTGAAGGTGAAATACTGCACGACTGGGAACCGACAGACATGGATTCCATGAAGGACCTCCATTCTCTGCTCAGAATAGGATTGCTTTGTAATGAATCGAGGCTTATAGAGGAAAATGGCCGGATCAGAATTGATGGTGATCCTACTGAAGGCGCTCTTATCGTATCAGCGATGAAAGCCGGTTTTGATTATGAAAAAGAAGAAAAACAATATCCCAGAGAAGCTATTATACCTTTTGAATCAGATCGTGGTTTTATGGCTACGCTGAACAGAAAGGACAACAGTATGGTTGTGTTTCTCAAAGGTGCACCTGAAAAAGTGCTCGATATGTGTTCACACATACCTTCAGGTGAAGTGATTGATAGAAAAAAAATAATGGATACTGCGGATCGTTTTGCAGAAGACGGATTGAGGGTCCTTGCCATGGCATACAGAGATGTTAAAACAGATGAGGTTACCTCCAGTTTCACACATGATTTTTTGGGAAATAATCTTATTTTTGCAGGTCTTCAGGGGATGATGGACCCGCCGAGACCGGAGGCGGCAGAGGCCATTAAGGGATGCAGGGACGCAGGGATCCGAGTCGCAATGATTACAGGTGACCATGCAATAACAGCCTCTGCGATTGGCAGGATGATGGGCTTGGCACAGAGTAAGACCCCGGCCATTACCGGCAAGGAATTGGAAAAAATGACTGACGATGAACTCTTTGACCGTGTTCAGAAGACATCGGTTTACGCAAGAGTTTCCCCCGGGCACAAACTCAGGATTGTCCAGCAGTATATGAAGCATGGAGAAATTGTTGCTGTTACCGGTGATGGCGTTAATGATGCACCTGCTTTAAAAGCAGCACATATAGGGGCTGCTATGGGTAAATCTGGAACTGATGTTGCCCGGGAAGCAGCGGACATGGTTATTGTTGATGATAACTTTGCGAGTATTTTTCATGCTGTAGAGGAGGGAAGAATAGTTTTTGATAATATAAGAAAAGTGACACTTTTTCTCATACCTACAGGATTTGCTGCCATTTTTTCCATTCTTGTATCCATGATTCTTGAAATACCCATACCCTATGTTGCAGCACAGCTCCTCTGGATTAACCTTGTGACAAATGGACTTCAGGATGTAGCTCTTGCCTTTGAACCGGGGGAAAAGGATATTGTGAAAAGAAAACCAAGGGACCCTAAAGATGGTATTATGTCGAGACTGATGCTTGAAAGGAGTGTTGTCGCCGGTGTAATCATTGCTGCTGGAGTAATTTACAATTTTTACAGTGCACTCTCAGATGGAGCATCGCTTGAACATGCAAGAACAATTGCAATGACAACCATGGTTCTCTTTCAGTTTTTCCAGGCCTGGAATTCACGTTCGGAGAGTAGATCTGTTTTTCAAATCAATCCATTAAGTAATCCCTTTCTTTTTTACAGTATGGTAGCAGCATTTCTTGCTCAAATTACTGTCATCTATGTGCCGGCTTTACAGTGGGTGTTCAGAACAGAAGCGCTTACCTTGATGGAATGGGTAAAGATTGCTCTTGTATCACTGACAGTGGTAATTGCTGTGGAAATTGACAAATTTTTGCGACAGCGGAGAATAAGATATCATGAAGAAAAATGTGATTCTTAATTTTCTTTAGCAGAATCGATGTCCGGTTTTTTCCACTCTGATAATATTTCCCCTACCTCTTTCAAGTTGTTTTTGTTGCCGAGGACCAGGACAACATCGCCCCCTTCAAGAACGGTTCCCCCGCTGGGAACAAAAAAACTCTCATTGCGGTTTATAAGAACAATAAGACTATCTCTTGGAAGCCCCAGTTCCACAATTGCCTTGCCCGCAATTGCTGAGCTGAAGGGAAGAATATATTCAACAAGTTCGGTATCATCTCCTTCAACAGCAGCATATTCAAGAGGGTATTTCTTCTTACGTGTACTTGGTTTCTGGAGAACCAGGAGCTTGGCTACTGCGGGAATTGACCACCCTTGAAGCAAAGCTGAAGTGATAACTATAAAGAAAACAATGTTGAATATTGTTTCAGCATAGGTTATGCCTGCCAGCAGAGGAAATGTAGCCAGAACCACAGGAACGGCTCCTCTCAATCCAACCCAGGAAATAAGAGTTTTTTCCCGCCAGTTAAATTTTGTAAAGAGCAATGAAAGAAAGACGCTTATCGGACGGGCGATCAACATTAGGAAAGCTGAACTGGCAAGACCTAACCATATAACCGGTATAATTCGTGAAGGAAAGACGAGCAGGCCAAGAGTGAGAAACATGGCTATTTGACTTAGCCATGCAAGTCCGTCAAAAAATCTTAACATGCTTCTTTTGTAAACGAATTCACTGTTCCCTGCAATTAATCCTGCAATGTAAACGGCAAGAAAGCCGCTGCCGCCTGATGCTGATGTGGATCCGTAAGTAAGTGCAGTACAGGCAAGCAAAAACACGGGGTAGACCCCTTCGTATGATGATTTCAATTTATTAAGTACCATTACCATAGCTTTCCCAAAGGCAAATCCGAAAACAACCCCCAGACCCATCTGAATTACAAAAAGCAAAATAAGTGAGCCTGAAGAAATTTTTGGATTAGTCATTAGTTGAATTATTCCTATGGTGAGGAGAACTGCCATGGGATCATTGCTGCCCGACTCAAGTTCAAGCAGTGGTTTTAGCCGTCCTTTTAAGCTGATGTTTTTGGATCTGAGTACTGAAAAAACTGCTGCCGCATCAGTGGATGAAACAACAGCCCCGAGAAGCATACCGGCGAGGAGTGAAAACTTTAAAACAAAAAATGCAAACAAGCCAACACTTACTGCAGTGAGAAAAACACCGACAGTTGCAAGACTTATCGCCGGTCCGAAGACAGGTTTCACGTCAGGCCATTTTGTATCAAGGCCACCAGCAAAAAGAATAAATACGAGTGCAATAACGCCAATGGATTGTGAAAGATTGGCATCATCAAAATAGATGCCTCCAGGACCTTCTGAACCTGCAAGCATTCCTATTCCGAGAAACAATAACAGGGACGGTACTCCGAGATCTTCAGAAAGTCTTGCAACTCCTATGCTGATTATTATAAGTAACGACCCTGTAAGAAGGATGTATTCAACTGGAATCATCCATAGATTATATTGTTATATATGTTTTTGTGTCAATAAAGGATTATGAATAAGGGCAGCACTGTCTTCTCATATAACGTTACAAAATTTCTTCCATATTCCCAAGAATTACTACTGGACCACAAGAACATCACATTGTGATTGGGATAACAGATGCAATGTGACACTGCCGAGTAAAAGCTCTTCTATCTGTGACCTGCCATGCTTGCCTGCGATGATAAGATCAGGTTCAAGTTTGTCGGCTATCTCCGGTAATTTTCCAGGTGCGTGGCCGTGTTCTACTATGCTTACAGGTTTGCAATTATCTGCTTTTGATTTTCTAATGAACTCTTTTAATTCTGTTTCTGTCCTGATCTGTGTTTCTATCCGGTACTTTTCGATAGTTTCATCGGGAATTCCTGCATAAGCTAATTTTTTTTCAAATATTGGTTCAAAAACATGCACAACGTATATAAGTGCACCAGGAGCTATAGTGCAGCCGTATTTTATTGCTTTCTCGGAGTTTGATGAAAAATCCACGGCAATTAATATATTTTGGTATGGTCTTTCCGGTTTATTTTTAACTATAAGGATAGGTTTCTGTATTTTGCTTACGAGACGCTGGGCTGTGGTGCCAAGGGCCAGTGTCCTGACAGGGTGTTGTCCATGAGCACCTATGACAAGCAGATCGTAATCTGCTGCTGTTTTGCTGATAGAGTCCAGTGTATTTCCGGTCAAAACCTGTGCTTTCAGGGGGCAGTCAGATTTTTTCCTGTTTTCTTCAATTAATTTAGATAGGGCTTCATAGGATTCATTGATAATATCTTTCTCTATTTTTATAGATTTGCCTAAAAAACTTTTTAAGTTATCCATCAATGATGTTTCCAGTATATGCAGTACAACAACTTTTTCTGCAGACAATTCCGTGGAGAGCATGGTTGCCCGTTTAACAGCATAGAGTGAGTCAGAAGAAAAATCTGTTGCAACCAGAACAGATTGAATTTTTGTCATTTTTTCAGTCTCCTTAAATTGTTTTGTTATTTATACAGGATTTTCAGCTTTTGATGAATTAAATATAGTCAATTTCATCCTTTTTCTCTGTTTTATCTTTTTTCAAGTGTTCCTCAAGATATTTTTTTGCAATATCTTTTCCTCCAAAGCCAAAGGCTATGGAACAGCCAAGAACAATTCCACCGAATATTATAGAAAAGGCGATTATCACGGTTTCCTTTCCTATTCCAAGTTGCTCCAGGGCCATGGTAACTGAAAAAAAGATAACCGCGTACTTGACTGATTTACTTACAGGTCTTGCAAATCTATTATCTGCATTAACAGCAGCGATAAGGACTGTCCTGTAGATGAAATTACTCAGGAGATAACCGGCGAGAATTATAAGTAATGCCGCAAACAGGTGGGGAAGATACATCAGTATGCCTTCAAAAAACTTCCCTGCAATCTGTATCTGAAGGGTATTTATTGCAGTGAGTGCAAATACAAGAAAGGTTAACCAGCCGATAAACTTTGCAAACATTGTGGAAGGATTTTCTTTTAAACCACTTTTTTTCAGGAGTTCAACAAGTCCCGATCTATCTAAAAAAGTATCCAGTTTAAGGGTTCGAAAAATGCGATGAAAAATAAATTTCATAAAAAGGGCAAGTATAATGCCAATAAAAAGAATCATAATGGATGCCAGAACTGTTGGAAGGAACTTCATTATGTCATTAAAACAATTTTTCAGAGGTTCTATAAATATACTATCCAATATGTTCATTTTTGTCCTCCATTTTTATTTCTCCCAGTTTTGCAGGAGAAGATATTTTTTTTTCTCAAAAGCTGTACACAGATTCTCAATTCTATTTTCCACATCTTCAGCTTCACCTACCCAGTTTTCTATCACAAAGGATGCGGTTCGACCTATGTAAAGCGGGGTTAGAGATTTCAACAGATGTTCTTTGTTGATGGTTTTTCTGTGCATGGCCAGTGCAAAATAGTAGACAATTTCAGCCCACATTTCATCAGGTATTTTAAAAGAATCCCTGCCCAAAGAAGTAATACTTCTGAAATGTGCAAGGAGTTCCTTCGGAATGAAAAGCTCCCATATTTCGGAAAGTTCCTTTACACCAAGACTGAAAATTTCAATCATCCTTTCAAGATTAACAGAAACAGGTTCAAGCCCTACAGCATACTGGAAACCGAAAACCGGAACATTCTCTGATGATAAATCTTTTTTCCATATTTTGTGGTAGCTTTCCATTAGATTGAAGGTTGCGCCAACGACCTGATAAAGCATGGAACTTAAATCTGAACCAGGGTCTTTCGCATCATGGATTTTAGCTCCGAGAAAGGCCTGGCAAACTTTGAAGTTATCTGCAATTGCCGTTGTTGTCATCCACACATCAATTCCGAATCGTGCGACATCTGTTTCCCAGACATCTTTGGTTAGATAGTGTTTAGCAATTGTACCGGAAAATCCGAAATCACCACCGATAGGTTGACGTACTTTCTTGCCGTAAAGTGCGCGAGTAAGGGGATATATAATGCTGTTTGTAATTGTTCCGTCGAACTTATGACGATGGTACAGAGGAGTTACATAGTCGTAATTGTGTTCAATCACAGGCTTTATAAGAAGTTCTATCCATTCAGGTGTAATGCTTCTGAGATCGGAATCTACAACTGCGCATGCCTTTGCATTTACCGATGAAGCAATTTCGAAGATTGTTCTGAAAGCACTTCCTTTTCCGGGAATTCCATGATACGGAGTTGTAATTTTGAAAGCAGGTTGTATGTGGTGGTGGAGCATGACAGTACGAAAATCGTCAATTGTCGTATTCTGGACAACCTCCATTGTCCCATCAATAGAACCACCATCAGAATTTACCAGTACAGCTTTTTTATCAGGGAAGTATTTGGCTATGCCTGCCTGTACAGCACGGACAACATGTCCTATGGTTTTAGCATTATTATAACTTGGTATACCTACAACTATATCGGCAGAATTAATAGACTCTACCTGTGTTTTGATTGTTTGTGAAAGTATAGTTTTTTCCATGTTTAAGTTTTCCTCACCGGCTCTCTTATTTCAATGACAGTAAAATTATTTCTGAAGAGACTTAATAAGAACCATTGATCATCCATAATGATTATCTTTAAGAAATTTTTTTACCTGTTACAGAAAAATAAAAAAAGTATACAAATACATTGTTCAGGATGAATATCAAATAATAGTAAAATTTGTTATAAACTTCATGGAATAAGATCAAGCATGTCTTTGCCCTTGTTCTCCAGGATGTGCCATACTGAAAGATAATCTCTAACCTGCCTGGTGATAAGAAAATTTTGCCGTACATGTTCCTTTCCTTTTTCACCCATTTTTTTTGCCATTTCAGGATTGTTAAGGATCTGTCTTATCCTGAATGCAGTTCCTTCAACGGAATGAACAAGAAAACCTGTAACACCGTGGACAATTTGAAGCGGTATTCCTCCTGCTGCTCCGCCAATAACGGGTTTACCTTTCCACATTGCTTCTGAAACTGTAAGTCCGAAGCCTTCTTTTAATGATTTTTGTAATACTACCGTGGCAGCTCTTTGAAGAGCGTTTATCTGTCTGTCGCTGAACGGAGGCAGCAAAAGTATATAGATATCAGGATCATCATAGGCAAATTCTTTAACTTCATTTAAAACCTCCGTACCTTCTGGATCATCTGTAGCCGGGCTCCCGGCAAGAACGAGGATACAGTTATTATACTTTTTAACCATCCTGTAAGCTTTTATAACACCTGCGGGATCCTTGAATTTGTCAAATCTTGATACCTGGAGTATCATAGGTCTGTCCAGGGGTATATTGAATTTTTCAACCGTTGAGTTAACTTCTTCCTGAGTCATATCAATGTTTTTTTCGCTTAACGGGTCTATGGAAGGGGTAATTATAAACTTGTCAATAGGTAATGCCTGGGCAAATCGTGCTACTGAAAATATTACAGCATCATATTTTGTCGTATATCTTCCCAGGTATTTGTAAACATCTTTAAACGGGTTCGATACATCAATATGGCAACGCCATATCCATACACCTCTTTTCCTGAATTCAACAAGGGGGCCTGGTTGAGGATCATGAATCAGCACCGCATCAGCGTCAAGATCAAAGCTTTCAGCATTTTTTTTGTTTATTTCAAAATGGTGCTGCCACATTTCTGCTGTTATAGTTTCAATATTCCCCTGAAGTGCGTTGTGTATTTTTTTTGTTGTTTCATAAAATTCTTCATCTGCACTGATTACTTCCCATTTTGCATTAATTCCCAGACCCTGAAGGATGGGAATCATTCTCTGTAAAATTTCTGCCACTCCACCTCCTTCACGGGTAGAATTGACATGTAAAAAGGTGCGCCCCTCAAGTATTCCTGCAAGTCTTTGTAAAAGCAATAAATCGCCTTTTGGAGATATCCCTTGATATTGTCTGATCATTATTCCATCCTCATAATTTCCATATCTATTCTAAGCTCTTCCTCTATTTCCTCGGAGATGTGTTTTCTTATGCCTTCTATGTCGTGCATGAAAGGATCTATTATTCTTACTCTCCCTGCAAGTTCTTTTTTGCCCATTGATTCATCAATCCACTTGGAAAAATCATCTATCCCACCGCCTGTGCGAATTCTTGCTTCATAAAAATGATAGTAAATAGATCCACCATCAACATATTTAATGGCCATGAGGAATTCTGCAAGATTTTTTGCTCTTATACCAATTGGAAAGACGAGAGATACTGTTTCATTAAAGAAAAATTCGTCGCCCCTAAGGGCTTCCCTGGGTTCGGGGAATGTTTTGAGATAGTTATCTATAGTATGCAACAAACCCGCTCTCAGATCATCAATGTTTTTGAATTCATAAGGGTCTATACCTGACAGCTGTTCTGACAGCATTCTTTCTTCAAGGCTCTCTCCTGCCCAATGGGCAAAATCATTTGTATATTCAAGTATATGACCTTTAAGAAAATACTGATAAGTGTGATGGAAGATAGAACCATCAGATACAACTTTAATGATTTCTGCCAGTTCTTTCAGTGTTTTTGCCTTCTTGCCTGTTGATTTCAATACACTCATACATTGTTTGAATTCAAACCCTACAGTTAGTTTTTCCACTTTCACTCCTCCCTGATTTAAAAAATTGTATGCGGAAAGGGTAATTTATAATTAGGAAGAACAGATTACATTATATATTAATTTTATTCTTGCTTTGTTTATCAGCTGTGTTGGTTTTTTTACCCTTGTTTTTTGATGATATGATAAAGAGTGTAATTACTCCACCGAGTATGATGCCTGTGAGTACAGAAAGAAAGATAACAATTGCAAGAGATGCCTCAAATTTCCAGAAAATGAAAGAAATGGCAATAGGTGTTGCGTTTTGCACTGAAAACAAAGTAACCAGCAACAGAATAATTATTACAATAACCAGCATGCTCATTGAACCCTCCTTAAATCTCCCGATGATCTTATTGCCAGTGCATAGGCGGTATCGGGGAAAGTTTTTATCCTCTGCTGATCATTATTGTCCCCTGTTTTAAATAACAATTCAAGATGTTTTGCGGTGTGGTAAACCAGATCCAGATCATCGGGATTTTCTTTGCAACGGTTAATTGAGTATTGTAAAAGACCGATGCCGCCATATACAGCATGTTTGTTATCTATGTTTAATAAAAAATCTGCTGTTAAAAAGCGACTCTGTTTTTTTGAATAAAAATCTCCTGTGAAATTTAATAAACCGGTAACGGGTTCTTCTGTATAAGAAATATTCTCGGAGATTTTAGCTCTTTCAAAACAATCAGTGTTATCATCAAATTCTTTTTCAACAATCTTTTCTATCATTGATATTGATATGACCGATTCTATGTTTTGAGGGTAATTAAAAGCCACCATCATTTCAACCTGATAGAGAGCCCATAACCTTATATAATCATGGTTTGAAATGGATTCCGCAAATTTATCTATTTTAATGCTCAATTGATTGTTTGAGTCAAATGTCAAAGTATATGACAGTAAAAGTTTTCTTTTTTTAAATATGTTTATAAATTTCACATAAGCTCCTTATCTGCTTTTCAAACCTATTATAGCTAAATGTAACCCCAATATTCAGCTATAATAGTTACATTGTATTAAACATATAGTTACTTATCAAGAATAATCTGTTCCCTGCATCTTTTTAGATCTCACGGTTTGCTATTTATAGCGTGACAGGTGAATCTTTTTATTATTGGGAATCTATTTTTTCAAGAAGAGCTACAGGAAAATTTTTACAAACTTCAGCTAAGAGCAAACCAGTAATTCCATTATATTTTTTTGTTGAAACTGTTTCACCTGTGAAAATGTTTCGGTATTTCACACCTGATTTTTCAGATGGTACAGATGCAACTGAATCTTCCCAGACATCAATGCCAAGCGGCAGAACTTTGGTATTATCTGTAAGTCTTGTAAAAAAACGGGGTGCAATGGAAATAGCAATGGAATCTTTATACCGTCTTGCAAAGGCGCAAATATTACCGGATTTCTTACCGAATGTTTCAAGGAAAATATATTCTCCATGCTCGAATAACCCTTTGTTTATTTTTCTATAATTCAGAGCTTTGTATGTAGTATATAGCTTTACACTGCCATTTTCAGGGTTTGTAATCAATTTTTTTGCAAGTTCAGCCTGTGGAATGGTTATTTCCTTTTTTTTAATTTCTGAAAGAATTTTGACTCTCTTTTTGTAATCAACAGGCCTTCTGTTGTCAGGATCTACAAGGCTGAAATTCCAGATTTCTGTTCCCTGATAAAAATCAGGAACACCGGGTGATGTTATTTTTAATAAAGTCTGGGAAAGTGAATTATACATACCGTAAAGGGATATCATTTTCTGAAAAGGAATAAAACTTTTCAGAAAAGTATTGTCAGGCACATTATTTAATACAGCATCAATAAAAACAGTAGTTATCTCTTCATAAAGCTTGTCGGGATTTGTCCAGCTTGTGTGAATCTTAGATTCTCTTATTGCCTTTAATATATATTCTTTTATTCTTGTTTTAAAATTTTCATAGGCTTCCTTACTCATTTTGTTGATCGGCCATGCACCTATAAGGGTCTGATAAAAGAAATATTCTTCATTCCGATCAGGAACAGCCCGTCCTTCCATGGCAATTTTTTTGTTTTTGTTTAGCCTGCTCCAGTTAAGCAGATGTGTTTTCCATTGATCCGGTATCTCGGAAAGAACGTTTATTCTTGCCCGTACATCTTCACTTCTTTTTGAATCATGTGTTGAAGTTGTAATAAGTGCATGGGGCCAGAACTTGCTTCTTTCTATATTCTGGCCGTGAAAGGTTTCAACAGGTGTTCCGAATCTGTCTGGAGAACCTCCAACCTCATTAAGGGAAAGGAGGCGGTTGTAAACATAAAAGGTTGTATCCTCAACACCCTTAGCCATCACAGGACCTGTAACCTGTTGAAACTTTAACACAAAATCAAAATACTTTTTTTTATCTTCTTCATTCATCTGGTCTGGACATTTGAGAAGCAAAACATTACAAAGAAAATCAAAGATAGATGTATTGATTGAAGGGTTCCTCCTCCTGGCCTTTGATAATGCAAACTCTATGTGTTGACGATCTCTGTCCTTGACTTCAGGGTTGTTTATATATGTTCTGTAAACAGGAAAACATGCAATTGTTTCTGTTATTACTTCTATTAGACTGTTCAATGTGAAATCTCTTGTGTGCCTGTTTTTTTCAGAAATCTGGTTCAAATAATTACCGAGAGTATTTATCTCACTTGCCATGGCAGTTTTCATTACCAACTTTTTATTTTCGTATACCATGGTTTGATAATCCATTTTGGATTTAATGAATCCTGAATAGATACTTTCAAAAACCTTTGCATTTCTCGTTTCAATAAAGATACCATTCAACGAATTCAGGAAAACATAACCTGTTGTGCTGAATATTGGCCATTCTTCAGGCATTCTCTCGCTTTTAATCAGTATTTTTTCACCTATAATATAAAAAGGCTTGCTGTCAGGATCTTCAAGTATCATTTCATCGTAACGATTAGATATTTCTTTGTCTATAAAGGAGTTGCCATATGGAAGAAAAATATCTTTTTTTATATTCTCCATGTGGCCGTACAGTATGCTTTTAAAACAATTCTGCTGAAGGTTTTGTAAGTATTGAGAAGGGTTATACAATCCATCGGGGTGATCAATGCGCAATCCTGTAACTTTTTTCTCTTTGACAAAGCTGAAGAGAAGCTTGTGTGTTTCATTAAAAACAGAATGATTTTCCATTTTAATTGCAGCAAGTTCGTTTACATCAAAAAATCTTCTGTAGTTTATTTCTTCTGTTGCAACAGGCCAGTAGGAAAGTCTGTATATCTGTTCGTTGAGAAGAGTATCGAGAAGATCAAAACTTTTTGGATTTCCTTTGATGCCATTAAAAATATCGATGTTTTCATTTATAAAAGATCTTATTTCAATGCTTACATTATACAGAGTCTGAATACGTTTTTTAGCAATTTCCTTTTCCCGGTTACGTTCATTTATTTTATCAATTGAGGTTTCGAGAAAAGAGGGAAGATTTTTTAAAGAGGTAATTATACTTAAAAGTTCCATAATAGAAAAACTATCTTCCGGGACCGATTTTTTCAGATCTTCTATGCGGTGCTCCAGTATGTGTATGTATGTTTGAGGTCTTAACGGGAAAATGTTGTCAAAATAATTTATAAAAAAAGAACCATTTTCAAAGAATAAATTCAGTTCTTTATTTTCGAGAACATTTCCATATTGATCGCCAAGAAAGGGAAGAAGAACCTTGTTTTTCAGTTCCTTTTTCACAGGTGACCAGTCTATATCAAAAAAATCAGCATATAGCGAACTTGGTCCATTTTCAAGTACGTCCATCCACCACTTATTGTGATTGCTCTTAATATACATGTGGTTTGGTACAATATCCAGAATTTGCCCCATGTCATATCCTTGAAGCTTTGCGATCAGTCGGTCATAGTCTTCTTCTGTTCCTATTTCGGGGTTTATTCTATTATGATCAATAATGTTGTATCCATGGAGGCTTTGTTCAGAAGCTGCAAAATAGGGGGATGAATAAATATCTGTAATCCCGAGTTCATGGAGATATTCTATTATCTTCAAGGCATCAGAAAAAGTAAACTGATAATTGAACTGTAGTCTGTATGTAGCGGTAGGTATGCGAAGCATCGGTATATTTTTTTGTTCCATTTATATCTCCGGTTTTACACGTTTTCTGAAAGTAAATCCTTCATATTGAACAAAATCATTTCTCCTGTATGTTTGAACTTCTCTATCCATTGAGTGCCCTGCTCATTTTCCTTGCATACCCTTGATTGAAATTCTGGAAAAATAGTTTTTGTCATTTTGCTGTATATATTCTGAATGTGCCAGTAATTGATTTCTATTGGTACTGCCTGAACCATCTCAATCAAGCACTCGATTCTGGACAAAATTGAAAAATCTGAAGGATTCATTGAAAAATCCTCCATCAATTTTTCTATTTTCTTTCTTATTTTAAATTCAAGATCGGAGAGGTTTGCATCGATGTTCCATTTTTTCATTTCCTGGAGGATGTTTTCTATGTTTTTTCTTTGTGGTTCATCATCTAAAAAAGCTTTTGTTAAATCAAAAGTTAGTGAGAATTCTGCGAGGTTTCTGAATATTGAGGGAATGGGAATGCCTGCCTCCTGCAAAAATCTCATTATCCCTCTATTCTGTTCATTAATGGAATGACAGGTGTGAACAAAGTCTTCAAGAGCATTTGAAATTACTATATTGAGGATGTTTCTTTTTTCATCTTCAAAAAGATCTTTAAATGAGTAGTGATGCATTCCGAAATGTTTATCCATTAAACTTATTATTTCGGCAAAATCAGATTTATTTATTGCCATTTCCATTTCCTTTTTCATGGATTCATATGCATCCTTGCCAAGGAACTTACGGATACCCCCATTCAACATCTGTGTGCCAACATTAATGACACAGAAGCTAAGCAATTCCCCTTCGCCTGAAATCTTTGAGCTGACATATATTTTTCCTGCAGCCATGCGGGCAGTTTCCTTTTCTTTGAGAAAATATTCTTGTTTTTCAACGTAGTAGCAATAAACATCTGTTTTTTGAGGGTAATTTTCAAAAAGGGAATTGACAGCGTAATGAATACCCACTTTTTTCAGATCTATCATCGCCGGTTTTACCCAATTTTTATATATATTTGCCATATTGACATATTCAGAAATGTTGCTCATAGCTTTTTCGGATCTTTCAATAAATTTTTCCTCAATACTATTTCCGGAAATTTCTTCAGATAATTGCAGCGCTCTTCCCGCGTATTGAATGACCTGTACTGTTTCAAGACCTGATAATTCATCAAAAAACCATCCACAGCTTGTATACATGAGCATTAAATGTCTTTGCATTTCAAGGAGTTTTATTGCGGATATTTTATCCTCTTTGCAGAGGATTCCATTGCCCTGATTATTGAAAAAATTTGTCAAATTATTTTCCGACCTGTCAAGAACAACATCAATATAATTGTTTCTTGCTTCCCAGGGATCAACGAAATATTTTTTACCGATTTCAAAATACTGCACAGCCAGTTTATCTCTTAACCAGTCAAAGGCTTCCCGCATAGGCTCTCTCCACCTTTGATTCCAATGTGAATTGCCGCCGGAGTTACAGCCACAATCGCTCCTCCAGCGTTCTATTCCATGAGCGCAGCTCCAGGAAGTATATTCGCATATCCGGACCTCATGGGTTGCAGGATATTTTTCAAGATATTCACCATAATTTGTAAGCTTTGCATATTGGTTTGATTCAATATAATCCAGTGCATATGCAAGTGCCATATCACCGAATTTATGGTGATGACCGTATGTTTCTCCATCTGTGGCAATATGAACGAGTTGTGGCCAGCTTCTTGTATTCGAATAACCGCTAAGAAGGCGTTCGGCAAAATATTCACCTTTACTAAGTAATTTTTCAAATGCAACAGCCCTTGATATGGGTCCGTCATAAAAAAAGATATTTATTGATTTGCCGGAAGGCAGATTGCATATGTATGCTCTTGTGGGATCTATCTTTGCATAGCTTACGTCTTTCCATTTTCCTGACCCTTTTTTCCTGACTTTTGAAGCCTGATGGGGAGCAAGAATGGTGAATTTTATGTTTGATTCAGCCAATACTTCAAGAGTATCAATGTCTACGGCGGTTTCCGATAGCCACATACCTTCGGGATATCTTTTGAATCTTTTGCAGAAATCCGCGATACCCCACTTAACCTGAGTTATTTTATCCTCTATGTTTGCAAGAGGCATAATAATATGATTATAAATCTGAGCAATAGCATTGCCGTGGCCAGAGCGAATTTCCATGCTTTCCCTGTCAGCATCGAGTATTGCCTGGTAAATTTCAGGTGTAAGGTTTTCCATCCAGTGAAGAAGTGTTGGACCGAAATTGAAGCTGATCTTTGAATAATTACTGACAATTTTGCTTATAAGTCCGTCACAATCGAGAATTCTTGAAGCAGAATTAGGAGCGTAACACTCCATAGTTATCCTTTCATTCCAGTCGTGATAAGGATGTGCAGAGTCCTGTATCTCAACAGATTCAAGCCAGGGATTTTCTCTCGGAGGCTGATAGAAATGACCATGTATGCAAAGAAACCTTTCCATTTATTCTCCCGATTTGTTTTTGTTTAAATATACCAAGGCATTGTAAGAGTTTAATGAAACTCCTATTTCATCACCATTACAGTTGAATATATTACTTGCCTTTTCGCCTGATCCGCCCCATTTGTCTGAAGATGAATCGATAATTTTTTCCCATATCCCCTTGGTCAGTGGTATTTTAATATTCAAGGGACTTTCATTGAAGCTGTAAATACATAGAATGTTGTAATCTTTTCCGTACATCACAATATACAGAAAACGTTTTTCATCAGAATACCCTGTTTTTATTTTTCTGTTTGAAAAAATATTGATTCTTGTTAATTTCTTTTTCAAAATTATCAATTCTTTGTAAAATTTGAAAAGTAATTTATTATTACCTTTTTCTGACAGGCTTAAATTAATTCTTGAATCAAGGAATGTGTTTTCAGCTTGTGGATCTGATAGTTTATTTTTAAAGCCTGGAAATTCTCTTTGTCTGCCTTTTCTTACCGCTTCTATCAAATCTTTGTCTGAATGACTTATGAAGTATTTGAATGGTGCAGTTTCACCGTATTCCTCGCCCATAAAGATCAGGGGGATAAAGGGAGAAAGCAGAACAACGATTCCTGCAAGCTTTAATTTTTCAAGGCATTCTGTTGAGCTTAGTCTGTCGCCTCCAGGCCTATTCCCTACCTGATCATGATTTTGAGAAAATACTACAAATTTATCCGGCCTGATATTTTTTGATGAATTACCGTGTCTGCGTTTCCTAAATTCAGAATACTGACCTGAATATACAAATCCCTCACCAAAGGCCCGGGACATGTGCTGCATTGCACCAAAATCTTTATAATATCCAGATTTTTCTCCTGTCAGCAGTGAGTGCAGTGAATGGTGAAAATCATCATTCCATTGTCCATCAAGTCCATAACCCCCAATGTGTATCGGATTAATAACTCTTGTATCATTGAGGTCGCTTTCTGCAATGACATATATTTTTCTATCCAGTGTTTTTGCTTTTTCGTGCACTGCTTCTGCAAGCTCTGTAAGGAAATGTCTGGCACTGAAATCAAAGATTCCGTGAATAGCATCAAGCCTGAGGGAATCAACGTGAAACTCAGTAATCCAGTAAAGGGCATTAGCTATAAAGAATTCTTTTACCCTGTCGCTGTAAGGTCCGTCAAGATTTATCGCATTGCCCCAGGGAGTTTTATATTTTTTTGTAAAATAAGGACCAAAATCACCAAGATAATTGCCTTCCGGACCCAAATGGTTGTAAACAACATCAAGGACCACTGCAATTCCTTTTTTATGACATTCATTTATAAGCTTTTTTAAACCTTCAGGGCCTCCATAGGAGTTCTGAGGGGCGAAAGGATAAACTCCATCGTAGCCCCAGTTTCTCTCTCCTGGGAACTGTGCAACCGGCATGATTTCTATGGCAGTGATACCAAGTGTTTTTAGATGATCAAGACTGCCAATTGTTGCTTCAAAAGTTCCTTTTCTGGTAAAGGTTCCAATGTGCATTTCGTATATAATATATTTTTTAAGTGAAAGGCCTTTCCAGCTTTGATCTGTCCAGGAAAAAGATTCCTGGTCTATTACCATTGATGGTCCATGAACACCATGAGGTTGAAACCTTGAAGCAGGATCGGGTCTTTCAGTAATGTCATTGAGTTTATAAAAATAAAGGTCCCCGGGTTTTATATCATCTACAAAATTTTTCCACATATCATGCTCATTCTTTTCCATTGATATGATCCTTTCTTCCGGGCCTGCTATTTTTAAAGAGATTTTTTTACAAAAAGGAGCCCAGAGCGAAAAGATACACTTGTTATTGCCTTTGTAAAAAGCTCCTGTCTGTGAAATATTCCCGTTGTATTCCATTCTATTATTTACCTTTATTTATTTTACTGTGTCCAAATATTTACCTTTATTTATTTTACTGTGTCCAAATATAATCTTTGTGGACCCAGCCTTTTTGATTTTCTCCGTCAATGATCTGAAACCACGAACCGCTTTTTTTTAAAATTCTGGCCGAGTAATATTTGTCCACAGGTTCAGAAAAAGATTTATTGTAATTTGTGCCCGGACCAGTTCTTACATTTACTGAATTAACATTAACCACAGTACAACGGTACTTGTTTGTTAAGAGGTTTTTATGAATCCAGAGAACAGCTCCGTCAACATCTTCCACAGCATACCATTGGCCGGATACAGACCGACCGACTAGTTTGAATGGCATGTATTTATACACTGTCCATCCTATTTCATATGTTGTGCCCGGTCCTGTTCTGAGGTTTGCAACAGGGACTTTTACGCAGAGAGCATTGCCTGTGTGAAAGAAAAGTATTGAAATTAAAAGAGCCCCGATAACAGTGTACATTGTCTTCATCATAGAAGTACCTCCTCGTAAAGATATTTTGATTAAAAGGTTTCTGATCTGTTATTCCGGTTTTTCTGTGCTATACATATTTCAACCCTGTTCTTTAATTGATATAAATTTAGTATACACATAGGTTGAATCCGGTATGGATGCAAATTTGTTATTCATTGAATTAACAACCTTTTTAAAATCTAAAAAATTATCAGGTGCTATACCCTTTTTGAAAGGGTGTTTTATATCAAGGGGATTTACGTGTTTGTCGGCAATTCTCATTTCATAGTGAAGGTGAGGGCCTGTTGCAAGACCGGTTTTACCAACATAACCTATTACATCACCCTGGTTGACTCTGGCACCTTTTTTTATGCCTTTGGATATTTTTGATAAATGACCGTAATATGTTTCGTAATTATTATTATGTTTTATTATAACAAGGTTGCCGTAGGCCCCTCTGCAACCCGCAAAGGCAACGGTACCGTTTCCTGTTGCAGAAACCGGTGTGCCCGATGGTGCTGCATAATCAACTCCGTGATGAGGCCTGAGTATTTTTAATATGGGATGGTAACGTTTGCCGCTAAAATGTGAAGTTATCCTTTTAAAATTAAGAGGAGCTTTCAAAAAAGATTTTTTTATTGATTTGCCTTCAGAATCATAATAATCTGCATGCCCCTCGCTTTCGAATCTGTATACTTTGTATTGTGTTCCGCTGTTTACAAATTCAATAGCCAGTATGTTACCGTATTTTTTAAATTCATTTTTGTGAAACAGAGCTTCCACAATAACTTTAAAACTATCACCTTCGCGTATATCTGTGGAAAAATCTATATCCCATGAAAATATGTCTGCAATTTCGAGAGCAAGTAGTACATTGTCCTTATCTTCGCCAATAGATGAAACAAGGTTGTCTTTTATTGTTCCGCCGATGTATTTTATTTGTACGTCGTAATCCAGAGTTATCTTTTCAGCTTGAAAACCTGACTCAGAAGAGGTGACATTAAGAAGAGCATCTTCATCCACGTGATAAATGAAAGAATTTATTTTATTTTTTTTGTCAATGGACAGCATATAAGGACGGCCGAGAACTAATCTTTTTAGATCATGGATTTCCTTGGAAGATCTTTTTATTTCATGAAGTTCGTTTAATTCAAGACGATATTTTTTAAATATAGTAAAAAGTGTGTCCCCTTTTTTGATAGTACCTTTTATTTCTTTATAATATTTAGCCTTTATCCCCTTTTGCTTATTTTTTTTCAGTATGTTGTTTGACATGGCAACAGATATCAATGTTAAAAAAGAAACCATAATAATTATTTTTTTTAATGTATTTTTTTTATTAGAAAATATTTTATTCATTATAATACTCCCTGTGTCTTGTTCAGATAATAACATGGAATCATCTGATGTTGATGGGCTTGAAACCAGTTCTGCTTTAATTTGTTCAACACAGTAACAAGAATGTTTTCCGAGATTTCCTTATAGTATAATTTTGTTGCATATTATTTTTTTCTTTTACCATTCCCCCTACGAGGTGGAATTCCATTGCTGTACCTATCGTTTATGTCTTGAACGCTAGGTACAGCTAATAAACATAAATGCAGTGTTTTCCGGTATTCAGGCATCTGTTACCGTAATTATCATAATCATCCTATCCATTATCTTCTTGAACTGCCTGAAATATACGGTCAAGTATATCTGGTATTGCCGCTGTCACTCTGTCCCAGCTTGCAATTAGAGGCACACCGAGGGGGTCTCTCATAATCATTTCCGCTGCTTTATTGATACCTTTTGTGAACGTGTCAACAGCCAGACTCTCTTCATGCCTGTCAAAAACCAGACCGTTAATCGAGGCGTCATCTTCGTATCTTTTAAGCATGTCCTGTGCTGTCCGTGTATAAGTTGCAACAAGAGTCTTAAAAAAACCGTCGGAAAAAACTATTCCTTCTGAAGCAAGTGTCCTGAAAATTGACTTACAGATATCCACACACATTTTGTGAAGCCCTTTTGAAGCATCTTCAGGGGATAGGGATTGATGTTTATGTTCATAATTATCGGCAATGTCAACCTGACATACCCTGTTAATTGAAGTATTTCTGTATACCTCTGCCAGCGTTCCTACTTCAAGACCCCAGTCCCCCGGAATTTTGTTAACTCTTGCAAGGTTGATATCCATTGAGAATTCACCTGCAAGTATGTATCTGAAACTGTCAAAAAACATCAGTAAAGGATGGTGCCCGATTATTTTTTCAAGTGCTCTGATAAGAGGTGTAACAAGAAGTCTTGTGGCTCTGCCGTGCATTTTATCAGTAACCCTTGTATAGTAGCCTTTGCAGAAATCATAGTCAAGACTTGGGTTTGTTACAGGATAACATAGCCTTGCGAGCATATCTCTGCTGTAAGTTGTAATGTCACAATCATGGAGAGCGATGGCGCTGAATTCATGTTGTGCGAGAATATAGCCGAATGCCATCCATACCGATCTTCCCTTTCCTTTCAGTCCTGTTGGGAGGTCCTCGGATTCAATTGCTTTATAAAGCTTTTTTATATTTTTCCCGTCATTCCACACTATTCTTGTTTTCTGCGGAAGCACTGAAAAGAAATTTTTTGCATTGAGGAATTCCTTTTCCGATGCAGGTCCAAGAGTAACGACTATTTCTTTGATATATTGGACTTCTTTCAGTTCGTTAAGAATTTGTTTAAGAGCTTCCCCTTCAAGTTCACTGTACAGAGAAGGCAATATAAGCGCAATCGGTCTTTCTACAGAGTATTTTTGCAGTTTTTTCTCAACTTCTTCAACTCTGTCTCTTCCAAGCCTGTGAAGAGTTGCGAATACTCCTGTTTGATAAAAATCAGCCATTATTCCTCCACAACTGTTTTTGTTGTATTAACTGAAGGACAATACTCTTAATCCTTCAGCAGTAGCAGCCCTGCAAAGATGTTCATCTGCTGATGAGAAGAATAGGGTAATATTAAATTTTTTTTTATACAATGTCTCAAAATCGAGTTTCTGTTTCTTACAGGCTTTCTGGATAAGTTTTGCAGAGGATAGGTGCAGCGCTCCAAATCGTGTAAGACCGTATTTATTTACAAAATCTCCAGCTTCATATTCGTCAAAATCAACTTTTGCAAAGGCTTGCCAATCCTTTGAAAACCCATTTAAAATCAGATCATAATCGTTCTTTGACAGATCTTGATTTTTAAAACGCCTGTCAAGAACAGAAAGTACTTCTGTGTATGCAATCCGGGATGTGGCAACAATTTCTGCTGCCCTCACCCAGTCTTTTATTGTTTCTGAATAGGCTTCATTTACATATAACTTTATAAGGCTGCTTGTTCCGAGGTAGAGAATCATTTTCTTTCCTCAAGTATGGTACCGGAAGCAGGACTGCCTTTTATTGTAATATTGCAATCAAGACCAATAGGTTTTTCTCTCGACCATTGAAGTTTTCCTGATTTTTCAAGAAACTGTACTATGCGGTACTCATTCGAAAGAGGGGAGAGAACAGCTATTTCTTCACCGTGATCTGTGATTATTATGTTGTTGCCTGTTCGAGTTTCATTTATGTAGCTGCTGAGTTTTGCCTTCAGTTCTTTTATACCTACTGTTTTCAAAGTAACCTCTTATCGTAAGAAATATGGTTACATTGTATTAACTATATGGTTACATTGCAAGTTAAATTTGATATAATTTACAAATGAAAAACGCTGTAAGAAAAAACCTACAATCCATTTTCAGAGCAGCTATAAATTCTGTTATGCCTGAGCATGCTGTTTTCCTCCAAAGGGACTTTGTAACAGAAACATACAGAAGAAAAAATTATAGAAAGCTCTATGTTATAGGGTTTGGAAAGGCAGCATGCCAAATGGCAAAAGGTCTTGAAAGTGCCCTGCCTGCCCGGGCTGATAAAGTTATCCTGATAACAAAATATGGCCATTGTCAGAGTATTAATTTTGAATATGATAATGTAGATATATATGAAGCAGGGCACCCTGTCCCTGACAGAGCGGGTCTTAATGCCACAGGAATCGTCCTCGAATTGCTGACCAGGACAGATAAAGAAACAATGGTTATCTGCCTTATATCAGGAGGTGGCTCATCCCTGTTGGTTTCTCCCTGTGATGAAATAACCTTTGAAGAAAAACAGATTACGACTGAAATATTACAAAAAGCAGGGGCAGACATCAGAGAACTTAATACAGTGAGAAAATGTATTTCCGGCATAAAAGGTGGAAAGCTTGCTGCCATGGCATATCCTGCCCGGATTGTTTCATTGATAATATCTGATGTGGTGGGTGATATGCTTGATGTTATTGCTTCAGGGCCGACAAGTCCTGATTCATCCACATATTCCGATGCTCTTTCAGTTATTAGCAGGGTGGATGTTATAAAAAAAATTCCTGTCAGGGTAGTTGAAACCCTGCTGAAAGGAAATGCCGGCCTTCTCCCGGAAACCCCTAAAAGTGGCAACCCTATTTTTAATAATGTCAGTAATATTATAGTTGGAAATAATGCCATTGCAATCAAGGCGGCAATGGAAAAAGCGGAATCTCTCGGCTATGAAACCCACATCGTATCTTCTCCGGTCACAGGAGAAGCAAGGATCGCTGGAAGAGAACTTGCCAAAAAAGCAATGAATATTCATCATTCCTTACAGAACAGGAATAACGGAAAAATTTGTGTAATTTCCGGAGGAGAGACAACAGTAACTGTAAAAGGGAAGGGCACGGGAGGACGCAATATTGAACTTGCCCTATCATTTGCACAGGAGGTTCATGGAATCAGGGGAATTTCTCTGCTTTCCGCAGGGACTGATGGTTCGGATAATATAACAGATGCTGCCGGAGCATTTGCTGATGGTGCGACTGTTATAAGAGCCTTAAAAAAAGGCCTTGATTCTTTCCTATTTCTTGAAAATAATGATTCATACAGTTTTTTTAAGGAGTTGAACGACCTTTTTATTACTGGCCCAACAGGAACGAATGTTATGGACCTGCAAATTATGGTAATTGAATGAAGCAATTAATTATTTTCACAGATCTTGACGGTACTTTACTGGATGGATCGACTTATTCTTTTGAATCTGCAGCAGAGGCGCTGAACCTTGTCAGTAAAAAGCATATTCCTCTTGTTATATGCTCAAGCAAGACAAGAACCGAGATTGAGCATTACAGATTACTTCTTAAAAATAATCATCCCTTCATATCGGAAAATGGCGGAGGTATTTTTATACCTGAAGGATATATGGAAATAGAATCTCAATACGGTATTACAGTTAATAGAATTGACAAATACCAGGCAATATATCTTGGTTTCCCCTATAAGAAACTGAGAGAAGGTATTAAGTTTTTGAAGGAAAGAGGTTTTAGCGTAAAGGGTTTTGGTGACATGACAGTGGAGGAGATTTCCGGATTAACAGGTTTGACAGAAGAAGAATCTATAATGGCAAAACAAAGGGAATTTGATGAACCCTTTATTTTTGAGGAATCGGAGGAAAGATTAGAAGCTCTGTTAGAATTAATACAAAAAACAGGCTTCAAGTTAACAAAGGGAAATTTATATCATCTAACAGGTAATACCGATAAAGGCAGGGCTGTTAAAATTCTCATTGAACTCTATGCAAAAAAATTCAAAGATTTATACACAATTGCTTTGGGGGACAGTCTGAACGATCTGCCCATGTTATGTAACGTGGATCTCCCTGTTGTTATTGGAAAACAGAGCAATACCCTTGATCCTTTTATTAATTTGCCTAAGCTTATTGTTGCTGCTGGAATCGGACCTGAAGGATGGAACAATGCCATCCGTGAAATTGTTTCAAAAAATATTAATCAGCATACTGATTGGATTTTTGAATAGTCTCCCCATCTGCTATATTTAATAAGGGAAAATCCTTTTTATCAGCCATTGAATATATTATACAATTCTTCCCGATTTTTACATTTTCAGGAATATTGGCATATTTTCCGATGAGCGTAAGACCAGTATTAAGGTGTTCGGGAAAGAGTTTATTAACAATGCTGGAATTGCCTTTGCCTATATTTGATTTTTTTCCGATTGTAACTTTTTTATCTATAATGCATTGCTCTATATAAGACCCTTCTTTTATGACAGTGTCGTGCATAACAACGGAATCTTTTATTGTCGCTTCTTTTTCTACTGTTACCCCTGGAGAGAGTATGCAATTTTCCACTTTGCCTGAAATAATACATCCAGGTGATATTAGTGAATTTTTTGTTTGGGCGGTTTTTGTAATTTTAATGGGTGGGCGATCATAAGGTATCCCTTTTGTACTCAAATTTGACATAATTTTCCATGCTTCAGGAGAGAGTCCTGTCTTTGCATCAAGAATATCCATATTGGCGTCCCAGTAAGCCTGAGCAGTTCCTGCATCGCGCCAATAACCTTTAAAGGGATATGCAAAAACATTTCCTTCCTTCAGAGCATTAGGAATTATGTGGTATCCAAAATCCAGCTCTTTGGTCCCGAGAAGAAGTTCGACAAGATAATCCCTGTCAAAAACATATATGCCCATTGAGGCAAGGTTCGACCTTGCATCTGGAGATTTCTCCTCCCACTCTATTATACGGTAATTTTTATCGATAATTCCTGTACCGAATTGATAAGTTTCCTCCCATGGAACCTCTATCATGCTTATAGTAACTTTTGCACCATGTTCCTGGTGAAAGTTGATCATTGTCCTGTAATCCATATTATAAATATGGTCTCCTGATAAAATAAGAACATATTTGTAATTTTCCGAGGTAAAAAAATCCATATTTTGACGTACTGCGTCAGCTGTGCCTTTGTACCAGTCCCACTCCTTTTCTCCTGTTTTTGGAGGCAATATTTTTGTGCTTCTGGATCGTCCGGAGAGATCCCATGAAGAACCGTTTCCAATATGATCCATGAGGGAAAGAGGTTTGTACTGGGTAAGCACTGCCACATTTGAAAGGCGTGAATTTGCTATATTACTTAGCGTAAAATCTATAATACGGTAGATTCCGCCAAAGGGAACAGCAGGTTTTGCACGATGAGTGACAAGTATATTGAGTCTGCTACCCACGCCGCCCGCCAAAAGCAATACAGCAGTATCATTCATTTAATAATCTCTCCTGTGTTATAGATGCTCTTTATAAAGTTCGCAGGTCCGAGGTTCGGATAAACTGTTACGCCTGATAAAATCTTTCTGTCCCTAGCAATACGTGTTCCCATTCCTATCACAGTAATATCACGGCCGTTATTTTCCCCTATCTCTGTATTGACACCAACAGTTACATCCTCATCTATTATTGTTTTTATTATCTTTGCATTTTTTTTTACAACACTGTTTGAAAAGATTATGGAATCTTCAACTATTGCCTGGTTTTCTATTTTTACACCTGGAAACAGTATTGAACGGGATACCCTGCCTTTGATTTTGCAGCCAGAGTACAACAGTGAGTCCTCAACAGTTGCATCATCGCCTATTAAAGCCGGCTGGCGGTCGCGTATGTGAAAATTGGAAAGGTTTGTGCATATATGCCAGGACGAAACATCAATTTCCGGATGGTTGCCGAGCAAGTCCATACTTGTTTGCCAGTATTCCTGAAGGGTCCTTGTATATCCCCAGTAACCGTGATGTTTGTATCCGAAAACTTTATAATTATTTGCAAGCAGATAAGGTATTATATCTTTGCCAAATTCATGAGAAGTTTCACCTGAATTTTTCCTCAAGGCTTCAAAAAGGGCATATGGTGTAAATACATATATTGTGAGAGATGCCCATTCAGAGAGTGTTTTATCACTTTTTTCGAGGTACTGCAAAACCCTTCCACCCCTCGAATCACCTTCTTCTATAGTAGCCAGTCCAAAACGATGGGCATCTTCTTTAGGTACTCTGGCAAAGGCAATTGTCAGATCTGCATTTTTCTCAATGTGAAATCTGATTATTTCCTGATAATTCATTTTGTATATGTGATCACCTGATAAAACGAGTATCAAATCAGGCTTGTGTTGGCTGAGAAAGTCAAGATTCTGATATACGGCATCGGCAGTGCCCTGATACCAGTCTGAAGTCCCCATTCCCTTGAAGGGTGGCAGTATGGTGACAAATCTATTTCTGCCTGCCATGTCCCATGGTTCTCCGTTGCGCATGTGCTCCATCAGATAGAGAGGTTTATATTGAGAAAGGATTCCTACTTTGTCAATGCCTGAGTACATAAGATTGCTCATGGGAAAATCAATAATTCGATAAAGCCCGCCGTATGGCATTGCAGATTTTGGTCTGAAAAAAGTAAGAACTCCCAAATCGTCCACTCTTGCTCCTGCAAGTATCATGGCTAAAATATCCAAAGGGGGCTCCTTTTTAAAGATTTACCGGAACCTGTATTATCCCGGCCAGCTGTAACAGGTGTGGTCCTTTTCGTAATCAGTATAACAGCACGCCGCAAATATTTAAAGAAATATTCTTCAATTATAATGTGATAAAATATAACTTACGTATAGTAACAAATTTGTTTAATAGTTTCAATATTCCTGGAATATGCAATTCTGTTTATCCGGTAGGGTTTGAAAAATAGCATAACTGCTTGATCCTTGACATAGTAGTTGTTGTGGTTGTTAAAATAATGTATAGTATCGACCGATACTGCCTTATTTACTGACTTATCAACATGATATTTCAATACATTTTTATTATATAAGTAATTCCCTTAACAAGGAGGTATTCCCAGTTATGCTTAACTATTTAAAACAGGTTGAGATCTGTGAATCAGTTCAAAAAATTGTAAAAAAGTCCATTTCAAGCAGTGATGATAAAAATCTAAAGATGCAGAACATTAATTTTCCTACTACCGAAAGCATTCTCAGGGCAGTGAGTGTTTTGCCGAACATCGATACTGAAGAAAAATTAAAAGATTTTATAATTGAGCATATATCAAGGGTTCTTCGCCTGGCACCTGTTCAAAAGGCAGAGCTTATGAATTTTAGTGATCCAAGCGCCTGTTCGTGAATAAAAATTTTTCTATAAATTACTCAGTAAAACAATATTACCTGGAATTGGTCTTGCACGGGAATAGTTGATTTGTTTAAAAAATATTATATGTGTATGTAGTATAGACCTGTTGCTATGATCACAAAATATGGTCACAATAGCAACCACTGTAATCTTATTGAATAAGACTTCAATCTTAAATATATAACCTGGTAACGCGGCTGGCTGAATTTCTGCTTCAGAGATTCGCCAGGTTGTTTTCATTCCGGAGAAGACCAGCTGGAACCATTTGAAATCAAAAAATAAATCATAAAAAGAAGAATAATTTCCTTGATAAGCTTCCGGGTTTTTTATATGATGTGCCACCATGTAATTTATTTTTTACTGGAAGACTCAAAATTGATTGAAAATCTGATGAAAAAGATTTTCTTTGGATTAAAATAATAATGGTGGACAAGAAAAAAAGCTTGTCAAAATCTGGATTTTTAAAAGCTATCCTTTCCAACCTTCCTGGAATGGTTTATTTCTGTCGCAATGATCATCGGCGGACTATGAAGTATGTAAACGAGGAGTGTCTTGCTTTGACTGGTTTCAGTCCTGAAGAGCTCATAGGCAACAGCTGTATTCATTGCAGTGAGTTGGTTCACCCTGAAGACCGTGAAAATGTTCTGGAGAGCATACAGAAAGCTTTGCAGATACACAAGACATTTAAAATTACCTATCGAATAATTAAAAAGAACGGGGCAGTTCAATGGGTATGGGAACAGGGTAACGGAATATACAGGAATAATGGTTCATTAACCGCCATTCATGGCTTTGTTATGAATGTTACCGAGCAGAAGGAGAATGAGGAGTGCATTATAAAAAGCGAAAAAAACCTCCGGACCCTCATGGATGCCCTGCCGGTAGGCGTTACATATGGTACCCTGGATGGTAAAATTGAATACTGTAACAGGAAGCATTTTGAGCTTATGGGCTATACCAGAGAAGAAATGCCTGATTCTTCGGAATGGCGCCGCCTTGTTTTTTCTGATGAGGAACAGAGGAATTCCTTTCCAAAGTTAATTCCTCTTATGATAAAAGCCAGAGAAGAGGGTAAAACAGCCACGCCTGTGATAGAGACTGTCCTGACTTCTAAGAATGGTTCAAAGTGCAATGTGGAGATAACGGGAGTGGCAGTTGATGAAAAGTTTCTTGTTATATTTAATGACATAACCGACCGCAAGAAGGTTGACTTTGATTTGCGCCAGGAAAAGGCTTTTTTGGAAGCAATGGTTAATTCTTCCCCTGATGGTATGCTGTTTGTGGATAAAAACCAGAATGTGTTTCTCCAGAATCAGAAATATATAGAAATGAGAAAGCTTCCAAAGGAACTTGCCGATAATAAGGATGATGAAATACGACTTAGATATATAAAGAATAAACTCAAATATCCTGACGAATTTTTTGATAGAGTCAAATGGTTATACGATCATCCGAATGAAACAGGCAGCGATCAGATAGAAGAAAAAGATGGTACTTTTACAGAAAGGCATTCATCACCCGTTCTTGATGATAAAGGTGATTATATAGGAAGGATATGGACTTTTCGTGATATAACAGACTTAAAACGTTATGAACTTTTTCTTGAAAATCTATCTTTTACTGATGGCTTGACGTGTATTTTTAACAGGCGACGTTTTGATGAATTTCTGAAACAGGAATGGTTCCGTGCGTTGCGCAAGCGTACCCCTATTTCCCTTATCATGATGGATATTGATTTCTTTAAAAAATATAATGACAGCTATGGACATCTGGCAGGTGATGAATGTCTGCGACGCATAGCTGAGGTTATTCGCAGCTCAGTAAAACGTTCAGTAGATCTTGCAGCGCGCTATGGCGGAGAAGAGTTTACCTGTCTTCTTCCGGATACTGATTCTGCAGGTGCTTTTCATGTTGCAAGTAAAATCCAGAAAAGATTGAAAACACTAAATATTCCCCATAATAATTCTTCAGTGTCCCCATATGTTACATTGAGTATGGGCATTGCATCTACGATACCTGAAACAGGAGAAGAGCCTCAAATACTTATACAAAAGGCGGATGAACTCCTTTATAAAGCCAAAAATAATGGCCGAAATCAGATTCAGGTTTGTTTTAATGACGGTTCTGTGCGTATATCAAAGCATAAAAGTATAGTTATATAGATATTCAGCCCTAAACCTTTATAAATGAAATAACCCTGTTAAATAAAAAACGCTTTTTGTTTTACCTTTTCATTATGTATAATATGTCTAAATGAGTAATGTGAAGGACATATATAAAAAAAGCGATGTATCAAGAATAGTAAAAGAATTTTCAGAAATTTTAATTGTAATAAATGGTTTTTTTCTCTTATTTTTTTTTCTTGTAACACCTCTTTTTGCTTCAGAAGAATCGATACAGGTTGTGATAGAGGGGGTTGATGGTCCGGAACTTTCTAATGTGGAAGCCGCTCTTTCACTCCCGCCGGGAATAATTAAAGAAGGTCTGGTAGACAAAAGATGGTTAAGACGTTTCAGGCGCGAAATCCCAAAAAAAGTTAATAGCAGCCTTGAACCTTTCGGGTATTATAAAACAGAAGTATCAACAGATCTCGATGTCCTGGAAAAGGGGGTACATCTTTTGCGTGTTGATGTAAAAAAAGGAGAACCTGTTTACCTGACTGAAGTAAGGATAAGCGCTGACGGTCCTGGTGCAGGAGAGAGGACTCTTGTTGGTTTGATTGAAAAATTCCCTCTCCGTAAAGGAGATATTCTGCGTCACGATATATACGAAAATGCAAAAAAAGAATTACAGAATAGAATGATAGATATGGGTTATCTTGATGCATCATTTTCAACTCATCAAATCACAGTTTCTTTAAATAATATGGAAGCCCAAATAAATATTGTTCTTCAAACAGGAAAGATCTATCACTTCGGTGATGTGAGTTTTTCTGGTGATGTTTCTTACCCGGAAATCTTTTTAAAACGTTATATTCAATTCAAGCACGGTCAGGTTTTTTCGTACAACAAAATAGCTGCTACACAAACCAATCTGATCAATTCAGACCGTTTCAGAGAAGTTATTATTAATGCAAAAAAAGATAAAGCAATCAATTATTTTGTGCCTGTTGAAATTGTCCTGACTTCTTCACTCCCCAAACGTTTTAAAATTGGTCTGGGTTATGGAACTGACACAGGTCCCCGTGCATCATTATATTATCAGGATGTAAATGCTTTACGCAAGGGTCACGAATTTCAGACAGAATTAACTGTCAGTCCCGCACTTCAGGGAATAGCTTCCCGATATACTATTCCAGGGCAAAAAGATATTCATACTCTTACAGCTTTCAAGGTATCTGCCCAGATTGAGGATACCCAGAGTTATACCATCAATATGGCAAACGCTGAAGTGGAGCGCATTATGAGTTTGGGCAGGGCAAGGATCGGATCTTATTTTGTACAGATGCAGAAGGAACATTCGGAGGCAGGCAACATAAGAACAAACTCATTTCTTATAATACCCGGGATAAGGTTTTCCCAGCGCCGGTTTGATAAACCGGTACGCCCCTCTAAAGGGTTTAACTACCAGATTGAATTAAAGGGAACCACCAAAGAAATAGGTTCTGATACCGGATTTATGCAGGCAATATCAAAGGGTGAGCTTATTATACCTTTACCGGCAAGGTTTTCTATTTTGACAAGAATACAAGCCGGTGCAACCTGGCAGACTGATTCTTCAAAGGATCTTCCCATTACACTCCGCTTTTTTGCTGGTGGTGACAATAGTGTACGTGGGTACAGATACCAATCACTGGGGCCGAGAAGTGATACTGGTGATATTGTTGGTGGAAAGAATCTTCTTATTGGGAATTTTGAACTGGAGCGAGCCATAGGGAAGAACTGGGGATTGGCTGTTTTTTATGATGCAGGCAATGCCTTTAATAATTTTTCAAATATAGATCCGGCACAGGGAGCCGGTCTTGGCTGCCGTTATTATACACCTGTGGGGCCTGTAAAACTTGATCTTGCACGTGAAATCAATGTTGCAAGTCCTGGATACAGGATACATTTTTCTATCGGGCTGGAATTATGAAAAGACGGATTGTTATATGGTTGTCAGTTTTTATTTTTATCTTTGTCATTTCGGGGGCAATTTTCTGGACCATGTATACAGACAAGGGCACTCGCTGGGTAATGGAGACTGCCCTTCGTTCTTTACCGATAGAAGTAAGGATTGAAAAAATCTCAGGTACTTTGGCAAAAGCCTTGCAGATGAAAGGTGTTGTTGTGGAAACAGAGGACTGGCAAATCAACGTTGAAAACATAAATATTTCCTATCAACCATTATATATTGTTACAGGAAGTATTGCTGTTAAGAAGCTTTTTATTCAAGATATCGTCTTTAAAGATAAAAAACCTGATGTTAAAGAACCCTTTGATTTTACATGGCCAAAAATCCCTGTTTTCCTTTCATGGATAAAAGTATGGATACAGCATCTCGAGATTGACGGGTTTGCTTACAAAGACAGGGACATCAATTTAAAAATTCTGGACAGGGTGAGTACAAACATTACCTGGTTTTTCGGATCCCTTGCTCTTGATAATCTTAAAGTTCATTTGCCTTTGGGGAAAGTTGAAGGGAATATTATGGCCTGTTTTGATAAACCCAGGTTGTTTACCCATATTACCATGAAGCCTGACAGTAAAATACCGGAAATGGACAGTTTTGTTATGACCCTTAACTTAAAGGAAGGTAATGACTTGGAACAAATGTCAGGCCCTTTTCATGTAATTGCCATGTACCGTCAGAAGAAAAATATAAAGGCTGCGGGAATGCTGGTTATGAATCGCAACAGTTTCAAATTCGAAGATCTCCTGATCAGTCAGGAAGACCGGAAAGGGAAATTGCTTGCAAGGGGGGAGATAGATTTTTCTTCTGGTTCGCCCCTTATGAATGCTGATATAAATTTTTCTGATCTCGATCTTGCAAGAGAATTGAAATTTGAAACACTACTCTCTGGCACGGTTGAAGTGAAAAGCGATTTTGAGAATTATCAATGTAGTTATACTTTAAATAATTCTGTATCATCATGGAAGGAGGCAAAACTTCAGGGGAAAATGAATATAAACCTCGACGGTCTGGAGTTGTTTACTGTCGGAGGAAAAATATTAAACGGAACTATAAAGGGGGAGGCGAAAGCTTCATGGGCTGACGAGGATATTGTCTTGTCAGTTTTTTTACAGGCCAGAGAGCTTGACCCTGCCAAAATTATTCCTGAATGGCAGGGAAAGATAAATCTTAATTCTGAGGGTAAATTAAAATGGTTAAAATCAGAACAGCCTGAAGGGTACGTCAAGGTTGATGTTCTAAACAGTGTTCTTAGAAATAAAGCTCTGACCGGTAATATAAATGCAAAATGGTCCCATGGCTTGCTGAATATTGTAAAATTGGCTTTGTATGGCGATGGGTTTGGCATATCAGCATCGGGAACTGTTGAGGAAAGGTTGAACTATCTTATCAGAGTAAGTGATCTTTCAGGACTGTTGCCCGGGGCTGAAGGCCGTTTTGCAGCAGAGGGGTGGGCGAGGTGGCGTAAAGGACAGGCCGGAGGAGTTTTTAAAGCGGAAGGATCAGCTATCTCAGCCTTCGGGACAAAGATAGGCTCAGTCAACGTTGAAACTCTCTTGAATGACAACAATGCTGATTTAATCAAAGGAAAAATCAGGATTCGTAATATTACCTATGGTCCTGTAAAGTTGAATTTTTTTGATGCATTATTACAGGGGAAAGTTAAGGCTCACGATTTGTTGATAACAGCAGCAGGTGCGGAAGGCAAACTTCGTTTATCCTCAAATGGAGGATATATAGACGGTCAATGGCAGGGCTTTATCAGAAGTTTATCATTTCAAGATTCATCTTTTAGACCTCTTAATCTTCAAGAACCTGTTGCAATAAAGATATCACCGGAACGCATTATTTTGAATAAATTGTCCATATCGGGCAGTTCCAAAGAGCGGTTTGACATGGATATGAATATCTCCCTTAACCCTTTGCCTGGTTTTGTAAAAATTGAATGGAATGAAATTAATATGGCAAGGGGAAATTTTCTTCTTCCAAAAACCGCTGTTGCAGGCCGTACATCAGGTGTTGTAGACGTTAGATGGACTGGAAAAAATATTGTGCAAATATATACCCTAACTAAAGTAGATGGTGTAAGAATTGGAGGGTCGGTCAGTGTAGATGCAACAAGGGGAGATGCAAAAATAAACTGGACTGAAAGAGGCCTTGTCGCTTCATTTGATGTGAAAACAGGTACTGCAGGAAGGGTTGAGGGCAAATTTACATCGAATGAACCTGTCACTATGGGATTGCCTGAAACAGGTAATTTTGAGACTTTGTGGAGCTCTCTAAATGTTGATATGATAAAACCCTGGCTTGACCCTGATTTTAATCTTAAAGGTTTATTGAACGGTAAAATTAAAGGCAGGATGTTGTCCGGTAATCGTATTGAAGTATCCGGCAAAACAAATCTGTCTCAAGGAGGCGTTATATGGAATGGTGAAGAAGGCCGTATTGCAATAAGGATTGAAAAGGCGGATATGAACTTGACATGGGCTGAAGAATCGGTCAAGGGAAATCTTTCAATTTTACTCTTGCAGCGTGGACAGATCAAAGCAGAGTTTCAGATCCCAGTTCCCGCAAGATTTCCTGTAAAAGTTAATCCCGGCGGTAACATAAAAGTTACAGCCAGTGGAAATATTCAGGAAAAGGGTCTTCTCGCAGCTATGTTTCCAGGTATGATTGGTGAAAGTCAGGGACAACTGTCTTTTGACTGTGTTACAGGAGGTATATGGAGCATACCTGACTTTCAGGGCAGTATAAAACTTGCCGATGTCTCTGCTTATTTATATCCGGCAGGAATCAAGGTTGAGGATATAACATTAGAAGGTCAGTTAAAGGAAAATTTTGTGAATATTAGTTCGATGAAACTTAAATCAGGTGAGGGCACCATGTTGGGGAGTGCTAAAATATGGGTGAATAACTGGAAGATAGATCATTATGAAGGAAAAATAAGAGGAAACAGACTTCAAACAGTTTATTTACCGGAGCTAAGGATTTTGACAAGCCCTGATCTGACTTTTCATGGTGACATGAATAATTTTGTATTAAGAGGTTCTGTTGTAATTCCGGAACTGTTGATTCAGCGTATCATGACTGAGGGGACTATTTCTGCCAGTGACGATGTGTTTATTATAGACCTTCCTGAAAAGAAAAAGAAAACAAAAAAAATTGGTTTTGATATGAAAGTTAATGTCGTTCTGGGTAAAGAGGTTTCAATTAATATGGAAGGTATAAATGCTCAGCTTGAAGGTGAAGTTCTTCTGAAGGCTCAGGATATTGACCGAATTGTTGCCAGTGGACAAATAAAAATTGCAAAAGGATACTACAAAAACCATGGAATATCCCTTGATATTACAAGAGGCGGTGTTGTCTTTACCGGTGGGCCTGTTGAATATGCAAATCTGGATATTTTAGCTGTGCATAAAATAAAGGATATACGTAGGCTTAACGATGTGCAGGTTGGTGTCACAATTACCGGAACACCGAGATTGCCGGTTGTAAAGCTTTATTCTGAACCAGCAATGGCGGATACAGATATTCTCTCCTATATTGTCCTTGGCAAACCTCTTGCGGCAGGGACTGACAGTAATCAGGCAGGACTTTTACTGAAGGCTGCCAGCGCCCTGCTTGAGAAGGATGAGTCATCGGGGCTACAGGAAAGGCTGATGAATCTTGTTGGAATTGATACCTTTGACGTTCAATCAACGGGAAATCAAATTAGCAGCAGCCAGGTAAGCAGCATACAACCAAAGGGTATTTCCGGACAAGCACCTGTTGCATCAGGAAGTGGCAGTGCTTCAAACTCTGTTGTAACTGTGGGAAAATATCTATCTCCACAACTTTATATTGCTTTTGGACGTTCACTTTTCACGGATGATTATATTGCCACTGCCCGATATTCCTTTCTCAGGAATTGGGAAGTGGAAGGAAGTAGAAAAGGAACTGACAGCGGTATAGACCTTTATTATAAAATTGAATTCAAGTAACAGTTATTTAAGCCTGCTCAGCGCTGAATATGATAGATTCTGTTATCACCTATATAAATCAGGCACCACAACAACTGCCCGGATTACCGCAACTGTTGGGATTTCCACAGCAACCTCCAGGTATGCTACCGCCAAAACTGTTTCCCGAAACAGAAGTGTTATGTGCTGAAATAAGTTTTGAAAGATTTGTACCTTTACATGATTTGCAGGATAATTCTGCTCCATCATTTCCTAAAATTAAAAATTCGCTTATTTCCCCGCAATCCTGGCATTTATATTCGAAAATTGGCATATTCTCCTCCCATTGTCAGTGCCCGCATCCTTTTTGATGTCCGCTGCATGTCTGGTGTGCTGTCATCTCAGGAAGTTTTTTTTCTGTGAGCAAGGTAAGATTTTCCTCTATTGTGGATGCAACAGATCTGAAAACTTTTATACCCTCTGAGTTTAACTTCATCAAAGCGCCTGCACCTATACCACCCACAACCAATGCATCAATTTGTTGTCCACCTATGGCTGCAATGGGGTTGCAAGCTCCATGGGAATGTTCCTTATCCCTGTTTTTAACGCTGATTGTCTTGTCATCCTCTGTATCAACAATAACGAACTCAGGAGCTGAGCCAAAATGATTATAGACAGAGCTGCTAATTCCTTCGTTTTCCTGTACTGCAAAACATACCTTCATTGATCGACCTCCCTTTCTTTGTTAGTATTATTACATATAGCTATTTTGAGAGCCTTACCGTTGGTTATGGCATCGGCAACTTTGCATCTTGCGTTGTCCAGTATCCTTCCGAATGTTGCTCGAGAGATACTCATCATCATGGCAGCTTCCTCATGATAAAGGCCTACATAATCGGCAAGTCGGATGGATTCAAATTCATCAAGACTTAGTAAAACCTCTTCAAGATTTTGAAGAGAAACCCCACTTGGTGTAAAATAAGATGTACCAGGCAAACAGTTGATACATCTGCATTTTTTTGGTCTCGACATGTTGTATTATAAGCATTTGCTCATAATATGTCAACTGGAAAATTTCAGAAAGACCATTTTATACATTGTATGAAAAACAATGTTTCTACTTGTGTCTGAGCGCATTTTCTTATTCCTGGGAGCAGGCTTGAAAAAATCAAAAAATCTTTGATATAAAGTTTTCATAGTCCCGGGAGATTGCTTTTCTTCCAGGTGAAGGCTGATATCTTCAGCAATTCCCGATTCCTCCTTTATTATCTGTTCAACTTTTTTCGGGTCTACACTGTTTCTGATTCCTTTCTTATCTATTAATTCCCATACCCTGTTTTTAAGGGATGATATTTGATTGTAAGTATCAGTCCGTACTTCAAGAAAAGGTTTTCCTTCACTTGTTAACATAATTTTCACGGGTTCGTATATAATCTCTCCCCTGGTACCAATTTCTATTTTTGAGAAAAACTCTTCTATATTTTCCGGGAGCATTCTTATACAACCGTGGCTTTGAAATCTGTAAACGCTTGATGGGTTTGTTGTTCCGTGTATTAAAACACCAGGGATAGATGTTTGTATTGCGTATTTTCCTAAAGGGTTTTTAGGCCCCGGAGGAACTGTTTCTTCGATTTCCCTTCCTTTAAAGGCCATTTTGAACTGTATTGATTCAGGCACATACCAGGTTGGATTTCTTTTTTTACCTGTTACAATGAACTTGCCGGTAGGGGTGCGCCAGTCACCGAACTCATCTTCCCTGGAAAGCCCCACACCTACAGGGTAGACTGTTAAATTGCCTGATTTGAAATAATAAAGGGTCCTGTCTGCTATGTTAATTATTATGCCGTCTTCCAGGATGCGAGGAACTATTTTTCTGTTTGTAATATTAAGAACCTGGCCGGGTGTACAAGTTGCGTCAGGATCAATATTATTTTCTTTTGCAATATTTTTCCAGAATACCCCGAATTTTGCTCCGATTATTTGGAGATTATCACCCCTCTGGACCGTATAAATGGTCGTGCCTCCAATCATTGTTTCAGCATTGGAAGATATTGATATAATAAGAAAAAATAAGAAAAATATAAATTTTATTAAAGGTGCCATAAAGTTAAGATGAAAAATAGTGGCTGGTTAAAATAATTTATCCATATAGCCACCAGTATAATTTTCGTTAATAGTATAAAACTGTTGGTTTGTAGTCAAAAAGTATTGCCTTGGAATTTTTAGCTATTAACTATGGATCCGGAAGTATAACAATATTTTTTTGATATTCCTTTAATACACGTCTTGTAAAAGGGGTATCAGGTTTTTTTTCTCTTGTAATTCTTGCACGGGCTTTGCCTTTACCAGCATTGTATGCATAAAGCGCTGCATGAATATTCTCAAAATCCTCCATCAGTTTAGAAACGTGGTAAGTACCCATCTTTATATTTTTTTCAGGTTCATGTAAATCCTTGTTATTTCTAAAATCCAAACCTGTTCCTTTTGAAATAAATTTTGCCAGTGACGGTTTTATCTGCATCAATCCCCATGACCCGTCTCTTGACGTTACATTATGTCTGAAATTGCTTTCTACTTTTATTATTGCAAGTACCAGTCTATAGTCCAAATCATACAATCTTGATTCTTCATATAATGTTGTTGCCATGCTTTCCATTTTATTCTGGCTTAATTTTACCTTCTTACTTTTCAGAAATTGTACGATTTCATTAATAACTGTTTCTCTTTTATCATTATTGTTACTGCAAAAACCGCTCGCAGCAAAAAAATTAATATAAACAATTGAAATTATGAATAATATTAATGAAAAAATTACTATATGTGTTCTGAAAAAATGCATAAGTGGGATAATAATAATACAGTTTTATATTAATTGTCAATTTTATGATTTCAATGGGGTAATGTATTATACATTGTGTTGATAAATGAAAATGTTATGGTATAATAAACCATATGGCAGCAGAACCAATATTTAGTTCAAAATTCATTTATTCTGATGGGGCTGTCCGTGAAATGATTCTGTGGAAACTTCCAAAGAAAACAATATCTCATCCACAGGGTCTTAAATATAGGCTTCATTACGGATATCCTGACGGCAGGACAGAAGTTAGATATGATAATGAAAGAGGTAAAGGCGACCATCGCCATATTAAAATCAAAGAGGAATCGTACAGGTTCATTGATGTTGAAGCACTCGTTTCTTATTTTTTATCGGACATTGAGTTTTTATGTGGAGGTGCATAATGAAAAAGGAGATAAAAATTGAGATCAAAGATGAAAAGGAATCCGCTCACGAATTTATAGATGCATGGAAAAGAGCGGAAAATGATAATCCCCCGGAAGAACCGGTCAACAGGGTCTATTTTCAAAATCTGGGAACATTGTTAAAAATTCTTACGCCACGGCGATTAGATCTTCTGAATGCTGTTCATTGCAAAAGTGACATGAGTATCCGTGCGCTTGCCGCTTTTTTGAAGAGGGATTATAAAAATGTTTATCAGGATGTGAAATCTTTAAAATCTGTCGGGCTTGTCATTACAGCGAAAAATGGATTGTCCGTGCCGTGGGAACGGATTGTTGCAGATATCAGGTTTGCAGCGTAAGTGTAGCTATTATGATAAATAATTGTAAGGCGCCAAAGATTTGGAATAAAGGGCGGTATTTATGCTGTAGGGCATAAGACCCTCCGCATAAATCTTGAATTTAGGCAAAAAGACTATTGAATTTAAACAGTTATTGTAATATTTGAAATACTATGGGAATTTCTATAGAGCAACTTTTTAGTGATCCATATATTATAAATAATATTTCTGACAAAACCTGGAAAGAATGGACAAAGGCTGTATATAGAAGCCCATATGCCTCAAAATATGTTTCAGAAATTGCAAGAAGTTTGGGGCTTGAGTGGCCATACACAAGGCGAGAAGAAAAGCTTTCCGACTACTTATCTTATTCATTCAGTGGTATCATTTATTTTAAGGGGCTTGGCAAGAAAAAACTTAGAACATTAATTCTTTGTATGGCTACGGCAGCAATAGGGGAAGACATTGTAGACCGAAACAAAGAATCTCAAGAACCATTTTCTAAAAAAGATAATGCGACAAGGATAAAACCGTCTTTAAAAAACGCACATAGTTTCAACAGTTTACTTGATAAAACTATTATAGTTCGCTGATAAGGTTAAAAAACATATTGGCCTCTTTTTTCTCTATAGGCGAAT
>CAYSBW010000003.1:0-44605 GCA_964429485.1 uncultured Syntrophorhabdaceae bacterium
TTCCTTTATTTTTTCCTTATCTCCTGCTTTTGTGATGCGTTTGGCAAATCCCTGTATGGAAATAAGCGGATTTTTTATCTCATGGGCAATAGAGCCGGCAAGTTCACCCATAGTGGAAAGTTTGTTAGCCTTTCTGAATTCATCTTCAAAGGCATTGATTTTTTTGTCTCTATCTCTGATTTCCCTTAACTTTTCATTTAAAGCTCTGTAGGCATCATCTAATTCCTTAATATTTGTTTCAAGGAGTATGTTTCTTGTCCTGGAAAGATTTTTTACCTCTTCTATCTCGATTTCAAGCTCCATCAGTCTTTTTTTCAGCTTTTCCAGATGCTCTGGCATGAATTTCTATCCCTTTTTTGAGTCTTCTAACAAAGATATTTTTTAATATATAAATACCTCAAATTCACAATGAGAATATCCTGCAGACCAGCTCTTTGTCTGGGTTGATTTTGCCTTTTTTGTATATATCTTTTCTATCATACCAGCGATGATTCCACTTTCCATGTCACAGAACATTTCTCCTGTATTGCTGAAACCGGAGCAGGTAATACATTCGTAAAGCTTTACAACTATATGATCTTCATCAACAATTTCCACTTCAGGTATGCCTATTTTTAATTCTTTTATTTTATTTTTGAATTCATCAATGTCTTTTGCCCCTATCATAGCACCTACTTGTTTGCCCATCATATAAAGAGTGGCTCCGGAGCTGTCACCAAGGATACTTCTCATGCCTATAATTCTTAAAATTCTGAACAGAATCAATGGAACTGATTCTCCGAGTTCAGGTCTCACAATGTTTTTCAGGTCGTCAATGTCATATTCTTTCATCTAATCACCTTCTTTCTGTTAATAAGAATAATTGATTTCATTTCATTAAATATTTTTTGATTGCAGGCGGAATACTAAGTGATTACGACTTTTTTTCATTCAAAATGCTCAGAATGTCTTTATGGAGAAACAAATTGGATGCCACTATTGACTCCTTATACACGCTGAATTCATTCCCCTGCAGGTTTGTTACTATTCCGCCTGCTTCTTCTATCATCAGAAAGCCTGCTGCCATATCCCATGAATTAAGATTTAATTCCCAGAAAGCATCAAATCTGCCGCAGGCTACATAGCAAAGATTGAGAGCCGCTGACCCATCCCTTCTTACTGCCTGAGATTTAAAGAGAAAATTCAGAAAATGATCAACATTGTTATTTTTTACTGTGGCTATATTATAAGGAAAACCAGTGCTTAAAAGAGCCTGCTTCAGATCTCTTACAGATGACACAACTATTTTCTCACCATTAAGATATGCTCCTGTTCCTTTTTTTGCAAAAAACAATTCATTGAATATGGGATTATAAACTGTGCCATATGCAATCTGCCCTTTAATTTCATAGGCTATAGAAGTGCAAAAAAAGGGATATCCGTGGGCATAATTTGTTGTGCCGTCAAGGGGATCTATGATCCATCTATTGTTTGTGCTGTCAAAATTGTTATTTTTTTCTTCGCTTATTATATCGTCATGAGGAAATGATTTTTTTATAAGGTCTATTATTTTTTCCTGACATGCCATATCCACATCTGTAACAAGATCTGTTTCGCCTTTGTGACGGATATTTATGTTCTTTGAAAAATAATTCCTCTGAATTTTTCCGGATTCAAGGACACAATGTATTGCAAAATTAAGGATTTCATCCATAAGATGTATTGTACACAATAGAAGAGAAACTTTTCAATACTAAACATTTTTTGTAATTAGTGAAAAAATTCAGGAAGGTTCAATATGTTAGGTCTGAATTTTTTAATCAACCCTTTGTGACTTCTTTAGCAGTTGCAGTATTTTGTTGTTTAATGCCTTTTTCCGCAAGTGCATTCAGAAATGCTGAAGGTATTGGTGTAATCTTTCTGGAAGAATAATCAAATGAAGTAAGGCCTGTTTCTACCAGCGCGACAACGATGTCCCCTTTTTTTATACGGTGAAACAACCTGAATCTGGTTAGACTTATTTCACCAACATGTGTGTCAACAGAGAGCTCATCAAACATAAAGCTTTCAGCTTTGAAGTTTACCACAAGATCTGACATTATTATTGCCGCCTTTCCATCGCCAAGATCCATCTCTCCTAAATTTATTGAACGAAACATGTTGGCACGTGCAGTACCGATAATAGAGACAAGAGAATCATTTCCAAGATGACCGCCATAATTTATATCTCTCGGACCAAGTACAAATTTGTAATGGAATGCATAGTCAGGCAGCTCATTTAATTTTACTCGTGGCATCTCAGATCCTTTTCATTATTTGTTAATTCTGATATTTAATTTATATTCATCACAAAATTTATAGAAAAACATATGAAATTTTTAATTGATTTAAGTTGGGTTTTTTAAAAAAAGCAGGTCCGAATATTCGGACCTGCAAGATTACCTGTTAGCAGGATTAACCTTTTACTACATTTGATGCAGCAGGACCCTTGGGGCCGCTAACTACATCGAAAGACACGGTCTCTCCTTCGGAGAGGGATTTGAATCCGCTATCCTGAATGGATGAATAGTGAACAAATACATCTGCACCATCGTCTTTGGTGATAAAACCAAAACCTTTGGATTCGTTGAACCACTTTACAGTTCCTTTTGCCATATCGACTTACCTCCTTATAGAATGTGGAAGAATACGGAACTGTGTTACGAAGACACTACAAAAAATAAATTCTGTGGTTACAACTAACAAATGCTTCCGAAACTCCTGTTCTATTATCGCATAAGAAATTAAAGAATGCAATGGTTATCTTAACAATTCTTATGTACAGTATCGCATATATTTTAATATGTTTTATGGTTGAATTTTCTTTGTGTCAATTTATTGTTGAAATTAGGGGTACATTTCATATAATAAGCAGGGAGGAACTAATGCGCCTTTCATTTAAAATCTTAATATGGTTTACTTGTATAATTCTACTTTTCACTGTAACAGGATTTTTTTTAGTTCCACCTGTTATGAAATCGGTTCTGATAAAAAAACTTTCTTCCAATCTTCAGAGGGAAGTCTCCATATCACAAATAAAGTTAAATCCCTATTCTCTTTCTGTCCTGATAAAAGGTTTTACAATAAAGGACCGTTCAAAAAAGTACAATGCTGTTTCTATGGATGAAATATTCATAAACGCAAGCATCAGTTCTGTTTTTAAAAAAGCAATTATTTTTAAGGAACTGAAAATTAATGGACCTTATTTCCGGGTCACCCGTAACAATGATGAAACCTATAATTTTTCAGACCTTTTTCCGACAAAAAAAGAAATAAAAGATAAACCTCAAGGAACATTAAAAAAGACAAAGAAATCAAAGCCATTACTCTTTTCGATTAACAATATATCTATTTCCGGTGGCCGCATAGACTTCTTTGATTTAAAGAGGAATATAGAGCACAACGTAAAGGAAATAAAAATTGCAATTCCTTTTATTTCCAATACGGAATATCATCTCAATACCTATGTAGAGCCTTTATTTTCAGCAAAAATTGATGGCACACCATATGTTTTGAATGGAAAAACAAAACCTTTTGCAGAACCTCGGGAGGCATATCTTGACATTAATATCAAGGGGTTCAATTTTGCAAGATATATTCCTTATTTTCCTAAAAAGCCTGACTTTATACTTTACTCCGGAACAATGGATTTAAGTGCCAGGATCTCATTTTTACAGCCTGAAAAAAGAGAACCATCCTTGATGATTAAGGGGGATGTTGCAATTAAAAACTTTTTTGTTGATGATATGAAAAAACAACCTCTGGTGCGTTTACCCTCTGTTGATATTGCAATTTTATCCTGTGAACCCCTGATCAAGTCTATACATTTATCGAAGGTTGCAATTATAGAACCTGCACTGACTTTGAAAAGAGATGAAGAAGGCTCATTTAAACTGCCTTTATTTGTTGAGGAGAAAAAGGAAGTTATCAGGAAAGGCATCTCTGATAAAAAACTTCTAAAAAACAATAAAAAATTGTCTGTAAAAGCAGATGAAGATGATCGTTTTAATGTATTGATCGATGGATTGATTGTTGAAAAAGGCAGAGTTTCCTTCAGTGATAATTCTCTATCACAACCTGTTGCATTGTTAATAACAAGCCTCAATCTCAAGGGTGAGAATTTTTCAACTGCAAAACAAAATACAGGTAATTTATCCTTGTCATTTCTTTTAAATAAAGAAGGAAATATTTCACTGAGAGGACCTGTCAGTATTAATCCTATTGCTGCAAAACTTTTAATGGACATGAAAAAAGTCAACATAGGTGCATTTCAACCCTATTTTACTGACAAAGTAAAGATCAACACCACCAGTGGACATGTAAATACATCCGGTACAATAGCTATCAACCATAAAGAAAAATCAGGATGGAATGCCACATTCAACGGCAATGCATTTATAGCTGATTTTGCATCTGTCGATAAATATAATGGTGATGATTTTCTCAAATGGAAAAATTTTTCATTTAGAAATATTGACGCAGGATACAACCCGATGTATTTTCATGTAAAAAGTGTATCTCTTACCGATTTTTATACACGGGTTACACTAAATCAGGATGGAACACTAAGTCTTAGAAAGGTGATTGAAGAAGAGGACAGCAACACAGGATCCGGAGAAACTCCAGGTGAAGATAAGGTCAATAAAGAAAAAGAAAAGGAGAATGTTGCACAAAAGATTGATAATAATTCAGGAAAGGATATTTCAAAGGATATAAGTGTCGGCAGCATTACCCTTCAGGGTGGCACAATAGATTTTATGGATAAAGCCATAAAGCCGGCTTATTCTGTGAATCTGACGGAAATGACAGGCCGCGTAAGCGGATTTTCTCTTAAACTTGATCAGCGTGCGGATGTCGAGCTTCGTGGTAAAATAGACCATCATATTCCTCTTGAAATAAAAGGTAAAATAAATCCTTCAAGGAATAATCTTTTTACCGATGTTTCAGTGGGGTTTGAAAATTTTGACCTGAGTGCCATGACCCCCTATTCAGGAAAATATCTGGGATACAAAATAGAAAAGGGGAACCTTTCTATTGATTTGAAATATTTAATTGACAAAAGAAAACTGGATTCTGAGAATCGTATTTTTATAGATCAATTAATTCTGGGGGAAAAAGTTCAAAGCCCTGATGCTGTCAATTTACCTATAAAACTTGCCATTGCCTTGCTTAAAGACCGTAAAGGACGTATTGAGCTTGATGTTCCTGTTTCTGGAAGTCTTGATGATCCTGAATTCAGTGTTTTTAGAATTGTTGTAAAGGTTCTGGTAAATCTTATTACAAAAGCAGCTACTGCACCTTTTGCCCTTCTCGGAGCTCTCTTTGGAGGAGGTGAGGAGTTGAGCTATATTGAATTTGATTATGGCAAAGCCCAATTGTCGCAGGCAAATATGAAAAAAATTGATGCTCTTGCAAATGCTCTTTATCAAAGGCCTTCACTTAAGCTTGATATAGAAGGACATGTTGATGTTGAAAAAGATCGGGGAGCTCTGAAAATTTATCTTTTTAATAAAAAGATAAAGGCACAGAAGCTGAACACTATGATTAAAAAAGGCATAAAGGCACTGCCTGTTGATGATATTTCCATAGAGCAGGATGAATATGAAAAATATCTGACAATGGCTTATAAGGCAGAGAAATTTGAAAAACCAAGAAATGTAATGGGATTTGCAAAAAAACTTCCCCTTTCTGAGATGGAGAAGCTAATGCTTGCCAATACTCTGGTAGATGATGGGGAATTACGTATCCTTGCAAAAAAAAGAGCTGCCAAAACAAGGGATGCCCTGATTGCAACAGACAAGGTAACTGTTGACAGAATATTTGTCGTTGAACCAAAATTGCTGTCCCCTGAAAAAAAGGGAAAAAAGAGTTTAAGCCGTGTGGATTTTATACTTAAATAAAGAAAGAAACCTGATTAATCAATCATCGAATAGTGTTTTATAACCTGACTCTTCAGCTGTCAAATATATTGGCGTTTTTCCACAGGCAAAACATTCGCAGCATTTATTTAAATTTATTGTAATGATATAACTGAAAAAATACCTTAGAGGGAAGATGCCATTGCTGTTTCTCCCCCTAAGGCTTATTTACTGTATCGATTTAGTGTTTTTTTGGAAAATAAGGAAAGATGTCAGGGTTGTTATCTGTCATTTTTTCCGGTTTGAAAATAGCAGGATCCATGGTCTTTAAATTGGGGTCGATTACAGGAGCAAATTCCATGTTTGCCAGAATGTCTTTCTGCAAATCTATACCCGGAGCTATTTCTTTCAGTACTACTTTACCATTCTCCAATTTGAAAACAGCCCGTTCGGTAACGTATAAAACGTACTGACCCATCTCGGAAGCATATTTGCCGCTGAAGGTTATCTGATCCACCTTTTTCAGGAATTTTATGCCGGTACCGTCTTTTATGATTTTAAGTTTCCCGTCTTTCATCTCAATCTTGGGTTTGCCATTCATGAAGGGAGCACAGAAAATAACATGCTTTGCAGTCTGTGATATGTCTATAAAGCCACCGCTTCCGGTAATATCAGTGCCGAGTTTGCTGACATTGACATTTCCCATTTCGTCCATCTGTCCCATTCCAAGACATCCAAAATCCAGGCCGCCACCGTGATAAAAATCGAACTGATTAGGCATACTCATGATACACTCAGGATTCCATGCCGCACCGAATTGAACACCCTTGGTCGGTACTCCTCCTACAATGCCCATCTCTATGCTGAAAACAAAATCATCAATAACCCCTTCTTCGCTCGCTACATTTCCTATTCCGTCAGCTATACCGATTCCAAGATTTACAACAGCACCTTCTTTTAATTCTAAAGCAGCACGTCTGGCAACCAGTTTTCTAAGACCGAATTCAAGGGGAGCAATTGCCTTGACAGGAACTTTTACGTGACCGCAAAGACCGGGATCATATTCCTCATTGTATGTCTGCCATGCGCCTGGTTCATGAACTACTGCAGTTACCATATGAGCCGGTATTCTGACCATGCGTGGATTCAGAGTGCCTTTCTTTGCAAGGCGTTTTACCTGGGCAATTATAATTCCGCCACTGTTGAATGTTGCTTGTGCTGCCTGCAACATATGCAGGTCGAGGGCTTCAAGTTCAACAGAGATATTTCCGTCTTCATCAGCCGTAGTACCCCGGACGATAAAGACGTTGATTGGAAAGGCCTTGTAAAAGAGTTTTTCTTTGCCACCAATATTGATTAATTCAATAAGATCTTCCACCTTGGCTTTCTTGTTAAGTTTTCCACCTTCAACTCTGGGATCCATACAGGTGTTGAGACCTACATGGGTTATCAGTCCTGCCCTACCTCCTGCAATCTCGCGCATCAAAAGTGTCATTACGCCCTGGGGCAGATTATATGCTTCAATCTCTTCATCTATGGCCATTTTCCCCATTACCCTGGACCAACGCCAGTGACCACCGACAACCCTTTTAACCATACCTTTGTGGGCAAAATAGCCAATACCGGTCTCGCGTCCCTCACCGTATAAGAAATTTTTACCGCCGACGCCTGTAACATGTACTAAAGTCAAGTCTTTGGGCTCGCCTGTTTCAAGAAACCTCTTTTCAATAGCCTCAAAAACCTTATCAGCAGTCTGGAAACCGCCGCCGGAACCACCTATATTGACAGTGGAGCCGTTCTTGATTAGTTTTGCTGCCTCTTCAGCCGACATGAGCTTGTCCATAATCGAATCCTCCAAAAGTTATTATTGCTCCTGCAATTAAACATGAATATCAAATTCATACAACTTTTATTCGCTGCAAATACATAGTTGGAATGGCTATATTTAGTTGCCGGAGAATCATGATACGCCGGATAACAACTGCTTATTAGCGCGAAAAATTATAACATCGGATTTTGAATTTGTCTATAAGAAATCCAAAAAAAACAACATATTGAAAGTTAATCGGGGCTTTATTTTAAAACTCAGAATTTAGCTGTTTTCCCTGGTAGAAGTATTAAAAATTCTATTACGAAAGGAAACAAATTTTCCTGTATTATATCCTTTAACCATGATATTGTTTCAGCTAAATTTAGCAGAGTTCCTGTAATATTAAAATACTTTACTGCAGAGAAACTCTGGAACCTTTTAAAAATTAAATTAAAAACTTTAATTAAGGACTGATGTGCTTGAACCATGTTAATTTAAAGCTTAAAAGAAGGTCGGGAGGATAGATGGACTGGTACAAAAAAAGTACAGGAGAAATCTTAAAAGAACTGAATACATCCCCTGAGGGTCTGTCTTCTCAGGAAGCTGCCATACGCTTGAAAGAATACGGTCCTAATGAATTAAAGGAAAAACAAAAGAAAACACCTTTTGTGATGTTTTTTGATCAATTCAAGGATTTTATGATTATTGTTCTTATGGGGGCCGCTCTTATTTCAGGTATAATTGGTGAGCTTACGGACACAATAGCAATTATTGTGATTATTGTTTTAAATGCAGTAATAGGTTTCATACAGGAATATAGAGCTGAAAAGGCAATGGAGGCTCTTAAAAAAATGGCAGCCCTGATGGCAATTATTGTCAGAGACGGGATGCCTGTTTCAGTACCTTCTTCAGACCTTGTGCCGGGTGATATTGTGATACTTGAAGCCGGTCAGGTTGTTCCTTCTGATATGAGATTGATAGAAACCGCCCAGCTTAAGGTTGAAGAAGCTGCTCTTACAGGAGAATCAATGCCTGTAGATAAAAATACCGATGTTTCGGGTAATGAGGAATTACCTCTTGGAGACAGAAAAAACATGGTTTATAAGGGAACGGTTGTTTCTTATGGCCGTGGTACAGGCATTGTAACGTCAACAGGTATGGAAACGGAACTTGGTAAAATTGCCACAATGCTTCAGGACGAAGAAGAGGTCAAAACCCCCCTTCAAAAAAGGCTTTCAGTTTTTGGGAAAAAACTTGCCATTGCCGTACTTGTCATATGTGCAATTGTTTTTGGTATCGGTATATTGAGAGGAGAGCCTTTTATACTAATGCTCCTGACGGCAATTTCACTTGCAGTTGCTGCAATCCCGGAAGCGCTTCCGGCAGTGGTAACCATATCACTGGCACTGGGGGCAAAAAAATTAGTAAAACAGAATGCACTTATAAGAAAATTACCTGCTGTGGAAACGCTTGGATCAGTTACCTACATATGTTCCGACAAAACAGGAACCCTCACTTTAAACAGGATGACTGTAGAGGAAATATTTATTGATAACACCACTGTCCTTGCATCTGATAAGGATATTTTTATAAAAAAAACATCCATTACCGAAATTCTGATGTCAGCCCTTGCATTGAGTAATGATGCCCGCATGGATGCAGAAGGAAAGATTATAGGAGACCCGACAGAAACAGCTCTTTATGATATGGCAAAAAAGTATGGCTATGATAAAGGGGAACTTGAAAAACATTATCCCAGGGTAGCCGAGGTTCCCTTTGATTCTGAAAGAAAGTGTATGACTACCTTTCACAAATGGAAAACAGGTTATATTTCATTTACCAAGGGTGCGATCGATGTTTTAATCGAAAAATCAAAAGATATTCTTACATCTGAAGGTTTGTCTGATTTGAATGCAGAGGAACTCCAGAGAATAAATGAAATGATGGCTGATCGAGGATTAAGAGTTCTTTGTATAGCTAAAAGAGAATGGGATGCAATTCCGGAAAATATCTTGCCGGAAAACGTGGAAACAGGACTTACGGTTTTAGGTCTTGCCGGTATGGTGGACCCTCCCAGAGAAGAAGCCGGAGAAGCTGTTTCAATGTGTAAAACTGCCGGCATAATTCCTGTGATGATAACAGGCGATCATCCCCTGACTGCAAAGACAATAGCGGAAAGACTTGGTATACTTGATGACAGTTCCGATGCGATAATCACAGGAAAGGAACTTGAAAACCTATCACTTGAAGAGTTTGAGGAAAAAGTTGAACATATAAGAGTTTACGCAAGAGTTGCGCCTGAACAGAAATTGAAAATAGTAAAGGCCCTTCAGGACAAGGGACAATTTGTTGCCATGACCGGAGATGGAGTAAATGATGCTCCTGCACTGAAAAGATCTGATATTGGTGTTGCAATGGGCATTACAGGTACGGATGTTTCAAAAGAAGCAGCCCACATGATCCTCCTCGACGATAATTTTGCAACTATAGTAAAAGCAGTTAAAGAAGGCAGAAAAATATATGATAACATAAGAAAATTTATAAGATATCTTCTTACAACAAACTCAGGTGAAATATGGACACTTTTCCTTGCACCTTTGGCCGGATTGCCCATTCCACTTCTCCCGATCCATATACTCTGGGTTAATCTTGTGACAGACGGCCTTCCAGCCCTTGCCCTGTCAGTGGAACCTGCAGAAGGAGATGTCATGAGCAGACCGCCTCGACATCCAAAAGAAAGTGTTTTTGCTCACGGACTGGGGTTCCATGCAATTTGGGTTGGTCTACTGATGGGTATTATTACACTTTCTGTTCAGGTATGGTCTATCAGAATGGATCATGTTCATTGGCAGACAATGGTATTTACAGTTCTTTGTCTTACTCAGCTTGGTCATGTTCTTGCAATAAGATCAGAAAAAGTATCATTGTTTAAAATGGGGCTATTGTCAAATAAATACCTTTTAGGAGCAGTTATATTGACTTTTATACTTCAGATGGCAACTATATATATACCTGCACTTAATCCTATATTTAAGACAGAACCTTTAACTTTCAATGAGTTGATGTTCACGCTTGCCATGTCGTCTGTAGTCTTTTTTGCAGTGGAAATAGAAAAATTAATAAAAAGATATAAGAAAGACGTTATTTCATGTAAAGGTTGAGAATAATGAAGGCAATAGTTTTTGATGGAAAGTTAAATTATGTTGAAGATTACCCTGTTCCTCAACCGGAAAAGGGAGAGGCTCTGATAAGGGTGATTCTGGCAGGTATTTGTAATACAGACATCGAAATCATGAATGGTTATCTGGGATTTCAAGGTGTCATAGGACATGAATTTGTCGGAATTGTTGAAAGGACCGATAGTGAAGATAATTCTTTGATCGGGAAAAAGGTGGTTGGAGATATTAACTGTGGATGCGGTTCTTGTGAATACTGTATCAGGGACCTTCAGAGGCACTGTCCTGACAGGAAGACAGTAGGGATTGCAGGCAAAGATGGAGCTTTTGCTGAATACATATCATTACCCTTAAATAATTTATTGGAAATACCAGAAAATGTTTCTGACCGAGAGGCGGTATTTACCGAACCCCTGGCAGCTGCCTTTGAAATATTGGAGCAAATTCATATAAAGCCCATTGATAGAATTTTGATTCTGGGAGATGGAAAGCTGGGGATTCTTGCCTCCCTTGTTATGAATCTTGTCAGAGCAGATGTTACTCTTGCAGGAAAGCATGAAAATAAGTTGCAGATTGCAGAGAAACAGCACGTGAAAACTATAAATTTTTGTGAACTGAAAACAACCGAAAAGTATGATGTTGTTATAGAAGCGACAGGGTCTGAAGATGGTTTTAACCTTGCTCTTGGTTTAACAAAACCAAGAGGAGTAATCGTACTGAAAACTACTGTTGCCCATGGGAAAATTATGAATCTTGCTCCTGTTGTCATTGATGAAATACAGATAGTCGGCTCAAGATGCGGGCGTTTTGAACCTGCCCTGAGATCCCTGCGGAATAAATTCATAGATGTTAAACCGCTTATCACAGCAACATACAGAGCAGAGGACTTTACTACCGCTTTCAGTAAAGCAAGAGAAAAGAAATCGCTTAAGGTTCTCCTCGACTTCAGTTGAGGAGAACCTTTGTTTTTTTATTATTCAAGGGAGATAAAAAGATGAAAAAGATTATAGAATGTGTGCCCAATTTTAGTGAAGGCAGGGATAAAGATAAAATAAAAAAGATTATAAAAGCATTTCAGGGAGTTGATGGTGTAAAATTTCTTGATTATCACAGTGATGCAGATCATAACCGCCTTGTGGTAACGGTTGTTGGTGAGCCGCAGCCTCTTATGCGAGCTGTTGTTTCTGCTGTAGGTGTTGCCCTTGAAATAATAGACATGAGGAAGCAGAAAGGTCAGCACCCGAGAATGGGGGCTGTTGATGTGATCCCCTTTATTCCCATAAAGAATGCTACAATGGATGAGGCTATAGTTCTTTCAAAAGAAACAGCAAAAGCTGTCTGGGAAGGATACGGGCTCCCTGTTTTTTTATATGAAGCTTCTGCTGCAAACAGGAAAAGAATTAATCTTGCAGATATTCGTAAAGGTCAGTTTGAAGAAATGGCGGAAAAGATAAGGATGCCGGATTGGAAACCTGATTTCGGAGATTCAAGGATACATCCTACGGCAGGTGTTGTTGCGATAGGTGCCCGAAAACCACTTATTGCTTTTAATGTAAATCTCGATACTGATAATATAGAAACAGCCAGGGCAATAGCAAAATCAATAAGACATATAAGCGGAGGTCTCAGGCATTGTAAGGCCATTGGTATCGAGTTGAAGGAAAGAAGGATAACTCAGGTTTCTACAAATATGACCGATTTTACAAAAACACCACTTTACCGGGTGGTAGAACTTATACGGATTGAGGCAAAGAGATTCGGTGTTAATGTTGTGGGCAGCGAAATTGTAGGTCTTGTGCCTATGGAAGCTTTGATTGACGCTGCTTCTTATTATATGGGTCTGGAAAATTTTTCAATGGAACAGGTTCTGGAATCAAAACTTGCAGACTAAAATAAAAATCCGGGTTTCTGCTACTTTGTAAATCTCCATTTGCAAAAACAGTATGCAGGGTGATCAGGCGGTGCAAAGAGACATTCAACCCTTATGTCTTTATCAATTGCATGTGCAAAGGATTCAAACTCCTTCTGATGCATATCACGGCAATAAAATTCTGGTAGCCCGTGTTTTACTCTGGCGACCTGTGTAATACATTGTGGTACGGTAATTGTAACTTCATTTTCTTTTTCCTCTATTATATAGCCCACAATCATTGTCCACGGACATAATTGCATTGCTCTGGCAAAACCTTCTAAGCCCTTCTCCTTTATGTTGAAGCGGTTAACAATATCTTTTGCTGACATACCGGCAATTTTTCCCCATACTGCCTCATCCAGGTATTCAGCTGCTTTCCGGTCATATTTTTCCTCAACACAGAGAAACCAGAAACCATCGACTACACGATAATGCCAGAGCAAAAATTTAAGATAGCTTTTAAGCTCTTCTTTATCGAAATTTTCAAGTGTACCAAGATCCATTAAGCACCCCTCTATTTATTTGTCCTGCCCCGCAGTTTAATTTTAAATTCAGATTTTTATAGTGAATTTTTACATGATTCTGTACTTCAGCAATAATCAATTATCACAGAATCCAATAATATATTCTTGTATATACAACAAATTTATGAAAATTATCAAGGTTAATGCTCTTTATCCTTCTTGAGGATTTCTTAAAGAACCATCCTTTTATCAAGAGATCTGTACTGAATTGCCTCGGCAAGATGATATTCGAATATCTGTTCTGTATCATCAAGATCAGCAATAGTCCGTGACACTTTCAGAATTCTATGATAGGCGCGGGGAGAGAGACCAAATTTCTCAACAGCATTTTCAAGAAGAGCCTTTCCAGCATTATCCAGTGTGCAAAATTTCTTTATCAGACGTGGTGTCATATAACAATTTGAATATATCCTCCTGCCTCTGAAACGCTCTTCTTGAATTTTCCGGGCATTCAATACTCTTTCCCTGATCTTTTCCGAAGTCTCTTCTTCTTTTTCAATTGAAAGTTCTCTTACAGTAACAGGAGGCACTTCGATATGCATATCCATCCTGTCAAGGAGAGGACCGGAAATTTTGGATCTGTATTTTCTGATCTGACTGCCGCTGCATGTGCAGGCTCTTCTCGAATCTCCCCAGTAACCACATGGACAGGGGTTCATAGCAGCAATAAGCATAAATTTTGCCGGAAAGGTTATTGTGTGTGTAACCCTTGAAATTGTAACATTACCATCTTCAAGTGGTTGTCGCAGCAAATCAAGTACATTGCGTTTAAATTCAGGGAACTCATCAAGGAACAGTACTCCATTATGGGCAAGACTGACTTCCCCCGGCTTTGGAATATGACCTCCGCCTATTAAGCCTGCGTCTGAGATAGAATGGTGAGGTGCTCTGAATGGACGTTCAAGAACCAGATATTTTTCGGTATTCAAAAGCCCGGCAATGCTATGTATTTTTGTTGTTTCTATTGCTTCTTCATAATGAAGGGGTGGCAATATTGTAGGTATCCTTCGGGCGAGCATGGTTTTGCCTGAACCAGGAGTACCGATCATCAGAACATTGTGTCCTCCGCTTGCAGATATTTCAATGGCCCTTTTAGCCTGAGCCTGACCTTTGATGTCTGAAAAATTCAATCCAGCATTACTGCTGTATTTGTCTGCAGATTCTTCATTGCCATCAAATTCTTTCAACTCCCCATCTCCAAGAAAATAATGAACAATATCGATGAGATGGTTTGCTCCGTAAATTTTTAATCCTTTAATAATAGAAGCTTCATTTCCATTTATGAGTGGAACAATCAGACTTTTTACATTTTCTCTTGCAGCAAGTATAGCTATCGGTAATATTCCCCTTATGCCTTTAATTCTGCCGTCAAGTGAAAGTTCTCCTGTAATGAAAGAACCTTTGACTACTTCATCTTTTATGATACCCATCGAAATAAGTATACCAACAGCAATTGGCAGATCAAAGGAGGAACCTTCCTTTTTTACATCTGCCGGTGCAAGGTTGATTGTAATCCTGTCGTTGGGGAATTCAAATCCTGCATTTTTTATTGCTGCTCTGACCCTTTCCTTGCTTTCTTTAACGGATGTTTCCGGTAAACCAACAATATTGAAGGCAGGAAGACCAAAGGATATATCGACTTCCACATCTATTCTAATCCCGTCTATACCATAAACTGTTGCCGTGGAAACCCTGGAAATCATGTAACCCCCCTAAATGGCTGATGGCCCATAGTATTGAGCTGATTTTTCAGGGATTTAGTTTTTTAAATAAATCCCTTACCTCCTGAGCTCTGTCAATATCACATACAAGCACGCCGTTACGCGATGCGACAATGATAATATTGGAAATTCCAACGACTCCTGTTTTTAAATCATCGCTGAAGATGACACAATTTTTTGTATCTATTCGGGTGACTTCCCCTTTAATATGATTGCCTTCTTCATCAGGTTCAAAAACTCTTGTGAGGGAAGACCAGGCACCTACATCATCCCAGGCAAAACGGGAAGGAATCATCAGGACATTGTCAGCTTTTTCCATCAGTCCATAATCAATGGATTTTTTTGGCAGACTTCTAAAAATAAGATTTGATTCGTCTTCCCGATTATTTTTACAAAAATAGTCGATCTGCATAAGTCCTTTATATAGATCAGGCATATGTGTTTTAATACCCTTTATGACAGCATTGGCACTCCAGATAAAAATGCCCCCATTCCAGTAATAATTTCCTTCTGCCAGATATTCCATTGCCTTTTTCAGATCCGGTTTTTCTACATATCTGTTTACTTTGTAGCATGTTGAATTGTTATCCGGATCAAAAAGTTCGTAGGCGTGTATGTATCCATACCCGGTTTCAGGTCTTGTTGGTTTTATGCCTATTGTGACAAAACAGTCACCTGTTGATGCATATCCTATTGCTTCAAAGATAACATCTGCAAAACTGTTTAAATCAGGTATATATTGATCTGCAGGGAGAACAATCATTATGGCATCTTTATCTTTATTGAGGAGAAAAATTGCTGCATAACCTATACAGGGAGCGGTATCACGTCCTTCAGGCTCGACTATAAAATTTTTATCAGGCAACATGCTGAGCTGTTCTTTTGCTATGCTTATCTGTTCTTTACCAATAACAACAAATATTCTGTCCAGAGGTACTATTTTGTTTGCTCTTTCGACGGTGAGTTGTATGAGACTTTTTTCCCCGACAATATTTAAGAAAGGTTTGGGTGCAAAGTTTGTACTTAAAGGCCAGAACCTTTCGCCCTTTCCTCCGGCCATAATTATGCAATATGTGTGGTCAATTATCATATCTTCGGGCATGTTGAAGGATTTTTTATTTGAAAATGAAGGATTTATGGATCTGGAAAAATTATTCTTCATCATCGATTGCTCTCCTTTTCTTAATTACTGCAAATATGTCAAAATTTTTGGCAATACTTCTGACGCAGTGTCCTTGAAAAAATAATCAGTAATAGATGATGTGAAGAAAGTTGTCTCAGTGTTGATCTCAACAATCGTTGCACCTTTGTATTTTGACGTATGTGGTATTTCCGCTGCAGGGTATACAACGCCCGATGTTCCTATCACAAGCATAACCTTGCATTTTTCAGCCTCTTCGTTTGCATTTATCATTGCATCTCGTGGGATGTTTTCACCAAAAAAAACCAGATCAGGTTTTAATACATGCTTGCATTTATCGCATATTGGATAAGGAAGGATATCAATAATCTCATAGCTGAGAGGAAATCTTTTTGAACAGTTTGAGCATACAAACCATCTGTTGCTGCCGTGGTATTCTATGACAGTGCTGTTTCCTGAAAGTTGGTGGAGACCATCAACGTTTTGAGTTATTACAGATCTTAAAAAGCCCTGTTTTTCCAGTTTGCCCAGTGCAATATGAGCAGGGCTTGGTTTTGAGTCAAGAATTATCCTGGACATCTCACGCAGCATTACCCAGACTTTTTCAGGATTTCTGTTAAAAGACCCTATGTGTGCATATTCCATCGGGTCATATTTTTCCCATAATCCCTGTCCTCCACGGAATGCCGGAATCCCGCTATCCACGGATATGCCAGCACCTGTAAAGGCAACCACATTTCCTTTTTCCTTAATAATATCTGCAATTTTACGGTAATCATCCATATTTATCACCCATTTATGAGGTTTTCCAACCCTTGTTCATATCTTTAAATGCAGGTATGATATTGAACCCATCTGCTTTTTTTATCGCTCTTTTTACAGCTTCTGCAACTACAAATTCACTTAAAACTCCTACTCTGTTAGTATCGGCATCTATTGTTCCCATTGAAAGAGCAAATATAAGATCTCCGTCAAAAGTGGTATGAACAGGGCTTATAGTCTTGATCAGTCCGCATTGTGATATTTGAGCAACCTTTGTAATATCTCTTTTGTTAAAACGGGCATTTGTTGCAACAACACCAAGTGTAGTGTTTATCAGCCCGAATTGTTTTTTTACAATTCCTTTTTTTAGGGAATCGGATGTATTGGCAAATTCAAGACTTTCCTCTGATGTCCTGGCGCCTGCTATGATCTTTCCGGTAATATTGTCTATTATATCTCCAAAGGCGTTGACAACTACAAGAGCACCTACAATGAGACCGTCAGGCATTATTATACTGCTTGTTCCGATACCTCCTTTCATTGCCCTTTCCACTTCGAAAAGTTTTCCCACTGTTGCACCTGTGCCTGCACCGACACTTCCTTCATGAACCATCTTCCCGGCATTTACACAGGCCTCGTAACCCATAGCAGAGGTAGGCCTGGCTTTGGCATCGCCAAAGAGCAGATCAAAAATAACAGCAGCAGGGATAATAGGGATCTTTGCCACACCAACATCGAAACCTATATTTTTTTCTTCCATAAACTTCATGACCCCTGCAACAGAATCGAGACCAAAAGAACTTCCACCGCATAAAAGTATGGCATGTACCTGTTCTACAATATGACTCAAATTAAGAGAATCAACCTGTCTTGTGCCGGAAGCGCTTCCTCTGATATCGAGACCGCAGATTGCACCTTGTTCACATAGGATTACCGTACATCCGGTATATCCGTTAAGATCGGATGCATGACCGACCAGAATGCCCTTTACATCTGTAATTGCATTGAGCATGCAAAACCTCTCCAGGAATGTTTTTATTTGTTTAAAAATGTTTTCAGTTTTTCTTTTTTTGTATCATTATCTATTTTCATATCATCTTTCATTTTTTCAAGTCTTTTTCTTATATTGTCATACTTGATGGAAAGTATTTCACATGCAAGAATTGCGGCATTTCTTGAAGCATTAATTCCTACGGTGGCTACAGGAACTCCCTTGGGCATTTGGACAATAGACATCAGTGCATCAGTCCCGTTAAGTGCACCACCGCTCACCGGTACCCCTATAACAGGTAGAGTTGTGTGAGATGCCAGCACGCCGGGAAGGTGCGCAGCCATGCCGGCTATTGCAATAATTGCTTCCACACCTTCTTCCCTTGCTTTTTTTGCATATTCAACGGTTTTATCGGGATTACGGTGTGCGGATGATATGTCTATTTTAAATAATACATTCATTTCTCTTAAAAAGTTTATCCCGTCTTCTGTTACAGGAAGATCGCTTTCACTTCCGATTAGGATCAATATTTTAGGTTTTTCCATATGAGCCCCTTAATAGCAGTTTTTGGTGCACAGCATGAGACTTTTGTTGTTGCTGAATTCCATCAGTCAATGACTTGTTAAGTTATAAACTCTAACGGGCAAGTCTTGATAATGATGTTAAAATCATACATTAAACCATTATTTTTTGCCATAGCTTTCATAAGTGCCTGATATTTTTCTGTTAAAGTTGTAGTGATTATGTTGGTGAATGAAATATCCATCTAAGCCATATCGGTTTTTCTTTTCCATTTTCTGTGCGATGCCACGGCAAACCGGTGTGCTTCATCCCGCATTTTTACTATCTCTTTGAATACGGGCGATGCCTTTGGAAGTACAAGGGGATTTTTCCTGTTGGGTATGTAAATAAGGTCTTCCATGCTGTTCCTTCGCTGACCCTTTGCAATGCCTGCAACATCTCTGTCGACATCGAGTGTTTTAAGCACCCTTGCTACGGCAGAAAGCTGACCCTTCCCGCCGTCGATGATAAACAGATCAGGCAGTGGTCCAAGTTTTTTATCACTGATCCTTCTTTGCAGCACTTCTGTCATGGCTGCCACATCATCCATTAATGGTGCAGAACGGATATGAAACACTCTGTAGCTCTTTTTATCGGTTTTAAAGTTTTCAAAAACTACCATGACGCCCGTGGAATTTGTTCCATGTGTGTGAGAAATATCATAAATCTCAATTCTTTCAGGTTCTTTTTTCAAGCGAAGGGCATTTTTAAATGCTGCTTCCAGGGCAACTGCTTCGGGTTCGTGTAAATTTTCTATAGCAAGATCGATCATCTCCTTTGTTGCTCTGTTTCCAGAGTCAAGCAACCTCACAGCCCCGCCCTTTCTCTCTTTCAAATATTTTTCTAAAAACAAGGCATCTTCAATATTCTCGGAAATAATTACTTCATCAGGAATAGATCTTGATGAATAGTATTGAAAAAGGAATGATGATATTGCCTCAACATAGCCGACTTTCATCAAAGATTCTTTGAACTGTTTTTTTGAAAGCAACACACCTTTTCTAAATGTGAGAAGTGCAATTTTTACGCCCTTTTCTCCTTCAAGAAATGCCCATACATCTCTGTTTTTACCAAGATGTTCGTGGACATGCTGTTTTTCCATCATGCCTTTTATGGCAAAATAACGTTCTTTCAGATATTTAGCTTCTTCAAAATTCCATTTCTCAGAGGCTTTGTTTATGCGCCTTTCAAGATCTTTTAGCAGTTTTTCATCCTTGCCGGAAAGAAAATCTGCCAGTTCCTCCACAATGTTCCTGTATTCCTTTTCATTAAATTTACCTGTACAGGGTGCAAGGCACTTATTTAACTCGGAAAGTATACATGGTCTTTTCCTTTTTTTGAAAACAGTATTTTTGCATCTCCTGACCGGATACAAGCCCTGTATGAGCTTAAGCACATCCTTTACATCCCTGGCATGAGGATAGGGACCGAAATACAACGCTCCGTCATTTTCAATTTTTCGTGTAATGTAAAGGGCTGGAAATATTTCATTGATGGTAAGTTTTAGTGAGATATAGGTTTTGTCATCCTTCAGATTAATATTGTATTTAGGTGTATTTTCTTTGATCAGGTTATTTTCCAGAAGAAAAGCCTCTTTTTCGTTCCCTGTCAGTATGGTTTCTACACGCTTAATCCTGTTTACAAGACGCTCTGTTTTAGGGTCCTTCTCACTTTCACTGATATAACTTTTTATCCTGTTTTTAAGGTTTTTTGCCTTCCCGATATATATAATATTCCCTTCTTTATCCCTGAAAATGTATACGCCTGATGATTCAGGCAGGGAGTTTATTATTGATTCGTCAATTGTTTTCATGTTTTTCTAGTCTGTATCAGTGCTCAATCCTTTTTGGTCATTCTGCTGATACCCAGTTCAGGTCCCAGAATTTTTTTACTAATCCGTTTTCGTATGCTTCTTTTTCCAGCAGAAGGCATTACTTCTGAAGCGACCGGCAAAGTTCCATTTGTACCTTGAAGTTTTCATGTATTAGCCTGCCTTTTTTAGCTCATGTGCCTATCGCCTCAATCCTCTGTTCATTTAAAAAATGATGGCAAAGGAATTCTGCAGTGGTTTTTCTCTTGTGAGTAGAATAAGTAATAAAACGATAGGAGCTGACGCATACATTGTAGAGTTTTGTGCTTTGTTCATTATTTGCCATGAAGCTGCTTCCAACAGTTATTCTTAATTCAGTAGTCATAGCCAATAACTCCGGGGCTTTCTATAAAACTACCCATTGCTCTTTGCGTCAACCACAGCTTGTACATCTGCTGTACTTCACATATTTTATAATCTAACTGTTTAAAACAGTTATCTTATTTCAGCGACAAATTCAACACAATTAAAGCCTTATTTTAAGAAGCTTCCCTCCTCCGGCGCGAGCAAGATCAGAGAGCCATCTCCATTTTCTCAAGTTTCAGCAGCCGGTCCCGGAGCTCGGCTGCCTTTTCAAAATCCCATCTTTTCGATGCATCGGCGATTTCTTTTTTTAATTTTTTTATCATACGTGAAAACTTTTTTGGTTCAATACCACTTGCCTCAATCTCATCGAGGGGTATTGCATAGTAATCTTTTTCGTAAATTGATGAGAGAATATCCACGACGGATTTTTTTATGCCTTCCGGAGTAATTCCGTTTTTCAGGTTATATTTCCCCTGCACCTTTCTTCTTCTCTCAGTTTCGCTCATTGCACGCCTCATGGATTCGGTAATATGATCGGCAAACATCACGACTCTGCCGTTTATATTTCTTGCAGCCCTGCCACATGTCTGAATCAGGGATGTTTCGGAACGCAAAAATCCTTCTTTATCAGCATCCAGTATAGCAACAAGCGAAACCTCCGGAAGGTCAAGGCCTTCCCTTAAAAGGTTAACTCCTACAAGCACATCAAATTTACCCATCCTCAGATCCCTTACAATTGCTACACGTTCCAGGGTATCAATGTCGGAGTGGAGATATTTTGTCTTAATACCCGCATCGAGCAGATAATCGGTCAAATCTTCTGCAAACCTTTTTGTAAGTGTTGTAACAAGAACCCTTTCTTTTTCCTGCAGTGTCGTCCTGATTTCCCCAAGAAGTGCCTCTACCTGACCTTTGGCTGGTTTAAGTTCAATGCGCGGGTCCATTAGCCCGGTGGGCCGTATTATCTGCTCTATTATATGGCCTTCTGCTTTTTCAAACTCATATTTTGCAGGCGTTGCGGAAACATAGACTGCTTGTCCCGTCCTTTCCTGAAATTCTTCAAATGTGAGGGGCCTGTTATCAAGGGCAGAGGGCAGCCTGAAACCGAATTCAACAAGAGTCTGTTTGCGTGATCTGTCTCCCCGATACATGCCTGTAAGCTGGGGAATTGTTACATGACTTTCATCGATCATCAGAAGGGCATCGGCAGGGAGATAATCTATAAGTGTTGGTGGTGGTTCGCCTGGCTGTCTTCCAGTAAGATGTCTTGAATAGTTTTCTATGCCCTGACAATAACCTATTTCTTTTATCATCTCCAGATCATACTTTGTTCTCATTTCAATCCTCTGAGCTTCGAGGAGCTTGTTATGTGTTTTGAGAAGTTCAAGATGTTCCTTTAATTCCTCTTCTATTGTCAGTATAGCCTGCCCAAGCGTCTCTTTGGGGGTGACAAAATGGCTGGTGGGGAATATTGTGTATTTCTTAAGTTTTTCTGTTATCTGTCCGGTGAGAGGGTCAATGAAGTATAATGCCTCTACTGCGTCTTCATTGAGGACAACCCTAAGCGCCTTTTCCTCTTCATATGCCGGGAATATATCGATATTAGGTCCTCTGACACGAAACCTGCCTCTGTAAAAATCGATATCATTTCTCTCGTACTGGCATTGTATAAGTTTATCGAGAAAGGTTTTTCTTTGTATCTGTTGTCCCTTTTCAATATAAATAAGCATACCGTAATATGCTTCAGGTGAACCCAGGCCATATATACAGGAAACACTTGCCACAATAATTACATCTTCCCTTTCAAAGAGAGCGTTAGTGGCGAGAAGGCGGAGCTTATCGATTTCTTCATTTATGGAAGAATCCTTTTCAATATATGTGTCTGTTGCAGGTTTATAAGCCTCCGGTTGGTAGTAATCATAGTAGCTTACAAAAAAGTGCACCTCATTTTCCGGAAAAAGTCCTTTAAATTCCGTATAAAGCTGGGCTGCAAGAGTCTTGTTGTGGGAAATGATCAATGTTGGCCTTTGCACGCGCTCAATTACATTTGCCATGGTAAAAGTCTTGCCTGAACCGGTAACTCCAAGCAGCACCTGATGCTGAACACCTTTTTTTATATTTCTTACAAGCTTTTCAATTGCCTCAGGCTGATCGCCTCCTGGTTTGTATTCACTGATTAATCTGAATTTATTCATGGTGGTATATTGTAATTCATTCTGTAGATAATAATAAACAGGATAATTAGCCCCTGCCAGTGAAAGAAGATATTGCTGAATTTCAAAAGATCCTGAATTTCTTATTGTTTCATAAACAAGGTTCCTGCCTTGAATATAAAATAGCCTGTTCTAAACTTTACAGGTTTTTACAGAGTATCATGACAGGGTATTAACACAGGAAAATAAATGTTCAAACCATTCTTGCAATGATGCTACTGAGGGTACCCTCAAAAGGACCCGGTGTTTCCATTTTTATAGAAGCAAGCGCCACAGCAAATTTTAATGATTCCTGCACATCATGGTCTATCCTCCAGGCCAGATAGGCGCCTATGGTTGTATCGCCACGGCCGGTTCTTCCATGTGTACTTTTATTGGAGTATTTTTCAAAATAGGTTTTTTCTTTGTAACGGATCAGTACCCCGTCCGATCTGGTTATCATGGTTTCAGTACTTCCCCAGCTTTCCACAATTGCTGCTGCTTCCTGGATGTCACATGTTCCGGTAAGTATTTCTCCTTCAACAATGTCAAGCTTTACAACATCAGCCAAGCCCACCATTTCTTTTTTCACTGAAGAATCTTTGAAATTAATTATCCCTGTGGTACTGTCTACCTGGCGTACTATATTTTGCATATCCATTGACAGCCTTGATGTGTGATGTCTTAATTTTCTGACAAATTCAAGTGTAAATTCCTGGTCTGTCAGCGCTCCAAGGTGTATGATCCCTGATTTTATTGAGGGCATTTCTTCAATTGAAAAAAAGCCCGCATTTTTTGTCTGATAAATAAGTCTTTCATCCATATTTTCTGTCTTGTGTATAACGAGCATATGTGTTGTTTCCGGAGTGTCCATCAGGAAGACATCAATATTTGCGGACTTCAGGGATGCAAGTATGTGCTTATCCTGTTGAGCTATTTTTGTAATAACTGCAATTTTCTTTTTTGATGGTATTGCTGCAAGAGCACCAAAGAATGGTGCGCCCCCTGGTACTCCTGAAGAAGCTCCTTCCAGGGCTTCAATTTTGTCAATTGTTATATGGCCTACAAATACCAGATCGTAATTATTCATTTCGGACATTCCCTCCTGAAATAATTTGGAATTTGTACTATAAGGTAAAATTTAAAATAACTTATTTTTTCACATTCTTGCACAGGTTTGAAAATATTGCAATCAATCCGGGATAAAATCCTTTGCCTCTACTGGAAAAACTTTGATATGATTAATAAATAATAATGTTGAACAAAACAGGCAATATTATGTTTTAAATAGTTTTTAAAAAAATAAGGAGGAAACATAATGGAGAGTAAAATTGCTGAGACCCTCAAATTCAAGTTTAATCCTGTGGCAATAATCTGGACAGATGAAAAACCGGAAAAGGCTATCCAGTTCAAAAAAGGAAAAAATTCCTGTGTAATGTATCTTTTTTCTGCTGCAGCTAAAGGTAAGGTTGCTGTTGCAGATAATGAAACATTCGGTTGTTTTGGAGGCGGAACAGGTCTTGGTTTTTCAAACCAGTATTTTAATTTTCCTGGTGGTATAGAATGCTTCTATCATTTCCTTTCAACGGGCAATGAGAACTTTGAGAGAGGGAAGGGGGTTGCAAAGAATATAGAGAAATTTGTGTCAAAAGAATTTCTGGACGATTTTCTTAAGGGGGAACGCTATCAAAAATCACCCGAACTGGTGAAAAAATTTGTAGATTCCTTGCCGATAATGGAAATACCGAAGAGATATGTGCTTTTTAAGCCTCTCAAGGATGTTGATCCTTCCAAAGAAGAGCCTGTAGTTGTTGTATTTACGGCAAATCCTGATCAACTTTCCGCTCTTGTTATCCTTGCGAATTATAACAGGGAAAATAATGAAAGTGTGACCATACCTTATGCTGCGGGATGCCAGGTTATCTGTTTATATCCTTACAAAGAAGCTCAGTCTGATAATCCAAGAGCTGTTGTCGGTCTCATTGATGTATCGGCACGAAAAAATCTCAAGAGGATGGGGAGAAACCTGTTTACCTTTGCAGTTCCCTATAAAATGTTCAAAGAGCTGGAAGACAATGTGGAAGACAGTTTTTTACAGCGGCCTACATGGAAATCTCTTATAGAAACCTGAACACCTTGAACAACAACCAGTGAGACAGGGTTAAGAATATTGCTAAAATAAAGAATACCTTCATGAATTTTACAGTTCTTAGGCCTGTTTTTACTGTATAGGAATCAGGGAATAAACTTATGCCGAGCAGGAATATGAGGAAAAAGGAGAAAGGGTTTAAATATGCTGCATCCAGAAAATTTCCCTGAATTATTGCAAAGAAGGATCGTGTCATTCCACAACCGGGGCAGGGGATCCCTGTTATCAATCTGAATGGACATACAACAAAGCTTGTGATACTGATAATATTTTCAGTTGGGAATATTGACATGTAATGACAAAATGAAAGAATGATCAGGGTTGACAGAAATGCAAAGGATATGCCCCTTGGTAAGAGATAAGATTTCATTATTTTGTAAATAGTTTGTTGATTTCTTCCTGTTGAATTGCATCAGCAACTATATTCAATCCTAAAATGGCAAGGCCGGCACTTAATATATGGAGGTTGGCCGAGACAGGCCTGTTAAGACGTATCTGGATTTCCATAATAGACTGTGCAAATATATATTCATAATAAATATTATAAATACCGCATGTAATAATTGTGATGAGAAACCACTTCCAGAAATTGTATTTTTCTTCTTCAAGCATATAATTTACAGCTTTCATCTCACGTGCCTGCCAGAAAAGATAATATATACCGCATGTTATTATAGAGAGCAGAATATCCTTCACGATGCTTGATGTATATTTATTTATTGCTGTCTGAAAATCCAGGCGGTTTTCCATTTTACAATCCTCCGTTTTATTTTAATAGTGGCTTATGCTACCCGGGCTTCCCCAACTCATTTTTTTACCGTTTATAAAGTTCATTTGTTTTGCCAGGCAATGCATGTATTTTCTTAACACGCAACAAACTCAGCTTAAACGTAAAAATTTATATCAATTATTAAGCCTGCATTCTTGAGAACAGATATGCCCCGATGATCATCATTATTGTTGCAATCACAATCAGAATTGTAAAATTATTAATCAGAGTGTAATGCGCCCCGTTTATCAAAACTCCCCGAAGACCATCAACACCGTAAGTGAGAGGGTTTATGGATGAGATAGCCTCGACTGCTCTTGGCATACTTTCCATGGGGAACAAGGCGCCGGACAAGAAGAATATAGGCATTATTAGAAAACTCATAATAAGTTGAAAGCCCTGTGTATCTTCTATCATAGAGGCAATAGCTGTTCCGAGTGCTGTAAATATTATAGCAATCAAGCTCATATATACAAGGGCAAGGGGCAGCATTAAGAAATTGGTTGGCCTGAAACCGAAAATAAGCGACATAAAAAATACAAGCACCCCCTGAATTAATGCTACAGTGGCACTGCCGAGGCTTTTTCCTATCATAATTTGCAGCCTCGACACAGGAGCAACGAGGATTTCCTTTAAAAATCCGAACTGCCTGTCCCACAACACTTCAATACCTGAGAATGTTGCTGTAAAAAGAATGCTCATGGCAATTATGCCCGGTGCAAGAAACTGGATGTAATTTCCTCCTCCTGCTTTAGCGTATATCGGTCCGAAACCGAATCCAAGGGCAACAAGGAAAAGAAGAGGCTGGCCCAGGGACCCTAAAATCCTTGTTTTTGAACGGAAATACCTTTTCAACTGTCTGATCCAGAGTACATATATAGCATTCACCTGTTGCGACCTCTCATAAATTTCATATGCTTTCTCATCCTGTCAAGATTGTTCGATTCTTCTTCTCGTATATCACGACCTGTAAGAGCTATGAAGGCGTCTTCAAGAGTGGCTGCATTCGTTTTTTCTTTTAATTCTTGCGATGTCCCCTGGATAATAATATGACCGTGGTCTATAATAGCGATACGTCCGGCCATCCTTTCCGCTTCTTCCATGTAATGGGTGGTAAAAAAAATAGTAACCCCATTTGCTATATTAAGGTCTCTGATGTAATTCCAGATAAGATTCCTTGTTTGGGGGTCAAGGCCAAGAGTAGGTTCATCAAGAAACAGTATCCTCGGGTGATGCAAAAGGCCCCTTGCAATCTCAAGCCTTCTCTTCATGCCCCCTGAAAAAAGTTTTACAAAGTCGTCTTTTCTGTCCCACAGTTCGACAATATTGAGAAGTTCCTTAATCCGGTTCTTTCTTATATCCTTTGAGACTTTATAGAGCATGCCATGATATTCCATATTTTCATAGGCTGTAAGATCTTCATCAAGACTCGGATCCTGAAAAACAATGCCAAAGGTCCTGCGAACCTTGTTGGCTGATAAAGTAGGATTATGACCATTCATGGAAATTTCCCCGCCAGTTGGGCGAAGCAGTGTTGTCAGCATCTTGATAGTAGTGGATTTGCCTGCTCCGTTGGGACCGAGGAAAGCAAATATTTCACCTGATTTGACAGTAAAAGAAATATTATCCACTGCAATCAATCCATCAAAATCTTTTTTCAGATTATTTACACATATAATATTTTTGTTTTCTTCACTCATAATTATCCAAAGCTTACATATGTTTTAATACGTTTTAAGTTATTTCTACAACGGTAAAATATTATTAAATAAATACAGGAATGAATATCTTTTAAAACATCATATTTATTTATCAATGTCAGCAATCCAGGTTTATGCCCACTTTTGAAACGATGCTTTTTTCTTTACTTATAACACAATAAAATACATTATAAAGGTAATTTATAGAATAGACGTTTATTTTAAAATCCTGTTTCCAAATGGAAAAAACAAGATAAAGCTATATGAAAATAGGCCTGGCCATATATAATTTTGATCCAAAAAAAGGCGGAGCAGAGAGATATGCCTATGACCTGTCTGCAAGATTAGTTAAGTTAGGGCATGAGTTAGAAATATTCTGCGGGCATGGTTTGGAAACAAAGGGTGTCAAGCTTGTAAAGCTCGATGTTGTACCTTATCCAAGATGGTTGAGAACGTTAATTTTTGCCTTGAAACACAGAGCCTGTATGAAGATTTCTCCACCTGATGTTATGCTGGGCTTCGGGAATACTTTTGAAGCTGATGTTTATCAGAGCCATGGCGGAGTGCAACGTATCTGGATGGAACGGGAGATTGAAAGCTATGACAATCCTAAAGAACGCAGGTATAAAGCCTTTATGCTGAAAAACAGCATTAATCAGAAGATACAGGAATGGATTGCAGAATATCCTGTGAGAAAAAAGAAATGTTCGAGGATTATAGCCATATCGGATATGTTAAAAAGCCATATGGCAGGCCATTTTAATATCTTACCTGACAGAATCAATACTGTTTATAATGGAGTTGATACGCAAAGGTTTACCCCGGCAGATACCGGGTCTGATGGAAAACTGAGAATACTTTTTTCTGCAGGTAATTTCCGACTCAAAGGACTTTTGCCTCTTTTAATTGCTGCTGGTGAGGTTGCAAGGGAGAGAAGGGATTTTGAACTGCGTATAATGGGTAGAGGAAGAAGAAAACGCTACGAAGAGATAATAAAAAAACTGGATATTGGAGACTGTGTGTTTTTTCTTGGAGAACAGACCAACCCTGAAAATATTTATAGAGAATCCCACATTCTTGCCCATCCTACTTTTTACGATGCCTGTTCACTGACCACCATGGAGGCCATGGCTTCGGGTCTTCCAACTATTACAACACAATGGAACGGAGCATCTGCTCTTATATCAGAACAGGAAGGATATGTAATAGATGAACCCCTTGACATTGATAGTATGGTAAGGGCAATTAAAGCTCTTTTTAACAGAGATTTCAGAGAATATATGGGAAAGAATGCACGTATGCGACTTGAGTCATATACTATGGACCATAATGCTCTTTCCATGGAGAAAATACTGCTTGAAGCAAGTAAGGATAAGTATACCAATATAAATTAAAATTTCCTGGATCAAAAATATAAATTATGCTTAAAAAAAACGGTCTTCATGATCTTTACGTAAAGGGCGGGATTTTAATCATTTCCCTTGTTCTTGCCATATATAATCCTCAAATCCTCGTAAAAACATTCACTTATGGCTTTGGTCTTCTAAAAGTATACCATGTACTCTGGTTTCTCACTATTTTGATTCTTTTGAAAAGATTGATCCCGGCCCTGAACCATAAGATAAATCTTGGCAAGATATATGGTAGAAATTATGTGGCGGCCGGTGAGGATAGTGATAAAAAAAAGCAAAGGCTGTCCGAATACACAAAAAAAATCAATTTTGGTGCAATCCGTACCGCTATTTACTGGACAATGCTTGTCCTTACTATAGGTTTTTGGCGTCTTTCCGGATTGCTTGACAGCAAGTGGCTCATTGTTATAGTTATTTTTTTCATATTTATGGATCGTTTCTGTGCTGTGATCTGGTGCCCATTCAAGGCAATAATTCAGAATAAATGTTGTAATACCTGCAGGATAAACAACTGGGGATATCTTATGGCTTTTTCTCCTCTCATATTCATTCCTTCTTTCTGGACATATTCAATCATCTTTTTGTCTGTTGTTATTATTGTGCAGTGGGAATATCTTTACCATAAACATCCTGAAAGGTTTTACGAGCTTTATAATGCGAAGCTGATGTGCAAAAATTGTGCTAATAAATGTGCCAGAGTTAAAAGTTAATGTGCAAAAAACCTACTGCATTTGTAGTGGATGAATAAACTGTCGTTGAATCTTTGAATAGTGCCAACAGCTATTTTTAAAAAAATAACACTTCACATTTACAGGGTGTTTCTTCAGAATTATGATTTTACATCTTCTTCCTGCGAGTCAGGAAGTTCTGCTTGCACAGTTTCCTCGTTCATTGCTGTTTCATTTCCCTCTAAAACCTCCTCTTCACCAGAATCTTCTTCTGCTTTTAGTCCGAATCTTCGTTTCCGTTTTTCTTCCTGTTTTTTAATCCTTGCATTTTCTTTTTTCCTTTTCTCGCTTTTGAACCCTCCATATTTTCCCATTTAAAGATCTCCTTTACTTAAGCAAAATTTTTTATAATCATATTTTCACACTTTAGAGTACTGGTATTGCATAACAACTCTTAGTTTGATGTTTGTTATGCAAAAAAAGTTTAAGTCACCTGTCAATAGTACCATTTAAATTGAAGAAAGGATAGTCCAAGTGCTATAAAAACTGATAATATTTGAAATTTTAAATATTATGGATTTGCAAATAACAGAGTAACACAGTGTTGATTCCAATATGTGATGTTTTAATATTCAGCAGGGTCATAGGGATCGAAAGTCCTTGACCTTTTCTTTTTTGATTGAATGTGTTTTAATTCAAGTGTTTTCTCTTTTGCTCGTCTGGAACGTTTGCGTTTCTGTCTTCTTATTTTTTCGATTTGTTGTTCTTTCAAGCTTTTCTTTCCAAGAATCAGATTTTCAATTTTTTCAATTAGTATGCGGCGCGCGAAAAACCTGTTAAGAGATTGTGATCTTTCCTGCTGGCATTTTACCTCAATCCCTGTGGGAATATGTTTCAAATATACGCAGGTTGAAACCTTATTTACATTTTGACCGCCATGGCCTCTTGAATGTATGAATTTTTCTATAATGTCCGGTTCTTTTATGCCAAACTTTTCCATTTTTTCTTCAAGCAATTTTTCTTTTTCAGAACTTACACCGTATTTTAAAAAAGACATACCTTCCTCTGGAAATAAAATTTAATATAATTATTGTTTTTTCAATGAGACAGTATCCATTCATGAATGGCTTTGTTGATTTCCACGGGTTTCTCGAGTATTGGCATGTGGCCTGCATCATTTATTGCCACGAGTCGGGATCTTTTTATCCGGTCATGAAGGAATTCCGAATATTCCGGTGGTGCAAGGACATCATCATTCCCGCAAATAATAAGTGCAGGAACTTTTATTTTATTCACCGAATCAGTTATATCAAATTCTTCACATGCAAGAAAGTCGTCATATATGACTTCTGTTTTGCACTTCATCATATCTTTAAATCCTTTTTCCTTTAAAATTATTGGCGATTTTTTTGAAAAAGTGTAATCCATGATGCTTTTAACTGCTTTTTCTTTGTCTTTTTTTAATTCATTGAGGATTTCCGGAAAAATTCTGAGTTTAGCTCCCGTTGTAATGAGGATTATACCCTTTAAGATATCCGGAAAGGAAATTGCAAGGGACATGGTTATTGCCCCTCCCATTGAATGTCCTGCAACGTAACACTTATCTATCCCCATTTCATGAATAACTTTTTGTATATAGTCCACATAGTCTGCCAATGTTTTGCAGCCTTTGTTGCAGTTATCAGCGCCATGTCCAGGCAGATCTATAAGAATAGGCTCCATTGAATCCTTGAAATATTCCTTCTGGAAGTACCATGATCTTGAGCTGCCTCCGGCTCCGTGAATAAAGATTATCTTTTCATTTTTTTCCAATTTTTCCATAGGAATATCCATAGCAACCTCCAGATTTGTATTGCAATAAATCAGGAAGAAATTATATCATGAGGTATGAAATTTCTTACTATTTTTTTAATTATTTTTTTACTTGTTTGCTGTAACAAGAGTACAGATGCTGTATTTAAACAAAAACCTGCAGATGATAAAAACAACGGAATTCAATACAGTAAAGAAGTAGATGAACTGAAGAAGGCTCTTAAAAGTGAAGTAAAAATAAAGCTAAAAAAAGACGCAAAGGGTTTGTATAACTGGGAAATTGCCGGTAAAGATGTCCATGAAATTTTGAAGACAAACGAAATAATGAGAAAAAAACTTGATTAAATAAGGGGGTGTATCCACAGGCTTGCTATTTTTAAATGTAATATCTCGTAGGGTATGATCGTTTTTTTGAAATTACAGCCTCTTTAAAAACTTTCAGTGATGAATTAATATTGTATTAGGATTCAATTAAATGATGAGGGGTAATTGAGATGAAATATGAATATACTGTCAAGATATTTTCCATGGAAGATTTGAGCAATGAAGGTGTGGTAATTGACCCTGAAAACAATATTGTATATGCATGCAGGCCGGATGGTGAATGCGAGGTTCACAATGTTGGCGAGGAACAACTTCAGAGTCTTTCCAAATTATTCAACAAAATGGGCGAGGAACAATGGGAGATGGTTCAGCTCTTTTTCCGGCCCCTTGGTATTGTGAGTTTCTGGAAAAAACCTGTCTTATAATTATAAACAGAGAGGTTAATACACAAAAAAATTCAGGGAGGTGATTGCTATGACATTAGCACCATGGAAAAGTCTATGGGAGTTGAGATTTCCTGCATTGAAAGATGAGATGGACAAACTTTTTGAAGATTTTTTTAATAGAACTGGTTTTCCATCCATCACAGAAGGAAGCTGGCTTCCGGCTGTAGATATTCACGAAACCAAAAAAGATGTTGTGGTGACCATTGATCTGCCGGCTATCAATCCTAAGGAAGTATCCATATCTATTGTTAATGACAGGCTGACTATTAAGGGAGAAAGAAAAAAAGAAGAGGAGACTGAAGAGGATAATTATTATAAATCTGAAAGATTATGCGGTACCTTTCAGAGAATTGTCCAACTCCCTGCGGAAGTTTTAGGAGATAAGGCCAGGGCAACATATAAGGACGGTGTTCTCAAGATTACTATTCCGAAGTCCGAGAAAGCTGTGCCCAAAGAAATCAAGGTGGAAGTTGAATGAGAAATAAGATATTTATGAAAATAACAGGTTTGATTGCGCGATGAGAAAATAAAACTTTTAATCCTCCTGATGAGGGGGGGTAAAGCTTTATATGGCAGTAATAAGTTTACAAAATTTATGTTTATGATTATATTTAGATAAATCTAATTTTCAGGAGGTTTCAATGAAAGAAAAGGTTAGTAAGGCCATAGAAAAAATAAGACCATTTTTACAAAGAGATGGGGGAGATATAGAACTGATTGACGTAGTTGATGGTGTTGTAAAGGTTAAGCTTAAAGGTGCTTGCGGCAGTTGCCCGATGAGTACAATGACCCTGAAATTGGGAGTTGAAAAACAGCTTAAAGAAGAGATTCCTGAAGTTAAAGAAGTTGTTGCGGTATGATGGTTAATGATGATTAATGGAATTTGCTGAAACTTTATCATCGAAATCATGAGTTTACATAACAACAATTCAAAAAAACGGGGTTGTGTATGATAAATGTTGATATTGCTACAGAAATATTGAGAGAATTCATAAAAATCGATACTTCGAACCCGCCGGGCAATGAGGAGAAGGCTATCCTTTTCCTTGAAAATATTCTTCAAAAAGAGGGGTTGAGTACAGAAATTTATCTTTCTGTTCCAAAAAGAGCAAATATTATTTCCCGTATTGAGGGTAGGAAGAAAGGCAAACCAGTCATACTGCTTGGTCATGTTGATGTGGTTCCCGCAAATGCCGATGAGTGGGAGGTAGATCCTTTCGGAGCGGAATTGAAGGACGGTTTTATCTATGGAAGGGGTGCAATAGATATGAAGGGGCAGGTAATATGCCAGCTTCTCTCCTTCATAAACCTCTACAAAGAAGGAATAATCCCTGAAAGAGATATAATTTTTCTTGCAACCTGTGATGAGGAGGTTGGCGGGAAAAATGGATTGGAATATATGCTCAGTCAGGTAAGAGAAATCAGCGATGCTTCTTTTGTCCTTAGTGAGGGCGGTTGTATAATAGATGAAGAAGGCTGTCTTCATGCACAGATTTCTGTTGATGAAAAGAAATTGAGCCAGTTTTTTCTTAAAGCAATTGGTACAGGTGGTCATGGTTCCGTACCGCACAATGATAATGCGAATGAAAAGATCGTCAAAGCAGCTCAAGCAATCATATCCTATGATTGGCCTTTTAAGCCAACAGGTATTGTTAATGCATATATGAACGGTCTCTTTAAAGGCAAAAAAGGCAAGGGTTTTACATATACTAATTTAAAAGAGATGTTGAAGAATAAATATTTTAGAAATTTTGTTGAAAACAATCCTGTTTACAATTCATTACTCCGCAACACTGTTACAATTACAATACTCAAGGGAGGGGAGAAGGTTAATGTGATACCAGCAGCATCACAGGCATATTTTGATGCAAGACTGTTGCCTAACGAAAGCCATGAAACTTTCTTCAGGAAAATTAAAAAACTTTGCGGTAGCGATGTGGAAATTGAGCAGATAGGGCCTGATACAGGAAAATCAATTTCTTCCGGATATAATAACGGATATTTTAATGGTATCCGTAAAATTGTAAATAAATTCAAAGGCCCCATACCTGTCCTGCCTTTTCTGATGACCGGAGCTTCTGATATGAGATATCTTAGAAATCTGGGAATTCCTTGTTATGGTTTTTTTCCGGCAACATTCAAGGCAGATGAAATTTTGAGAATGCACGGTAAAAACGAAAGAATATCAGTCGAAGCATTGAAAGAAGGTCTTGAAGGAACTTACGAAATCCTAAAGTTTCTTTCCTCTTATTCCAATATTTAAATCAGAATACTTCCCGTGGGGGTTCGTCCCCATGGGAAGTATTCTTAAAAACCCTTCCTGGGAATTATTAAAACATCGGGATTCCGTATACAAATTGTGAAGGCTGCCCCCATTTTATATTCTTGACAAAGGCCATTATTTTGTTGAAAATAATAGCTGAGACAGTTAACAGATATTAAAAATTTGATAGAAATTTTTAATAAAGGAGGTGAAAAGTTACTACAAATCAAATTTACTGGCTGAAAAGCCGAATGGGGGCAATATGAAAAAAGAGACAAAGGTGCTGCAAGGAAACAGCGCTATTGCAAGAGGTGCCTGGGAAGCAGGTGTTAAATTTGCTTCTGCCTATCCTGGAACACCGAGTACTGAAATATTGCAGGAAATTGCCGACAACTACCCTGATATTTATGCTGAATGGTCTCCTAATGAAAAAGTGGCAGTTGAAGTTGCAATCGGAGCATCAATAGCAGGGGTAAGAACCATTACTTCAATGAAGCATGTAGGATTAAATGTTGCATCAGACCCTTTTATGACTCTTGCCTATACAGGGGTTAAGGGTGGTATGTTGATAGTTGTTGCTGATGATCCGAATGTCCACAGTTCACAGAATGAACAGGATAGCCGTAACTGGGCAAGATTTGCAAAAGTTCCCATGCTTGAACCCGGTGATTCACAGGAATGTAAAGATTTTACAAAGATTGCCTATGATATTAGTGAAGTATATGATACACCTGTATTGCTGCGCGGTGAAACAAGAGTATCCCACTCTGATTCCCCGGTGATACTTGAAGGTAGAAAAGAATCGGGTATATCAATAGGTCTTGATCCTAAGGATGCTCCTAAGTATGTTATGGTTCCGGCAAATGTTCGGGCGAGAAGGAAGTTTATAGAAGAAAGAATGAGAAAACTCGAGGCATATGCTGATGAGTTTAAATATAATAATATTGAAATTAACGATTCCTCCACAGGTATTATCGCAAGTGGTGTGAGTTATCTCTATGCAAAAGAAGTTTTTCCGGAATACTCTTTTTTAAAGTTGGGCATGATATGGCCCCTTCCAAAAAAAATGATTGCTGAGTTTTATAAAAAGGTAAAAAAGGTCATTGTCATTGAAGAGCTTGACCCCTTCTTTGAAACCGAAATAAAAGCCATGGGCTATAAAATATTTCATGGAAAGGATTTGATCCCTAATATGTATGAGCTTTCCCCGGAAATTATCGAGCAGGCACTAAAAGGTAAAAAATATAAAGCACCAAAAATAAAAGTAAAACCGGAAGAACTGCCAAGAAGACCACCGAATTTATGTGCAGGTTGTTCTCATAGAGCTCTATTTTATTCGTTGAAAAAACTCGGTACCTTTGTTTTTGGTGATATTGGCTGTTATACTCTTGCAGCAGCTCCTCCACTTCAGGCAGTTCATACCACTATATGTATGGGTGCAGGTGTTGGAGCAGCACATGGTGCAATGAAAGTATTCGGGAAGGAAGGTCTTGGAAAGATCTGTTCTGTTCTGGGTGATTCAACTTTTTTGCATAGCGGGGTAGCGCCTCTTATGGGGGCTGTGTATAACAGGGGAAATTCCACCACTATTATCCTGGACAATAGAATAACAGGCATGACAGGCCATCAGGATCATGCAGGCACAGGGTTTACAGTGAGGCAGGAACCTACCAGCATGATAGATTATGAAGTCCTTGCAAAGGCTTTGGGGGTTGAGAGTGTAAGAAAGGTTGATCCCTACAAAGTTCAAGAGACCATGAAAACAATAAAGGAAGAACTGGAAAGAGATGAGCCTTCCGTGATTATTACAACCAACAGTCCCTGTATTATGTTGAAGAGGGCAAACAGAAAATTTGAAAATCCTTTTTTCATAATTAATGAAGATAATTGCAGAGGATGCAAGATGTGTCTTGAAATAGGCTGCCCTGCTATTAGCTGGAGAGAAGGAGCGGGTACAACAAAAGATGGTCATAAAAGAAAAGGAACTGTTTATATTGACAAGGGAATATGTGTAGGTTGTGATCTTTGTGCGCAAATATGTAAATACAGCGCCATTGTACCCGGTAAAGTTTGAGGAGGTGGGTTATGACGGATAAAGTTACAAATATATTCCTTTCAGGTGTTGGCGGTCAGGGCACTATCCTTGCGAGTAATATTCTGACCGAAGTCTTTCTTGATGCCGGTTATGATGTAAAAAAAAGTGAAGTTCATGGAATGGCTCAGAGGGGTGGAGATGTTACAACCCATTTCAGATTTGGCAGAAAAGTATATTCGCCTCTTATTAAATATGGAGATGTAGATTTCCTTCTTTCCTTCGAACTTCTTGAGGCAATGAGATATGTAAACTGGGTTAAGGATAACGGAAAAGTAATAATAAACAGACAGGCTATTTTTCCTCCTTCTGTTAATCTTGGCATGGCGAAATATCCCGATGATGTTGAAGCTGTCTTCAAGAAACATTTCAAGAATAATGCTTACATAATAGATGGACAGGAAATCGCAGGTGAACTCGGGAATATTCAGGCTGCAAACGTTGTTCTCATTGGTGCCCTGTCAAATTTTTTTCCTGAAATCAAGGAATCTGCATGGGTGAAGGCAATAAAAGGATTGATGAAAGAGAAGCTTCATGAACTGAATATAAGAGCTTTCAATGAAGGGAGAAAGGCCCTTTAAGGGCCTTTTTTTATTTTGCGAAAAACCCTCTTCTTAATATTTTTCTTCTTTACATTATTTTTTTGCGGGATGGTACATTCTATGAATATTTTTTCTTTGGATAACGGGCTGAAGTATATCCTTGAACAGCGCAAGGACACCGGTGTTGTGGCTGTTCAGATTTGGGTGAAAACAGGGAGCAAATTTGAAGACCTGAAAAATGCAGGCATTACCCATTTTATCGAACACCTTATATTTAAGGGTACGGAGAAGGTTAAGGCCAATGAAATGGCTTCAATCATAGAATCACTGGGGGGTAATATAAATGCATTCACCTCTTATGATAATACTGTTTATCATATAGTTATTCCAGAACACGCCTTCGCAAAAGGCTTTGAAATACTTGCAGATGCTGTAAAAAATCCAGCTTTCCCTGAGGGGGAAGTTGAAAAGGAAAGAAAGGTTATCCTGGAAGAAATAAAAATGGGAGAGGATGATCCTCAGCGAAAACTTTTTACTGATTTATTTTCACTTAGCTATAAGGGCGATCCTTATGGAAGGCCGATAATAGGATACAAAAATACTGTCAAGGATATAAACAGAAAGGATATAATCAATTATTATAAATCTCACTATGTACCTGAAAACATGCTAATTGTCATAACCGGTGATTTTGAAGAAGCAAAAGCCGGGGAACTGATAAAAAAATACTTCAATAAAAGCCCTGTTGCCAGCAAGCCATTATTTGAAAATAAAAAAGAAGATGAAATAAGACCGGAAAGGGAAAAGATTATTGAAAGGGATATCAGGGAGAGCTATCTTGCTTTTTCCTACCCGATACCGTCCATAGAGCATGAGGACATACCTGCCCTCGAAGTTCTGGGAACTATTCTCGGTGAAGGAGAAAGTTCCCGCCTTCAGAAGCAGCTTAAAAATAAAAAAGGGATTGTTACTGATAGTTCCACCTATATGTTTACCCCGAAAGAAGGTGGTCTTTTCATTTTTTATGCAACCTTTCAAGGCAGAGATTATAGCCTTTTAGTAAAAGAAATAGAAAAAGAGATTTCAAGGCTGCGCAAAGAAGGCCCGAAACCGTTGGAAATACAAAAGGCAAAGAATATGATCAGGGCATCCCATGTTTATTCTATAGAGACGGTTCAAGGAAAGGCGAGGCAGATAGGTAATTACCAGACTTTGACAGGAGATCCCTGTTTTGTTGACAATTTTCTGGAGAGAGTGGACAGGGTTAATAATGAGGATGTTATCAGGGTAATGGACAGATATCTTACTGGAAAATACAAAGCCCTTGTTACATTGTTGCCCAAATCTTTACCCAACCCGTACACTTATCAACTTAAAAACGGATTAAAATGTGTTGTAAACAAGGAAAAATCATCACCTACCCTTGCTTTTAGAATAGGTTTTGTCGGTGGAGTCAAAGAAGAAGCTCCTGAAAAAAACGGTATGTTCAATATTCTTTCAAAAATGCTTTTAAAGGGGACAAAGGATAAGGATGCTGCAAAAATTGCAGAAGAAATAGATTTTCTTGCAGGTGATATTTCTCCATTCAGTGGTAAAAATACATTTGGACTCTCAGGGAAATTTATGAGTAAAGATGTTGAAGAATTCTTTGATCTTCTCAGAAATATCCTTATTTCAACGAACTTGAAAGAGAAGGAACTGGAAAAAGTCAAAAAAGATGTTCTTTCTGAAATAAGGCAAAGAGATGATGATCCTATTAATTATACATTCATGGTTTTCGATGAAGTTCTGTATAAAGATCATCCCTACAGTAGAAGTTCTATTGGCAGAGAAGACGATGTTATATCTATAAACCTTGATGAACTGAAGGCAATATATAACAATTTTATAACACCTTCCAATGCTGTGATTGCCATATCAGGTGATGTTGATGAAAATAAAATTGAAAGCCTTTTCCGGAAAATGTTTTCAGACTGGTCAGGGGAATCACGTGTTATGCAAAATCTACCCTTTTCAGGTGCTGATAAGGGTATGCGTCAGATTGTCAGGGAAATAATGCAGACACACCTTATTTTTGGTTTTTCAGGCCCGGGTTTAATCGATGAGGACCGGTATGCAATGGAAGTTATAGATTCAATTCTTTCAGGTATGAGCGGGAGAATACACAGGATATTAAGGGAAGAAAGACCTTATGCCTATTCGCTGACATTTTTCAACCAGATGGCTTATGAAGCAGGTGGTATGGGCATATACATAGGAACGGATAAAAAACTCACAGAAGAAGTAGGGAAGATAGTGAAAGCTGAAATAAAAAAGATTATATCCGAAGGGTTTACAGCCAAGGAAGTTGAAGATGCGAAAAAATATCTTATTGGAACTCATCATATAAGCATGCAGGCAAACAGTGCAAAGGCTGCAAGCATGTGCCTTGATACTATTTATGGGTTGGGCCCGGGTCATTTCAAGATATGGCCTGAGAGAATTGAAGCAGTCACTATAGATGATGTGAACAGGGTGGCAAAAAAGTATTTATCCCTGGATAGGATGGTTGAAATTGCAGTAGGGGGATAAAAAACCAGTTTTTTACATTTGGAAGCATGTGAGGTTTATACAGATACCGGTGGATTCCACCATTCAATCCATGTACCGTCCCTGCTGAATTCTATTTTCAATTCTGATTCAATCTTTCTTATCCAGTCACCAAGGTATGAAGAATGATGGATTATCAGAGGAACGCTGTGAAACGGCAGTATGTCTTCAAATAAACGATACATTGAAATATTCATATTATTTTCAGAAACTGTTTCATAATCATCCCATGGTGTAGGATGGATAAAACCGTGATTTGCACCTTCATCAGACCTGTAAAGCATGTAGTCGCCGAACCTGCTTTTTAATTGCCTGAGAATTCCGACACATTTTATAATATCTTTAACAGTTATCCCTTTATTAAAAAAACTGAGAATTTTGTCATTAAAAGACTCAAAACCTATGGACGAAAACATAATAACCACATTCCGTTCCCGTGCAATTTTTAATGCTTCCAGAAGCTGATCAACATGCACATTTATGTCATCCACCCTGCAAACAAGATCTATTCTGGAAAGTTCGATTCCTTCAGTGGCAGTATTATCAAGAATCCACTTAAGGGAATTAATGGGATACTCATCTATTATTTCAAATGGAATTTTTACACCTGCATACTCCGGTAATGTCCTGATCTGAGCCATTACCAGCTCTCTGTTGATATTGCCGTGATAGCCCTTGTCTTTTGCCACATCGCAAAAAATGCAACCGCAGGATTCCACATCAGTAATCAATGATTTTTCTTTAATATTATCGGGCAAGGGCAATCTTATGATATTTTTTTTTCTTGCATGCGGACAGCCAATGGAATTCAGTACCTGTGCTGTCTGAATTTCAAGCTTTTTTAGAGTATCTGAAAAAGTATATATGTTTGTCCAATCAATGCTGATTGTAATATCCTTTGTCCATGGATTGCTTATGCAACCGGTTTTAAATTGTAGATCATCTTTCTTCAGATAATCTACAGGGCCCTGAAATGCCAGATCAACAACTTTGTGCAACCCTTTGAATCTTCTATTATATTTTTCTGACTCTGCTTCTCCATAATAATCTTCTCTGGCTTGTGGACCGCCGAGTATTGTAAAAAAGCCTTTTTCTTTAACAGCACCTATTAATTCCGTCAGATCTTTACGGCCGCAAAGATGGGAAAAACCAATAATTTTTTCCTTGCCTATATAATAACTATCAAGGAATGACAGGAGAAGTTCCTTTGAAAATTGTCTTTCAATACCAACAATAATTGAAGGCATATTCATTTTTTCTGTAAAATATGTACATGCAGCCTGAGCCCCAAGGATGCCGTGAGATTCTCCAGTGTGGTGAGTAATTAGAATCATGGTGCTTGCACCTTTCTTTCATCTTCTGTATGTGAATTGAAGGAAATCCTTTTATTTATTCTTTCAGCAGTTGTTTTCAAGTGATCGATTATAAATTGCAGCTTTTCATCGATTATTGAATTAGAAAAGCCCACAACCCAGATTGCACCTAATGGATGATCATCCTGATAGATAAGACTTGCTACAGCCCTCACACCTTTCAGGTATTCTTCGAGATCAATCCCGTATCCTGCTTTTCTTGTTTTTTCTATTTCCATAATAAAGGAATCCAAATCAACAATGCTGTTTTCAGTATACCGTGGCAGACCTTTCTCTTTTAAAATTGTAATTATTTCATCGTCTTTCAAAGCAGAAAGAAATATTTTCCCGGCAGCTCCAGCAGTTATAGGCATTTTTGTACCTGCCGGAGCAGAGAGTTTGAGACTCTTTTTTGCTTCGGCAACAATGAGAATTTTAATTATATTATTTTCAATTACACCAAAAAAAACTGTTTCGTCTATTAGTTCAACGAGGTTTTCCAAAAATGGCCTTATTATATAAATAATATCCTGATTTTTGTAGATGATTTTCGAGAGTCTCAACAGCTTTTTTCCTATTGAGTATTTTTTTGATTCAGCATCTTTATATAAAAAGCCTACCTCATTCAGTGTCTTCAGGATCCCATGTGTTGTACTTTTACTGTAAGCAAGAGCTTTGGAAATTTCAGAAACGCCAAGAGGGCGATTTTCCTTACCAATCAGTATTATGATATTAATTGCCTTTTTTATAATTGGCGCGCTATAGTCTTTCATTATCCTGAATCATTGGTATTACACAACACAGTATTGGTTCAATACGTTCAATATATTGAACGATGTTAACCTGTAACAGGTTATGTTGTCAAGGGCTATCTTTATATGTAAATGTTCTAAACATCTTTATATTATAAATAATTACAAAATAATCTTGACATAAAAAAGGATATATTATAAATAAATATAGTTTATGATATCGAACGATACAAGACAGGTACAAACCTCTCATCAAGCCCCTGAAAAAACAATATCAAAGGAATATAAATATTCCTTTTTTTTAAAATATATATTAATATATTGTTTTGTGAAATATTTATCAAAATCGTTTACTAAAATCGAGTTCTTTAAATATAATATTGTCTTAGACTTTATCTAAACTTAGGGAGGGATTAAATATAATGGCTGATATTCCAGGTTTAATGGTTGTCGAACCCTCGCCAGAACAAAGCAAGCACAGGGCAGCAAGTATATTTGTTCGAAAAGACAAGAGAGTTGAAGGCGAATCTGTTAAAGAACAACTAAAGAAAATCCGTGAAAATGCAAGAAGCAATAACGCATCCTTAATTGAGCAACTCAAATCAACCCTTGCGAAATATGATAGTATCAAAACTGATTTTGCGAAAGATGCAAAAGAAGCTGTGGATAAAATTAAGCGGATTGCTGACGGGGTTACGCTTGCATCAATAAACAAGTCAAATATAGTGGTAAACGAACTGAGGCCCGGACTGGAAAGTGCAGGTTTTAAAACGTATTTAAGGTATTATGGAGAATTCAAAAATTTTGAGGAAGGTAAATTTCAAAAAAAAGTTGAAGACTACTGGTCATTGCCAAGCATGCATAACAGGAATCTTGTAGAATCCTTTGATAAAAGACATAGCATAACAAAATTGTCTTCATCAGGGATAAAAGATTATGTTGCGATAATGGGTGTAAATTCAATATCAGCTGATGACGGTACAGTATATTTCCTGCAACACATGTCAAATATTACGAAAGATTTGAACCAGGCAAAAAAAATTATACTTCTTGTAGGTATTGAAAAAATACTTCCCAACAGCGAAGAAGCTCTTTTTCATACGCAGTCAATGGGTGTTTTTGGTCTTGAAAGCATACTCCTTGATCTTTTGCCTCATGAAATTGAAAAATATGATTTTGATAATCTGCCCGATTTACCAGGTGATAACAGACAGGAATTGCATGTTATAATATATGATAACGGGCGGAGCAAGCTTTTGACTGAAGGTTATGAAGATCTGTTTTTATGTATAGATTGCAGGGCTTGTGCTCGCCAGTGTCCTGTGGGACAACACATTTTTCTTGAAAAAGGAATGGTATACAGCCCGAAGAATTACCTTCTCGGTTCACTCCAGGGATGGGTTCACACATTTGAGGCCTGCCTGCACTGTGGTCGCTGTGAAGTGGAATGTCCCGTTGATATAGATATACCCACATTGATATGGAAGTCCCAGTTTGAACATTATGCAAAAGACGGTCGAAGCTTGAAAAAGAAAATGCTTGATGAGCCTGAATTGCTTGCGAAACTCGGGGGATTGACAGCTCCTCTTTCAAACTGGATGGTAAAGTTGTGGATAGTAAAAATGATGACCCAGATATTCACAGGTGTTCACAAGGATTCGAACCTGCCTACATTTCATCGCCAGACTTTTAAAGACTGGTTTAAAGGAGGCGCCAATGACTGATAAGGTTGTATATTACCACGGCTGTTTTGCAAATTATTATAATCCCGATGCAGGAAAATCAGTTGTATCTGTTTTTAAAAAAAATAACATTGAAGTAATTGTTCCTGAACAAAAGTGCTGTGCCATGCCGATGATGGCGAACGGTAATCCTGAAGGAGCCAGGAAGAATTTTGATTTTAATGCCCGAATGCTTGCCGAGGCAGCGGCGCCGGGCTATGATATTATAACAACATGTCCAAGCTGTAATATGATGATAAAAAGGGAAGGACTTAATTTTTTCGACAGTAAAGATGCCAGATTTGTAGCAGAACGTGTTTATGATGCAGGAGAATATCTTTATCAAATGCATCTTGAGGGTAAACTCAACGAGAATTTTGGTGAAATACCCCTTAAAGTATTTTACCACAATCCCTGTCATTTTAAAGTACAGGGAATTACGGAAGTGCCGGTGGCTCTTATCAGATTGATTCCCGGTGTGGAGGTTGTAAAGGTTAATACAAACTGCTGTGGAATGGGTGGATCCTATGGAATGAAGAAGATAAATCGAACCCGCTCTGTAGAGATTGCACAGAAGTTATGGGATGAAGTTAAAAATTCCGAGGCCGAAGTTGCAATGACTGAATGCGGCGGTTGTGGATTGCAGATAAATGCAGGAACAGGCATGAAGGTGATCCATCCAATCGTGCTGTTGAACGATTCATATAAAAAATATGAAGCCCGCAAAGCAGCTTGATTTTCATAAACCTTGAAGATTAAGATGCTGCTTGTTACAATAAAACATTTTTGGAAAGGAGGATTAAGATGGCAGATGACAAATTATCAACTGCGGAAAGTCTAAGAAGTACAAGAAGCTACGGGCAGGTCAGGTGTATGAATCCGACCTGTCAGGGCAGAATTACTCCTGCACCTGGACAGACAAAGGCAAAATGCCCGAAGTGTGGTTCCGAATGGCGTATTTTCTGGATTAAAGCCGGATTCCCGAGAGTAAAAGGCCCTGTATGGGAGACAAGTACAAGGCTGGCCAATGAAAGGTTGGCGCAGTTGGAAGCTGAAGCAGTGAAAAAGGAAGAACCAGCAAAGAAGGAGGGTAAATAATTATGTCTCTAGATAGAAAAGTAGCGATAGTGGATCTTACATCAGGTAAGATCGATATAAAACCGATTCCCCTG
>CAYSBW010000003.1:44615-104752 GCA_964429485.1 uncultured Syntrophorhabdaceae bacterium
GTTTCTTGGTGGTAGAGGACTTGCAGCTTATCTGCTTTACAAGTATTCAAAGCCCGGTTGCGATCCTTTGGGGCCGGATAATGCAGTTATTTTCAGCGCCGGCATCCTGGGTGGCATGCTTGCTTCAGCAGGCTCAAGAACAGACGTCATGACGAAAAATCCTCTTACAGGACTGCTCGGAAGCGGTAACTTTGGTGGATTCTTTGCGCCTGAACTGAGATTTGCAGGATTTGATCATATTGTTGCAATCGGAAAATCACCGAAACCTGTATATATATGGGTTCATGATGGCGAAGTGGAAATAAGGGATGCAAAAAATCTGTGGGGAAAAACAGTTACAGAAGCACAGTGGGCAGTCAGAGAAGAACTTGGTGATCCTGATGTAAAATGTGCAGTCTGCGGTCCTGCCGGTGAGAAACTGGTAAGATATGCCAATGTTATGTCAGGCATAAAGAATGCCAACGGAAGAGGCGGCGGCGGCTGTACAATGGGTTCTAAAAACCTTAAGATGGTTGCAGCACGTGGTACCATGGATATTAAAGTTGCATATCCAATGGAAGCCCTTGAGTTCGATAAGAGATATATCTATCAGATAACAAGCGCAAAAGTAAACCAGACAATGGGTACACTGGGAACGCCTTTTATCTGGGGTGCAACAAACTCCTGGGGTGGCGTCAGAACAAATAACTTCCAGTATAACCAGCTTACATACTGTGACGAAATAGAGCCTGAAAACATTGATGAATGGTCAAAAGAAAGCATAGGCAGTGAGTACAATATGACAGCATGTTTTGGTTGCCAGGTACACTGTCGCGCAAAATATAAAATTCCAGATACACCTCTTGCCCGTAAATGGGGACTTGTAGGTAAATATGATGAAGGTCCAGAATACACTTCTCAGGGCGCTTTCAACGGTGAACCGGGATGTACACATCTTGATACCCTTCTCATGGGCAACCACCTTGTTGACCAGTACGGCGTAGACAACCTTGAAATTGGAAGCACAATTTCTTGGGCAATGGAACTCTATGAAGCAGGGATACTTACAAGTAAAGACACCGATGGCGTTGATTTACGGTTCGGAAATGATGATGCAGTCATTGAAATGATTCACCACATATGCAAAAGAGATACACCCCTTGGAGATATTCTTGCAGAGGGTGGAATAAGGGCATCTGAAAAGATCGGAAAAGACTCTTTCAGATATCTCATTCACATGAAGGGCATGCAGAATCTGCACTCCGATGAAAGAGCAACTCCGGCCCTTGCACTGAACCTTGCACTTGCATCAAGAGGTTCTGACCACTTGAGAAGCCGTCCGGCAATCGACCTTTACCATCTGCCGGTAGACGTTCTTAGAAGAATTTACAGCAGCCCCATTCCTTATGATGGACCCTTAAGCTCTGATCATACTGAATATATTGGAAAACCGTGGCAGGTTGCATGGCATGAGAACTGCTACATGGCAGTAGACTGCCTTGGTACCTGCAAGTACCACACAACATTCCTTGGCGCTACATTGCCTAACTTCGAAGACTGGTCAAAGGTTTTGCACTATAATATAGGACTTGAAATGACACCGAAGGAAATCTGGGAAGTAGCTGAAAGAGCAAATATGGTAGAGAGACTTTTCAATATAAGAGAAGGAATGAAGAAGGATGATCCCTATAAGGGTGAAATTCTTGCAGAGCGCTATTTTACCGAGGGCTGCAAACGTGGCGCACCGGATGTTATCGGAAAGAAAATTGACAAAGCAAAATTCATAGAAATGAGAGCATTGTTCTACAAATACAAAGGTCTCGATGAAAATGGCGTACCTACAGCTGAGTCACTTAAGAAATACGGACTTGAAAATCTCGATAAAGAACCGTCCCGCATATAGGGTGAGAGAACATAAAGGAGGAAACTAAATGGAAGCAAAAGTTCTCATGATTAATCATGAAAAATGCACAGGCTGCAGAAGATGCGAGCTTGTTTGCTCAGTATATCACGAAGGCGTTATAAATCCCAGTAAGGCAAGGATAAAAGTGGAAAAATGGGAATGGGAAGGGCTTTATATCCCCATGTCATGCCGCCAGTGCGTAGATGCGCCCTGTATGAATGTATGCCCGGTCAAGGCAATTACGAGAGATGATGAACAGGGTCTGGTGTCTGTTGATAATGATATATGCATAGGCTGCCGTTCATGTGTAGCAGTATGCCCCTTTGGTGCAATGAACTTCAACCCTGTTATGAAGAAAGTTTTCAAATGCGATCTTTGTGATGGCGAACCGCAGTGCGTGAAGTTCTGTGATATGAAGGCTGTGGATTTTGTTGATGTAAGAAGCGAAAGTCTGGTCAAGAAAAGAGATGCGGCATTCAAGATCTCAGAAGCAAAAAAACTTGGCGCAACAATACAGTATGAAGGCTAAATAGATATTGGTTATTTATAAAAACCCCTCTTGGTTAATGCCGGAGGGGTTTTTATTTTATTGACAACGAACGCTAAAAATTTTGATCAAAGCTTATGTTCATTTTTTAAAACTGTAAGTCAAATTTAATAGCATTGAATGTATAATTTATGTTATATAAAAAATGCATGTATTTTCAGGAACTCATATTTTCTCTGCAAAAATTTTGGTCTGAAAAGGGATGTATAGTTCAGCAACCCTATGATATGGAAGTAGGGGCCGGCACATTTCACCCCGGTACCTTTTTGAGATCCCTTGGCCCCGAACCATGGAATACTGCCTATGTTCAGCCTTCACGAAGACCTGCAGACGGAAGATACGGAGAAAATCCTAACAGACTGCAGCACTATTACCAGTTTCAGGTTATTATGAAACCATCTCCGAAAGATATCCAGAATATGTATATTGACAGCCTGCGGAGTTTTGGCATAGATACATCCAGCCATGATATACGTTTTGTTGAAGATGACTGGGAATCACCAACTCTTGGAGCGTGGGGGCTTGGATGGGAAGTATGGCTTGACGGAATGGAAATAACCCAATTTACCTATTTCCAGCAAGTAGGAGGCATTAACCTTTCACCGATAACAATAGAAATTACCTATGGAATTGAAAGAATAGCCATGTATCTGCAGGATGTGGATAATGTATTTAATATCAAATGGAATAAAGACATCCTTTATGGAGATGTTTTTCTCGAACCTGAAAGAGAATTTTCTATTTATAACTTTGAAGAATCAGATCCTGATATTCTAAAAAGTTTATTTAATTACTATGAAGCGGAAGGGGAGAGAATTACAACAGGTAGAGGCCTTGTTTCCCCTGCCTATGATTTTTGTCTTAAATGCTCTCACTTATTCAACCTTCTTGACGCAAGAGGCGCTATAAGCGTTACAGAGCGTGCAAACTATATAGGAAGAGTCAGAAACCTCGCAAAGATCTGTGCGGAACTTTATGTTAAGAAAAGGGAAGACGCAGGGTTTCCGCTTTTAAAAAAATAGTTTAGTTCTGGCTAAATAACTGATATAACCTTGAGTTGAATAATTAATTAAAAAATAAAAATACGAGGATTGTTAAATTGAAAACGCTACTGCTTGAAATCGGTACCGAAGAGATTCCTGCAAGGTTTATTGAACCTGAGAAAGGAGGTCTTTATAATCTTTTACAGGATTACCTTAATAATTCCAGAATTAACTTTGGTGAAATAAAGATACAGGCTACACCAAGGAGAATGACAGCTTTCATTTCCGATGTTGCTGAAATCCAGACAGAAAGTGTAACATTGAAATACGGTCCTCCTCTGAACAGAGCCTTTGATGATTCTGGTTTTCCTACAAAGGCTGCACAGGGTTTTGCAAAATCCCAGGGTGTTTGTGTAGAAGAGTTAACAAGAGCAGTGAAGGATAATGTGGAATTTATAGCATACACGAAAGTGGAAAAAGGGATGCCGGTAAAAGAAGTCCTTTCAAAACTATTTGTGGATGTAATTTCCCGCATACCTTTCCAGAAAAAAATGCGTTGGGGAAATGAAAGCTTTGAATATGCCAGACCAATACAATGGCTGCTTGCGTTTTTTGGTAACGAACCTGTTAAATTTACTATTGCTGATGTAGAAAGCGGGAAATATACCTATGGCCACAGATTTTTGTCGTCCGGCAGGATCGATGTTATGGATCCATCAGATTATATGGAAAAATTAAGAGCAAATTACATAGTCTTGAGTGAAGAAGAGCGGATGAAAACAATCCTGCAGGGGATCAAAAGGATTGAAAGTGATGTTAAAGGTTATGCGATAAAAGATGATGATCTTACAAAAGAAATTATGAATATCACAGAATATCCGTACCCTCTGCGAGGTGAATTTGACGCAAAGTTTCTGGCTATACCCAAGGAAGTGCTTGTAAATGTGATGAAAAGTCACCAGCGTTATATCCCGATTATGGATGACCAGGGCCAACTAATTCCTTATTTTATTTTTTTCGCAAACACTGTACCTGTTGAGGACAAAAATGTTATTAGAGGCAATGAAAAAGTTTTACTGGCAAGACTTGCAGATGCCGGGTTTTTTTTCGAGGAAGACAGTAAAATATCTCTTTTTGATCTTTATGATCGTCTTTCGTCAATCGTCTATCATGTCAAGCTGGGTACATTAAAAGAAAAAACCGATAGAGTTACAGATATAGCAAAGCCCCTTTCTGTAATTCTCGGTTTTGAAGATTTAAAAAAAGTTGAAAGAGCGGCGAGGTTGATGAAAGTAGACCTCATGACGCACATGGTAGGCGAATTTCCGGAACTGCAGGGGGTAATGGGCAGAATATATGCGGGTTGCCAAGGGGAGGCTGAAGATGTTGCTCTGGCAATAGAAGAACATTACTTTCCTACAGGGGGCAATAGCAGCTTGCCTGAAACTCTTCTTGGTACAATTATAGGTATAGCTGACAAGATTGATTCACTTACATCCTTTTTTTCTGTAAAAATAATGCCGACCGGTAATCTTGATCCCTATGCGTTGAGACGGCAATGCCTGGGCATTATAAAAATTGCAATTGATAAGAGGTTGTATATGCCTCTTGAAGAACTTATTGAAATTGCCTACAAGAGCGGTGATTATATCAAAAAGAGGATATCCCTTGAAGACACAAAGACAGCTCTTATTGATTTTATTGGGACACGCTTTAAATTTTCCATGATCGAGGAAGGGCATAACCAAGAATTTGTAGAAACTGTATTGCCATATACGACAGAGGATATTTACGACGGTTACGTAAGACTTGTTACTCTTGAAACACAGAAATCCATGGAAGATTTCAAAAAGCTCATGGTAGGATTCAAAAGAGCCTTTAATATAACAAAACAGATAACTGAAGACGTGGAGGTTAACCCATCTCTTTTTAAAGAAGTTCAGGAGCAGAGGCTCTTTGCAATCTATGAATCTAAAAAAGGCATGTTTTTTGATTTCATGCATGAAAAAAAATACGATGATGCCCTTTCCATCCTTGTTGGATTCAAAGAAGCAATTGATGATTTTTTTGACAAGGTTTTTGTCATGGATAAGGACGTTGCAATAAAAAACAACAGACTTGGTCTTTTAAAGAAGATAAAAGATATGTTTATGATGTTTGGTGATTTCTCAAAGATTCATTCAGACTGATAGGCTCAAACATCTGCAGGGAAAGCAAAAAAATAACAATCAAGGCTTTTGCAAAATATCATAATGCTGTTGTTCTGTAATTATCCTTCCCTGCGGAATATGGAAAAAAGCGAAAATCCTTTCCTTTTTTTGACAGAGACAACTTTACGTTCCTTTTCACCAATGTATATCTGCCTGGGACGGGATATTTTGAATGGTACGGAGTCGTGCATTTCCTTCCAGTGGGCTATCCAGCCGGGCAGTCTGCCTATTACGAACATCACGGTGAACATGTTTGTAGGTATGCCTATTTCTCTATAAATAATTCCGCTGTAAAAATCTACATTTGGATAGAGCTTTTTTTCTATAAAATAATCATCATGCAGGGCAGCATCTTCAAGCTCCATGGCAATTTCAAAAAGAGGATCTTTTTCATGCTTCTTTTTAAGTAATTTGTGACACATGTTACGAATCAACAATGCCCTCGGATCATAGTTTTTATAAACCCGATGGCCAAAGCCCATGAGGCGGAAGCTGTTTTCCTTGTCCTTGGCCATGTTTATGCAATCCTTCACGGAAATTCCCTGTCTGTATATCTGTTCGAGCATCTGTATAACCTGTTCGTTTGCACCGCCATGGAGAGGTCCCCAAAGGGCACATACTCCGGCACATACGGCTGAGTAGAGATTGACTTTACTGCTCCCCACGAGTCTTACAGTTGAAGTGCTGCAATTTTGCTCATGATCAGCATGAATGATAAAAAGGGCGTTGAGAGCCTGTTCAATATCAGGATCAACTGCGTGCGGGCGATTAGGTTTGGCAAACATCATTGTAAGAAAATTTGCACAATATGAAAGTGTCGGATCAGGATATACAAGTGGTTCTCCGATTGATTTTTTGTAGGTGAAAGCTGCTATTGTCCTGATTGTGGAAATTAATCTGGCAACCATGATATTGAATGTTTCAGGATCCTGATCATCAACATAAAAAGAAGGGTAGTGAATTGCGAGAGAATTTATTGAAGAACTAAGCACAGCCATTGGATGGGCAGTAGAGGGCAAACCCTTGAAAAAACTGAGCATATTTTCATGTATGAGAGAATTTTCTTCAACTTTCTTTGAAAAAGCTGCCAGCTCATCCGGGCCGGGCAGTTCTCCGTATATAAGCAGATATGCTACTTCGAGAAAAGAAGTCTGTAAACCAAGTTGTTCAATAGGATAACCACGATAGCGTAGAATTCCTTTCTCACCGTCTATAAAAGTTATTGCACTTTTACAGGAACCGGTGTTTTGATAACCGGGGTCAAAAGTTATAAAACCAGTATCATTGCGGAGAGAAGATATATCAAGTCCTTTTTCACCCTCGCTCCCTGTGACTATTGGAATTCCATAGATTTTTTCTCCAAGATTTATTTCAGCCTTTGACATTTTATACCCCGGGTTTTATTTTTATGTTTTGAAATAATTTGTCCTATTTTTTTACAGCAATTATAATGTACTTTTTGTTAAATAAGTGTCAACAATTTTTTTAATGAGGATAAGAACTTATCCTGTGCAGGATAATCTTTTCTGCTCAGGTTGATGAATGGACACAGATTCAAAAAAGGTCTTTACCCTTGACACCAAGGACTTCTTATTGATATCTATTAAGTAAATGAAAAGTAAATTGAATATATTTAGCAGAAAAGACAATTTTTTTGTTTTTTTCTCTATATTGATTATCTTTCTTGGTTCCTCGGTATTTGCTGCGGAAAATATTTTTTCCAAAACCAATGATAAGGAAAATTGTAAGGAAGACAGGGCCGTATTGGAAGGTTTTGATACTTCCAGTACACAGGAGAATAAAAGAGATAAGGAGAAGTACTACTTGTTGTCTGATAGAGATTGTGAAGACCTGTTGTCGGGGGTTTCCGGAAATGATGTTGAAAGGAAATTGCAGAAAATACGGGAGAACCTCCTGTCAAATAATGATGCAGACATTGACGAACCTTTAATTGATAAGAATAATAATGTTCAGAACATTGGTATACCGCTTGTTTTCAACGATGCGGTAGAGCACTATATCCGTTATTTTACTACTACAAAGAAAGACCTTTTCAAGAGATGGATCAAAAGGAAAAAACATTATGCGCCCCTTGTCAAAGAGGTATTGAGAGAGAATGGCCTTCCCGAGGATCTGGTCTACCTGGCCATGATTGAGAGTGGTTTTAATCTGCAAGCATATTCTCCGATGAAAGCAGCAGGTCCATGGCAATTTATCCCTCAAACAGGCAAGAGATATGGCCTTGAAGTGAATCACTGGGTGGATGAAAGGAGAGACATCAGGAAATCCACATTGGCTGCTGCACATTATCTCAAGGATTTGTTCGACCAATTCGGTTGCTGGTATCTTGCAGCAGCAGGTTACAATGCAGGTGAAAACAGAATAGACAGACTGATCAGGAAACATGGTACAAAAGACTTTTGGGAATTGCGTGCATATAATACACTTCCCCGTGAGACAAGGGAATATGTTCCACAACTTATTGCTGCAGCAATCATTGCAAAGAATCCTGAAAAATATGGTTTAGGCATAATAGAAGATGTTCCGGCCTTTGAGTTTGTCAAAGAGACAATCCCTGGTGGAGTTCCTTTGAAAGTAGTTGCAAAGGCAGCGTCAGTAGATATACCTTCCATAAGGACACTTAACCCGGAAATAAGAAGGGGCATTACTCCTCCCGGCAAGGACTACAGAATCAAATTGCCTGCTGAAACTGATATTGATAATTTTAAGTTGTCTTTGACATCGGTTCTCAATGAAGAAAAAAGGGTTGTAAGAGTCATTCGTCACTTGACAAAACGACGGGATAACATAAGAAAAATTAGCAGAAAATATGGTGTGAGCAAAGAAGACATGGTTTTGGTTAATGGCAGTCCCCTTAGATTGAAAAGTGGTGTGCCTGTCTATATTCCAGAATTTAATAAAATTGATGGCCGGGAAGAAGCTCTGGCTAAAAAAACAGAATTCAGACGGGAAACTGCCAGTGTTAACAAAAGAAGTATCAAAGATGTGCAAAAAATTGCTACTCATGTTGTACGTAAAGGGGATACTCTTTCAACCATAGCAGGTAAATATGGTGTTGATGTAAGTACACTGAAACATATTAACCAGTTGAAATCCGATCACATAAACAGGGGTAAGAAACTTGCTCTTGTGAGTTACAGCAAAAAAACAACTGCAGGTTCAAAAGCAAGATATCACTATGTCGGCAAGGGGGACACTCTTTCTCTGATAGCCAGGAAATATGGAAAGAGTATAAGAGCCATCAGGAGTATGAACAAATTGAAAAGCAATAATATAAAAGAAGGTATGAAGTTGCGTGTGTCATCTTCTTCGATTATATTAGTGCAGGATGCTGCCTGAAAATGTATCAGGTAAATATCAGACAAATTTCCAATTTGTAGAAACACTCAGTGAACCCGAAAAAGTCAGTTAACAGCTTTAAACCACACGTTCATGCTTTCAATATTACCGGAAATATTGGTATTGTTTTTTAATCTACCTCCATACTTATAACCCAGTTTGGCAAAAATAATATTTATTCCCGCAGATGCTGCCCGCGAAATTGTATATGTTGTTTTTATTTTCTGCTTTTTCATTTCTTTTTCCATTTGCAGGAGCAGATGGCAGCCAAAACTATTTTTTTGCCATTGAGGAAGTGTTGCAAAGTCTGTCATTTCTGCATTTAAAGAGGAATTGTCAATTTCAGCTGAAGAAAGTGATATCAAATATTTGTTCCGTTCAACTGCAAAATAAACAACATTATTTTTCATTGTATCCAGTAAATATTCAGGATCGTAAATGGGGAAGGGATAGGTAGGAAATACGGCCTTGTATATTGATGTCATCTCCTCAATATCATTTTGTTTACAACGGCGAAGTATAAATTGATCTGTGTCAAAAGGTACAACAGGCTCTCCGGATTTTTCTAATGCGAGATTAAGGATGCTGTCCATATTATCAATATCTGTTTCTAAAGAGCGCTGTTCATATAGATAAAAACTCATAAATAAACCTTTGTCGGAACCATTGTAAAAGCCTGGAACCGAAGCTTCCTCTATGTAACCGGCGCTGATGAATTGCTTGTAATACCTGGAAGGTATTTTGGCGAATATTTTTGAGTAATTAAAATATTTTGCCCTTTCAATAAGATTCACGGGTAGACTTTCTGTTGCATTTTTTCCGGGTTTTAATAGATATATCCTGTCATTGTAGTACCCGTGCTGTATGATTGATCCACAGGGTAGGATTTCTATTTTATCAGGTGCATAATAGTTCATGAAATATATCAACTCCTTCTTTTGTGTCGGGCATTATTCTTAGGAACGAGAGCGATTGTATCGTCGTAGTCGGCCAGTAGTTTTTCTATACCCACAGATTTATATTCATCAGCGTCTTCCAGTGAAAGTTGTAACTTGCATGTTTCGCAGTTTCGGTCACAAAAAGTAGGCTCGTAAGAATCAGGCTCTTTATAGGTTGTAATAACACCTTCATAATTCCTCAGAATAACCTTATTGGTGGACCATGAAATGAGATAATTGGGCATTACAGGAATTTTTCCGCCTCCTCCGGGAGCATCTATTACATATGTCGGGACGCAGAATCCGCTTGTATGACCTATTAGACTTTCAAGAATTTCAATGCCTTTACCGACTGGAGTTCTGAAATGGCTGAGACCTTCCGATAAGTCGCATTGATAAAGGTAGTATGGTCTAACTCTATTAGATACAAGTTTATGTACAAGTGAACGCATGATCCGGGGACAATCATTAACGCCTGATAAAAGAACTGATTGATTTCCCAGAGGTATTCCTGCATCGGCAAGCTTCTTGAGCGCCTTTTTAGAGGATATTGTCAATTCTCGTGGATGGTTAAAATGTGTGTTAATCCAGAGTGGATGGTGTTTTTTAAGCATTTCAACAAGTTCATCTGTAATTCTGTAGGGCAGGACAACAGGTGTTCTTGTTCCAATTCTTATTATTTCAATATGTTGGACTTTTTTCAGTTCAGTGAGAATCCAGTCCAGATACTCTGTTGATAAAAGAAAGGGGTCTCCACCGCTGAGGAGAACATCCCTGATGTGAGGGGTGTTTTTTATATATTCTATCCCCTTCATAATCTCTTCTTTTCCAGGTATGGTGTCCCTGTCTCCCACGCGGCGCTTTCTCGTACAATGTCGGCAATACATCGAACACATATTGCTGGCCATGAGTAAAACCCTGTCGGGATACCTGTGCATCAACCCTGGAACTGGGCTGTCCTTGTCTTCATGAAGGGGATCTGCCATATCGGTTTTTTGAACAGTCAATTCATCTATTGTAGGAAAGCTTTGCTTAAAAATAGGATCATTTTGAATATTTTCCGTGTCTATAAGAGATAAGTAATAGGGTGTGATGGACATTGGGAATTTCTCGACAATTAATGGAAATTGTTTGCGCAGTTCTTCTGGTAAATTTACGTTAAGGAGAGACTCGAAAGTGTCAAGATCTTTTATACAGTGTTTCAACTGCCACTTCCAGTCATTCCAGTTACTGACTGAACCCCCCTTTATTTCGCTGAGTATTTCCTGTTGTTTTTTTGTCAAAGTTGAAAATTTTTTTTCCCGTTTGTGGAATAGATTTTTAAAAAGATTTGATAAAGCAGAAAATTTTTTTGTTAACATATAAAATATCCTTTCTTTTATTACTGGAAATATATCAATCTTCTTTTCGCTATCTGTAGTTCTGCTTACAGAAAAAGAGATTTGAAGATACAATCCGGCTCTGTGTTTTTGCGACCTCCGTAAGTTCAACTGTATGTTCCAATATATCAATCAAATATTTTTCTCATCCTTCATGACATAACTTCTCTTTGACAATTTATTGCTTATTTTTCCACATACTATACAATTAATCTGGTATCTTACTCTTTGGCAATGCGGAGAGGAGGTGATTTACCTTCCTTATCCTGACCCATATAGATAGTAACACGGGGGAAAGGAATTTCAATTCCCAATTCATCGAATTTCTTTTTGAGACGTTTATTAAATTCCCGTCCTACACGCCACTGTTTTACTGGCAGCGTGGTTGTGCGTGCCTTGACGATAATTGAAGAGTCGGCAAATTGATCGAGACCGAGAATTTCAACAGGCTCTATGATGTCTTCTTTAAACTCAGGATCGTTCCGCATTTCTTCATCGATGCTTTTTATGATTTCTATAACTTCATCCACGTTTTCACGATAAGTAATGCCAATGTCAAAAACGTACCTCGAATATTCTTTTGTCATATTTGTAACTACATCTATATGGCCATTAGGTACATAGTGTACATTGCCACTGAGATCGCGCAATATAGTTGTCCTCAGGTTAACTTTTTCAACGGTTCCTCCTTTTCCGGCTATATTTACCACATCTCCTACTCTTATCTGATCTTCCAGCAGAATGAAAAAACCGCTTATAACATCTTTTACCAGACTCTGGGCGCCAAAGCCTACAGCCAATCCTACAATTCCTGCAGCAGCGAGAATGGGGCCTATTTCAATTCCGAATTCTTTAAGAATCATTATAACAGTAATTGCAATAATCGCGAAAGTAGCCACATATCTCACAATAGCTCCAAGAGTGTTGGTACGTTTCTGAAATTCTATATCATCATTCTGACGGACAGCAAACTGGACCAGACGGTTTGAAACTACTTTTGCAAGCATGAAGGCAACCCAGGAAATTACAAGAACAAAGATAATATGAACGCCACTGGTTAGCAGCCAGCTAATCGTTTTTTGAAATAATATATTCCATTCAAAGTCAGTTACACGCAAATATCTTTCCAACACCATACCTCCTTCTCCTGTTTTTTTTAGTTGTATTAAACAACAATAAGGATATTATGATTTATTTATGATTGGATAACCCCTACTTTTTCTTCAATGGTTCGTTACCTACTCCGATAAATGGAATAGATCCTGCACCGGTAACTTGAGGTAGTATGCCATTCCATTTTTCAATGGCCTTTAGATTTGCTTCTATTTTTCTAAGTTCTATCAGGTCTGTTGATATGTTAGCTCGTTGCAATCTCAGGGCTTCAGCCTCTGCCCTTGCTGCGGTGATCTTTTGATCTGCTTCTATTTTTATTCTATCCAGATCTCTTTTTGCTTTCAGCGCAAGTTGTTCTGCTGTTTGTTTTGATTCAATAGCTTCCATGAAGACCTTTGAGAAGCTGAATCCTACTATGGAAAAAGCATCAACAGCTATATTGTGAATTATCAACCTTTCAGTCAGGGCTGCTTTCATGGTATCGCTTACCGCAGGCCTTTTTGTGATTAATTCTTCTGCAGTATACTTGGCAGTTACAGCTTTTACTACTTCCTGCACGGCAGGATCTATGATTCTTTCTTTAAAGTGAATGCCGAGAGATTGATACACAACATTTGCCTTATCAGGCACTATATGATAATTGATAGAAACAGTGGAACTAACGTCCTGAAGGTCAGAGGATGCTGCTGCTGCGTCGGTTGTTGCTTTCTGCACTTTTACATCTACTTTAATAATGTTTTGCATAATTGGTATTCTGAGGTGCAGTCCTTCGCCCAGTACTGAGCTCTGAACAGCTCCGAAATTAAGCACAACACCCCTTTCCCCTGCTCCTATCTGAACAAAGGGACGGAAAAACATAAGGATTAATAATACAATCCCCACAATAAAAAGTACTTTCATGGGTATTTTTTTTGTTACTGAATCCATCGCTTCTTTTGCCTTGTAAATGTTTCTTTCATCCATTACATTCCTCCTTTTTTAGAGACTGGTTATGTTCCTGTGGTATTTCTGTCTTTCCAATTACTGAATGATTATTTATTATAGAGATAAAAAAATGCCGCAACCCGAAGATAACTTCCGGTGGCGGCCCGGCCACTCCTGTAATAATCCTCCAGTAACATCTGCTGTTACTGAACCCTTGTTTAATGTGCCCAGTGTCTTTTTGCTTATGTCATTTTAAACTATACTTTCTTTTTTGTTAACATGTCAAGCCTGACTGTTGTGTTATAATATTTTTTAATCAATGTAAATTATTGTAATTTAAAGATAATACTTTTAATTTTGCAGGAAGACTTTACTTAATAATTTTAAAAATTGATCAAGGGGAGGGTCTGCAGAGATCCAAACCTGCATGTTTGAAAATCTGTTATGAAATAAAATCCCACGGCAGGATTTCATCCTTATCTTTTTCTCTGAGTGCATAAAAATTAAGATTAACCGTGCTGTCTCTGACAATCCTGTTCAGGTTCATTCCTTCTGCAAATTGAAGAACAATATTTTTCAGTCTCCTGTCGCCTCTGGAAAGAACTGCCTGAATAAAACTGTATTTGACTGATTCATGAGTAAACCAAGTGTTATCAGTTCTGCCAATGGCTTTTTTTAAACGGTTTATCTTGCTTTTCAATTCATCCATATCATTCATAGGAAATCTTTGAAAAGCGGTCAGAGGTTTTGGAACAAAGGGACTTACATGGACTGTAATAAACCCTACAGAACCTTTCCTTGCGCCTTCTCTGATCATTACATGTTTTATTTTTTTTACAAGTTCCACAATACTGTCTATGTCTTCTATTGTTTCGCCTGGCAGACCTATCATAAAATAAAGCTTGAGATTAAATGGTTTTATATTTAGTATGGTGCCTAATTTATTGTATATTTCTATGTCTGTAAGTGGTTTGCCTATAATAGTTCTCAGCTTTTCTGTTCCTGCTTCGATTCCGAAAGTCAATGTTTTAATTTCATCATGCATGAGTTCTATAATTGAAAGAGGGATTTCATCAAGCCTCAGTGAAGGGAAATGGATGCCTTTGCCAGTACGCTTTAGTTCAGTAACAATTTCGAAAAGATGGGGGTGAAATGAAACTCCTCCTCCCATAATACCCACATCACGAACAGCAGTTTCAAGAGGCAGGATTTTATCACAGATGAAGCGGTGAGAATTTCCCAAAAGGCAGAAGGGACACTTTGAAGGACAGCCCCTCGTTCCTTCCACAAGAAACATACTGGAAAATTCAGTGTTTTCGGCAATAATAGTTGATGTGCCCAGGGTTTTATCTTTGTATTTCCTTGTTTTTACAATATAATGGTCCGGATTGAAAGCTCCTATGGTACCGTCTTCTCTGTATGTGACCTTGAGATCACGGGGGTTGTAGACCCAATCAAAGTCGCTTAGTCCATCAATAATTTTATCTCTTTCCCTGCTTGTTGTTTCCCTGAATTTTTTCATAAAATCGTGAATGGTTGACTCAATATCACCCATGATAAAAAGATCAATGAAACTGTGGACAGGTTCAGGATTTGAAATTGCGCAGATGCCTCCTGCTACAATCAGGGGATCATCGCTCCCCCTTTCTTCGGAGTTAACTGGTATGGAAGAAAGGCTTAAAATTTTTGGGATATTTATAAAATCCATTTCAAAAGACAATGAGAAGAATATGCATTTAAATGATTTGAGCGGCCTGCCGCTTTCTATTGATATACATTCATTATTCTCTCCGAGAAAACACCTCTCACAAAGAATATCATCATAACTATTCAACATTTTGTACAGAATATGGACAGCAAGATTCGACATTCCTATATAGTACGTGTTAGGGAAGACCACACAAACAGGAATTTTATTGCCCCATTTTTTTATTATTGTCCCGGTTTCAGAGGCAAGGAAGTCTTTACGCCCCTTTATTGCCTGAAACTTTGTTCCGGATTTTGAATCCCGGATTTTAAATTTCTTTAAAGCCTTTTTCATGATAGTTCAGAACTGCATACTATGTTTTTTAAAAACCTGAACCATCTTAATCCGGTAACTAATTTTAAAATCCAGAATCAATCCGCCTGTTTCCTTAAAAAAGTAGGAATATCATATCTGTCGTCATCAATATCAATAATGTCGCTTTTTGACTTTATTTCCTTATAGTCTATGGCAACTTTTTTCTTCATAAAGGGAGGAAGATCATCGCCAGTCTCAAATAATCTGCCCTTGTGCACCATATCTGTTTCGTCCTCGTCTACAACAACCTTTTCTTCAAAACCTGTGGCAATAACGGTTATCCTCATAGAATTTTCCATAGCATCATCATATACAAGTCCCCATATAATCTTTGCCTCGTCATGAGCCTGTTCCTGAATCAGTGAAGATGCTTCATGCACCTCATGGAGAGTCATATCCTGATTGCCTGTTACATTAATTAAAACTCCTCTTGCGCCATGAATGGAAATATCTTCAAGAAGAGGGCTTGATATGGCTTTTTGGGCTGCATCCCTTGCCCTGTTTTCACCGGAAGCTTCGCCGATACCCATAATAGCCATTCCACGTTCACTCATGATAGTTTTAACATCGGCAAAATCCACAACTACATGGCCTGAACCGACTATCAGATCAGAGATGCTTCTCACAGCATTCAGGAGCACCTCATCTGCTTTGAAAAAGGCTTCCCTGATAGTCATATGTTTGCCGCCAATCGATAATAATCTCTGATTTGGTATGGTTATGAGAGAGTCAACACGGGTCTTCAATTGAATTACCCCGTTTTCGGCCTGCTTCATTCTGTCTTTACCTTCGAAAGCAAAGGGTTTTGTTGTAATTGCCACTGTAAGGGCGCCTAATTCCTTCGAAATTTCAGCAATTACCGAAGAAGCTCCTGTTCCGGTGCCCCCTCCGAGTCCACATGTTATAAAAACCATATCAGAACCCTTAAGGTGCTCAATGATTTTTTCTGTATCTTCCAGGGCTGCTTTTCTACCTACTTCAGGATTAGCACCTGCTCCAAGACCCCTGGTCAATTTGCTTCCTATCTGTATTTTAACCGCAGCCTTACATGTATTCAAGGATTTGACATCCGTATTTATTCCAATAAATTCGACGCCAGGAACACCTGCATCGACCATGTTGTTTAAAGCATTACATCCGCCGCCGCCAACACCAACAACTTTTAATTTTGCTGAGAAACCGTTATCTTCATCCATATAAAAAACCCTGTTCACAACAACACCTCCTTAGAAAATTTCTTTAAACCAGTCTTTTATTTTGCTGACAAGATTATTACCACTTATTAGATTCATTAATGATTTTGCACTATTATATTTTTTGCGGTGTCTTATGCCTAAATTATTGTATCCATAAACAAGAAGTCCGACACCGGTTGCATATATGGGATTGTTAACTACATCAACAAGACCTCCTACACCTACAGGATATCCTCTTCTTGTGGGGAGGTTGAAAATGTTTTCTGCAAGTTCAGGAATTCCCTCAAGATTTGCACATCCACCGGTAATAACAACACCTGATGCAAGCAATCTTTCCAACCCGGATTTTTTTATTTCATCGTAAATCATGGAGGATATCTCTTCAACCCTTGGTTCAATAATATCTGCAAGTGTTTTCCGCATAAGTGTTCTTGGCTTTCTTCCTCCCACACTTGGAACTTCAATGGTTTCATTAGCTCCTATCATGTTTGAGAAGGCACAGCCGTATTTTTTCTTTATCTTTTCCGCATCATCAACGGGTGTCCTCAATCCTATTGCAATATCATTTGTGATGCTGTTTCCACCGTAGGGCAATACCGAGGTATATTTTATACTTCCTGTTGAAAATACTGCAATGTCACTTGTACCGCCGCCAATATCTACCAGAGCAACGCCAATTTCTCTTTCTTCAGGCGTGAGGACCGCCTCTGATGAGGCAAGCTGCCCGAGTACAATGTTATCAACAGTCAGCCCTGCCATTCGGCAGCATTTTATAATATTTTGTGCAGAGGAAACGCTGCCGGTAATAATATGAACTTTTACTTCAAGTCTGACCCCTGTAATTCCAAGGGGATCCCTGATGCCATCCTGGTCGTCAATTATAAATTCCTGAGGAATAACATGAAGTAATTCCCTGTCTGCCGGTATTGCAATTGCCTTTGCAGCATCAATTGCCCTTGCTATATCGTCAGGTTTTACTTCTTTTTCTTTAATTGCAACAACACCATTACTGTTAAAGCTCTTGATGTGAGCGCCACCTATGGCTGCAAGGCATTCATTTATTTTTATCCCTGCCATTAATTCGGCTTCTTCCACAGCCTTTTTTATTGAAGTGATCGTACTTTCCATATTCACAACAACGCCTTTTCTAAGACCGGTAGAAGGGTAAGACCCTATGCCTACTATATTTATCTTCCCCTCAGTTATTTTGCCCACAACAACACAGATTTTTGTTGTTCCAATGTCAAGCCCTACGAGGAGTTCGTCTTCCCTGAGCATTTTTACCCCTTCCTTTCCTGTATAATTCCGCCTTTTTCAAATCTTGCATCTATGGATTTAATCAATAATCCGCGTCTTCTGGCATCTTCAAGAATAGAAACAGCCCTTTTCAGCCTTGCCTTGTGATCCTCCTTACCAAGAACTATTTCCACCCCGTCTTCTGCGTCGAAAATCGTTACGCTGCCTTCAATATATGCAATTTCCGATATGGAATCCCTTTTTATGATTCCTTCTGCAATCCAGCCATTTGTCTGCCTGTAAAGGCTTTTTACATCTGACCTATTTTCGGCATTAATGACAAACATGTTTCCAATACTGCCTTTTGTCAATCTCCTGTATGGTTCACCGGATTCATCCAGTATGCTGACAATACCCTCATTGTTTATCCATAAAGCTGAAGGTTTTTTTTCTTTTAAATCAATGATAACCGAAAAAGGTAAGGTTCTCTTTATATTTACCTCTTTTACAAATGGATGTGCTGAAATGATTTCCTTCATTTTTGGAACATCGAGGCTGAGAAGATTTTCCTTTAAAAGAGGGGATATTTTGCTTGCTATATCAACATCCTGCAACTGGTTTGCCCCGTTAATTCTGATATTTCTTACAGAGAAGAAGGGTTTATCATTTGAGAAAAGGTATATCATGGTAAGTATGGATATTATGCATAACGGTATAAAACAAAATATATAAACGATTTTCTTCATATTTTTAAAGATGCTCCTGACAGAATTTTTTCAACAAGTTCATCAAATGATTTTCCAAGATATTCCCAAGCCTTTGGAACGAGTGAGGTTTCAGTCATTCCAGGAGAAGTGTTTATATCTATTATGTAAGGAACACTATTTTCATTTACTATCATATCTATTCTGGCACATCCTGATAATTCAAATATTTTGAATACTTCCAATGCATATTTCTGTGTTTTTCTTTCAATTTCTCCAGTAATCTTTGCAGGTATTATATACTCGGTCTTGCCCTTGCTGTATTTTGCTTCAAAATCATAAAAACCGTTTAACGGTTTTACTTCAATAACAGGTAAAGTCTTTTCATTTACTATGCTGACCGTTATCTCCTGTCCCTGTATATATTTTTCAATAATGATTTTCCTGTCATATCTCAGAGCATTTTCAATTGCCTGATTAATCTCTTCTGTTTTTCTTACAATTGATATACCTATTGTAGAACCTTCGTTGGCCGGCTTTACAACAAACGGCAAAGGAAAGTTGATCTCATCACCATTCTGGTAAATCGTATATTCAGGAGTTGGTAATCCTGAATTATCCAGAAGCATTTTCATGATCGCCTTATCAAGTGAAATAGCTGAGCCTGTTATACCGGATCCAGTATACGGGATGCCCATCATTTCGAGAAGCCCTTGTACTGTACCATCCTCACCCCATCTGCCGTGAAGAGCAATAAAGGCAACTTGAATCTTTTTATTTATTAGAATTTCTACAAGATTATTTCCTGCATCGATTCCAATTGCATCATAGTTACTGCGAGTAAGGCTGTTCAGGACTGCATTTCCGCTCTTTAATGAAATCTCTCTTTCGGAAGATTTCCCGCCCATGAGAACCCCTATTTTTCTGTTTTTCATATCACCTTGTCCTTAATAAACTGTTTAAAAATACTACCTATATTTTTTGTTTAATTTTCATCGAATCCCCACATTTCCACTTCTTCTTCCAGTGAAACCCCTAACTTTTCAAAGACTTCTTTTTTTACTTTCTCTATGAGAATTTTTATATCCTGAGCTGTAGCATGACCAAGGTTTATAATAAAGTTTGAATGTTTTTCTGAAATACAGGCACCACCTATTTTTAGTCCACGTAGACCGGCTTTTTCCACATATTGCCATGCAGGCTTATCATTGACACTCCTGAATACTGATCCGGATGAAGGAAATTCCATTGGATGCCTTTTTTTTCTCTCATGAAAGACATATTCCATGCCTTCCAGTATTTCAGTTTTATCCATTTTTTTTAATTGAAAAACAGCGCTAATAACACATTCTGTATTGCTGACAGGTGATTTTCTATAGCTGAAGGAGAGATTGCCCATGTCCATTTCTGTAATATCTCCTTTGTCATTTAACACTGTTGCAGCCTCCAATGTATCTGAAATGGATGATCCGAAGCTCCCGGCATTCATTTTTATCGCTCCGCCGACTGTACCGGGAATCCAGTATAATCTTTCAAGCCCGCCAAATCCCCTCATTGCGTTATCTTTTATAAATTTTTTCAGGGAAGATCCTCCGGAAACTTTTACAACAACAGCATCATCGGAAGTTTTTTCGTACTGTAATCGCCGTATCCTTGTAATTCTTATAACTGCTCCTTTAAACCCCTTATCACTGACAATTATATTTGTTCCATTTCCAATAAAGCGATATTTTATGTTCTCTTTTTTCAAAACATGTATTGTTTCAAGTAGATCAGTTTCATCTGCAGGATACACAAGGTATTCAACAGGACCGCCTACTTTCATGGATGTATACCTTTTCATTGATACATCATTCAAAACAGTTCCTCTTATACCCCAATCCTTCAAAATAAAGCTCCCCATGTTTTTTTTATCTTCTGCTTTGTCCAGGGTTTCTGGATAAGTCTCTATTCTTTTTTTTCCCACTCTTTTTTTAGCTTCTCGCATATCTTATTAATATCGCCTGCACCAAGGGCAACAACTATATCGCCGGGATTTGCAATTTCCATAATTTTGTTTATTATTGCATCTTTTTCAGGGATGAAAATAACATTTTTGTGACCGCTGGCACGCACATTTTCCGTAAATTGTGCTCCGCTTACACCCTCAATTTTTTCTTCTGAAGCTGCATAAATTTCAGTTACTATCAAAATATCGGCCTCGTTGAATGATGTGATAAAATCATCCATTAAGGCCTTTGTCCTTGTATATCTATGGGGCTGAAATGCAACAATAATCCTTTCCTTGCATATTTTTCTTATGGCCGAAAGTGTAGCCTTAATTTCTGTTGGATGATGTCCATAATCATCAATGAGCTTTACAGGTCCGTTCCATTTTACTTCAAGTCTTCTCTGGACGCCTGAAAAGGATCCCAGAGCTTCTGATATCCTGGAAAAGGGAATATCAAGCTCTATGCCAACACCACAGGCAGCAAGGGCATTGACAACATTATGGATACCGGGCATTGCAAGTTTAATAATTCCAAGTTCGTATCCCTTATATACTACTTTGAAAGTTGTCCCTGTTTCATCATATGTAACACCATCTGCTCTCAGGTCTGCCTGTTTTGAAAGACCATAGGTCATATACCTTCTTTTAAGATGAGGTATGAGACTCTGAACATTTGCATTGTCGATACATATTATATCGAGACCGTAAAAAGGTACTTTATTAAGAAAAGTCAGGAAGGCTGCTTTAATTTCGTTAATATCCTTATAAAAATCAAGATGTTCCAGGTCTATATTTGTAACCACAGCAATTGTCGGAAAAAGAAGGAGAAATGTGCCGTCACTTTCATCAGCCTCAGCTACAAGGAATTTACTGTCACCGAGTTTTGCATTACTGCCGAGACTGTTTAACTTACCGCCGATAACGCAGGTCGGATCCATACCGGCATATCCGAGGATCGTGGAAACTATCGAAGTTGTAGTGGTTTTTCCATGAGAACCGGCTACAGCAATACTGTATTTCATTCTCATGAGTTCTGCGAGCATTTCTGCCCTCTGTATTACAGGAATGAAAATTTCTTTTGCCCTCTGTATTTCAGGGTTGTCAGGTTTTACTGCCGATGATATTACGACCACATCAGCATCTTCAACATTTTCTTTATTATGACCATAAAATATCTTCGCACCGATATTTTCGAGCCTTTCAGTAGTATCGGTCTTTCTGATATCAGAGCCGGTAATCTTAAAACGAAGATTCAGCAATACTTCTGCTATACCGCTCATCCCGATACCGCCGATACCTATAAAATGTATTTTTTCTATTTTGTGAAGAACCATGTTTTACCTCTGTCCATGGTTATTTCTTCCATGCAATCTGTTTTCATTATGCCTTTACCTTTTCCAGTATTTTTGCAATAATCCTTTCTTGAGAATCCTCCACATAGAGTCTGCCCATATTTTCTCCCATCTGTTTCAGTAGCACAGGTTCATCCATTAAGTGTTTTATTGTTTCGTACAGTTTCTCCCCGGTTGCCTCATTGTTCCCTATTATATATCCTCCTCCGGCAGTCTCTACATGGGATGCATTTTTCCATTGGTGCTGTCCTGCTGAAAACGGATATGGTATTAGTATGGATGCCTTTCTGAAATATGCAAGCTCAAAAATAGTCGAGGCACCTGACCTTGATATAACAACATCAGAGCGGTTGTAGTATTGAGCCATATTATCAGTAAAAGGGAAGACTTCGTGCTTTATATTGCTCTTCATGTATGCCTCTTTGATGCGTGTGTAGTCCTCTTCTCCTGTCTGGTGAAAAAAAATAACACTTTTATTTCCATCCAGATAGGGCAGCAATGAAACAACTGAATCGTTAATGCTTTTTGCTCCTCTGCTGCCCCCGAATACAAAAATCCCGAATGTTTCATCATTCTTGTTTTCTCTGGGAACTTTGACAGCTTTCCTGACAGGGTTTCCCGTATGATATATGTTTTTGCTTTTTAGCAGCTGGCATGATTCTTCAAAACTTACAAATATTCCCTTTGCATATTTTGCGAGGACCTTGTTTGCAAGCCCGGGCTCAGCATTTTGTTCGTGGAGAAAAATCGGCACACCACACATTGTTCCTGCCAATATAACAGGTACTGAAGTGAAACCACCCATTCCAAGGATAGCATCAGGTTTTTCTCTTTTAATTATACTCCTGCATTTATATATACCTTTAAGGATGTAAAAAATCGTGGCAGCTTTATAGACCGAACTTCTACCAAGAAACTGTCGCGCTTCTACAAAAAGGAGTCTGAACCCGTACTGAGGTATGATTTTACTTTCCAGTCCATAAGTTGTACCGATGAACAATACGTTGTGATTCTCTTTCTGTGCAACAAATGTTTCAGCCACAGCGATGCCGGGGAAAATATGACCTCCTGTTCCGCCTGCTGATATGATAAGTTTCATCTAGCACCCTCCGTTTCCGTTTTAAGCATCATACCGATAAAAGGTGATAATAAAAGAAGGGCTGTTAAGGGTTGATACAAAAGTCCGGATGAAAGTTTGAAGCCCAGAACCAAATAAATATCTGTTGTGATGTATATAAAACCAAAAAAAGCTGCCAGCTTTATAAAATTGTCCTTTTTTGCAAATCCTGTGAAGGACATTATCAAAAACAGAAAAGATGTTGCCAGCAGAATGTATTTTTCTAAATCATTTATTTTAACACCACCACCTGTTATGTTAGTTTCTTTGTGAAAAATAAGCAGGGCTGTTATAATTGCAAGTGTGTACACTGCTATAAAAGGAATCAGTCGGTTTTTGCCTATTATAAATAGAAAGAAGAGCATGGTAACGGAGATGGGAAGGATAAAAAGAAGATTTCCCGTCATAAACAGATTAAAGGTAGATGATAAAAAAAGTATTGAAAGAGCTGCAATCTCCTTGAAAACATTGTTGTTTTTTTCTTCAATTGTAATCAAATAAAAAGTTAAACCATAAAAAGAAACAAACATGATAAGCGAATTAAAGGGGTAGGGGATATTATACCCGGGAAAAATGATAAAAAATACTGTCAAGGCAAGAATAAGGCATATGAACGGGTATTTCATGGCGATAATATGTCTTGAAGGAATTCGATATACTAGATAGGAAATTCCGAGACCAAAACATATAATCAGAGCTTTAACAGTGCTTATTTCCCGGAATAAGCCATAGAATAAAAAAGCGGAAGCTATGTAAAGAAATAATTTTTTCAAAGCATCTTCACCATTTCCTTAAAAATATTTCCTCTTTCCTTATAGTCCCTGAACATGTCAAAACTGCTGCACATTGGTGAAAAAAGTATTATGTCTCCATTGCTGGAAATTTCATAGGCTTTGTTTACAGCATCGTATAGATCATCTTCCATGTATGTTTTAGTGTATTTTCCAAGTTCTTCCAATATACGCTGGCCTGCCTCTCCTATAAGCACCATTGCCTTGATATTTTTTATGAGATCGCTGATGATCTTGTAGCTCCCTCCCTTGTCTTTTCCGCCTGCGATAAGAATTACATTATTTCCCATACCTTCCAGTGCTCTTTTTGTGGCATCCACGTTTGTAGCCTTTGAATCATTGTAGAACTTTACGCCCTTTAATTCTCTGACAGGTTCTATCCTGTGAGGCAGTCCCTTGAAGTTTTTCAACGCTTCTTCAATTAGATCCTTTTCAATGCCGTATAGATGTGATACCAGTAGCGCTGAAAGGATGTTTTCCGTATTGTGAATCCCTGCCAGTGGAGAGACTTCTCTATTATAAACAATTTCCTTTCCCATCAGCCTGACATACATTTTGTTATTAAAGGAAAAGGCACCTTCTTTTAACGATTCGTTGTTTTTAAAGAATAATTTTCTGGCTTTTATTTCCCGTTCAATGTGAATATCTTTGTTTAATATGGCGAGATCTTTTTCCTGCTGATTTTCAAAGATCCTGTACTTTGCATGCATGTATTCTCTGTAGCCACTGTACCTGTCAAGGTGATCTTCGGCAATGTTTAACAGAATCGATGTATCCGGGCGAAAGGTTTCAATAGTTTCAAGCTGGAAACTGCTTATTTCAAGTATAACATATTTTGCCTTTTTACCTTCCAGCACGTAGTTTATAAGAGGATTCCCGATATTTCCGCCCACAAAGACAGATCCGTATGCTTTCTCGAATATCTCGCCGACAAGAGATGTTACCGTAGTTTTTCCGTTTGTCCCTGTTATTGCTATAATAGGTTCCTTAACGAATAAAGAGGCAAGCTCAATTTCACCTATAACCTTTGCTCCACTCTGCCGGGCTTCTCGGAGGCAGGACATTTCGCTGTCAACGCCGGGACTTATAATTATCATCGGGTAACCGAGGAAATCATCTTTATTGTTGCTGCCGAAATGACTTTTAAAATTAATCCCCCTGAGTTCGTCCAAGGCTGAAGAGAGTTCTTCCTTTTTTTTTGCATCAATAATAGTAATATTTTTATTGGCCTGGCTTAAAAATTTTGCTGTTGCAATTCCGGTTTTACCAAGGCCTACAATGAGTATCCTGTCAGGAAGGTTCATATAGTGTTACCCCAAAGCAAAAATACGAAGCTGAAAAATCCTGAAAGGCAAGTTATTATAATTAAATTTTTATAAGTGTTCACCTTTCTTACCTCAATTTTAGTGTACTTAATGCAAGAAGTGCCAGAATGAAAGAAATAATCCAGAATCGTACTACGATTTTGCCTTCATTCCATCCTTTGAGTTCAAAATGGTGATGTATTGGCGCCATTCTAAAAACCCTCTTTCCTCTCCATTTAAAGGAGGATACCTGAATAATGACAGATAATGTCTCTATTACAAAGACTCCTCCCACTATAACGAGCAGGATTTCCTGTTTTATAATTACGGCAATAACAGCAAGGGATGCTCCAAGTGATAGAGAACCGGTATCACCCATAAATAATTCTGCAGGATAAGTGTTATACCAGAGAAAACCTATACCTGCTCCAAGCATTGCCCCGCAAAGTATTGTAAGTTCGCCTGCACCTCTTACATAAAATATTTGCAGGTACTGGGCAAATTTAATATTACCAGCGAGATAAGCAAAAAGCATAAAGGTCGAACATACAGTTAAAACAGGCCCTATTGCCAATCCGTCGAGACCGTCAGTGAGATTAACCCCGTTTGATGCGCCAACAACTATGAATACACAAAATATAACGTAAAATACACCAAGATTTGGCACTACATCTTTAAAGAAAGGAACTGTAAGTTCTGTAATAAAACCGTTTTTTCTATAAAGTAAGGCCCCAATAACTACTGTGAAAAAAATCTGGAATATAAGCTTGGTTCTTCCCGGCACACCCTTGCCTTGCTCATTTCTCAGTTTTTTTATATCATCCATAAAACCTATGCTGCCAAAGGAAAGGAGAGCAAAGACAACCACCCATATATAAAAATTACTCAGGTCAGACCATAATAATGCAGGGATGATTGTTGAAATAAGGATCACAAAACCACCCATTGTCGGGGTGCCTGTTTTTTCCGAATGTCTGTCAGGGACATCTTCCCGCTTGTCGCTTTTTATCTTCCATTCATTAAATTTTCTTATAGTAAATGGAGTGAGAAAAAAACTTATCAGAAGAGCTGAAAGAATAGCAAGTACAGTTCTAAAGGTAATATACCTGAATACATTAAAAGCAGAAAATTTTACATGAAGTCCGTATAGCAAATGATATAGCATTTTTACTTCAACGCCTCCGCTATTTCTTCCATTTTTGATGTTCTGGAGCCCTTTACAAGAACTGCATCATTTTCTTTTAGATTTTGCAGTGCATATTCAATAATTTCTTTTTTATTTTCAAAAATCAGGGCTGTGTCATAATTTTTTAATCCTTCAAGGGCGTTTTTCATGTGATTTCCAATGAGTAGAATCTTTTGTATACCTGTATTTCTCAAAAAATTTCCCAGCTTTTTGTGGTAAAAGTTAGTTTTTCCCCCAAGTTCCTGCATGTCTCCCAGTATAACCATCCTGCTGCCCTTGCAGGGAAGATCGAGCAATGTTTTTATTGCCCATTCCATGGAAGAAGGATTTGCATTATAGGTGTCGTCTAAAATAATAAAACCCTTACCTGACCTGAAAGGTTTGAACCTCATGGTATATGGATCAAAAGTTTCTATTCCTTCTGAAATTAGTTCTGCACTTGTCCCAGTAATGCTGGCAATAGTCGAGGCAGCAAGAATATTATAGAGATTGTGTTTTCCGAGAAGTGTTGTTTTTGTCCTGATTTCGAAATCCGGAGATCTGAATACAAGTATGGCACCATCCCAACCAAGATTTTTTTCTATGGAAAGTTTAAAATCAGCTTCATTCTGCATGCCGTATGCTGTGACTTTGTGTTGACCCATTTTGTAGTTTTTTAGAATGTTAGGGTCATCTGCATTCACTATGATACTACCATTATCTTTAGTGCAGTTAAAAAGACTCAATTTTTCTTCAAGCACGCCTTTTATATTTGATAAACCTTCAAGGTGAGAGGGGTTTACATTGGTAATCAATGATATGTCTGGTTCGATCATTTGTGCAAGTTGCCTTATTTCCCCTTTATTATTAGTCCCGAGTTCGAATATACAAAAATCAGGTTTCCCTGTCATTGACAGTATGCTTTTTGATATACCGATGGCATTATTATAGTTTTTTTCATTATAATGGAGAGAGAAGCCTTTTTTTAAGATATTAACGAGTATTTCCTTTGTTGTGGTTTTGCCGTTACTTCCTGTGATAGCTATAATTCTTGATTTTACAAGTTGTTTTTTATAGTGTGCAAGGTTAATAAGAGCGTTCATAGCATCATCAACAAGCACTATTGTTCCGCCATCATGCAACATGTCCTGACGCCCTGTTTCGCATATTGATCCACCATGAGATCTGTCGTAGGCATATTTTATAAAAGTATGGCCATCAAAATTCCTGCCTGACAGCGGGATGAAGAGTTCACCATCCTTTATGGTTCTGGAATCGGTAGATATGCCTGAGAAAAATGATTTCTCATTTCTGAGTAATTTGCCATTGACAGCTTTTACTATCTCATCAACATACCACATCGAGTAACTCCTCAACTATTTCTCTGTCGCTGAAATGAAAGGTTCTGTTGCCTATGATTTGATAATCTTCATGACCTTTACCGGCGATCAGAAGAACGTCCTCGCAGCCCGTCATTTTTATACCTTCAAGAATTGCATCCTTTCTATCCTCTATGATTTTGCATGAATTACCCTTGAAACCATTTTTTATTTCTTTTATTATTTTCATAGGATCTTCACTTCGCGGGTTATCTGATGTCATAATTGTGTAGTCTGCAAGGTTTGATGCAATATTTCCCATAACAGGTCTTTTTTCAGTGTCCCTGTCACCGCCGCATCCGAAAACTACGGTGAGTTTCCCTTTTTTTAATGTATTAAGGGTTTCCAGTACTTTTTTTAATGCATCAGGAGTGTGGGCATAATCTATAAATATTGATAGGTTTTTTTCATTCTTTACCTTCTCGAGCCTGCCTGGAATACCTTCAAGATCTTCAATTCCTTTTTTGATATTTTCATATGACATGTCAGCTACATAACCCGTAAGTGATGCTGCAAGTATGTTTGATATATTAAAAGAACCTATCAGATGAGATGATATTTGCAAAGGTTTTCCCATAAGTTTAAGTTTGATCTGCAACCCCGCTATATCTTCCTGTATATCTGTAATATATGCATCCGTTTGTTTTTTGATGCTGTAGAAAAATGTTCTGGCAGGCATATCAGGAATAAAAAAATCTGCTTCCACGTCATCAGCATTTATTACAGCATATTTTCTTTTTTTTGAACTTTTCTTTAAAAAATATGAAAAAAAGAGCTTCTTTGCTGCTCTGTAGTTGTCAAAAGTACCGTGATAATCAAGATGGTCATGAGTAAGGTTAGTAAAGACTGAAACATCAAAATCCACTCCTTCAATTCTTTTCTGATCAAGTGAATGAGATGAAACTTCCATGACTACGTATTCTGTACCGGCATTCTTCATATCGTTGAGTAAACTCTGAAGTTCGGTGGCCCCGGGTGTAGTGTTATGTGCTTTTATAGTATGATCACCATAACGATACATAATTGTTCCTGCAAGACCTGTTTTTTTACCGGCAAATTTAAATATGGATTCAATCAGGTAGGTTGTTGTTGTTTTTCCGTTTGTACCGGTAATACCTATGACAAACATATTTTTTGACGGGAACCCATGGTATATGGATGCGATATTCCCGAGAAGACTTTTGGGATCATCTGTCTTGATGTAACAGGGGAAATATATTTTTGTCTCTCCATTATATACTACAGCGCTTGCACCCTTTTTTGCAGCATTACTCAAAAATGCCTCACTTTTTTCTGTTGCAACGAAGATGTAACCTTCCATTACTTCTCTTGAGTCCTTGGTGATTCCTGTTATCTCAACATCGGCATTTCCGATGGCTTTTATTTGAGGTAAATGGCTAATTATTTCAGTTAGTTTCATCCTTACCCATTCTTTTTTGATTTACCTTTTTGGGTAATCAAATATTTCAATTTTTAAAAAAATAAATATGTACAGATAAAAATGCAAAACAAGATGAAAAAATTGTTAGCTGAAATATTTTTATAATTTTTTATTAATTTATCTTTCATCATTAAGCTGTTTTTCAATTTTAGCGTAAATTATACATTCAGTTTCACCAATTATTTTTTCAAAGGGTCTGGGAAATTGTTCAACAACAATACCACTTCCATATACTTTGATTTTTGCTGTATGTACCGTAAGCTTATCAAGAGCAATCCTGATTGGAAGTTTAGTTACGTTCGGCATCACCCATTCATTTTGAACAATTTTGTCTTTTTTCCTATCTTTTCTTTTTGTATATACAAACTCAAAATTACCGGCACGACCATCGATCATTATTCTGTCTATTATGAAAGGGAACAGATCTTTATAATCATCAGAAACAATGTTATTATACAGAAGTAATAGCTTTTTCTTTTCAACAACAAAGCCTTTTCCCAGCATGATAGCCTCTGCTGATAATTCTTCCTTTAATGAAATTCCAGCAGTTTTAAGAAATGCATACAGATCCTTGTCCCCTATTTTTTTTGAAATATTTTTTAAACCTTCTTCATCCTTGTCAGATAGTATATCGACAGGTTTTTTCCATTGAGGAACGTTTTGTTTGTCCATACCTGACATAATCAAACTGTTTTTATCTATCTTCTTCTCTTTAATGGCCAAGCACACTAAAGGGAGGGATATAAATAATGATGGTTCGATTGAGTCATTTTTGTTTACAGCATAATCTGTTTCTTCATTTACAGAAGGTATTTTTCTTTGCTCAGGCTGTTCTCTTTGCTCGGGTTGCATTGCCCTGGCCGCTGAAACCGATGCCATTTCCTTTAAAATATGCTCATTCTTATTCTGTACATATATGCCCATATCTGTTGACTCAATATTCTGATCATTGGAAATTCTTCTGAAGTCCATTTTCCCTGGTAAGGGCACAACCACTGATACATACATAAGACATATGAAGATACAAACAAAAAAGGCTCGTTTGTTAGCCTTTTTATTCATCTCAATACAAGGACCTCTTCTTCTTTTGCTTTACTGAGTCCGAGTTTTTTTGCTTGCAGTTCAAGAAATCTTGCCCGTGTTGTTGCTAAATATTCTACTTTTAAATTACTGTTAATTTTAGCAAGTTCTCCTTCCACGAGTAGTCTTTCAATCAGATCTTCTCTGATCTGACTATATTCACCTCTTATAAAGAAAGATAGAAGGATAAATCCAATCAGAAAAAGTGTTCCCAGTAAAATTGATTGAAGATTTCTTTCCCCTGTGTTCCTTCTTGCTGAAACATATATTCCTCTGCTCATATTATCTCCCTTACCTTTTTTTCGGCAATCCTTAATTTTGCACTTCTTGATCGTGGATTATTCCTTATTTCATCTTTTTCAGGTCTCAACGGCTTTTTTGTTACTACTTTAAGAAAAGGAGAATCTTTAAATGCAAACTTTGTAATTCTGTCTTCAAGAGAATGAAAAGAAATAACACCTAACCTCCCTTCAGAGGAAAGCATATCGATTGCAGCATCTATACCTTGCTGCAAGCTCCTTAACTCGTCATTGACCTCAATCCTTATTGCTTGAAAGGTTTTTGTAGCAGGGTGAATTTTACCTGTCCTTCTTTTTGCCTTCATAATTATGTTGCTCAATTCCCCTGACGTGGCTATCGGTTTTTTTCTTCTTGTCTCCACAATTGTTTTAGCAATTGCCTGAGCTCTGTAATCTTCTCCATAATCCCTGATTATTTTCAATAGATCCTTATATTCATAATAATTTACAACATCGTAGGCTGTTAAACTTTCTCTGTTATCCATTCTCATATCAAGGAAACTGTCGTCATTAAAACTAAACCCCCTGTCCCCTGCTATCTGAAAGCTTGAAAGACCAAGGTCAAAAAGTATGGCATCGACAGATGCAATGCCTTCAGATTTTAAAATTTCCTTTAGATTTTTAAAATTTCCTCTGATCAATTTTACCCTGCCTTCAAATTCAAATAACCTCTCCCTGGCAATCTTAAGGATATCCTCGTCAGCATCCAGACCAATTAGCCTTATAGTCTCATACTTTTTCAGGATGTTAAATGCATGCCCCCCTCCTCCTACTGTGGCATCAATGAAGACATTTGTTTTTTCACTTACAAGGTATTTTACAACTTCTTCAAGAAGAACGGATATGTGTACAACACTCATTAAAGACCAAGTTCCGAAACAATATCAGCCACCTGATCAGGATCGGAAGTTGCCTTTTTAACCAGATCCTCCCATCTTTCCTTGGCCCATATTTCTATTTTATTGCCAACACCTATAATTATAATATTCTTTAGAATGGCTGCATCAGACTTGAGTGATTGTGGTATAAGAATTCTTCCAAGCTTGTCCATGAGACACTCGGTAATTCCTGAATAAAAATATCTAAGAAATGCCCGGCCTTCTTTTTTCATTGCTCCATAATCGGAAATCTTTTGCTGGATGTTTTCCCACTCCCGGTAAGGATAACAGACAATACATCCGTCAAGGTTTGTTATCATCAATCTAATGTCATGGTTTGCCGATAGTATCTCCCTGAATTTTGCGGGGATACTTACCCTGCTTTTGTCATCTATGGTATATTCATATCTTCCGGCAAACATTTTTATCCCACAGTTATACACCTTTTACCACTTTAAAGAGTTATACTACACCTGTTAATTTTGTCAAGGTTTTTTTGGTTTGATTAGAAAACTTAAATTGCAGTAATTTTATAGAATTTTAATTGATTGAGAATCATGCTGACATTCATTTTTTACGTAATTCTTTCAGCAAAAGCACCAACCCACTGGATATAGTAACCAAAATTCCCAGCATCAGTATGCCAAATTTGAAACCCAGGATATCGCCGGAAAGACCAAGGAGATAAGGGGTAACACCCCAACCAATGATAACGCCGATTCCGAATATAAAACCAGTTGCCAATCCTCTAACATTCAGATCAAATATTTTTGAAATTGCGATAAGCCCTGCTGGGAAAAAACCGTAAATAAAACTTGCCTGAAAAAACAGAGCTATACCAACTGTCCTGGCGTTTGATAGTGCCACAAATGCTGTCGAGACTCCTGAAATTATCAGAACCAATACCATAATTGATCTTATGCTGAACCTGCTGACAAGGAAACCCGAACTTATAGCTACAACAAATCCACCAATCCTCGATATACCAAAAATAGTATTTGCGTATCCTAAATCAAGATTAAGCTCCTTAGTTAGGAATAAAGGAGTGACATAGTAGACACCTATACTTGTCGATGCGGCAAATATCCATATAATACTGAGGATCCAAAGAGAGCTCCTTCTGATAAATTTTCCAAAGTCTGCCCTTGTAACAGGGCGTACAGTCAGCTCGTTAAATAACAAATGGAATGCAACTGCAGCACCAATAAAAACAAAGGCCATCAGGCCGAAAATCCCTCTCCACTGAAAAAAACCAAGAAGAAAGACAGCAATCAAAGGGGCGGCAAAAACACCTATCGAAGCAGCTGAATCGTGAATGGCAATTACTTTGCTCCAGATATTTTCTTCATAATAACTTGTAATCAGAGGAATTACAGCCGGAATATAAGCTCCTGTTGCCATTCCTATAATAAAAGTAACAGCATAAAGAAGATTGAAAGTTTTTACAAAGGGGATGAAAAAGAACATTGCTGCTGTTATGAGCAGAGAAACTGTGATAGATCTTTTGTAACCGAGCACACCTGCAAGCAGTCCGGATAAAAACATTGATGTTCCATAACCGATAGAAAGAAATATAAAAATACTGCCAGCCTTTGCGTGACTTATGAGGAACTCATCTTCGATTAAAGGAAGAACAGGTGAAAAGATAGTTCTGGCAATAAAATTAAGAGCCCATAGAGAGCTGAGAAACAGAAGATACAGGAATGCCTTGCCTTTTAAGGAGCTGAACCTGATCATATTCACAGCATAACTGGAAAAATCTTTATTTTCAACTTAAATACAATGGAATTATTCAAGTCTATTCAATCAATATGCACTTTATCTCATGAAATTTCATAATCTACAGATTTAAGAGTTTCATGGTTTTGCATAATAGCAGAGACACATTGCTGTTTTTTGGTTTTATGCGGTAACCATCAATTGTTGATATGTTTTGTATTTTATAACATTGAATTGATATTTTTTTTATAAAAAGGCAGATTAATACAGGGATCAACCTGCCTTTTTTGTTATAGATATTATTTTTTTGATTCTTTAGAAGCAGGTACTAAAGTATTGGAGAGTATATTTATTATTTCTTCTTTCTTTGCACTCAACTGTTCACTCAATTTTTTCAGTTCATCGCTGGCTTCTTTTAATTTGGGACCCTGAAGTTTTTCTTTGATCCCTGTAAAATCTGTTTCCCATTTTATTATTTCAGCTTGTATTTCTTCGATTGTTTTTGCAGGAATCTTTTTTTTGGGAGTAGTGGAAATTGTATTTTTAAGATCATCGATCTCTTTTTGTACATCCTCCGCAAATTTTTCAGCTTCTGTCTTAATCTTTGCCTTGGCAGCTTCAATTCCTGCAATTGCTTGCTGTGCGCTTATCTCGGTTTCCATAGCAGCCTGTTTTGCTTCTTTATATTTTTTCCCTGCTATATAATCTTGTGCCTGTTTTAGTGATGACTCGGCTTTTGCAAACAAGTCAGGTACATAAACAGGTGCCTCTTTTTGTTTCGCCTCCTCAATGGCCTTGTCAGCTTTCGCCATTTCTTCTGCAGGTGGTTTGGAACATCCTGAGATCCCGAAAGAAAGAATAAGTAATGCAATGAAAAAACAATAAAAAGTGCGACCCTTAAACATCATCATACCTCCTCAATAAATTTTTGTGTATTTTATCATATAATTTTAAAAAATGCTAAATATCATAGAAGCTATTGTGAAAGATTTTTGAAGGCATTTTAAGATTTGCACATGTTCCGTCAAAACCGGTTGTTTTTGACGGATTCAATTATTTGCCATCAACCTTTTTTTCAGCATAGTGTATCGCATATGAGGTTTATTGTTATTTATGGCTATTGCCAATGCCCTTTTTGTACCAACAAGGATAACCAGTTTTTTACCCCGTGTAATTCCTGTATAAAGAAGATTCCGTTGCAGGAGCATGTAGTGTTGTGTAAGAATGGGCATAATTACAACAGGATATTCGCTACCCTGTGATTTGTGAACTGATATGGCGTATGCAAGAACGATTTCATCCAGTTCGTCATATTCATATGATACAATTTTACCGTCAAAATCAATGCGCAATTTTTGTGTTTCTTTTTCGATTTCTTTAACCCTGCCGATGTCTCCATTATATACGTCTTTATCATAATTGTTTCTAATTTGAAGAACTTTGTCGTTAACTCTGAAAATTCTGTTCCCTTTTATTATTTCATCTCCGATAGGGTTAAACATTTTTTGAAGTTCTGTATTAAGATTTGAAACTCCTGCGATACCTTTATGCATGGGACAAAGAATCTGAATGTCATCCAGAGGATTATATCTGAACCTTGAAGGAATACCTTCTTTGCATAGATATATAATTTTTTCCAGTGTTTTTTCAGGTTTTTCAACTGTAAAAAAATAAAAATCATGAAGAAAGTCGTTGCCGCCCCTGAAAAGAGGCATCACACCTTTATTTATTCTATGAGCATTTACAATAATCATACTTGATCGGGACTGTCTGAATATTTCACCCAGCCTTACAACTGGTATATATTTGGAATCAATAATATCTCTCAATACATTTCCAGCGCCTACGGAAGGCAATTGGTCTACATCGCCTACAAGAATGAGGGTTGCCTTAAAAGACACTGCCTTTAGAAAATGATACATAAGTATGATGTCTACCATTGAAGCTTCGTCAATAATAATAAGATCAGAATCCAGTGTGTTTGATTCATTTTTTTTAAAAACCCCGGTTCCCGGACTGTATTCAAGAAGCCTGTGGATGGTTTTAGCCTCATACCCTGTTGCCTCAGTCATTTTCTTTGCAGCCCTGCCCGTGGGAGCTGATAGAAGAACTTTTTGCCCAATTCTTTGATAAATTTTGACAATTGCATTGATGATTGTAGTCTTGCCTGTTCCTGGTCCGCCTGTTATAACCATGACCTTGTTGTTTATTGAATTCCGGATAGCTTCAATCTGTTGATTGGAGAATCCGATTTTCAAAACTTTTTGCACCCAGTCGATAGCCTGTTCAATATTAATGAGTCTCAATTGTTTAGGGAAGGCGTAGAGATCTTTCAGCTTACTGGAAACACCGCATTCCGATAAATGGAATTTTGTCAGATAAATGTTTTTTTCGTAATCTCCATTTTCATCATTGCTAAGTTCGGAACATTCAATGATTATCTTTTTTTCTATTTCAATAGCATTAAGAGCAGCAGAAATAATTGATGTGTCAACTGCAAGGGAATCACTGCATTTTCTTATTAGCGGTTTGAGTGGATAATATACATGTCCTTCATCGGACAGTTCATGCAGCATATAGATGATGCCTGCTTCCACCCTGATCTGTGAATCCTTAGGAATGCCGAGTTTTTCTGCTATCCTGTCGGCTATGATAAAACCGATACCGAATATATCCATAGCAAGTCTGTACGGGTTTTCTTTTACCACTTTTACTGAGTTGCTGCCGTATTGTTTGTAGATTTTTATAGCATAGGCAGGACTTACCCCGTTCCCCTGGAGAAAGACCATAATATCCCGTATGTCCTTCTGTTCCTCCCATGCTTTCTTGATCATCTCAATTCTTTTTTTCCCGATACCTGAAACTTTATGGAGCAACTCGATATTGTTTTCTATTATAGCAAGCGTATCATTTCCGAATTTTGTTACAAGTTTCTTTGCCATAACAGGCCCTATACCTTTAACCATCCCTGATCCGAGATAATTCTCAATACCCGCCACTGTTGCGGGTACATATGTTTCATATGATACTATTTTAAATTGTTCACCATATTTTGTATGTTTGTCCCAATAACCTGAAAGTTTGACCATTTCGCCGGCGGCTACAGAATATAGAGCTCCAACTATGGCTATTATATCATTCCTGCCCTGCACCTTCATTTTTGCGATTGTATAACCGTTTTTTTCGTTATGATAGACAATCCGTTCTATTTGTCCTTTCAGTTCCAACTGTACTTTGTTGTTATTCATGGATTTATAATATCTAAAACTGTAGACAAAAGAAAGATATAAATGTTTGAGGTCTATTGTTTGATATGAAATGAGAATTTTTGTCTATATTCTATATATTCTTGATTTTACAAGGATTTAGTGCACATTACTGAATATTTAGTTCTTGTCATTTTCTCTTCATTACGATATTATAAAAAATTGGGGGTTATATAATATGCGGCTGGGAGTTCTTATAATAGATGATGAAGAAGGCATAAGAAGATCGCTCACAAGAATACTCAGAGAAGAAGGTTATTCGGTAAGATCTGCGACAAATGGTGAAGAGGCATTGGTTATTGTAAGCGAGAATCCTCATGATTTTGATATTGTTATTTGTGATCTTATAATGCCCGGAATGGATGGTATAAAAACAATCGAAGAATTGAATAAACTTCATCAAGGTCTTACAAAGATAATACTAACAGGCTACGGGACTCTTGATTCTTCAATAAAAGCGATAGAAAACGGTATTGATGGTCTGATTACAAAACCTTTTGAAAACAAAGAAATTAAATGGAAGGTAAAGGAATGTTATATAAAAAGAAGGATGAGACAATTCATATCGCCTGAAATATTTAATGAACTTATCAATGAACCTGAACACCTTGAGCCAAAAGTATCTCATTTAACTATTCTTTTTTCAGACATAAGAGGCTTTACCCAGCTTTCATCCAGAGTACCTCCTGATGAGCTTGCTGCTTTGCTTAACAAATACTATTTTCAGCCGATGAGCGAAATAGTGCTGAAGTATAGCGGAATTGTTGACAAATACATCGGGGATAGCATTATGGCTTTATTTGGAGCTCCTGTATACCACGATAGACACGAAGAAAATGCGGTAATGTGTGCAGTTGAAATGGTTAAAAAAATGGAACAGCTGGATCAGGGATTTCATATGGGAATAGGAATAAGCACCGGCTATGTTGTAACAGGTATTCTGGGTTCAATTAATAAAAGAGAATACACTGCCCTTGGAATGCCTGTAAATGTGGCTGCCAGACTTCAAAAACTTGCAGCTCCCGGCGAAATAATAATTTCAGAAGAAACAAAAGTAAAATTAAACGGCAATTTGCCCTTTGAAAAGATCGGTTCTATTGAAATAATAAAACAATATATGCCCACCACATACTATAAATGGATTAACAGTGGTAAGATTTAACGACATTGTTGAGGAAATGCTGAAGTACAACCCCCAGGCAGATATAAAAATGCTTGAAAAAGCATATGTTTTTTCTGCACAGGCACATAAAGGTCAAACAAGATTGTCTGGAGAACCATACCTTATACATCCCCTTGCAGTTGCCCATACTTTAACAAAAATGAATCTTGATGTACCGAGCGTTGTCTCTGGATTACTACATGACACAATAGAAGACTCCTATGTGAGCAAGGAGGATATAGAAGAATATTTTGGGCAGGAAATAGCTGAACTTGTAGATGGAGTAACGAAAATAGGTCAGATTCAAATGAAGACGTCTGAAGACTCGAGGGTTGATAATTTAAGAAAAATGATACTTGCAATGAGTAAAGATATCAGGGTAATTCTGATAAAACTGGCGGACAGATACCACAACATGAAAACTTTGAATTTTCTGCCTGCTGAGAAGCAGACTGTGATTGCCAGAGAAACTCTTGAAATATATTCACCTCTTGCACATCGTCTTGGTATGGAATGGATAAAAGGAGAACTTGAAGATGAGGCTTTCAAATATCTCAACACGTTAGAATATAAGAATATATCCGAAAAACTTGCAAAAAAGAAAAAGGAAAGAGACGCCTATATTTCTGAAGTAATAGAGCTGCTGAAAGGTAAATTCAATCAGTACAGATTGGAGGCTGAAGTATCAGGCAGGGCTAAAAGGTTTTACAGCATATACAAAAAAATGCAGCAGGAAAAGCTGGAACTGGATAATATATATGATTTAACAGCATTTCGGGTTATTGTGGATAGTGTTAAGGATTGTTACCTTGCCCTTGGATTGATTCATGCTTTTTTTAAGCCCATTCCAGGTAAATTCAGTGATTTTATCGGCATACCTAAGGCTAATATGTACCAATCGCTCCATACAAAAGTAATAGGACCTCACGGAGAAAAAATAGAAATTCAGATAAGAACCCATGAAATGCATCGTCTTGCGGAAGAGGGGATTGCCGCGCACTGGAAATATAAGGAAGGTGAAACCTTTGATCCAAAGGAAGATAAAGTATTTGCCTGGTTGAGAAGAATAATTGAATCTCAACAGGAATTAAAAAACAACAAAGAATTCATGGAAATTTTCAAAATCGATCTTTTTCCCGATGAGATATATATATTTACGCCAAGAGGAGAAGTTAGAGAACTTCCAAAAGATGCAACACCGGTAGATTTTGCCTATGCAATACACACAGAACTTGGAAATAAATGTATTGGGGCTAAGGTGAATGGGAAATTAGTTCCTTTAAGATATGCATTGAAAAGCGGTGATACAGTTGAAATCCTCACAAACCCAACTCATAAACCGAGTAAGGACTGGCTTGGTTTTGTAAAAACTTCGAAAGCAAAGACAAAAATAAGGCAGTGGATAAAAACTGAACAGAGGGAGCAAAGTATTGAACTTGGAAAAGTCCTGATAGAAAAGGAATTGTCAAAGCATGACCTGAGTTTGTCTAAGACGTTGAAATCAGGTGAACTTTTAGCTGCTGCAAAAGATTATAGTTTTGAAACACTGGACGATTTTTTTGCAAGCATAGGCTATGGTTTATATACCCCTCTTCAGGTTCTTGGAAAGTATATTCCTGAAAGTGAAAAACAGGGCAAGTTTAAAAAGCTGATAGGTTCCATTAAAAGGCCCAGGGATAATTCTATTAAAATTCAAGGTATTGATAATGGCATGGTTGTAAGATTTGCAAAATGTTGTAACCCCATACCAGGAGATAAAATTTTCGGTTTTATTACTCGCGGAAGGGGGATAACAATACATACTGAAGATTGTTCCAATACTCAAACCTATGATGAACAGAGAAAAGTTGAAGTTTCATGGGAAATGAACAAAAATTTTACATACCCAGTAAAACTCAAAATATCCGGAGATGATAGAAAGGGACTCATATCAGATATCAGCTTGGTCATGGCATCAAATAAGGTAAATATTATCAGCGCCAGCGCCATGACTTATCCTGACAGATCGGCTGCCGGTATATTTGAAATAGAAATAGGAAATATGTCACAGCTCCAAAAAATCATCAAGTCTATTCAAAAAATCAAGGGAGTCAGAGCTGTGGAAAGAATGAGGAGAACAGCATAAAAAACAAAGAACCCTGCTTAACTAATCAGGGTTCTTTAGAAAATTTGTTTTTTTGTTTAAAAAGGTTCGATATTATGCTGCTTTTTGAAAATTGCCCTTTTTAATGCATCTTGTACATGCTTTTACCTTTTTTGTTACCCCGTTAATTACAATTTTAATATTTTGCAGGTTGGGAAGCCATTGCTTTTTTGTTTTATTGTTGGCATGGCTTACGTTATAACCTATCTGCTTGCCTTTTCCACATAAATCACACACACGTGCCATTTTTCCTCCGATTAACGTTGCTTAAGGATAAGAATTCTACTAATTTACGTTGACTATGTCAACAGAATTATCCTGGAACAGCCTTTTTATAGTACTGGCAAGCATTAAATAAGCTTTGAATTGGGGCCTGATATATGTTACTAATGAGTTGTATTTACACTATATTTTGAGAGGTACAATGGAGAAGATCAGGACATTAAGGGGTTTCAGAGATATCCTTGGTGAAGAAATCCATAAATTCAGGCTCATAGAGGAAATATCAAGAAAATATTTTTTACTTTTAGGATTTAAAGAGATTGAAATTCCTATTCTCGAAAGAACCGAATTGTTTGTGAGAAGCATAGGAGATACAACTGATATTGTGGAAAAGGAAATGTTTACATTCAGGGATATTGGAGGAGATTCGCTTACTTTGCGTCCGGAGGCAACAGCAGGTATGGTAAGGTCTTACCTGCAGGAAGGGATGTATGTAAAAGAAAGGATGAGTAAGGTTTTTACCATAGGGTCCATGTTCCGCCATGAAAAGCCCCAGAAGGGCAGGTTCAGAGAATTTCACCAGGTTGATGCAGAAGTATTCGGTGTGAGCGAGCCCTTGATTGATGCAGAGCTATTATGGATGATTTCATTGATATTAAGGGATCTCAATATCTGTAATTATCAGATGGAAGTAAATAGCGTTGGATGTAAACAATGTAGGGAGACTTTCAGAAGCAAGCTTGTTTCGTATTTTGAAGAAAAAAAAGACATGCTATGTGAAGACTGTGCCAAACGTCTTCAGCGAAATCCATTAAGGATATTTGACTGTAAGAATTCTAATTGTATTGAAATAAGCCGGAATTCGCCCTTGCTTTATAATTACCTCTGTAGTGAATGCTCAAATCATTTTGAAGAATTTCTGAAATATATTGATTCTTTTGGTATAGATGTTATTTTAAATAAAAGACTTGTGAGAGGATTGGACTATTATACAAAAACGGTTTTTGAAGTGACATCGGAAGAACTTGGAGCGCAGAAAGCTTTTCTTGCAGGCGGAAGATACGATAACCTTGTTGAGGAAATGGGTGGTCCTTCAACACCTGGCATAGGTTTTGGAGCTGGGATTGAGAGACTGGCCTTGCTTATGAATACAGCTGTTTTGTCGGATAAACCTTCCTGTTTTTTTGCTTATATGGGGGGAAGGGCAAGGGAACATCTTGTACCGCTGTTGAAGTCCTTTGCGAAAAAAGAAATACCGTTGCATTATTCATATGAAAGTAAGTCTTTGAAATCACAGATGCGGTATGCTGACAGTTTGCATGTAGATTTTGTGTTGATACTTGGAGACGATGAAATAGATAACAATTTGATTACATTGAGAAATATGAATAATAAAAGCCAGTACGGGATTGTTTTGAATGCTGAAAAAATTCCTGAGGAGATACTCCGATTGATTTCAGAGTAGATACTATCTTCCAATAATATAAATTATATTTATTTGGTAAACCCATCAATGAAGCAAGTCTTTTGTCGGATTGCCTGTGATGGAATGTAAAACTGTTTTAAACGGCTATTCTTTTTGTGTAAAGTAAAAAACAAATCAGGAGTGTTCGACAAAGCAGATAAGTTTCTGTGAAAACATGTCGGACATAATACATAAACCGATATTTTCTCTCACTTCGAAAACTTTAACTACTTCTTTGTATTTAAGACTTTCCGGTACAAGTGAACATGTGATGTCGATGAAGGAACTCAATATTTCCTTATTGAATATAACGCCGGGATTATCCGGAAAAAGAGCTAAATAAAAGATATCTGTTTCTACAAGATCCTGAAAAAAATGACTCCCATAAGAAAGTTCAGGCATGAGATTGCCGTCAGAATAAGCAATTTCACCCATAAATGAAATGTTATTGATTTCCGAGAACCTGACAGGAACGCCAAGTGACGGGGTTGTTGTTCCCCATCTTCCCGGACCGAGTAAAAGTGTTGGAAGCTCTTTCCTTTTTTTGATCGTTTTATTGAATTTGCCAATAATACGGGCTATATCATATTTTTGAGATAGAACCAGGACGCTGTATTTTTCAGGATCAACGTAGATGATCCTTTTTATATGTCTTGAAATACTGCCCCCCATAAAGTGTCCATCTGTTTGTATAAAAATCTTGCTATCCTGAAGATCAGCCGGTAATTTGACTTTTTTGATTTGTCCTTTAGCCTGGACGGGTCTGCATTGGAGTAGATTGATCCTGTAATCGTTGTACTGGGTAAAATTGGCGGTAAATTCAATTTCTACAGGGTAATCATATATTTCCTCGAGTTTCTTAAGCATTCGGTGCATTATGCCTGCAAATGCTGTTTTAGAGAGCAGGCTGTCAAAAGTCAAAATCCATGCTTCCCGGTCTTTTATACCGAGCTCAACCATCCTGCCTGTTATTTCCTGATCTTTTGTGCCTAAAAGGTCAAGTCTGATGTTAAGCTCATTTTTTACATTATCAGGAAAAGGAATTGTTTCCAGTGAATTACTATTTATATCAAGAACATCTACATCATGCTGGGAAAATCTTCTTGTTTCATCTATATTTCCATGTGGACGAAATAATGGATTATCGAGAGCAACAATCCGCGGGTAATCATTCTCAACGCGATTTACAGCTCGTGTTCCAAGACCCAGAACAAGCCTTAACATACCAGCCTTAGGGTCCATACCTTCCTTCCATGTAAATGTGTTATAGGAAACACCCACACCGGCAACATCAGGAAAAAAATATTGTTTTCGATGTGAACCTGATACCCTCTGAACAAGCAGGGCCATCTGTTCATCCTGTTGGTCCAGGCCTCTCTGCAAGCGATAAGTAAGTGCGTCTTCATTCATTGTACTGGCAAATACCGTCCTTACTGACTCGACAAAATCAGCATAGCGTTTTTCAGGTGAACCCTGATTTACAGAAAAGATACTTTCATATTTTCCGGCAAACGCATTTCCAAAGGCATCTTCCAGAAGACTGCTGGAACGTATGATAATTGGAGACTGACCGAAATATTCTATAACTTGTTGAAACTGTTCTTTAATTTCATCCGGGAAGCTACCTTTGAGCATTTTTTTGCGGAGTTTCTCCCCTGCCTCAAAATATCCTTCCTTTGTTTTCTGTTCCATGCGTAACTTCCATAGACCATTCTGAACAATGTAAGTATAATAGATATCTGATCCTATATAGAATGAGTCATGCTGTTCAAGATAATCATCCCAGTTTATCCATTCTTCCTTGTCGAGAATTTTTCTCGCAATAAGCATGCCCACTGTTTTCCCGCCTATAAAGCCTGTTCCAATAATACGGGATTTTATATTAAGAAGATCTTCAAGTGAGAACACCTCTCTTGCAAGAGATAATATCTTTTTTTCTCTACCCACCATAATGCGGCACAGTTCATCAACCATTTGTTGCTTTTCAATGTCATTATCAGGTTTGTTTAGAAGAGTTTCTGCTTTTAAGAAAAGTTTGTCCCAGTAATCAAGCTGGCGACGGACACTGGTTTGTTCTCTTTTTGAAAGATCAGAAAATAGTTTTGCTGCATCGAAACTGTCCACGACAGGGACAAGGATTGCATTTTCCTCTATATGGGGTAGGAACATGGTAGGTGAGTAACGGTTTAGAACTTTTAGGGGGTGAATGCAGTAATGTTCTTCATGGTTATAAGTTTCAAGCAGTATCTGTGTGGTTTCACGTATGCGGGCCACTGTCTTGAAAGAGTGGTTGTAACGCATAATTGAAAAGTATGCCAGAGTATTAAGTTCGAAAAGATAGGGACAGACAACAACAAAAAAATTGCCGATCATAAGATCGGTAGCCCATGCAGTCAATAAATAAGAAAGGCAATCAAAGACATAAAAAACATCCCTTCCTTCTACTGTTGCTATATTGTATGTCTGAGTTGTGAAGGATTCAAAACCGCTCCGAGCGTCAAGATTGTATATTATTACATTCGAAGCTTCTTCAACAAGAGGTTCGTGGTCAGCAAACCTCATGTATATTACCTTTTTTCCGTTCTCGACAGCCTTTATGACATAGGGTGTTACATAATGTTTGTATACTGAAATATTGTCAACCTGCCAGACAACATTGTCACCCATTTGCAATCCGCCAAGAACTTCATCAAGACTGTTTATTCCTGTACTTGCCAGAATCGGTGGATTCATGTTTCAATCATTTCCCATATTCCGCACGGACATACGCCTGCACAGAAACCGCAACCTATGCAAAGCTTATCGTCAACCAAGTATTCATATGTGCCATCCCCGGTTTCCTTTCTGCTGATTGCACCATAGTAACATGTAATTTCACATATATGGCAGTCCCTGCACCTGCTACAGGACATGCAGCGGTCTGCCTCGGACTCAATATTAGTTTTTTCATGAGTACAGTTTTCGTAATATGCAGTTTTGATTCTGTTTTTTGGAGTAATTTTTTTGATATCAGGGTATTCATAGGGTGCTCCGGAAAGAAAAGAATGAATAGCCTCGGCAGCTTTCTTACCGTGCCCGATTGCATGGGTTACAAGGCCTGGAGTTACTGCATCTCCAACAGCAAAGATTTTAGGATCTGATGTGTGCCCTGACCCGTCTGCTTCGATCCATCCATCAAAGCTGGTGTGAACTGTTATAGGAAGAAAGTCTGTAACGGGAGTGTCACCTATCGCTGCAATTACCATATCTGCATGAAGAACTGACCCGTCAGTAAAATATAATGTCCGGTTTTTTCTATCATATTTGCTTACAGATTTAGGCCATATAACTTTCGTTCCGAGAGATCTGGCAATCTCAAGCTCTTTACCGAAGGCCGCCGGTTTCTGTATATCTATTGCTGTCACATTTTTTGCACCGAATATGTAGGCTTGAGCGGCAACATCCATACCTACGTTGCCGGAACCTATGACAATGATGTCCTGTCCTGATAAATCCAATCCTCCGTCTGTATTTATGTTTTTCAAAAAATCATAGGCTGCAAGAATATCCTCCCTTCCTTTTACAGGTAATTTCCTTGGTTTATGAGTTCCACAGGCTACTACAACCGCATCATGCCCTTTATATATTTTGTCAAAAATTTTCCTGTTAACAGACATTTCTGTTTGAATATTAATTCCTGTGTTTTTGATTCTTTCCAGTTCTTTTTCGAGTATTTGCCTTGGCAGTCTTGTCTGTGGGATGAAGTATTGTAATTTTCCTCCTATGTTTTTTTCTGCTTCAAAAATATTTACCTCGTAACCTTTAAGAACGAGCTGCCATGCAGCAGAAAGCCCCCCTGCTCCACCTCCTATTACTGCAACTTTTTTGCCGTTCTTTTTTTCTGGCACAGGAGGAGTTTTAAGAGAGAGACTTTCCTTTCCGAAAAATTCAGTATTCAGTGGCCTGTCAATTACTGACCGCGTACATTCATTCATGCAGAGATGAGCGCATATTTCACCGCACACCGTAGCAGGCAAAGGACTATACTGAAGAACAAGCTCCAGGGCTTCCTCTATTTTGCCGGATCGAATAAGCTGAGCACGTTTCCAAGTAGGAATATTGCTGGGGCAGGCGAACTCACAGGGTGGAGTATAGGCTTTATTATTCCATACAGGTCTATAACGCCTGTCTATACCGGTTGTTATGTAAGGTAGAACATCTCCGGGATGATTAACATATTCTGAAAAAATACCTCCCTTTCCAACATTATTTTCCCAGAATGATATTCTGAATTCTTCTATGGAAACAGGAAAAATTGGCTTCTCTTCTTTTTCTTTAGATGTATAGGGGATAAGCTTTTTCCATTTTTCGCAGGAGCAGGTAAGTTCGTTGTAATATTCCATCCGATGAATAGACTCGAGGAAAGGCATCATATTTATGGTAAGCCACTGCCAGTCCTGTTGTGACAGGTCAAGAAGTTTTACATCCTCATTGCTGAAACCCTCTACAGGCCCTCTGAAATAAACAATGCCTCCGACCATGCCTACACAGGGACGGTAACCGAGTATACTTTTTTTATTTCTCGGATTAACTCCGCATACAACCGAAATGCCCCCTGTTTTGAATTCTGCGAAGGCATCGCCCACATCCCTGAAATACCATGATTGGGGAGGGTCGAAGCCTGGATTACATTTGGTTATTGTATCGCAACGGGATCCACCGCCTCCCTGGACGTACAAAATACCCTGGGCAGCTGCGTTGTGAGCTCCGTTTGTTACATCTCCTAAAACTGTTATTCGTGCTCCGCAGTTGAGCCAGCCTGCGTCGTCTGAAACACTCCCTTTAACGATAATTTCAGTTCCTGCTACGCCCATACCCCCAAGCCTTTGCCCTACAGGTCCTTCTACAACAATACTGACCTTGTCGTTAATTCCCCAAAGCCTGCCGCCAATGCCCTGCTGCCCGTCGGCAATGATATTAAATTCTCTGACACCATCTTTAATCGCTTCCTTTATTTCTTCTTCTAAAGCCTTTGACGAAATTCGAACGCCATTTATATTTCCAATTATCATTTTACGCATATGAGTCTTCTCTCTCTTGCTTTTTTTAACAGACAAATCCTATGTGCAGGCGTTCTGCTACTGCAATATCATCTGCGCATATACCATCCGACATGCCTATGGGCAGTTCTGTACTCCGTCCCATAGGGGCAAAAATTTTTTTCAGCTCCATATCAAGGGACTTGAAAATTTCTACAAGTCGTTCAGCCACTCTGTCCGGATCAAGTCTTCTGTATAGTTTCGGGTCCTGCGTAGTAATTCCGCGCGGGCATTTTCCAGTATTGCATATATTACAACGATTATATTCGTCACCTAAACACCCGGCTGCTGCCTGCATAATATATTTTCCAACTGAAACGGCTGATGCGCCAAGCATGATAAGGGCCGCTGCATTTGCTGCAAGATTTCCTTTTTTTCCTATACCTCCTGCTGCAATCAAGGGCAGCTCATTCTGTTTACCCTGTTTTACAAGATCAAGATAACAATCTCTGATATTTGATGCAATAGGATGACCCATTTTATCCATTGATACATTATATGCAGCTCCGGTACCACCATCCTCACCGTCTATTGAAAGAGCTGCTGTATAGGGGTTTCTTACAACATTGTTGAGAACTGCCTTGACGGTCCTTGTACCTGATATTTTGGGATATACAGGTACCCTGAATCCCCAGGCCATTGACATTGACTGTACCATTTTTGCTACTGATTCTTCTATTGAATACTGGGTTTGGTGAGTTGGTGGTGAAGGTAGATCCACCCCCTGTGGTACACCCCTTATTTGAGCAATAAGCTTTGATACTTTCTTTGCCATTAACAACCCTCCGTCTCCAGGTTTGGCTCCTTGACCATACTTGATTTCTATGGCACATGGGTCTTCCACCATGTGAGGAACTGCTCTGAGGATTTCATCCCACCCGAAATAACCTGATGCTATCTGAAGAATAAAATATTTTATGAACCTGGATTTGAGAAGTCTTTTAGGCATGCCTCCTTCTCCTGAAGCCATGACAACAGGCATTTTTTCCACTTCATTGAGATATGTGACACCCATTGCAAGACCTTCCCACATGGTGGGTGACAAAGCTCCGATTGACATACTTCCGATCATCACGGGATATATTTCCCTTATTGGTGGTATAAATTTTGCGTAGGATTTATCTAATTCAAGTTTTCCATTGACTGTTGCAAAAGGAAGTTTTTCTGCTGCCGGGATTCTACCGATATATGTCCTGATTCTGAACTCATGCCTTCCCGCATCAAGGGCAGGGTCGGTAAGCATTGATATTCTTGTGAACTTTAGATGATCAAGTGTGCCTGTTTCAGGGTCGTTGCGTCTGCCGCCTCTTCTGTAAGGATAGCCCTTGGCATTTTTGTGAAAGAGAAATTTATGCTGGGGATTATATTCAATTTCTACTGCATCATTGGGGCACACAAGGGTACACATACCGCATCCTGTGCATGCCTGTTCGATATTTATTGACTGTGAGATAACTGTAACAGCCTTCCTTTCAATTTTAGGTTCAGGTAAAAAACCTTCTGAAAGGATTGTTCTGCGAAGGTTTACGCTGGGATTAATAGCGCCGACAGGGCATATCGCAGTGCATCTGCCACATCTTTTGCATTTGTCTTCATGCCATTTTATGATATAGGGCAAATCCCTTACTGTCAATTGATGGTTGTGGTCCAACCTTGAAGCTGATTCCATACTTTAATCTCCTTTGCCTCAGGTGCAATTATAAGCATATCGTATTTCATTGGAAAAATATCTATTGAATGATCTCTTTCAGGAATAATTCTGTCAAGCCCGCATTCTTCCGAAGACATGGCTACCATGCCCTTTCTGCCACCTGCAACGCCAGGTCTCAGTTTTTTTGAATCTTGTACCATGAAGCATGTTCCGTCCGGTGTAAATCCGATTACACAATTGGGTCCGTCAATGCAAAGAGGTCTGAGAGAGGCTTTCATTAATGAAAGCACATCTCTGTCCGGCCTTTCCGAGATCTCAGTGTTTGCAAGTGGGGTAATAATATCTTTATAATATATGAGAGGATATTTCAACTGTCTTACTGCATAATGAAGAATATGAGTAAAGACTTCACTATCACTGCTGTAACTTGTATAGCCGGGGAATCTCCTGCTTGTAAGGAATTCTCTTATGGGATTAAAGGCCGTATTCTCACCATTTGTCATAGTGCAAAATCCTTCAATAAAAAAAGGATGACATGCGTAAAGATTGATAGCATAATTCGTATTTTGTCTTCCCTGGGCAAAAACTATTTTTGCTGTAAGAGAAGAATGTATAAGACCAAAAAATTCAGCAAGTTGCATAGGGTCGCCCACCTCTTTGAGCATGAGTACATCAGGATAGAATGAAAAAATAACAATTGAGTTATCCTGTTTTCCCATTTCTTTTAGATGCAGACGAGTTTTCATCAGGATGTCTTCGCGTTCATGGAGAAGCTTTCCATTATATTCCTCCGGGTATTCATAGAATTTTACAAAATAGTTGTCCCTTTTCTTGATACCGGTCAGTGGTCTCAATGTCGGCCTCCATTCATGGACAATCTTAAATCCATTCCGGGCCATATAGTCGTCAAGTTTATGCAAACCCTCGTGGGAACAGATACCGGACATTGCCGGATAGTCTTTAAGATCTTTGAGTTCGCCACCAAGATTTTTTAAAATAAGCCCCATTCCTGAACCATCATGTCCTTCTTTCATAGTTTCAAGGGCAGAAACAGCATCCATGGGGCTGATATAGTTTTCAGATGTTATAGCTATTAAACGACACATATAATTATGCTCCAATATATTTTACGTTTTTATTCTTATGCCTTATTCATAGTCAGATCGAAATGAATTTCTTCCATTTCCCACCACAAAATCTGCTTCTTCTTTGTAGATTCCTTATTGATTTCAATGTACTGATTCAGTATTTTTTTATATCTTAAATAAGATTCTATGATTCGTATAAAATTTTTTAATATCTTTTCGTACTGAGACAGGAACTGTTCTATTTTTACTGAAGTATCACTGATTATCTTTCCAGGGTTAAACTTTTTTTCAATATTTCCCGTCATCCAGGAATTTACCATACCTTCAGTTGCTTCAATGTGAAACTGCAGGCCATAGGCATTGTTTCCGACCCTGAAGGCTTGGTTTTTGCAAGCACTGGAACGGGCAAGATGTATTCCTTCTCTGGGCATTGTAAAGGTATCCTGATGCCACTGAAATACTCCCATATTATTTGAAATATCTTGAAATAATATATCTTTTTGCCCTTCTTCAGATATCTCAATGCTGTGCCATCCGACTTCCGGCTTAGATGCTTTAAAAACTCTGCCGCCACAGGTTTTTGCGAGAAGTTGGGCGCCGAGACAAATACCGAGAAAGGGCATTTCTTCCTTGAGTACTCTGTTGATGAATGAAATTTCGTCCTGCAGAAAAGGAAACTCCTCTATATTATTGGCACACATTGGTCCGCCTAACGAAATCACTGCCATTGTATTGTCGAGCCCTTCCGGGAAAGTTTCGCCTCTGAATAATTCAATGGTTTTCATTTCCCATCCTTTTTTAATAAAAATACTTTCAATGAGTCCCGGACCTTCGTTTTCTATGTGCTTAATGATCATGATTTTTTCATTCATCCCGGCCTCCATTGAATTGTTTATTTCTACCTTTTAAAAATAACAAATAATTAACAGATCTTGAAATTTTCAGATTTACCAAACAAAGAGAGTCCAATCCAGCCAGATTCTTAAAAGGAATAAAATACTTTTTTATTTTGTCTTTGTGCTTTGACTTTTTTGAACGACGTTGTTCGGTGTTTTTGAGTATCCTCTGGTGTCAGTGAGGATGTGGCGGAAATTACACTTCGCTGTGCAGGCCAACCTATACTATATATACAAGTAAAACTTTCTTGTAACCGGTAACCTGGATCTTCAAATCATCTTAACCTTTTCAAATGCTTTTATCTTTTCCACTTCAGGATTAAGCCAGTGCAGGGGGGGTTGTCCTGACAATACTGCAAGCAGATTCTTTGCGGCAATTTCAGACATATTACCCCGTGTTTTTTTGTCAGCACTGCCTATATGGGGCAGCACTACAGTATTTTTCATCTTAAGAAGAGGGTTGTCTGTTTCGATTGGTTCTTTTTCAAAAACGTCAAGACCTGCTCCGGCAATCCAGTTTTCTTTCAGGGCGTATGTAAGGGCTGATTCATCTACTATTGATCCTCTCGCAGTATTGATAAGGATGGAACTCCTTTTCATCATTTTAAGCATTTTTTTATCTATCATGTGATAAGTTTCTTTTGTAAGGGGTACATGGAGGCTCACAAAATCAGATTCCATAATAAGGTTTTCAAGAGATCTGTATTCAACGTGGAGCTCCTTTTCTTTTTCCGGAGACAATCTTTTTTTCTTGTTATATATAACTTTCATGCCAAAACCATGTGCTCTCTTAGCCATACCTGTACCAATTCTTCCAAGACCGATAATCCCGAGTACACTTCTACAGAGACTCTGGCCGAGCAACAATTCAGGCGACCAAGCGATTTTCCATTTTAGTGTCCTGACGAAACTGTCTGCTTCAACTATTCTTCTTGATGCGCTTAGAAGGAGAGCAAAGGCAAGATCAGCAGTTGCATCAGTTAATATATCCGGTGTATAACCGATATAGATGCCCCTTTTTGTGGCCTCATCTGTATCTATATGTTCAAAGCCTGCACTCATGGTACTGATCACCTTCAGTGCAGGAGCAGAATCCATTATTTTTTTGCTGATTTTGTCTGAAAGTAGACAGAGGATAGCATCTTTGTCCCTGATATTTTTTATAATCTCTTTTTCATCCGGTAGTATTTCTTCGGGAGGAATCGAGATATCGCAAAATTCAGCAATTAGTTTAATACCCTGTTCAGGAATTTTTCTCGTAATGTATACCTTAGGTTTCATAAATCCTCCGTTTTTCATTATACAATGATTTTTTGTTCATCATCAACTCTACTTTTATCAACATTGGATATTAATTTGAAATTATTGAGATATCAGGATAATGTTTATTTGGAGATTAATATATTACAAAAATCCAAAAGGACAGATGGACAACAGCGAAACATAATGTTATGGTAGCTTGTTATAATATTGAAATAAAATCCAAGGGGGTTGCTGTGAATCTTAACCGGTTGTTCAAGCCTCAAACCATGGCTGTAGTAGGTGTATCACTTAGCAATGATTCAAATCTGGCTAACGTTGTATACAATAAAAACCGTCTGCGCTACCCCGTAAAGGTTTTTGGAGTTAATGGCAGGGGTGGCATACTTCGAGGGGAGACAGTTTATAAAAAAGTGCAGGATATTCCCGAAAAGATGGATATTGTAATTATTGCCACTAAGGCAGAGATTGTTCCTTCAATAGTCTCAGACTGTATTGAGGCGGATGCAGGGGGAGCTGTCATTGTTGCAGGAGGATTTGCAGAAACAGGTGGGACTGAATTACAGGATAAAATTGTATCAATAGCAAAAAAATCCGATTTTCCGATCATAGGTCCCAATTGTCTTGGTATCTTTTCTCCTGACAGGATGGATACATTCTTTATACCCGGTGAAAGGCTTGTTATCCCGGATAAGGGAAGAGTTGCCATGGTTAGTCAGAGTGGTGGTATTCTTGTAGATCACATGCTGAAGAGTTCTGCTGAAGGAGTTGGTTTGTCACTTGCTGTCAGCATAGGGAATAAGGCTATGATCAGGGAAATGGACATGCTCCAGTATTTCAGGGATGACCCGGATACAGATGTTATCACTTTTTATTTAGAAGGTTTTGACGAAAACGAAGGTCGTGATTTTGTTCTTGCAGCTGCAGAGTGTGGGAAACCGGTTATAGTCCTTAAATCAGGCAAAACTCTTGCAGGAACAACGGCAGTAAAAAGCCACACAGCATCAATGGCTGGAGATTATGAAGTATTTTCTTCGGTTATGATGCAATATGGAATTGTTGAAGCAAAAGATGAACATGAAATGGTAGCTTTTGCAGAGGCATTGACCTGTTATAAAAGATCTATTCAGGGAAGGATTGCAATTATTACAGGCAGCGGTGGCCATGGCGCCCTGGCAACGGATGCCTGTTTTGCTCATGGATTGTCTGTACCGACTTTGAACAGATCTGTTCAGGAAGAATTATATGGACTGGTTTCATCGAATATTCGGGATATTGCATCTTTTACCAATCCTATAGATCTTACAGGAAGTGCAGTGGACGATGATTTCATGGCTGTAGTGCGCTCGATAAGTAAAGTTGACGATACAGAAATAGATTGCATCATAGTGCTTCTCCTTCCTTACTTACCTCGAATAACAATGGATCTCGGGGCACAATTAAGTCTCTTGTATCAGCATGAAGGTAAGCCCATTGTTGCTTATGTGCCCCATGTGGATAAATATGCCATGCTCGTGGAGGGTTTTATGTTGAATAAAACTCCTGTTGCTGATTCTATTGAAGATGCAATACATATGGCTGAAGCCATGAGGAGATATAAATCATGCTGAAAAATAATATGAGCGAAGTTTTTTCCATGGCTAAAAAGTATGGCTGGGTTATGGAGCCTCAAGCAAAGAAACTTCTCCAACTTGCAGGATTGGATGTATTAAGATTCCTCTTTACTCCGGATCCAGACGAAGCAATACGCTTTGTCGGTGAGATTAAATACCCTGTTGTAGCTAAAGTTGTTTCACCTGATGTGATTCATAAATCAGATGTTTCGGGAGTGGCTTTAGGAATAGGGAATGAAAAGGAACTTAGAGAAATCTTTTCAAGGATGAATAAGATTATCGGGTTTCAGGGTATCCTTGTAGAAGAACAATTTAAAGGCATCGAGATGATTATGGGTATGAAATTGGACCAGCAATTTGGACCCGTTGTTCTTCTTGGTATGGGAGGAACTGGTGTTGAGATATATAAGGATATATCTCTCCGTATGGCACCTCTCCGCGAAAAAGATGCGGAATCCATGATAGCCTCTCTTGTGGCACAACCTCTTTTAAAAGGATATCGTGGTGCAGATGGTGTGAATGCCGATGAGCTTAAAAAGACACTTATGGCATTTTCAAATTTTGTTATGGAATTTGGAAATGATGTGGAATCAGTGGATATAAACCCGTTAATATGCAACGCCTCCAGATGTGTTGTAGCTGATGCGCGTATTATACTATCAAAGCAATAAATGATCATTCTAAAAAGTGATGCCGATCAGGATTTCTTTCTATACCCCTTTCTTGATCTGTTTGGCAATTTTTTTGGCTTGTTTGGCAAGGGCTTTTGCAATTTTTTTATCCGGAATTGACGTTTTTGTAATTGCAGATTTGGAGGATATATTTGTTATATCAGAATCAGTTTCTGCCGACTTTGAATGGGCTTTACCGGATAATTCAGTGTTCTTTGCTATAGCGTCTTCTGCTTCTTGTTTTTTTGTTCTTGCAATTCGGACCCTTGAGATGATGGCTTGGGCTGTGCTTTTGCCAAACTGACCTATAAAACCGGCAATAAGGACAATAGCAACCCATTTGAGAACGGTCCATATATTTAAATTATTGATGATATCAAACATACTTTCAATTCTTACAAAAATTTGTTTCCGATAATATTGGAGATATTAAACAGGCAAATATTGATAAACAAGACATAGTTTTACTTCAAATTTTTTTAGTTATGGCTGATATTGTCAGTTGAAGCCCTTAAGCTCGTTCATCAATTCTTTCACTTTTGTAATTTTATCTATTCTGTAACCGTTTGAACCTACAGTATACAGCGATTCCTCTTCAGGACAAATACCTGCAGAACCAAGAAGCCCATTACAGATGCAGAAATATTTTCTATGATCGTTTTTTGCATTGCACTGTGTGAACTGACCGTTTCTATCTTTTGTAAGAACATATCCTTTATCACATTTTACTTTCCTGTTTCCATGCAGTGTAGACTGGAACATGGGCGAGCTATTAATTACTACAAAGGGAAGCCCACAGGGAGAACCCGGTTCCTCCACAATCAGTATATCTTCTTTTTTTGCGTTAATAACAGCCATTTTATACTCTGGAGTTGCGCTGCTTTCCTCAGTTACAAGAAAACGGGTTCCCATTTGAACTCCATCAGCGCCCATCTTTATAAATTTAACAATATCCTCATGGTTGTAAATACCTCCTGCAACAATCACAGGGAATCCTCCATGTTTTAATGCAACTTCCTTTACAAGGGGAAAGAGGTTTTCCAATTTGTTTGATTCAACATTCAGCTGATCGAACCTAAATCCGAGATGTCCGCCTGCAAGTGGTCCTTCAAGGACAACAGCATCAGGTCTGTAGCCGGTTCTTTCCCATCTTTTGCATATTAATTCAAGTGCTCTTGGCGATGAGACAATTGGAATGAGAGCAGTCTCACCGGGATCTTTAATAGTCGGGAGGTTTAACGGTAGACCTGCACCGGATATGATCACATCAGCATGTGCATCTATAGCTCCTAGAACAGATGCCTCGTAATCTCTCTGAAGGGCAACCATGATATTAATACCCACAGCACCTGTTTTTGTCTTTGCAATTGATATTTCTTCATAGGCTGCGTCGTAAGTATTTACAGGCTTGCCGGATCTTTTCGACACGATTCTATCAATGGCTGCACTTGAGATGATGCCTGTACCACCTTCTTTTGCAACTGCTCCTGCGAGAGGTGAAAGGGAGACGCCTACACCCATTCCTCCCTGTATGATGGGCACTTCCGTTGTTTTGCCTTTGATTGTTAATTGTGGTAATAATTGTTTTTTGGTGGTGATATCAGTATTTTCCATCTGACCCTTTTCCTAATAATTATTATCGCCGTAAATCAGTCTACACGTTTTTCCTGTTTTATACTTATGGATGTGGGTAGCAATGACTGAAACACAACATCGTAACTTTATCATACAATGACAAGTTATTGCAAAAAAATATGTATAAAGACTTTCTTTTTAACAACAATTAATTTATTATACTTATTGTGGTTTTTATACCATGGTGTTTCGATATGGAGTAGGCAAGCTTCCCTGTCTCTATCTCCACAAGGAGCATAAAAAGAAAAATAAGGAGGATATAATGCAGGGTGGCAAACTTTATGTTGGAAATTTAAGTTACTCCGTAACGAGTGAGCAGCTCAAGGAATTGTTTTCAGGTTCTGGAGAAGTAAAGGAAGTTAAAGTTATTGAAGGAAAAGGTTTTGGATTTGTTGAAATGGGAACCCAGGTTGAAGCGGAAAAAGCAAAAAAAGACATAGGAGGGACCCAGTTCATGGGAAGGTCAATTACTGTTGAAGATGCACGCCCCCAGAGAGACAAGCCCAGAGGCGGAAGGGGCGGAGGTTTTAGCAGGAGATATTAATTTCATCAATTTTGATATTCAACAGATTTCAGTATCACAGTATTGTAAGGGAGAAAGAATGCGACAGGCAAAAACAAATGACCTTGTGAAAGTGCATTATACAGGGTCATTAAAAGATGGTTCTGTTTTCGATTCATCGTTAGATAAACAACCCCTGGAGTTTAAAATAGGATATGGAGTAATTATTCCGGGATTTGAAAGTGGCATAATAGGAATGTACGAAGGTGATAAAAAAACAGTTTCAATTCCACCGGAGGAAGCTTATGGTCCGCACAGAGAAGAGCTTGTGGACTCTATTGATAGGTCGAGAATACCATCCAGTATCAAACCGGAAGTTGGAATGATATTGGAGATAAGCTCTCCTGATGGAGAAGTAATGAAGGCCAGGATAATAGAGGTCGATGAAACATTTGTATGCCTTGATATGAACCACCCTCTTGCCGGAAAAGAACTTATTTTTGAGATTCAGCTTATAGAGGTTATCCCTGAATAGACAACAACACAAATATTGCTCACTGTAGTTTCAAATCTTGCCTATAATCTATGAATGAAATCTATTTAATACTGCTATGAATTTAATTCTGACTATTTATTTTGTTTTGTACGGTCTTATGCATTGTTACGTTTATCTGAAAGCAAAACGTGCTTTTGATTTCAGTATAAAAACAAGCATAAGCCTTGCAATAATCATGATTCTAATGATTTTTGTCCCGGTAATTGTGAGAATTTCTGAAAATGCAGGATATGAAGTTTTTGCCGGATTTGCAGCATATGCAGGTTATACCTGGATGGCAGTTTTGTCTCTGTTTTTTTGTTTTTCACTGTTAATTGATTTTTACAGGCTTTCAGTATATCTTGCAGGTGGTATATTCAAAAAAAATTTTTTACCAATACTCAACACGCCTAAATATCATTTTCTTTTGCCTTTAATATTTTCAGTCTCAGCAGTGGTTTATGGATATTATGAGGCAGGGCAGATCCAAACAGAACATTTGATTATAAAAACGGATAAAATGCCAAAGGAAATACAGAAATTAAAAATAGTGCAAATTTCTGATTTACATCTTGGGCTTATTGTCGGAAAAAAAAGATTGGTAAAAATTACAGATAAAATTAAAATAATAAATCCTGACATGCTTGTTTCAACAGGGGATATTGTAGACGGTCAAATTAATCATCTCGATGAACTTATACTTCCTCTAAAAAATATAAAACCTGTTTATGGCAAATTTGCAGTTACAGGTAATCACGAGTTTTATGCAGGAATTGAAATATCAATTGATTTTATGAAAAAAGCCGGGTTCGTGGTTCTTAGAGGTAAAAGCATTGTTGCTGGTGGAATTATAAATATTGCAGGTGTTGATGATATTTCGTCAAGACAGAAAAATGATGGATTACCAGAGACTTTAGTTCTTTCCAATATCAAAAACAGTTTGTTTACAATACTTTTAAAACATAAACCTGTTATCAATCCAATGTCCCTTGAATTGTTTGATTTGCAACTTTCAGGACATACACATAAAGGTCAAATCTTTCCTTTCAATTTTGTTACAAAGCTCGTTTTTCCCATGCAGAATGGATTTTTCAAATTATCGGATACTTCAAGCCTTTATGTGAGCAGAGGTTCTGGAACATGGGGTCCCCCGATCAGGCTTTTTTCTCCACCAGAGATCACAGTAATTGAACTTGTGAATTTATCAAATTAGAGAGGGGAGCCCAGATGAGTTTATAATTTAATAATATCATGAAGCTTTTTACAAAAAAACAGAGGAGAAAAAAATATCGGGGTAATAGAAAAATTATTAAACAAAACCTTGCATATAGCATTATATTCCTCGACGTTTTAGGCTGTGTTTCTTTGTCCGTGTCAGGGGTTGCCAGATTGGCCGACATCAAGCCATTCGGCAAGCATCACTGCATATTCCATCTCCAGGTGTAATGTGGGATAGATATATCCCGGATGCTGAAGTTGAAGTCGCTGCGATATCATCATAGTCTTCCGTTGCGGCCATTGTCTCCAGACAGAATAGAACCTGATCATATGCAAGATCAAAAGGCGCTTTCGTAAAAATGTCAATCTGTACAGGCCTCTGATATGTACAGGTATTTTGACGGACAGTTTCTGCAATGAGCCGCAGGGGGCCATCCAGCCTGTTGAGCAGAATCTTTGCATAAGCCCCGGTCATATTGCGGGAGGAATAAGTAATATTGAGAGTCCGCTCGAGAAAGTTTATGCAGATCCTCATTTTCCTGAATCAGTTGCATGAGAATTGCTACCAAGTCTTTACCTGTCCGATTCGCATCCAGCGGCAAGAAATGTTCATCTTTCAATAATCTAAGGATTTCGTCTTCAGTAATGAGTTCTGTACTTGCACTTCTTTCCCGGATTACCGCCGCAGCTTTTTCCGCCGTATTATTTTTGTGCTCTTTGCCGTCACTTTTTTGTGAGCTTTCCATCATTTCTGTACTTTCATGCCGGTACAAGGTTTTCTTTAGACAACATGTCCGCCTTGCTATTCAGACCGAATTTTCGGTATGTTTCGCCGGTGGGCGCTCCGGTTGCTCTGTCCCAGCCCAGTTCATTGTAAAACATATCAATGGCAATCTGAGCATCTTTTCTGTCCAGATGAGTTGCGCCTTTTGTAAAAGGAGGTTTGCCTGTTTTATCAGCAAAAACCCATTCCGTAATCTTGTAACGTTGGATACGCATTTCCATTGTTTTCATGCCACGGATCGTCAGGGCTCTATGAAAAAGAAAAATGCGTTCCGTAGCCTTATCCAGTTCCTCCCGGTCCTTGTTGTCACCGGTAGCAAGACTGTAAAGCATTGATTTAATAGAATTATCACCTCTATAGGCGCGTTCCTTGAGTGGAGATGCCACCCAGGGTCCCATCCATTTGCAAAGGGAAAGCGAATCATGAAGTTCCTTACGAAGGAGAGCCCATTTGGCCATCCTTGCCTTTGACCGGTGCATGGGTTTGTAATCTCCGACACCATCAACAGCTTCAGGAGCGCCCCAGATCTCTGCCGCAAAGATTTTTCTGCATATGCAGCGGCAGTCCGTTACGGATAAAATTTGTATGCGAGTGGCACTGGGCGTCACGGTTGTACATCAGATTTATGAGCATACCGTATTGTCCGGCTTCTTCTGAGGCGTGATGCTTTGGATGACCCATTTTCCAGTATTGGAGTCCCTTATTTTTTGCCCACTCCTGCTCGGACAGTGACCAGCGTTCCAGTGTATATCCCGTTCCAAGGCCCAGACTTATGTTCGAGATATGTCCCTACAGCTTTCCCATCGGTCACACCAAAAAGACTCGGTTCTTTATGTTTTGCTTCAATCTCAGAAAAGTATCTTGCTTCTTTTTGAAGCAAATCAATTGTCAGTGTAGTTTCAAATTTCTCTCCTCGATTTCTAAAAATATAACTCTTTAGAGCCTGCTATGCACTTTGATCTATACAGCACCAATCATTTGGCCAATCCAGACCGGTTACTCCTATGTTTCGGGGAGACCATCTGATCACCTTTCCGGCCAGCTGGCAGAACCGACTCGGTGGTCAGACACTTTGATAGGTCACAGTATTGATACTCCGGAGACCATGATATTTCAAAGTGCATAACGATCAAGGTAAGAGGGGCGGCGGTCTATTGCCGCATCCCTCTTTAGCGAATTGTTGTGTCAAACAGGTATGGCAAAAGGATCCCTCCCAAATCGAGAAAATGGGGTAATTTGACATCTAAGGAGCAATCCAGCCACAGAACTGCATAAAATTATCCCTGATAGTATAAATGGTAATTTGACATCTAAGGAGCAATCCAGCCCCATTTAACAAAAACCTCTTTCCCTTCAGTCGACTGCAGAAAATCGGCAAACTCCTTAGCCAATGCCTTTTGCTCTGATCGACTTGTTAGTGCAATACCGCATGATCGATAAATCGTGTTTTCAGGCTCAATGTTGACAAGGTCGGCAGAAGCAGGGCTCTCCTTCTGCCAGATAGTCCAGATGAGCCAGACATCACAGCTCAAATCGCTACTCCATATCTTCTTTGCTTCGGCGCTATTGGCTGCAAAGAAACCGATATTGCGGCGTATGCCGTCAACAAGTTTGACGCTGCCTGTTCGACCTGCCACATCCTCCCACATTCCGATCTGTCCGGACCCTTCAACCACAAGAATTTTAACGCCCGGTTTGGCAAGATCCTTAATGCCTTTGATACCCTTAGGATTACCTGGACGGACTAGAATTGCCGAAGGACGCAGATAAAGGGTTCGGATTGTTGAAGTGTCGATTAGTCCTGGAAGATCCTTACGCACGAAGTCAGTCATCATGTTCTCGGAACCGCTGAAAATCAGGTCTGCATCCTTCATTGCTTGATCTTTCCAAGTCGGGGCC
>CAYSBW010000004.1:0-95273 GCA_964429485.1 uncultured Syntrophorhabdaceae bacterium
CCGTGTGCATAGAAAAATCAGTAAAAGGGTATGTCCTGTATATCTCTATAGCAGATGTCTCTCACTATGTTCTGCCTGGCACAGCTCTTGATGTAGAGGCCTTTGAAAGAGGGACGAGCATTTACTTCCCGAAATCCGTCATACCCATGCTTCCAAAGAAATTATCAAACATAATATGCAGCCTGAACCCCTGCGAAGACAGACTGACTATGACTGTCAGACTTGAATGTAACAACAAGGGAGAAATTATTAAAAGTTCTTTTCATGAATCAATAATAAAAAGCATGATGAGACTTACATACAATCAGGTGGAGACTGCTTTAGTAAAAAAAGATGGAAAAACAAGAGAAAAACTCAAGGACATTATGCCGGAACTTGAGTGGATGGAGGAGTTGGCATCATTGCTGGCAAAAAAGAGAGAGGCAAGAGGAAGTCTTGACTTTGACCTGCCTGAACCAGAGGTAACTCTCGATATAGAAGGAGGCATTAAAAGCATTTTGAGGAGCGAAAGGCTTCTTTCCCAGAGGATTATTGAAGAGTTCATGATTGCAGCAAATGAGGCAGTAGCTTCTTTTTTATCTGAAAACAACGTACCGGCAATATACAGAGTGCATGAACCGCCTGATCAGGAAAAATTGTATGACTTCAAAAAGCTTTTAAGTGCGCTCTCCGGCAAGGATATGAATGTATCGAAAAGCAACCTGAATTTGCAATCTATCCTTAATCAGGTCAAAGGTTCTGATTATGAATATCTTGCCAACAGAGTTCTCCTGAAATCAATGAAACAGGCAAAATATTCATCTTCAAATAAAGGTCATTTTGGTCTTGCATCTGATTGCTACCTTCATTTCACATCGCCCATCAGAAGGTACCCTGATCTTGTGTGTCACAGATCCCTGAAAAACACTATAAACAGCATACCTTCCATTTGCAGACAGGATAAACTGGAAAATATGGCAGAACATCTTTCTGAAAGAGAAAAGATTGCAATGGAAGCTGAGAGGGAGGATGAAGACAGGATAAGAATCCTCTTCATGAAGGACAAAACCGGTGAATCATACAATGGCATCATATCTCACATCACTTCCTTTGGTTTCTTTGTTGAACTCTTTGATTTATTTGTTGAAGGGCTGGTGCTGCTTACCGATCTCCATGATGACTATTATATTTTCCAGGAAGAAAAATTCCGGCTTATCGGAAGAAGAACAAAAAAAATATTTCGCATAGGTGATATTGTGCAGGTAAAAGTAATACTTGCTGATGTTGAAAAAAAACAACTGCACTTCAAATTAATAAAAAAATCGCGTTAAATCAGGAAGGCTCTAAACACGTGTTAAATTACAGAATACAATTAGCAAAAGATCTGCATAATAAATTCTACAGATATCTCTTCAGGGAACTTATATACATACTTTGTCTGGCTCTCGGCATTCTCACTTTTATACTTATAATGAGTAAAATGGGAAGAATAGCAGATCTTGTAATAAACAAAGGGGTTGATCTAAAGGATATTGCGCTTTTAATTGTCTATTCTTCTCCTCCTTTTTTAACTTTCACTCTGCCAATGGCTTTTCTTCTGTCTACAATTGTTGTACTTGGAAGACTGTCAACAGAAAATGAAATATTTGCCTTAAAAGCAAGCGGCATAAACCTGAAGTGTCTTTTTTATCCGATAGCTGCTGTTGCAGCGGTAATTACAATCACCGGCCTTATAAACACAAACATTCTGCTGCCGAAAAGCGGGGAGCTGTTCAGGGAAACATTATTGAATATTGTCAAAAAAGGTATATCCGTAGATGATAAGGAAGGTGTTTTCAACGACAGTATTTCAGGTGTTATTGTATATATTGATAAAGTTAATGCAGAAAACAAGCTTCTTACAGGAATTTTAATTTCCGATGACAGAGATATTGATGTAAAACAGATGATATCAGCAGACAAGGGATATATTAATTTTGACCCTTTATCACTGGATCTTTATTTTGAACTGCAAAAGGGAAGTCTGCACAGGTGGGAAAAAACAAATGACACCTACAGAAACCTTACCTTTAAGGATTATTCATTTTCAATCAATCTTGCCAATATGTTGCCCGGCGCTACATCTTTAAGAAAAAGACCCTATGAAATGGATATCAATGAATTAAGGAAGGCTTCTCTAACTGCAAGCCCTTCTGACAAATACGATCTTTTTCTCGAGATTTACAAAAAATTCACAATTCCCTTTTCATCACTTGCCTTTATTTTTCTGACGATACCACTCGGTACAAGACGTAAGGTTGAAGGCAAGATTTCAGGAATCATATACAGCCTCTTATTATTCGTCTTTTATTATATACTCATGGCATTCACGGAAAACATAGGCAAAACAATTAATCTGCCTGCAATAATAACTGCCTGCATACCAAATATTGTAATAATTTTAATGAGTTTTCATCTTTTAAAACAATTGAATGCAGAGGAATATACGGGCATTTCACAAAAAATTAAATATCTTTGGGGACAATACGTTGAAAAGGCTAAATAAGTATTTGATTTCAAAGGTTCTGAAAATATTATTTATCACTGAACTGGCAGGGCTTATACTGTTCATAACAATAGAGTTCTTTGAACACATGGATGTTTTTACATTATCGCTGAAAAATTTCATTCTTGGCATAGTTTATTTACTCTTGAAATTTCCCTATTATTTTAATCTTATACTACCGCTGACTCTCCTGATTTCAATATTGATTCTTCTCATATTAATGATAAGAGATAATGAAATGGCTGTGGTCAGGACATCCGGAATCAGCACTGTTCAAATAATTAAACCGTTTATCCTGCTTTCTATGATATTTATCGCGTTTTCATTCATACTTTCCGAATGGATAACACCAACAACTTTAAATAAAGCAGAATACATCTTCAGAATCAAAATTAAAAAAGAGGAACCCTATGTTTTTTTTAAAAACGGCAGAATATGGTTTAAAAGGGATAATGTTATTAACAATATAGACTCTATCGATGTAAAAAAAGACATAATAAAAGGTCTTACAGTAATAGAAATGTCAGATTCCTACTTAATTAAAAAAAGGATTGATGCAAAGGAAGGAACATGGAAAAATAATTCATGGTTATTTACAGATGTGGTGGAAAGAACATTCGATGATAGTGGTATAAAATCAGTGAAACAATACGAACATTTGGAAAATATCATAAGAGAACCGCCTTCAGTATTCAAAATTACTGAAAAAGCGCCTGAAGAAATGGGCTATCAGGAACTCTCAAACTATATAAACAAGCTCAGGGCAGATGGCCATGATGTACAGAAATATCTCGTTGACCTCTATGACAAGATGGCTTTTCCCTTTATTAATCTCATCATGGTATTCGCTGCTTTTTCTGTTGGCTTAAGATATTCGAAAACAAAAAACATATCAGGGGGTATATTCGCCGGCATATCTCTTGGCGCATTATACTTTTTTTCTCATTCCATCTCATTATCCTTCGGATATTCTGATATTTTTCCCCCTGTTTTTGCTGCATGGTTTTCAAATGTAGTCTTCTTCTCCGGAGGCATAATAGGAGTTGTTACACTCAGGACATAGAAACTTTTATAAACCCAGTGTATTCTATCTGTGGCAGAAAAACCGGTTATTGACTATGACAATAAAGTTTTAATAAATGATTAGGATAAGTTTCTGATCATATCAAACTTATTAAGAGGAAAGACAATGATAACAGAAAAATTTGAAACAGGTGATTTGAATAACAGGATTTCCGGAATTTTTATTGCTCCTGATAACATCGGGAAATACCCCTGCGTGATTCTGTCCCACGGGCTTATAAGTTCAAAAGAAAGCTCCAAGTATATGGCGCTATCAAACAGCCTTGGCGAGACCGGGATTGCATCATGCAGGTTCGACTACCACGGTTGTGGAGAAAGCAGCGGAAATATTGAAGAAACAACACTCACTAAAAGAATCGCAAATCTTGATTCCATTACAGAATATATTATTAACCACAGGCTTGTTGATCCGGATAAAATAGGTATACTCGGCAGCAGCTTCGGCGGCTCTACCTGCATCTTAAAGGCAGCAAAGGATAAAAGAATAAAGTGCACTGCACTGTGGGCAACACCACATAAACTGGAAAAAGAAGGCGACGGGAGTATATCAGGCGTCAATTTTAATGAATCTATTTATGAAGATTTTAAGACCTATGATTTGTTGTCTGAAGCAATGAAAATAACCTGCGCATTAGTAATACATGGAGAAAAAGACGAAACAGTCCCCTCCTCGGAAGGAAAATCCATATATCAGTATTTGGGAAAGCCAAAGGAACTTGAAATTATAAAAGAGGCTGACCACATATTTTCTGATTTATCTCATAGAGAAAAAGCAATAGGGCTGTCTGTGAAGTGGTTTAAAAAATATCTTCAGGAGAACAATTAGGCTACTCTCTTTTTTTATCTCCCTTTGATTTAACCCTTTCCCTTATCAAATCACCAACTACATTGCTAAGTCCAATACCAAGGGCAAGGGAAAGAGCAAGGATAATTCCTCCGAATATTATCAGAAAACTGATTGTTATAATTGTATTCCCTATTCCTATATACTCAAATACAATACCGAAGGTAATTATTACCAGGAATATTCTTGTTCCCTTTGCTAAAAGATCGCCATATTTTATATCTGCATTTTCACAGGTCATATAAATCACCCTGCTGATGAAATTACTGAAAATTATACCCATTACAATAATAAACAGGGATACTACTACATGGGGCAGAGCATTTGAAACTCTTGTGGCATATTCAGTAAATTGAGACATACCAATAAAATTCAAACCAAAGGAGAAAAAAGCAACAATAAATATCCAGTATACGATCTTACTCATTATAAGGGAGGGCAGCGTTTTCACACCTCCCTTTTCCAGCAAATTAACTATGCCTATATCACTTGCCCATCTGTCAAATCTAAAAAGTATAAGGAGCCTGCTTAAAAGCTTTTTTATAACCCAGCTTATAATAAAGCCACCTATCATAACAATGACCATAACAAGGATATTCAGAAAAATCTCTGTAAAATTTTCATAGAGATCTAAGAACATATCCTGGAAGAAATCTTTCATACAAAGCATCTTATTAGATGTGTATATTTATGTCAATTGAAAAATACCGCATCTTATAGTATTCTGTACCACATGAGTGAAATTATAAATATAACAGGCACAAAGGATAACATAACAGAAGACATCAGGACAGTCTCCGAAACATTAATTGATAATCCTGAAATCATCGTTGTTTCCAGAAAAGATATAAAAAACAAGGTGATAGAAACATCATCCACCCTTTTTATTAATAACAATATTGTGCTTGCACTTGTGGACCCTGAAATAGAGATTCTGAAAAAACTAAAAGAACATTTGATGTTGCTCAAAGACAGGGTACAGATCATCATATATTTCACAGCACCAGAATACGGCAATGGAAACCCTATTGAAGGCAAGACTGTAGTTATTAAAAAGAATAGGGAAACAAGGTTTAGGGACAGAGTGCTCTCTTTACTTAAAAAACATAACAAGGTAATGACAGATAAGGCATTTAAATTATTCAGGGAAATGATCGTGGATGAATCAACGACAGAATCCGAGCTGATGAAGCTGATAAACTATACCGGTATCAGGAGAGAAATAAAATCAGGTGACGTTAAAGCAATAGTTACTGTTGCCCATGAAGAAAACCTGCTCAATTTATTCGATACTATAGCGCAGACAGATAAAAAGGAAATGATGGATTCACTTGAAACTCTACTATCAAACGGAATGAATATGCTCGGAATTCAAGGTTTTTTGGTAAAACAGGCAAGATTGATGCTTCACGCAAAAGACATGGAGGAAATCCTGAAAGCTAATCACGAATACCCTGCCTTCTCGAAATTTTTCAGCAAATGGAAGGAAAACATTCAGATGGAACCTCTTGATAAAAAAATATATCTCCCCTGGCAAAAACCGTATTATGCATTCAAACTTTCAAAAACAAGTCAAAGCTTTTCAAGAAAAAAATTGATATCTATTATCAACATGCTCATGGAATTGGATACCAGAATAAAAAGCGGTACAAAACAGGAACGGATGCTCCTTGAACAGGGCTTGACAGAAGCATAAGCTATCAGGATAAAGAAGGTTTGTTTAGAAGGGGTGTTGGTCTGACACCTGAATCTGAATCAGCATGGCAATTCAGCTCTAATAAATTCGGAGTACACAAATAAAAACCCCGTTACAACTAACGGGGTTTTTATTTATAATTATCAAACTGAAATTAAAAATTAAAACATCGGCCTTACAGTTTTTGCAGGCTGTAATTCAAGACTCGTAATAACTTCAGAATCATTTATCACTTCTTTAAATAATTTTCTTCTCTCAAGATAATCAATAACATCTTCTCTTGAAAAATATACGTGGATATATTCCAGAAAGCCTCCGTACTGATTACATTGAGAATAATCTCTGACTGGCCAGTAGATTCCCATGGCCAATCCATCGATACCCTTTCTGTCGATGTCGCTCTTTTTCACATGATTTAGATATTTCGGAAAGTACATCTGAAGTACATCGGAAAATCTCTGTTCCGGTTTTGATGTTCCTTCATTAAAAAAAACCTCAGTGGGTCTTATATTGATCATTAAATAATTAAGCTTTTCATTTTTATCACCTTTAAGCACTGTAAAACCTATTCCTTCTTTATAAAAATTAACGTTGAAAGCAGCAAATCTATTGTAAATTTCATTCATCAAACTCTCATTTTCAGCATAAAGCATTTTTAACTTTGCATCCTCATAATTACTCTTAATGCTTTCAGTCTGATTTTTTGCTACATGAATCGGGCCTGAGGCACAGGAACAAAGAAGGATCAGCAAACAGATACAAATAATATTTTTCATAATCAGCTCCTTTCTCGTAATATTTCTATTATTTCTGCAAGTTCTTTTCTGATTTCATAGAGGATGTTGCTCCTGTCAGACATATATTTTTTTGCTCCATCAATAGTGAATCTTCTATCATAGAGAAGTTTCTTTATCGTAATTATGGCATCAAGATCTTTTTTATTGTACAGCCTTTGTCCTGTAGAGCTTTTTACAGGTTTTATATTTTTGAATTCCTGTTCCCAGTATCTAAGCACATGAGGTTTCAGACCGGTTATTCTGCATACCTCTTTTATCCTGTAAAACATCCTGTCAGGGATATTTAACATAATTATGTCTATTTACTGTTTATTTCATCTTTTAGAACCTGGCTCAATCTATAATTCAGAACTTTTCTCTGACTTATTTCAATTTCATCACCGGTCTGCGGATTTCTTCCCCTTCTTGACCTCTTCTGTTTTATAATAAAATTGCCAAAACCCGAAACCTTAACATTCTCTCCCTCTGCCAGTTTACCCTTTATAATCTCAAAAAACAAGTCAACCAAATCTGCACATTCACGTTTCGACAGACCAAGTCTTTCATATACATTTGTAACTATTTCTGACTTTGTCATATATCCTCCTTAAGTCCTCAATGTAATACCGTGTATAGCTGTAAGATCATTTATGATAACATTCTGCAAATAATTAACGTCATCGTCCTTAAGCGTATCCTTATAGGACTGAAATACTACCCGGAACGATATGCTTTTCATATCTTTCCTGAACATGTCAAAAACACCTACTGATTGTATCAGAGGAGAAACTTCCTTGATCTTATTAATCAGTATTGACACAGGCATTTCGTCATCCATGTAAAAAGAAAAATCTCTTGTTACTTGCGGATATTTCGGTATTGGCTTATATTTTGGCTCAATTATACCGCTTTTTGAAATTTCATCAAACTTTAATTCAGCGCCATAAACTTTCTGGTCAATCCCGTAGGATTTTAAAACCTCTTCCCTGATTTCTCCAATCCAGCCTATTTTGGCATTGTTTAACAGAACATCTGCAGCATTGGATGTATTCAAGAAAGGTTCCAGTGTTTTTTCAAAAGTAAATTCCAAACCAAAGCAGATGGCTAAACCTTCCAGTACGCCCTTTATGTCAAAAAAGTCATAATCTTTATATTTCTCTTTCCAGAAATAATCCCTTTCCCTTCCGGTCTGGACAAAACAAACATTTACACATTCAACAGGAAGGTTGTTTTCCTGATGAAAAAAAACTTTTCCCTTTTCATAAAACTTTAAATTTTTTGAGCCTCTGTTCAAATTATACGCAATGTTTTTTAGCAACCCCGCTGCAAGAAAAGTCCTCATGATTTCGTAATCTTTTGAAATGGGGTTTATGATGTTTACAGTAGAAGTTTTTTTGTCTTCTGAAGGAATTAAAAAGTTTTCTATATCTTTCATGCAGAAAAAAGAAAAATTAATTACCTCATAAAAACCTGCTGACTTTAAATAATCCTTTGCAAGAGTAGAATACCGCTCTTTTTTATCCCTTATCAGATTTTTGGATGATGAAACCGGCATTGTTTCAGGAATGGAATCATAGCCATGAATGCGGGCAACCTCTTCAACAATGTCCATGTACTCATTTATGTCATGTCTGAAATTAGGTACTGAAACCAAAAAACCCTTTTCCTCTTCTTTTACTACATTCAATTCTATTGATTGCAGAGTATTTACAATTTCTTTATGTTCTATGGCCAACCCGAGGATATCGCTTATTTTTCCATAATTTATGAAAATTTGCCTCAATTCTTTTCTTTTGAATATTTCACATTTTCCATTAACAACCGACCCTCCTGAAAGAGCATTCATCAGTAAGGCTGCTCTTCTGGCAGCTACATCAACGTTGTCAATGTCAATACCTTTTTCAAATCTTAGTGAAGCTTCTGACTTCAGACCCAATCTTCGGGCTGTTCTTCTTATATAGAAAGGATTGAAAAAAGCGCTTTCAAGGGCAACAATATTCGTATCCGAATCAATTTCAGAATTCTCACCACCCATTATGCCGGCAATTGCAACAGGGCCCTCGCCGTCGCAGATAAGCAAATCTCCCCTTTCAAGTTTTCTGTCTTCACTGTCAAGACTTCTGAAAATAGTTTCCGAATCTGTTGATCTTACTCTAATTTTTTTACCTCTTAATTTCCTGTAATCAAATGCATGGAGTGGCTGCCCGAGTTCAAGCATCACATAATTAGTAACATCAACAATAGAATTTATAGGCCTCATTCCACATTTTATTATTCTGTTTCTCATCCAGAAAGGCGATTTGTTGATTGTTATATCCTTCAACACGTAAAGCACATATCTTGGACAACCATCATAATCCTCAATTTCAAGTGAAATATAATTATTTATGTCATCTTTATCATCCACCTGGTATTCAGATTCCTCTATTATCGGCTTCTGGTTCAGAATACTTCCCGCTTCTCTTGCTATTCCAAAAACAGATGAACAGTCTCCCCTGTTCGGGGGAACATTTACATCAAAAATAAAATCTCTGAAACCCTCAATATCCTTAAGCTGCTTTCCTGTTTGAAATGATTCCTCTAAAATGAATATGCCACTATGCTCTTCAGAAAGTCCGAGTTCCTTTTCCGAACACAGCATACCAGGAGAAACAACCCCTTTTACGTCCTTTGCATCAAGAACAGTTCCATCAGCCAGACAGGCGCCAACCATTGCCAGGGGCACCTTATCGCCTGTATTAACATTATTTGCACCACACACAATTGACAAAATATCATTTCCAGTATCGACTTTGCAGAGAGATAACCTGTCTGCAAAGGGATGTTTCTCCATAGCAAGAACTTTTCCTACCACCACTTTATCAAAAGGAGGTATGTACTCCTCAAGAGACTCCACTTCAAGGCCTCGCATAGTAAGCCTTTTTGCAAGGTCTGCGGGCTCAATATCAGTAACAAGAAACTCTTTTAACCATTCATAGGGGATCTTCAAGATATTACCTCAGAATTGTGAAAGAAATCGTACATCATTATAGTAAAATTGTCTTATATCATCTATTCCAAATTGCAGCATTGCAATCCTTTCCACACCCATGCCAAATGCAAAACCTGTAACTTCTTCAGGATCATACCCGACAGCTCTGAAAACCTGGGGGTGAACCATACCTGAACCAAGTATCTCAAGCCATCCCGTATCTTTACAGACCCTGCATCCTTTACCATTGCATATTACACATCCGATGTCCACTTCAGCAGAAGGTTCTGTAAAAGGAAAATAACTCGGCCTGAACCGTAAAGGTGTTTTGCTACCGAATATCTCATGTATAAAAACAGTCAGAATACCTTTCAAGTCGGAAAATCTTATATGCTTATCCACCAGAAGACCTTCAACCTGATGAAACATAGGCGTGTGTGACACGTCGCTGTCACATCGGTACACAGCTCCTGGCGCAATTATTTTGACAGGAGGCAGCATTGACTCCATTGTTCTTATCTGAACAGGTGAGGTGTGTGTTCTTAATACAACACCCTCTTTGATATAAAAAGTGTCCTGCATATCTCTTGCAGGATGATCCTTGGGAATATTCAAAGCTTCAAAATTATAATAATCAATCTCAATATCAGGACCTTCAGCCACTGAAAATCCCAGCAATGAAAATATCTTTATTATTTCATTCAAAGTCTGGAAAACAGGATGAGTTTTGCCCATAGCAGGAATCTTACCCGGCATCGTAAAATCAATCCTTGAAGCCAGGTCTTTTTTTCTTTTTTCTTCAGCTTCAAAATATTCTTTTAATTCTTTTAACCGTTCTTCAGTCCAGACTTTAAGATCATTTATCTCTCTGCCAAAGCTTTTACGCTCATCACTACCAAGAGTTTTTATTTTGGTGATCAATTCAGAAAAAAGACCTTTTCTGCCGACAAGCGATATTTTCGCATTATTCAACTCATCAACGGTTTTTATGACAGAAATTTCACTTTCGATTCTATCCCTATATTCACGTATATTCATTGTAAACCATATCCGAATTATTTTTTACGGGTTATTTTAGCAAAATTAAAAATTGGAACCCCGGATTATTTTGCTGATACAACATTTTTTTAATGAATCATTACCTGCTTTACCTTGGACACAACATTCTCAAAACCAGAAGGATCGTTTACTGCCATATCTGCAAGAGATTTCCTGTTTAAAGAAATATTGGCCACTTTCAATCCATTGATAAACCTGCTGTACGGTATGCCATAGAATCTGCATGCAGCATTAATTCTTGTTATCCATAATGCCCTGAACTCTCTCTTCCTCTGCCTTCTATCGCGGTAAGCATAGCTCAAAGCTTTAAAAACTGCACGTTTTGCTACACTGTATGTTGTTCGCCTGCTGGCATTCATGCCTCTTGCAAGCTTTAAAATCTTTTTCCTTCTTCTTCTTGCTTTTACTCCTCTTTTCGCCCTGGCCATTTCTCTACACCTCTTTCTTTATTATAAATAAGGTACTAATGTTTTCATTTTCTTCAAATCAGAGGGATGAACAGTATCTGACTGGGACAGTCTTCTTTTCTGCTTTGGTGATTTTGAAGAAAGAAGATGGCTATGGTAAGCCTTTGCCCTTTTTATCTTTCCTGTTGCAGTCACTTTTACTCTTTTTGCCAATCCCCTGTGGGACTTAAGCTTTGGCATAATCATCCTCCTTTATAGTGGAGCAAATACCATTACGATATTTCTACCATCAAATTTTGGTTTTTGTTCTAATTCCCCTACATCTTTTATGTTTTCTATTATTTTCTGGGCAAGCTTTTCCCCCATTTCTGTTCGAAAAACCTCTCTTCCTTTGAACATTATTATAATCTTGACCTTACACTCCTCACCCAGAAAATTTCTGATATGTTTAATTTTAAACATCAGGTCGTGTTCATCAATTTTCAAACCAAGCTTCATTTCCTTGAGCTGAATTACAGTCTGTTTTTTCTTTGCGTCCTGTAATTTTTTTGCAGCCTGGTATTTATATTTCCCGTAATCCATTATTTTGCAAACAGGAGGAACTGCCTTTGGAGAGACTTCAACCAGATCAAGACCCTGTTCCCTTGCCATCCTTAATGCTTCAAATGTAGGAACGATTCCGAGCTGGGTACCTGCCTCATCGATCAGCCTTACCTCTTTTGCCTTTATCCGTTCATTAATATTAATGTCTTTTGAGCCGCTATCCTTTGCTATAAAAACTCACCTCCTGGAAATATTATCTTCTTTAACTCGACCTATAAAATCCTCTAAACTTATATTTTTTAATTCACTGCCATCTCTTACTCTTACAGTGACTGTATTCGACTCCATCTCTTTCTTGCCGGAAATTATAATATAGGGAACTTTCTTCACTATTGCTTCCCGAACTTTGAGCCCGAGTTTTTCATTTCTCCTGTCAATTTCAGTCCTGATTTCTTCATTTATAAGTTTTTCATAAATTGTTTTAACATAATCCGATTGTTCGTCAGTAATATTCATTACTATAACCTGCACAGGAGACAGCCATACCGGGAACTTGCCACCATAGTGTTCAATAAGAACTCCGATAAACCTTTCAATAGCTCCGAGAATTACCCTGTGCAACATAACAGGTCTTTTTCTTGTACCATCACTGTCTACATAGGTAAGATCGAATCTCTCAGGCAAAGCAAAATCACATTGAATTGTTGCACACTGCCAGTTTCTTCCTATAGCATCCTTAAGTTTAACATCAATTTTGGGTCCGTAAAAAGCTCCGTCGCCCTCATTTATATCAAAAGGAATTTGCTCTGATTCCAGAACTTCCTTCAGAACTTCTTCCGCCTTATCCCAATCTTCCAGAGCACCTATAAATTTGTCAGGTCTTGTGCTTATCTCCATTTCATATTCAAAATTGAAGATTTTCATTGCATCACGTATAAAATTGATAATATTAAGAATTTCGCTATGCAACTGATCCTGGCGTAAAAATATATGTGCGTCATCCTGGGTGAATTCTCTTACTCTCAGCAATCCATGGAGAACACCTGATTTTTCATGTCTCGATACTGTACCAAGTTCAAAATACCTGAGAGGTAAATCCCTATAACTTCTTATATCAGATTTATACACCATGATGTGTGACAGACAGTTCATGGGTTTGATGCCATAATCAACACCATCTACTTTGGTAAAATACATGTTTTCTCTATAGTTCTCATAATGCCCGGATTTTTTCCACATATCCATTTTAAGTATATGAGGACCATAAACAAACTTGTAACCTCTTTTCAGATGTTCCTTTCTCTCAAAATCTTCAAGGAGATACCTAAGCAATGCACCGTTGGGATGATATATAACAAAACCGGCGCCCACTTCATCTGATATGCTGTAAAGATCAAGTTCCTTACCGAGGCGCCTGTGATCTCTTTTTTTGACTTCCTCTATGAACTTGAGATGATCATTTAAAGATTTCTCATCGTGGAAGGCTGTGCCATAAATTCTCGTAAGCATCTTATTCTTCTCATCGCCCCTCCAGTATGCACCGGCAAGACTGAGAAGTTTGAATGCCTTTATTTTTCCTGTTGAAGGTAAATGAGGACCCCTGCAAAGATCAGTATATTCACCCTGCGTGTATACACTGACTTCATCATCATCTATATTTTCCAGTAATTCTGTTTTATATATTTCACCCTCTTTTTTAAAAAGTTCAAGGGCGTCTTCTTTCTTCAATATCCTTCTTTCAATGGGAATATTCTTTTTTGCAATTTCCCTCATTCGCTCTTCAATCCTGACCAGATCCTCATCAGTAAAACCAGGTCCATAATCAAAGTCATAATAAAAACCATTATCTATTGACGGTCCAATGGCAACTTTAACATCCGGAAAAAGTTGTTTCACTGCCTGTGCCAGCAAGTGAGAAGTGCTGTGTCTCAGCATGCTTAACGATTCTGCTTCTTCCCTTTCCTTTTCTGTAAATATTTCTTTCATTTCAACACCATATATGTATTTATCAAATCGAGAGATATTATTAACATTTTGTCTTTTCCTTGTCAATTCTTATAGTTAATACTAAAGCAACAATTTTCAGGCATTTTTTACCGGCAGTAACAGTTTAGTAATTTTCTACCATTCAGGTAAAAAATATATCATTCATTATTCAGAACAGCCTTCAATTCATCTGCAAGATTTACATTTAATGTTTTCAAAATATGATATTGCTGCAGAGCTTCAGGTCTGTTTCCCGTAATAACCTGGGCAAGTCCTATTTGAAAACGGGCCTCGCTGTTTTCCGAATCAATTTTTAATAGTTCGTTCCACACTTCTATGCTTTCAGGATATGCCCCCAGCTTTTTCAGAACCCCCGACAACCTGTGATATGCCTCCAAACATTCGGGCATAAGTTTTATTACATTTCTAAAAGCATCGATTGCCTTTTCATAGCAATCAGAACCGGCATATTCTATACCTTCGTTAAAATATCCTGAAGCTGTTTTTCTTTTTTCTTCTTCAACTTCAGGAACAGGCTTTATATTGTCAGATAAAAGACTTCCGTTCTCAGCATATCTTTTTCTTCTTATAACCTCTCCCTTACTATATTCATCAATCAATTCCACTTCGCCGCTGTCATAAAACCTTGTAAAAAACCCTTCTCTAACATTGTTTCTGAATGTGCTTACTTCCATTAAATTACCGTTGTTATAGAACATTTTGTACTCACCATCCAACTGTCCATTGCTGTAGGATGCCAGTATTTCCAATTCTCCATTTTCATAAAATGTTTTACATACTCCTTCCAACTTACCGGCAGAATAAAAAGATTCATTCCACAAAACCCCGCTCATGTAATACATCAGACATGGCCCATCCAGCTTTCCATTTTTAAAATTCATATCTTCCCATATCTGCCCGTCATAATAAAACCTTCGAGCACATCCCTCCGGCTTGTTTCCTGAATAATGAAAAATCTCTTTCAAATACCCTGTCTGATAATATTCCTTAACAGGACCATCAGGTATGGATCCGACAAGATTCAACAAATCGCCACTTTTATCATACAGCTCTCTTGCTATTTCCCTGCCTCCTTTATAATAAATAATGGTATGGATTCCTTCGAGGCTTCCTCTGCTTAAAACTTTTGTTACTTCAATATTAAAGTCTTTATCCATTATGGGTCCTTGTTTTTTTAATTAAGTCTTTTTAAATTCCCCACATCAATTAGTTGCAATTTCCTTAATTGTTCTAACATGATTACAAATAGCCAATGGCCCACTATCCAAACCGTCTGTAACATCAATTGTCATTAATATCATTTATATTTTTATGTTTTTTCCGACCTGTCGGGATCAACAAGCTCATAATCTTTTTTCCGAACATCAGAGAGTAATGTATCAACATTATCCACTGGCAATCCTACAATCCTTAGGGTATCGTTGGCCAGACGAAGACTGCTTTCCACCATTTCCGGTGGTGCAAGCGTGGCACCTGCCTGGATCAACCTGCCGCTTGCTTCGAGATCCCTTGCTCTCGCAATTACAGGTACACCAGGATAATTATTTCTCACATGAGAAACTGTTTTGAGGGCAGTACGCTCCTGATCTACAGTCACTACGAGAAGTGCAGACTGCTCCGCATGAGCAGCAGCCAGAAGTTCGGGATTGGAAATATCCCCGTAATAAACCGGAAATCCATCCTCCCTACCCTTTGCAACTCTTGCAGGATCGTTTTCAAAAATAATGAAGGGGATCTTACTTGCATTCAACAAAACAGCCACCACATGTCCTACACGTCCATAACCTCCAAGTATTACCCTTCCCTTAGGTTCTCCGCTATTATCCAAAGATGATATATCTTCAACACCTTTTTTGCTGCAGAAAACCTGGTTTGAAAAATAATCACCGAGCTTGGCCATAAGAGGGGTAAAAAGCATACCCACAGATATAATTCCAATACCTGTAACAAAAATATTGTTATCAATTACACCAAGAGTTCTCGCAGTTGTCAGTAATACAAATCCAAATTCACCTCCCTGCGCAAGGAGAAAGGAAACATTGATAGCAAGACGGCAACCCATTCCAAAAAAAAGGCAAAGCAGGAAAGTAACGGCTATCTTAATTAAAATTATTACAACAGTGTGTTGAAGGAAAATAAATGGACTGGCTGTAATTGACCTCAGATCAATTGACATACCTACAGCAACAAAAAAAAGGCTTATAAGGATTCCCTTGTATGGTTCAATATAAGCCTCTATCTGCATATTATAACGTGAACCGGACAGAAACATCCCCATAAGAAAAGCACCAAGAGCAAGAGAAAGTCCGGCCTGATGCATAGCCCAGGCTGAAAGAAAAACAGCCAGCATTGCAACCATAAGGAAACCTTCTCTGTTTCTTTGACGTGCCAGTCTCTCCAGAGCAAAGGGCACAATGTACTTCCCTAACCCCCAGACAAAGATAAAAAGAGATAATACAATTCCTATATGTTTCCAATCAGGTATGTTAACCGGAAACTTCCCTGACCCTGCCAGCACAGGAATAATAGCAAGCATAGGGACTATGGCGAGATCCTGCATAAGTAGAACTCCGAATGCGGCTCCACCGTGAGGGCTTGCTATTTCACCTTTATCCTGCAAAATCTGCATAACAATGGCAGTTGACGATACAGCCATAGTCATTCCTATTACTAATGAAGGCTTCCATGGCCAATGGTTAAATATTGCATAGCCTGTGATTGCCGATGTACTCAAAAGTATCTGCAGGGACCCGAGGCCGAATACCTGTCGTCGCAAAGCCCATAAACGTGAAGGCCTGATTTCAAGACCTATAACAAAAAGCAGGAGCACCACTCCAAGCTCGGCAAAACTTCGAACTCCTTCAACCTGTATTGAAATATAGGGACCCGGTGTATGGGGACCAACAATTATACCTGCAACCAGAAGTCCGGCAATTGATCCCAGACCAAGATGTTTAAACAAAATAACCATTACTGAAGCGGCAACAAGAATTATCACTGCTGATGAAATAAAACTTTCAAGTTCCATGTAGATAAAATCTACATTTTTTTTGCAGATACTTCAATTTATAGATGCGATAACATGGAACTTATCTCATCCCATAAATATAAACCCGAATTAAAGATTCAATTAATTGTACAATTATAAAATCATGACTGAAGTACAATCTCACCAGCAAACCTGAACAACACTGGATTTTCAATAATCCTGTGTTTATAAACAAAGCTTGATCAGATCAATAATCGTCCAAAAATGATGTTATTTCAAAGATAATTAATCTAAAAATTATTGACAAATTCGTACATTTCATATTAAATGATTGTGAAATATTTTTCAAATGACATAGAAAGGAGTGGATTATGAAAGAAGCAGTAATAGTGTCATGCGCAAGAACAGCAATAGGTCAATTCGGACAGACCTTGAAAGATGTTCCTGTTGTAGAGCTTGGCGGAATCGCCATTAAGGAAGCGGTAAAAAGAGCTGGTATCAGGCCATCAAGAGACAAGGACAAAGAGTTTGCGCCCGATGCATTTGGCGGAAAAACCGATACAGAACTTGAGGCTAAATACTACGATTACGACAGCAGCCTTAAGGAAGTTCAGATTGATGAAGTTATCATGGGCAATGTCCTGCAGGCAGGATTGGGACAGAATTCTGGAAGACAGGCAAGCATACGCGGCGGGATACCGAAAGAAACAGCAGCTTATACACTGAATAAAGTATGTTCATCAGGTTTGAGAAGTATCATAAATGGTATAAGATCAGTTGAAGCTGGTGATAATGAAGTTGTTGTTGCCGGTGGAATGGAAAACATGAGCCTTGCACCTTTTTCTCTGCCCGGGCTGAGATTCGGAGCAAGAATGTTCGACACCAAGGCGGTAGACCTTATGGTACTTGATGGAGTATGGGAAATATTCTACGGATATCACATGGGCATGACTGCTGAAAACATTGCAGAAAAATACAATTTTTCAAGGGAAGAGCAGGACAGATTCGGTTTGATAAGCCACCAGAGAGCAATGAAGGCAATTAAAGAAGGGCTTTTCAAAGATGAGATTGTTCCTGTAAAGGTTCCACAGAGAAAAGGCGATCCATTAATATTTGATACAGACGAGAGACCCATGGATACAACCATGGAAAAAATGGGAAAAATCCCCACAGCCTTTAAGAAAGGTGGAACTGTTACAGCTGGAAACGCATCCGGCCTTAATGATGCAGCTTCAGCAGCAGTAATCATGTCCCGTGAAAAGGCAAATGCACTTGGCATCAAACCAATGGGCAAAATGATATCGTGGGCAAATGGTGGTGTTGATCCTCAGTACATGGGACTTGGTCCGATTCCGGCAGTAAGGAAAGCATTAAAATTGGCTAATCTTACACTTGATCAGATCGACCTTATTGAATTAAATGAAGCATTTTCATCTCAGGCTCTTGCCTGCATGAAAGAACTGAAAGTCAACCCTGATAAATGCAACATGTTTGGTGGCGGTATCTCTCTAGGCCATCCTATCGGATGCACCGGTGCGAGACTCGTAACAACCGCTCTCTATCAGATGAAAAGACTCGGACTTCGCTATGGTCTTGTCTCAATGTGCATTGGTGGTGGCATGGGACTGGCTGCTATTTTTGAATGTGAGGGGTAAAAAATAATGGAATATAAAAACTTAATAATTGATATAGAAGATGGTATTGCAATTGTTAAGATAAACAGGCCTAAAGCATTGAACGCATTGAATTCCGAGACAGTTGATGAAATTAAGGATGCAAGCGGATCATTAGATAAAAACAAGGATGTAAAAATAGTCATTATCACCGGTTCAGGTGAAAAGGCATTTATCGCAGGAGCTGATATCCTTGAAATGAAACCAATGAACGCCATGGAAAGCATGATCTTTTCTCAGAAAGGGCATGATGCTTTTTCCGCACTGGAAAACATGAGCAAACCTGTTATCGCCGCTGTTAACGGATACGCTCTTGGCGGTGGTTTTGAAGTTGCCCTTGCCTGCGATATTATCTATGCTTCTGAAAAAGCAAAGGTTGGTTTTCCTGAGACAACACTTGGAATTCTTCCCGGTTTCGGGGGAACGCAGAGAACGGCAAAACTTGTAGGATTGGCAAAGGCAAAAGAGTTAATATTCACGGGCAAGACAATCTCGGCACAGGAAGCTTACGAAATGGGCCTTGTAAATAAGGTCGTCCCCCAGGATGATTTGATGAAGGAAGTAATGAATCTGGCAGAAAAGATCAAGGCAAACGGTCCTATATCTGTAGGCCTTGCAAAGGGATGCATAAACAAAAGTCTCTTCCTCGACATGGATTCAGCATTGTTAATGGAGGCAAAAGCTTTTGGCCTCTGTTTCTCTACAGAGGATCAGAAAGAAGGCATGACGGCATTTGTCGAAAAGAGGAAAGCCATTTTTAAAGGCAAATAACATAATATTAAAAGGAGGTATATGGTGAAGATAGTGGTATGTATAAAACAGGTTCCAGATACAGAAGCTGAAATCAAGTGGGATATTCCAAAGGGAATGCTTAAAAGAGACAGCATTGATCCGATAACAAATCCTTTTGATGAATTTGCAGTCGAAGAAGCTTTGCTCGCAAAAGAAAATTACGATGCAGAAGTAGTGGCAATCAGTATGGGTCCAGATAGAGCGAATGATGTATTAAGAAATGCTCTTGCACTTACAATAAGTGAAGTTCATCGCTTGACAGATGATGCTTATGCAGGTTCCGACACATTTGGAACAGCTTCAGTTCTCGCAGCTGGAATTAAGAAAGTGGGAGATGTTGATATTGTTTTCTGCGGCAAACAGTCAACTGATGGAAATACCGGCGTAGTTGGTGCAGAAATAGCATCCATTCTCGGATACAGTCCTCTGACATATGTATCTAAAATACGCGAGATTGATGCAGCAAACAAAAAAATAGTTGTTGAAAGGGCAATTGAGGGCGGCACTGAAGTAGTTGAAGCAAAATTGCCGGCTGTTGTTTCTGTTATTAAAGGAATCAACGAACCTCGTCTCCCGAATCTCATGGGTATCAGAAAGGCTGCAAAAGTTGAAATACCAGTATGGAACGCAGACGATCTTGGCATAGACAAAGCAAAAGTCGGGACAGCAGGCGCTTCTACAAAGGTCGTTGAGATCGCTGTACCGCCTCCAAGAGGAGCAGGGGAAGTCCTTAAAGGTGAGATCGAAGAAGTCACCGACATAGTGACCGACAAACTGATTGAAATGAAAGTTATAAAATAACCTGGAGGAGGAAGAACTAATGGCTAATGATGTATGGGTATATATAGAACATAAAAACGGTGAAGTATCACCGATGTCATTTGAATTGCTGGGGATAGGTAAAACATTGGCAAATGATCTCGGCTCAAACGTATGTGCCTTTTCTATCGGCGAAAACATTGAAAACATTGCAAAAGAAGCATTCGCCTATGGTGCTTCAAAGATGTACGCAGTAGAAGGTGATGTTTTCAAAAATTTCAGGCCTGAAGCTTATTCAAAGGCAGCAACATTCATGCTTGAAAAATACAAACCTGAAATTGCTATCTTCAGAGCAACAACTCAAGGCACAGAAGTTGCGGCAGCAAGTGCTGCACAACTCGGGTTCGGACTTTGCACTGACGCTATTGACATGAAAATTGACGGCGGGCAGATAAAAATGACAAGAGCTGCATTCGGCGGTAACTTTACTGTGACAGTTGTAAACGAAAAAGCAAAACCCCAGATTGCCACAGTAAGGCCCAAGGCATTTGCAATGCCTGAAAAAGATGCTTCAAAGTCAGGAGAACTTGTTAAAGAATCATTCTCTGTCGCAGAAAGTGATATCAATACCAAAGTACTTGAATTCCTGAAATCAGAAATTACAATCAATCTTGTTGAAGCAGATATAATAATATCCGGTGGCAGGGGACTTGGCAATGAAGATGGTTTCAAAACCTTGAAAGAACTTGCAAACATAATCGGCGGTGCAGTTGGTGCATCTCGTGCAGCTGTTGACTCAGGATGGATATCCCAGGAACAGCAGGTAGGACAGACCGGCAAAACGGTAAAACCGAAAATTTACATTGCCTGCGGTATCTCAGGCGCCATCCAGCATCTTGCAGGCATGAGAACAGCAGATGTTATCGTTGCAATAAACAAAGACCCAGATGCACCTATATTCAAAAATGCAACTTATGGTATTGTAGGTGACTATAAACAGGTCGTTCCGAAACTTGTAGAAAAATTCAAAGCAAAACTGAACAAGTAATAAAGTCTTACAGAATAAAAAAGGGAGCTTTTAAGCTCCCTTTTTTATTATTTTTCCCTTTTTACGCTTTCCTGTCATATCAATTTACATTCCCTTCTGTTTGTGTGTATCTTATAGTTTAAATATTATGAAAGCTATTGAATGCTGCATTGACTGCCTCACAGGACTTGCAGAGAAAACCTTAAAACTGTCAAAGTGCGATGACTATAACATCTTGTTAAACTGTCGTAATAAAGTCAATAATTTGATTAAAGAAAACAAATCTCCTCCGGATATCGCAAACAAGCTGCTTTCCTACATCAAAACCACTACAGGTGTTTACGATCCTTTTATTTTTTTTAAAGAAAAAGAATTGTTTCTTGCAAAGAAGGTATTCACAGAACTGGCCGACATATTACCAGACTCACTTGAAGGTATAATCCAATTGTCAGCTCTTGGAAATTCTTTAGATTTTTTCGCTGACAGCAAAAAATTATTTCAGATTGAAGGGCTTAATTTTACAGGAGATATGGATAAAATAAAAAATGCGATTTATACTAAAGAAGAGAGTGTTTTAATATTCGGCGACAACATCGGGGACTTTATTTTTGATTTACCTCTTGTTAATTTTCTCAAGGGATTAGGGAAACAAACATTCTATGCTGTAAAGGAACACCCCGTGCAAAATGATCTTTCGATGCCGGATGTTTTAAAATATGAATTTCTAAACCTTTTTGATAATATTATATCCACTGGCACTGATGAAGTGGGAATCAGGCGTACAAGCATGGAGGGAAAGATAAAAGAGTTGTGGGAACAAAAATCATTAGTAATTGCAAAAGGTATGGGAAACTACGAAACAATTTCAGAATATCATGGTGAAAGACCGGTTATTCATATTATGAAAGTGAAATGCCCTGTTGTTTCACAATCAGTAAAATGTAAAGAAGGGACATATATTGCAAAGCTATATTGATTTCAACCCGTTAAAATAAGATTGAAATAAAAAGCAATTAGAATTGATCAAACAAATGAATCGCAAAAGGTGGTGATAAAAATGGCTAAGAAAAAAGATTATTATGAAACCCTTGGAGTTGCAAAACAAGCAACAGAAGAAGAAATAAAAAAAGCTTACCGAAAGCTTGCCCTGAAATACCACCCGGACAGGAATCCAGGGGATAAAGCAGCTGAGGAAAAATTCAAGGAGATTAGTGAGGCCTACGCTGTATTAAGTGATTCAAAAAAAAGGAGTCAATACGATACCCTCGGGATGGGTGGTTTCCAGCAAAGTCATTCGGAGGAAGATATTTTCAGAGGCTTCAATATGGGAGATCTTTTTAAAGATCTCGGATTTGGTGGTGGTGACATATTCAGCACCATATTCGGTAAACAGGGCGGAAGCAGTGGCAGGCGGAGATATCAAAGCCAAAATTATGGCGATTACATCACAAGAGAACAGGAACCGTCGAGAAATCTGGATCTACACTATGAACTGGAAATTCCCTTCATGGATGCAATACGAGGTAGTGAAAAAAGGATTTCTTTTACAACCCAGAGAGGTTCGGAAGAAATAAATGTAAAGATTCCCAGAGGTATTGCAACAGGAAAAAAACTGAGACTTCAAGGAAAAGGTGCTGAAGACCCTTACACAGGTAAAAAAGGCGATCTTTACGTCACGATAAAGGTAGGAGAACATCCTGTATTTAAAAGATTGAATAATGATCTTTATGTTACCAGAGAAATAAAACTTACCGATGCATTGCTCGGCACAAATGTCGAAGTTCCATCAATAAACGGTCCAAAACTGGTAACTATACCGGCTGGTGTTAAAAGTAATTCCAAGGTACGGCTCAAAGGTATGGGAGTGCCTGATTTAAATAAAGACAGCGCTGGAGATCAGTATGTGGAGATAATTGTCGATATACCAAAAAAATTAACGGAAAAACAAAGATCTCTTGTCGAAGAGTTGAGGAAAGAAGGGATTTAATGCTGCCAAGAAGGCATATACTTGATGTAATAGAGTTGGTAAAGGATGAGGAGGATATCCTCGCCATGTCGACAATCACTCTTGCTGTAGATGCTATAAAATACATTGAGCCTGATTCCAGACGAGATCACCTTGTTGAAGCATTGGAGCTCAACGAATTTATATGCTTCATGTTTCCCCGCAAAAGACCGTTAAACAGGTCATTATTATTTCATGTTGTTTCTGATTTAATTGGCCTCCTTCTTTACGGCGTACCAAAAAAAAGCAAAAAAGCCCTTGAGAATCTGGAATATGTCAACTATTCTGAAAAAAACATGGAGGCTTACCCTGTAATAGAAGTATGGGATACCCTTAAAGACAGGTTTTATTTAAAGAAACACGGGGCAGCAAGCATAATAGACGGTTTTGTAAAAAAAATAAGGGTTGAAATGGATATTGTTGAAAATTATCCTTTTGTAGAAAATATTTTTAATAAATCAAAGGAATATATATCGGAATGGATACCGTCTTTGTCAAAATATTACGACAAACGCGCCAGAACAATTACAAATGCATATGACAAATGGTGGCATACCTGGCTTTGTAATGAAGAAAAAGAACATATACTTCAAGGTATGATAGACAGGTTATATATACAGGCAGAAAGAGAATACGGTATAGTAATTGAAAAGGAAAGCCTGTTCTCCTCTATCAGCCTTGATAAAGAGGCAAACAGAAAAGAAAATGAGCGTTTTTCAGAAGTATATAAAAAAGGTATAAATTTATTGTTAAAAATTTAACAACCGGTATTGACAAAAAGGCATACAGATCCTTATATTACTTTTAGCAATCATTCGTGGCAATTGCCAAAACAAAATTTTATGAAGGGAGTGTGGTACAATGAAAATTAAACCATTGCAGGACAGGATCCTTGTGAAAAGGATCGAGGAAGAAGAAAAGACAAAAGGTGGCATTATCATTCCGGATGCAGCAAAAGAAAAACCTCAGGAAGGTAAGGTAATCGCTGCAGGTGACGGCAAAACACTGGAAAACGGCACAAAAGCCCCTCTTACAGTGAAAGTTGGCGACAAGATACTTTTCGGAAAATATTCTGGTACAGAAATTAAATTAGACGGCGAAGAGCATCTGATCCTGAGAGAAGATGACATTCTCGCTATTGTAGAAGACTAAGATAAGGAGAGGAAAGTATGGCAAAAGAGATAAGATATGATCAGGCTGTAAGAGAGTCACTTTTAAAAGGAGTTAATGCTCTGGCAGATGCAGTAAGGGTGACTCTTGGACCTAAGGGTAGAAATGTAATATTAGACAGGTCTTTTGGATCACCGACAGTTACAAAAGATGGTGTGACCGTTGCGAAAGAAATCGAACTTGAAGATAAGTTTGAAAATATGGGCGCACAAATGGTTAAAGAAGTTGCAAGCAAAACCAGTGATGTAGCTGGCGATGGAACAACTACTGCGACTGTGCTTGCTCAGGCAATTTACAGAGAAGGCGCAAAGCTTGTTGCAGCAGGTCACAATCCTATGGAACTGAAAAGAGGCATCGAGAAAGCTGTTGTAGTAATCATTGATGAACTGAAAAAAATCTCAAAACCTATCCAGGATCAGAAAGAGATTGCACAGGTAGGAACAATCTCCGCCAATAATGATGAAGAGATAGGAAAAATCATAGCTGAAGCTATGGAAAAAGTAGGAAAAGAAGGAGTTATCACTGTAGAAGAAGCAAAAGGGATGGAGACAACTCTGGAAATAGTTGAAGGTATGCAGTTTGACAAAGGTTACATTTCACCATACTTCGTTACAAACCCTGAAAAGATGGAAATTGTAATGGAAGAGCCTGCAATCCTTATCAACGAGAAAAAGATAAGCACAATGAAAGATCTTCTTCCAATCCTCGAACAGGTTGCAAAAATGGGCAAACCTCTTTTGATTATCTCCGAAGATATCGAAGGAGAGGCTCTGGCAACACTTGTTGTAAACAAACTCAGAGGCACATTGAGAGTTGCTGCTGTTAAAGCTCCTGGCTTTGGTGACAGAAGAAAAGCAATGCTTGAAGATATCGCAATTCTTACTGGCGGACAGATGATATCTGAAGAACTTGGGATCAAGCTTGAAACTATTTCAATTAAGGACCTCGGTTCTGCAAAACGTGTAGTTATAGACAAAGACAATACGACAATAGTTGATGGCGCTGGCGACAGAAAAGAAATCGAAGCAAGGGTAAAGCAGATCAGAGCCCAGATTGAAGAAACAACTTCTGACTACGATAGAGAAAAGCTTCAGGAAAGACTGGCAAAAATTGTTGGTGGAGTGGCCGTTATTAATATAGGCGCTGCAACAGAAACAGAAATGAAGGAAAAGAAAGCTCGAGTAGAAGATGCTCTTCATGCAACCAAGGCCGCAGTAGAGGAAGGAGTTGTACCTGGTGGCGGCGTGGCATTCTTAAGATGCGTCACTAAATTGGATAATATTAAGGTTGAAGAAGGAGCTCAGGAATTTGGAGTGAAAATAGTAAAGAAAGCTCTTGAAGAACCTCTAAGATGGATTGCAAACAATGCAGGTCATGATGGTTCAATAATAATTGAAAAAGTCAAAAATGGCAAGGGTAGCTATGGTTTTGATGCCGGCAAAGAGATTTATGTTGATGATATGATGGCAGTCGGCATTATTGACCCGACAAAAGTAACTCGTTCTGCTCTTCAGAACGCTGCATCAGTAGCATCGCTGATGCTCACAACAGATGCAATGATTGCTGAAAAACCAAAAGATAAAGCTCAGATGCCTATGATGCCTCCAGGTGGTATGGGTGGTATGGGTGGTATGGACGGTATGTATTAAAAAAAAGGGGGACTTAATAAGTCCCCCTTTTTTTACATAATTCCTTTCTCTCCATGATATTTAAAGGATACACTAAGCCTTATACGATAGTTGGTTATCTTACCATCCTCTACTGTGACATCCTGTTTAATTACCTCTGCAATACGCAAATCTTCAAGTGATTTCCCGGTGGTTTCAATAGCAACTCTTGCAGCATCTTCCCAGGATATTGTGCTCACCCCTACAATTTCAATAATTTTGTATACGCTCTCTGTCATATCAACCTCCCAAATCCATTTTATTTAATTACACCTTACATCTTAAGATTAATAGCATTTTTATACAATATGTCAAGGAGCAGTTCTTGTTAAACATCAAAGATATCGGTCTGTAAACATACCTCCCCTGCCCTTCCTTCGATTTGTCCATATTCGCTTTTGTAAGAAGGTATATTCTCACTATCTATCAAATCATTAGCTATATCTATAATTCTTTTGAAGGTAAAACCCTCTTTCAATGTTTTTTTAATAAACATTTCAAGAAAATTTGACCATTTATTTCCTTCCAGTTCTGTGTGAACTGTTAGAATATTCAAACCATCTTTCAAAGAATTCATGTATAAATTTACGAGAGTTTCAATGTCATATCCTGCAACACCTACAACTTCATCAAGCGTAGGGAGCGTTGTCGGTATTTCAAGGATTTTAAAAGATTTATCGGACATTACAGGAAAAAATGGTGATACACCCCTGGTGTTGCTTGTATATACAAAATTATTTTCTTCAAAAAAACTCAGTGCATAGGGATTTATCATCCATCCCGGTGCTGCAAAAGAATGGGGATCTTTTTTTATTATTTCTCTATATGTACTTAATGACTTTGCCAACTCTTCTCTGGTCTTCCTGTCGCTGAGATGCTTTATATGATCGTGCCAGTAAACATGATCGTGGCCATGAATTCCCAGTTCGTGGCCACGATCTATGATCTCATGAAGAAGACCGGTACTTTTTCTTGCTATTTCAGGACCGGGAAGCAATAAACCGTATAACAGGGTTTTTATCCCGTAAGTGCTCAATACACCTACCCGTCCGGCTTTTTTTAAAAAACCCTTTCTTGTAAAAACTCTCTTGGCTGTCCAGCCCGTATGGTCTTTGCCTGTGGGAACAAAAAAACTTACCCGAATATTGTATTTTCTGAAAAGATCCAGCAAAATCGGGACACCCTTTCTCATGCCTTTATAAGTATCTACATCAACCTTTATACCTATTAATTTATTCAAATTTCATCTCCTTTGGAAATAATTCTACAAATACGAGTCCATTTTTAAAACACATTTATTTCTGCCAGATCATAAAATATAAGACAATTAAAAATTTAATTATGCTATAATTTTTTTGCAATAGAGTTTTTAATTTTTAAGGATTCCATAATAACCTCTATTCACATACTCTAACAAAAAAGGAGTTTTTTATGAAATACATATTTTTTGTCGTTATAATGATAACTGTTATCATAGTATCTCATATCAGCGCTTTTGCCCAAACCAAAGGCGGCGGGTGGCAATTGTACTACTCTGACGAATCCGGGAATAATTATTACTACGATAAGGGAAGTATTGAATCGCCACAAAAAGGTGTTTACAAAGTATGGCAGAGAATTACGGAAACAATAAGGGCAGGCGAAGAACAGGACAATTATAAAATACAACTTCAAATTAACTGCAAGGCTAAAATTTACGAAGTATTATCATACATAGAATACGACGGTACAGGAGAAAAAGCTCTTAATTCTCTTGAATATAAAGAAAATCCTCCTAAAAGTAGTTTGCCTCTTGGATCAAGAATGGGTGCTTTATACGAAAACATTTGTCCTTAAACATAACATAAATATCTCCATATTCTTGTTATGTTTGAATTCAGACCACTCCTGCAAAGGAAAAACAGGAATGGTCTTTTTTTAAAATTACCCTATCTTTTTTTCCGCGTTTTCAACCATCAATCTGGAAATAGCATGTGCAAAAGCAGTTGGGTCTTTCGGCCTTGAACCACCCAAAACAAGTGCCTGGTCATAGAGAAGCCTGATATATTCATTGAGTAATTTATTATCAGTAACATCTTTCTTGTCATTTTCAAGAAGATCGTTTATTACTTTTATAACATGATGATCGGGATTTATTTCAAGTATAGGTTTCCTTTCAGGTATACTCTGACCCATTGATTTTAATATTTTTTCCATCTGTGGATCAATATCTCCCTCGTCTCCAACAAGGCAGCAGGCAGAGTCGGTTAATCTACCGGAAAGCCTCACATCCTTTACATCATCCTTTAAAATATCCTTCACAAAATCAATAAGTTTATCATATTTCTTTTTCGTTAAGTCCTTATCTTTCTTCTTTGCCTTATCAAGATCTATATCTCCCTTTATAACGGACTTCAGCATTTTTCCTTTATATTCAAAAACACTGAAAAGAAAATCATCTATATCATCAAGAAAGACGAGCACTTCGTAGTCTTTTTCTTTAAAAGCTTCAAGATAGGGAGAACCGAGAACTTCAGCAGAAGCTGTTCCTGTTATGTAGTAGATCTCATTCTGATCTTCCTTCATATCATTCACATAGTCCTGAAAAGATCTCAATTTTCCCTCCTGAGACTTTGTTGACGGAAAGAGTAGCAAATCTGCTATCTCCTCTCTCCTAGTATAATCATAATGAATACCCTCCTTTAATATCCTGCCAAATTCCTTATGAAAGGTAAGGTAACTATCATTTTCTTCCTTTTTCATATCATTCAGTACGTCAAGGACCTTCTTTGTAATGTTTGCCTTAATGATATCAATCTGCCTATTGTTCTGCAACATCTCCCTGGAAACATTGAGAGGAAGGTCAGAAGAATCAACAACACCTTTCAGGAATCGAAGGTAAGGAGGGATGAGTTCTTCACAATGTTCCATAATTTGAACTCTCTTGATATATAACATAGGCCCAACTTTAAAATCCTTATAGAGTATGTTGGAGGGGGCCATAAAAGGAATGTATAGAAGGGCACTGAATTCTGAAGTACCTTCAGCCCTATAATGCATTATTTTTGCAGGTTTTGATAAATCGTGGGATATATGTTTATAAAATTCAAAATGTTCTTCTTCGGTAACTTCTGATTTATCTCTGAGCCAAAGCGCTTTCATTGAGTTTAACGTTTCTTCTTCTTTAACTTTATATTTTTCACCTTTTTTAAGTTCACTCTCTTTTTCACGCTCAATATCCATAACAATGGGATGACCTATAAAATCAGAATACCTCTTAACAATGCCCCGTACTTCCCAATCCTGAAGATATTTTTCCTCTCCATCTATGAGATGAAGTATTACATCTGTGCCTTTATGCTCTTTCTCAATATCTTCAACGGTAAATGTACCATCACCTGCTGACTCCCATTTTACACCTTTACCATCTTTAGAGCCCGCCTTTCTTGAAATAACAGTTACCTTATCCGCAACCATAAAAGATGAATAAAACCCTACACCGAACTGGCCTATGAGATCCGGATTTTCTTTCACCTCTTTGCTCTGCAAGGCTTCGAGAAATTCTTTTGTCCCTGAGTGTGCTATTGTTCCAAGGGACTGAATTATTTCGTCTTTTGTCATGCCTATTCCATTGTCTCTTACTGTTAATGTCCGGGCTTCCTTGTCAGGGATAATTTTGATCTTCCATCCATTTTCATTTTCAAGTATATCGCTATTGGTCAGTGATTCATATTGAGCCCGATCTATCGCATCCGAGGCATTGGAAATTAATTCACGCAAAAAAACTTCCTTATGCGAGTATAGTGAATGGATCATCAGATCAAGCAATTGTTTTACTTCTGTTTTAAATTCCATTTTTTCAACTGTCATATCTTTCACCTCGTATTATTTATACCTTTATATATACCGGATCATACAAAAATCAATCGACCGTTTCCATATCAAGGGTTATAAATTTATTTTAAAGTTTTATTTGTTTATCATAAAATGTAAGACACATTGTCACATAAATCAACCTTCTGAATTTGCCTTGCAAAAAGGACTTTGTGAAATAAAAGGTAAAATATTCAAATTTTTTATACTTGCACAGGATACTATTAAAAACTGTTACATCTTAAAAAATGGTGCATGATTTGAAGTAAAAAACTGCGGCTGTCTGCGCAAAATTGGCTGTATTGCGGGATGCCTTTTAAACTCTTTGTCAAGGAATTCCCTTACCTGTCGTCTGCCCCATCCTTCAGAATGTTTAAAGTCAGTGTAAAGAGATAGATCACCCTCATAGAAATCAACTATGTCAACATTTCCTGATTCCGGACTGTTTATCGGAAGGTTAAATACGGCAAGATTTATATAATCTATATAATCTCTGTGTTCAGCAACAAAATTGAGTGTTTTTCTCGCCTCCCTTACTGTTTCCAATGGGGTTCCAAACAAAAGATATACATAAGTTGCTATGCCCGCCCTTTTCAAGGCTTTTAGTGAAGCTGAAGAAGCATCAACATTACAGCCTTTATTCATATAATCAAGAACCTGCTGATCACCTGATTCAAGACCGAGCTTCAACATAATGCAGCCTGATTTTTTAAGTTCCCTGCAAAAAGAAGGGTCTGTGAGGTGTTCATCTACTCTCGCAAAACCGTACCATGGAGGACCTGGCGGCTGCTTGATAATTTTCCTCATCATGACCGGACTGATTGCATTATCAGTAAAATGAATTAAAATTGGGTTATATCTGTTTACAAGAAGGTGCAGATAATCAATTACCAAATCAGAATTAATTTGCACAAACTTGCTTCTTTCTGCCCTTTCAGGGCAGAAAGAGCATTTACTCCAGTAGCACCCGATTGATGTTCCAAAGGGCAAAACAAGTCCCGGGGACAAATAGCTCTTTAGGGGCAGCATGTCATAGGATGGCCGAAAATTCTTTTCTTCCATGGGATCGTGACCAAGAATAGTCAGCAGTGGAATTTCACCGGGTCCGGAAACACAATGATCTAAAAGACCTCCGAAATGATTTTTCCATGTAGGGTTACTCATCCAGGAAGTAAGAAGACCGCCGCCTCCAATAATAACCAGACGAGGAAATCTACTCCTCAAGAAACCAATCATAGCAAAGGCACTCAATGTCTGGCTAAGATAATTGATTGAAAAACCTGCAACACTGATATTTTCATCTTCTATAATTTCAGACAAGCGTTTTGAAAAATATGGGTAAAATGGATTTTCCTCAGGATGTTCTGCAGCATATATCAGGTCCCTGCTTTTTACCGGCGAGAGTTCCCGATGATGGTAATCGGCAAGGGTTAAATGTATCCCGCTTCCGGAAGCAGAATATTCCAGAATACGGTTTAAATCAATAACTGCTCTTTTATATCTGTCAATATTGTTGTAGGTGGATATATTTTTAAGGGCATTGACATTGTAAGACAATCGGCGGGAAGCACGGAGGGTCCACGTATCAAAAGGTTCAGGAGCATGTTTTAAAAGATAGTATATACCTTCTATATTTGCATCAAGCAGAAAATGCCTGATGTTGGCAGCACAAAGAGCACCTGAAAGCTTCGCAATGCCTGCAGGAGGCTCTCCGGGTTTAACGATGGGTGGATTTATTAAAATCACTATTTCTTTTTTACGGCAATTTATTTAAGATCATCTTTTTTATTTCTGTCAGGTTTAAAAAATGTTTTCTTTCTTCTTCAATAATACTGTCTATAGCCTCATGGTGTTTTTTTGATACAAATCTTTTTGTCTCTTCGTAATATAAAATAGAATCCAGTTCCCTTTGCATGGCAAAGCTGACAGCAGACACTGTATCACTCGGAACAGACGACCGGTTATTTTTGAAATCTTCTGTAAAAACTGCTTTGTTATCTATATAGTCACGCAGATAAGCAAGATATTCCCCCTGAAAACTCTCAGTTGGTTTTAATTCCCCTTTTTTTGAAAGTATATCACGGAATATTTTCTTATGTCCTACTTCCTCTTCAGCAAGATTATTAAAGATTGTCTTCACATCCCCATCTTCTGCCAATAAAGCTGCTTCACGGTAAAATCTTTCACCATTTTCCTCTATTCTGATGGCAAACTCTATAATATCTTGTGCCTGCAAAAAGATTTCCATTATTTTCTCCCTCTTTGAAAGTTGTTTTCATGATCATAATTAAATGAATCATTGAAATATTTTAACAGATAATACCTGTTCCGGCAACTGCGATAAATGAATACAGCAAGATCCGGCAAATACCAAGCCAACAAATGTTGAAATATGTTATTCATATATTAGTATCCCAGTATTTGCCAAGTCGGAAATTCGGTAATATTCTCTTTTTTAAAAATACACTATTTTTAAATATATCGTCCCCTGTCAAATAATTTCTTGAAATGTTTTAGAATTTGGATAATAATTAAAAATATAGATTCAAGGAGACATAAAAAAATAATGAATAATCAGACAAATTGGCTACATTTTAACAACAAAATATTTTAGAGAATGAGGTTTTATTAAGAAGTGATTTTATTAATTAAATGGCTTATTATGGCAATATCAATAATTATAGCCTCCTATCTTGTTCCGGGAGTTACAGTTAACAGTTTCTTTAATGCTTTATGGGTTGCACTTTTTTTAGGTGTTGTTAATGTTCTGATAAAGCCGATACTGTTGTTAATTACTTTGCCTATTAATATTCTGACACTGGGTTTATTTACTTTTATCATTAACGCTCTGCTTATCCTCCTGGCCTCATCAGTATTGAAGGGGTTTGAGGTTAGCGGATTCTGGGTTGCTGTTTTATTCGGCATCATATTATCCCTTATAAATTATGTTTTGGGATACCTTTCAGGAACAAAAACAAATTAATATTTGTTTCTTTTTTTAAAAAGCAGATTGTAAATCAAATAATCAATGCAGAAATCCCCTTGATCGATCTACTTATATTAAATATAATAAAGATAGAATTTTAAATAAGCTCTTGACATGGTCATATCAGATGTTGGAACATTATATATACGACTTATGGCGTAATACAAATTACAATTATGAGGAGGTTTGATTATGAAAAAAGGCTTCATGGTAGTACTTGCATTAATCATTAGTATCACCTTTGTCTCGGCTGTTTTTGCTCAGGCAAAACCCGAAACAGCACCAGCTTCGGAGAAGGCCGTTGTCGAGAAAGAAGCACCTGAAAAAGCAGAAGCAGCAAAAACAACGGAACCTGCAAAACCAAAACCAAAGCCGAAACCAAAAGGGGTTTTCATTGGTACAGTGTCAGCTGTTAGTGCTGATACAAAAACAGTAACTGTAGATAGCAAATACGGCACTCCGGGAGAAAAAGGTTCGGTAACCTTTGTCCTCAATAATCCTGCTTACAAGGGCTACAAATCTTGTGAAGAGATTCAGGTAGGCGACAAAATTGCTGTCAAGTATACAAAAGAAGGTATCGAAGTAAAAAAACTTGCAGGAAAGAAACCTGAAAAGGCAAAAAAAGAATTAAAAAAAGATAAAAAAGTAAAAAAAGATTTCAAAGATCTTGACGCAAACAAAGACGGAAAGATAACTATTGAAGAGATGGTCATTGTTTTTGTAACTTTAACACCGGAACAGTTTAAAGAACTCGATAAAAACAACGACGGCGCTCTGGATAAAGATGAGTATCAGAAAGGATTAAAGGCAATAAAATAAAATAATTTTAAAATTGAATACCCCGCTGATATATTAGCGGGGTATTTTTTTAGAGGCTTTCTTTTTTCAATACCTCTCCCTTGATACTGACAACAACAACCTCTGCAGAAATTGTTTTTCCTGAGGCAGTCACGGCCTGACTTATAATTGCAGGGAGCTTTGAACAACATGGCACTTCCATGATAAGTATTGTCAAATTCTTGATGTCTGTATTTTTAAAAATTTCCGTAAACTTAGCCAGATATTCCTCAGTGTCATCAAATTTTGGACAACCTATTAAAACTACCTTACCTTTCAAAAAATCGTTGTGAAAAGCAGGGTAAGCAATGGGCGTACAATCTGCAGCAATAAGAAGTTCAGAATCCTTGAGGAATGCGGCATTAGGAGGCACAAGTTTTATTTGCACAGGCCAGTGCATAAGGGAGGAAACACTGTTCGTCAATAAAGACGGTTTATTAATAACTTCACAGGGAGATGAAAATATTTGTACTCCGGTGGATGAACAGCCATTTGGTTGTACTTTGATATTATCACCTGATGTGGAGGTCTTAACAATTTTTTTACTTTTCAGATAATCTTCAACAGCATTAATGTCAAAATCTTCTGCCTCTCTTTCAACTATCTTCAACGCACCTTCAGGACATTCACCAACACATGCAGCAAGTCCATCACAATAATTCTCTGCAACAAGTCTTGCTTTACCGTTTATAAGTTCTATCGCTCCTTCAGCACAAGCCAGAACACACTGGCCACAGCCATTGCACAGCTTTTCATTAATTTCAATTATCCTCCGCTTTATTTTCATTCTTAGCCCTCCTGTAATTATAATTGAAACTGTATCACCATAGATAATATTATATTGCATATTCGAAAAATAGTCTTTGACCTGAATCAAAGAAGGGCTAAAATATAGCAAAACCTGTCATAAAGGTCAGCCTTATACTATTGCAAAGCCATTGAAACAACATCTGGGTTTTAACTTGACAACAAATTTAAACAACGGGAAAATAAAAGTGCCATTCATTGGAAGGGAGGTTTCCTTGAATCTAATAATAAACAGTTTGCGAATACCTGTTGAGAATGATGAAAAAAACCATTATGTAAAAGCTGCTTCACAAGAGCTAAATATAGACAATAAATATGTTAAATTAGTTAAAATTTTAAATAAATCACTCGATACAAAAAACAGCAAGCAATTTTATTATGAAATCTCGATAGTTGTAGATGTTCCGGATGATTTTGACAACAAAGAAAACTTCACACCATATACCAACATCATCAAAGAAAAAAAGCAGATAAAAAATATGAAGGAAAGGCCCATAATAGTGGGTTTTGGTCCTGCCGGTATGTTTGCCGCCCTTGAACTCATTGACTGCAAAATTAAACCGATAATATTTGAAAGAGGTAGAAAAATAGATGAACGCTCCTCTGATATAAGGAAATTTATCAAGGAAGGGGAGATAGATCCTGAATCAAATATACAGTTTGGTGAAGGCGGGGCAGGATCTTATTCAGACGGAAAATTGTTTTCCAGAATAAACAATTCCTGGTATGCAAACAGGGTGCTGGATACTTTTATAAAATTCGGAGCACCTGAAGAAATAGGCTATAGCAGAAAACCCCATCTTGGAACAGATGTTTTACGGAGAATAGTTACAAATATCAGGAATTATATTCTTGAGATGGGGGGTAATATACATTATTCCTCGAAAGTTACCAGTTTGGTTATATCAGAAAACAGGGCAACAGGTGTCATAATAAACAATGAAAAAGAATATCGTTCCTCAGCCATATACCTTGCAGTAGGGCATTCTGCACGTGATACTTTCGAAATGATCCATAAAAAAAATATCCATATAGAACAAAAACCAATTTCTATAGGCTTGAGGATAGAACATCCTGTTGAGATCATAAATCTTCTCAGATACGGTAATAAATATAAGGATTTTGAACACATAGGGGCTGCAGACTATTCCTTTACATATAATGATCGCAAAATAAAAAGAGGGGTATACACATTTTGTATGTGTCCGGGAGGTGAAATAATAAATGCTTCTTCTGAAAAAGACATGTTGGTGGTTAATGGTATGAGCTATTCAAAAAGGTCGTCGCCATTTTCAAATTCAGCGATTGTGGTTACCTGTCATACAGAAGACTATAAATCAACACATCCTCTTGCTGGAATTGACTTTCAGAGAAATATAGAAAAAAAGGCCTTTAATGCTGGAAATAAAAAATGGAAAGTCCCTGCACAAAATTTGATCGACTTTTTGTCAGGTAAAATATCTGAAAACCTGAACAATCATTCCTATAAAATGGGTGCCGTGCCTTGTAAGATGAATGATATTTTCCCGGAATTTGTAGGTAATATGCTTTTCTCTGCCTTTAATAAATGGAAAGAGAATTATCCTTTATTTGTTTCAGATCATGCAATATTATTGGGAGCTGAAACAAGAACTTCTTCCCCTGTAAGGATAAAACGTAACGAACAATATGAATCAATAAATATAAAAAACCTCTACCCTATAGGGGAGGGTTCAGGTTATGCAGGTGGAATAACAAGCTCTGCCGTTGATGCAATAAAGGCAGTGGAAACAAGCCGCTTTATTCTTAGTTGAGTGAATCCATAAGTCATTGCTAAAAACTGTCTGTTTTTTTATTTGCGTTTTTTGATTTGCATCTCTTGTCTTGAAGCACCACCAATGGGGTGTTTTCAAAAGAAATTCATGTAAGGTCAGGACAACTTTTACTGTTGAATCTTAATCAAAAATTGCTATAATACATCTGATATATAAAAATTGAACAATTTATGTTCTGATGGCTTCAAAATAATTATTTGTAATTTAGCTTCTGAACCAGATAGCTATTTAAAAAATAAAATCATAACACAGAATAGCAGCCATTACTGGAAGCAATACGATAAAACATAATATGATTGTCGAAGATCAAATCGTTGAATAAGCCTTTAATACTGCAAGGATATCCGGATGCCTGCAAAACAACATGTAAATATAGTTCTACTTACAGCAATACTGTTCCTGATAATGCAAACCATTATCTTTGGAAGCATTCCCAGAGATACTGACAATGAACCCTTTAATATTGTTATAAAGAACGGTACCGGTTTGCACAAAATAGCTGAACTTTTAAAAAATGAGGGCATTATATATTCTTCAAGTCTTTTTGTGTTTTATTCTTTTTTTAGCGGAAGCAAGTTGATAGCAGGTGAGTATGAGCTGAAAAAGAATATGTCTACCTTTGACATTATTAGGAAAATGAAAAAAGGTGAGAGAAATATATATACATTGAAGATTATAGAAGGTTACAATATATACAATACAGGAGAAGCAATTCAAAATGCTAAAATTATGGGAAAAGATGAATTCATGGAGCTCGCTACAAATTCTGAATTTCTTAGGCGGTTAAAAATAAATTCCACTTCCCTGGAAGGTTATCTTTCACCGGATACATATTATTTTAGTAAAGAAAAAGAAGCTGATAAATTTATAGAAAAAATTGTTCAACGAACTTTTAAATTTTTTGAAAAAGAAGATATACAAAACAGGATGAAAGAACTGAAAATGAATATTCACCAAACACTCACCGTTGCATCTATGATAGAAAAAGAAGCAAAAATAAAAGAGGAAAAACCACTGATTTCCGCTGTTTTTCATAACAGACTCAAAACAGGTATGTCTCTTGATTGCGACCCTACCGTCATTTACGGAACAGGCGCATTTTCCAGCCCGATAACAAAATCAGACCTGATAACTCCAACCCCCTACAACACATACACATGCAAGGGTTTGCCAAAGGGGCCTATCTGCAATCCAGATAAAAATTCAATTATGGCAGCACTTTACCCTGCACCGGTAGACTATATTTATTTTGTCTCCAGAAATGACGGTACTCACGTCTTTTCAAAGGACATTGCTACACATAGGCATTTTGTTAACATATATCAGAGGACTAAAAACACAAAAAAACAGTAAAAGAAGGAGGTAAGTTTATGGCAAAAGAAGTAGCAGTTATTGGAGTTGGTCAGAGTTCATTTGTCAGAGGCTATGAAGGCTCAATCAGAGAATTGGCCTTTGAAGCTTTCAGGGAAGCAATGCAGGATGCAAATATCACACAGAAAGATATTGCAGCTTCAATTTTTTGTTCAGCCCCTGAATATGATAAACAAAGATCGCCGGCAGGTGTCCTGGCAGAGTATATGGGACTCATTCCACAGCCGACCTTTTATATTGAAACTGTTTGCTCATCAAGCAGCAGCGGAGTAAAAGTGGCATACAGTATGATCAAAGCCGGATTGCATGATGTTGTGGCTGTTGTAGGTTTTCAGAAAATGTCCGAAATAACATCAGCTGAATCACAGGAAAGAATGGGTCGTGGCGCTGATATACAGTGGGAAGCACCTTTCGGCACAATGATGCCGGCCTATTACGCACTTTATGCACAGGCCTACATGGCAAAGAACGGTCTAACTCACAATGACCTGAGAGATGTTCGTATCAAATCAGGAACATACGGTCAGACAAATGAAAGAGCTGTATATCGCAAAGGCGTAAAAGAATCAGACTTCGACCCAAATAACCCGGATGCAAGGATGGCAGGAGCAGTTGCATGGCCTCTGAGAGTTGGGGATGCATGTGCCAATGCAGACGGGAGTTCCTGTATAATTCTTGCTAACGCAGAAAAAGCAAAGGCTTTTTCAAAGAAACCTATATGGATACTCGGTATAGGAGCTGCTTCAGAAGCAGTAAACATGGCTGCAAGACCTGATTTCGCTAAAGGACTAAGCGTCGGCTACGGGGCTGCTGAAGAAGCATACAAAATGGCCGGTTTAACAGCAAAAGATATAAAAGTAGCGGAAGTTCACGACTGTTTTACAATAGCAGAAATTATGGCTTATGAAGGGCTTGGCTTCGCACCTATGGGTGAAGGCAAACAGCTTATACGTGAAAAAGCAACATATAAAGAAGGGCGCATTCCGGTAAATGTTGACGGCGGGCTCCTTTCAAAGGGACACCCGATTGGTGCAACCGGCGGATCACAGATACGTACAATTGTTTTACAGTTAAGGGATGAAGCAGGCCCTATGCAGGTACCCGGCAGTCCGGAAATAGGCTTAGTTCATAATGTTGGCGGCGTTGGACTTTATGGCAACGTTACAATCTTTGGGAGGTGATTATAATGGGATTTGAGAAATTCGGAAGAAAAAGTTTTACGGCTGTGACAAAGACAGCAAAGTTTGTTGATTTGCTGGCAGAAGGAAAGGTTGAAGGTTCAGTATGTAAGCAGTGTGGAGCAAAGTATTTTCCTCCAAGAGCTGATTGTGCTGCATGTCTGTCAAAAGAAATGGACTGGTTTGAAGTTCCGGCAAAGGGTAAACTTGAAACATTTACGACTGCCTACTATGCACCTTTTGGTTTCGAAAAAGATTGCCCCTACATCATGGGAGTTGTTGACTTCGGCAATGAATTGAAACTTTTTGCACGTCTTGCCAGTGATATAAAACCTGAGGACGCAAAAGTCGGGATGGATGTAACAGTCAGACCTTTAAAATATGACGATGGTCAGTTATCGTTTGAGATTGCAAAAGCATAAGCTATTTATTTTACCTATATCCTGATATTGATGTTCTCTCTTATTAAGGATAAAAAAGAAACTTAGCAAAGGGGCTGTCTTTAGGCAGCCCCTTTGCTAAAACAATAATGTTTTTCATTAGTTAATAATTAAACTTGTTTAATAAATCATCCAGGATATGTCATTCCTATCATCGATATTATTTCATAACAGATAGAAAATTATTTCTTGCTGATCTCTTCCTACAAGGTCTGGCTGATATTGCTGTCCTTGTCTGATTGCTCATTTTTCTGTATTTCATCAATTTCGTCTTCTATGTCCCTTATCTCTAAACTCAATCTCGTTACTGTATGCATCCTTTCACTCAAATAAAGATCATCTTTATTCAGTATTTTTCCTGCAGAAAGTTCGCTATAAACATATTCGCCCATTTCTGTATATAGTTTCTGAATATTTCTCTGTAGCTTAGCAATATCAACATACTTTTTTTTACCTATTTTTGCCTGTTTTTCAACATTAAAGGCCAAATCCTGGGCTGTTTCCTTGAGAGTTCTTAATCCTTCTTCAGTCTTTTTCTTCAGTTCATCAATTAAAGCCATCTTTTTCCCCTTTCCTTGTTTTTAAAGGCATGGATATGCATTGTTAAAGGTACAAATTCATTACATTCATCCCTCTTCTTATCTCAGACAGCATAACTATCATGTTACAGTGATAAATAGTATAGCTTCAGCTTTTATAATTTTCAAGAAACATTGGGTTGTCCACCTTTTACTGTTACCATAATGGCAAAACCAATGATAAAAAATAGAGCCACTGAAAGCACGGCAGGTCTCTGGTTCCCTGAAACTGATGAAATATAGCCAAAAATGAGGGGTCCCATAATTGCCGATGATTTGCCAACGAGACTAAAAACACCAAAATATTCGGATTCTTTACCAGGTAACACAAATTGAGTATAAAAAGCCCTTGTCGCAGCTTGTATCGTGCCAAGTCCAAGACCGGCAATGAAAGCAATTATTGTGAATATTAACTTTACATGCACAAAAAATATGGATATTGAAACAGCTATCCACAAAACAAGGGAGAAGAGAATAACCTTTTTAGGACCTTGATAATCAATACAACGTGCCATCAAAAAAACACCTGTAAGTGCTGCAATCTGTACTATCAGGTACGTATATATCAACTCTTCTGCTTTAAAACCAAGAGTCGTTGCTGCAAAAATACTTGAGAATACTACAACAGTGTTCACTCCGTCTTCATATATAAGATAGGCTATCAAAAATCTTCTCTGATTTTTGTTCATCCACATCTTCTTCAATTGCCCCCATGTATGAATAAACCCTTTTCCGGCTGAGGACAAAACCCCGGTAACACGTCTCGGGTCTGCAGGGAGAAAGATAAAAGCTGGTAAAGAAAATACAGTAAAAAACAAAGCTACCATTGCCCATACCGCATTTATCATATTGCACTGAACAAAATAAAGTGCAATAAATAGTGAAAATATTGAGCCGGCATATCCTGTTCCAAAACCCCAGGCAGAAACCCTGCCCTGATGTGTAGAGCGGGCAATTTCAGGAAGAAAGGAATTATAGAAAACAAGACCACCTTCTATCCCCATGTTGGCAAACACAATAAGAATAAAACCCTTTAAAACCATGCCCTCCCTGAGAAATGAAAAAGAAGCGACGGCACAGATACACATGAATGTAAGACAAAAAAGCATTTTTTTCCGTATCTTTGCATAATCGGAAATACCTCCAAGAAAAGGAGACATCACAGCAACAATAGCCATACTCAAGGATATTGCTCTTCCCCACCACAGGTCACCCATGCCTGCAGCATTACCTACAATTACATTTGCATAATAAACAGGAAATATTGTGGCTGCGATAACAGAAGAATAGCTCGAATTTGCAAAATCAAAAAAGCACCAGGAAAGTATCTGTTTATTCATAGAATATTCAACCACTCAAATAATAAACTGTTTTCCAAGGAATATCCGGAAAAAAATAATATACGGGTAAAACTATATTTTGATTTATTTAACCCGAACTTGTTATCAGGCTTCTCACATTTGTTTTTTGTTAATTCATCGCTTTTCATGGCACTTATTTTGCTATATTATTAAGAATACGCATCATAAACAAAGGAATAGCTTCAAGGAGACAATTATTAATTTCGATAGATTCAGGGTAAAACTTATTATTCTTCTCGTTCTGATATCATCGGTGCCTCTTATTATTTTCGCTTCTGTAATATACCAGAGAGAGTCAAAATTAGCCAGGAAGAGCGTACTGTCTCATATTGAAACAATCGTTACACAAAACGAAATCATGATAAAGAGATTCCTCTCTGAGCGAATACATGACCTTAACTTGCTCGTTTCTTCAACAGGAAATATTAGTAAAAATGTTGAATCGCATTTGAAGCTCATGCAGAAGGAACGTAAAATCTATAAAAATATCTTTGTAGCTGATACAAAAGGGAATATGCTGTATCAAGCAGGCACATCCCAATTATCAGATAAAATGTCAGATCAGAATTGGTTTAAAACTGCCAAAAATGGAATTGGCTTTGTGGGTGATATAAATTTTGCCGGATCAGGAAATAAATATGACATTCTTATTGCTTTACCAATAATATCATCTACAGGAGATACATCTGCTGTGCTTGGAGCAACAATTAGTTTTCAGGGTATTGCTGATATAATGAAAGACACGGGAATAGGTGAAACAGGCGAAGTTTATCTTATGAACAGGGATGGCATTTTTCTTACTACAACCAGGATAGGAAAAGGCCAGGCCGGAGAGAGCCTTACCGTGGAAAAGTTCACAGGATATTTCCGGGCAGTAAGCCCTGGTGAGTATATTGACTACCGCGGGAAAAGGGTAGTAAGGGTATACAAAAATCTTTCAGATTTAGGTTGGTTTATTGTAGGAGAACAGGACTCTTCCGAAGTCTTTGGAAATATAGGGAAACTCCGTAAAATATTTATCGGTTTTGTTACCCTCCTGATAGCACTGATTGCACTTGTAGGATATGTAATATCAAATAGAATGGTACATTTACTGAAAATTGCCTATGAGCAGAATAAGGAGCTGGAACTACAGATAATACAAAAAGATAAGCTTGCATCCATGGGCCTTCTCACTGCAGGGATTGCACATGAATTAAATACACCTCTTGCAAGCGCCTTACTTTATACACAGATGCTTAAAGAGGATGTAAAACACTCCCTTCCTTCTCACTTTAATAAATTGAGCTCAATAGAAGAAGAAATAAAAAGGGGAAGCAGAATTATCAGGAACCTTCTTGATTTCACCAGACAATCCCAAACAGATTCCCAAGTAACAGATGTTAATCAAATTTTAAATAACCTATTGACAATATCCGCAACGCTATGTTCTGACAGAGGAATAGAAATTAGGAAATCTCTAAAAGCAAACATTCCTCTTGTAAATGGAAATTCAGCCATACTACATCAGGTCTTTATGAATATTTTTGCCAATGCTTTGGAGGCCATGGAAAAGGGAGGGGTTTTAAACATATCCACAAGATACATAGGCGCTCTCCAGGAAGTTGCTGTAGAAATCCAGGATACTGGTCCGGGTATACCTGAAGAGCACCTGGATAATATATTTGATCCTTTTTTTACCACAAAAGCATCAACAGAAGGCACAGGATTGGGGCTTGCAATAAGCTATTCAATGATAAAAAAAATGGGTGGGAATATTAGAGTAACAAGCTGTTTCTACGAAAAAACAGATATTACCCGGTCGGCTTCAGGCACTACTTTCATTGTTGAACTTCCAGTAAAGGAAGAAATTAAAAAAACCTCCGGAGGATAATTATCTATGAAACTGACACAGATACTTGTCTTAGAAGATGATAAGAAGATGAGAACAGCCCTCGTGGAGATTATGATAAAAGAAGGTTATTCCGTTGATACAGCAGAAACTGGAGAAGAAGCACTTGTAAAGACCGGTAGAGAAAAGTACGATCTATTAATTACAGATTTAAAGCTTCCAGGTATAAATGGAATGGATGTACTGAAAGCTATTCACAAATCAAGGCCTGAAACAGCTATTATCATGATAACAGCCTATGCTACGGTTGACACTGCCGTGGAGGCCATGAGAGAAGGGGCAGAAGACTACATCGCAAAACCTTTCAATCTCGATGAAATAAGGCTCGTCGTAAAAAAAGTATTGGAAAAAAAAGCTCTTCTTGACGACAACAAACTCTTAAGGAGTCAATTAAGGAAAAAATACAGCTACGATAATATTGTGGGCAACAGCGAATCCATGGTGGAAGTATATAAAACCATAGACAAGGTAAAGGATTCCAAAGCAACGGTTCTTATACTTGGAGAAACAGGCACAGGAAAGGAACTTGTCGCTAGGGCCATTCATTATAACAGCATACGTTCGGAAAAACCTTTCATACCTGTAAATTGCGCTGCACTGGCAGATTCTCTTCTTGAAAGCGAACTCTTCGGCTATGTCAAAGGAGCTTTTACAGGCGCTCTCAGGGATAAGCAAGGTGTTTTTGAGGTAGCTGATAAGGGAACTGTATTCCTTGATGAAATAGGTGATATAAGTTTACGCCTTCAACAGGTTTTGTTACGAATACTGGAAAACGGTGAGATTCAACCTGTAGGATCAACAAACAGAAAAAAAGTGGATGTCAGAATTATCGCAGCGACAAACAGAAACCTTGAAGAAATAATTAAAGCAGGTTCATTCAGAGAAGATCTTTATTATCGCTTAAACGTAATAAATCTGATACTTCCCTCTCTTAGAGAAAGGAGGGAGGATATAGCAGCTCTGGTAAAACATTTTCTCCACAAGTACTGCAGGGACAACAATAAAACAATTACAAGCATATCCAACAAGGCTATGCATATGCTTGAACAATATGACTGGCCTGGAAATGTAAGAGAACTAGAAAATATAATCGAGCGCGCTACCCTGCTTGAAATAACAGAAGAGATTAAAGAAGAAAGTCTGCCTGAATATATACAGTATTTCAAAAATAACAAATCAATGTCTCATGCTGATGAAGACATGGAGACATTGGAAGAGATGGGACGTACCTACATCATTAAAGTCCTTAAAAAAGTAAACGGGAACAAAGCAAAAGCTTCAGAAATTCTAGGCATCAACAGAACTTCTCTTTGGAGGATGATACAGAGACTTAAAATCCAGGAATAATCATAGTATTTCATAATTGAAAATATTTTTATGTTGCATATAGCAACTACACGTTGCATAATGCAACACCTTCTTTCTTAATTCATTCACCTTGTATCATTTATAAGAAAAAAACCTTGCATTTCAATAACATAACAATCTATTCCCCGGCACAATTATTGCTGTATAAACATCTATGGATAATAAGGAATTGAGAAGAAATAAAACAAATTCATATATGAAAAATGTCTTCACTGATAACATGAAAGACTTGTCCATACTTATGGATAAGCTTCAGGAACTAAAGGAAAGATGTATTCTCGATGAATCACAACAAAACCTGGCTGTCATTCTCGAATGCGGAAAGAACTGGAGGCTAATTGAGAGGATCCTTGAATATGCTACAGATATCCAAAATCCTGAAAATCAGTTAATAGAAGCAATATGCTCTGTTATTGTGGACGATAAAGCATACATTAACTCAAGAATACTTGCTGCTGAAGCTCTCCGTGTTTTAGGCCCGAGAAACATAGAACAAAGTCTGGAATACCCTGTCTTCAAAGGAACTTCTATCCAGCAAACACTGAAAGAAATCCTTGAACGCCCCCAGGTACCTCTGTTCCGCAGCGTAGTTGCAAGGGCCCTTGAAGCTATAAATCAGTTTGAATATCAATCGGTTGATAAATATTGTCAGATAACAACGGATTAAATACTATCTAAGGAGGACGGAAAAATGACAGACAGAAAAATTTATATAACTGAATATGACATGAGACGGTTGGAAGAGTCCTTTAATATTACCCCGTATCTAACAGGAAAAAACAGGCAATATTATGAAAGCCTCCAGGAAAAACTCGACTGCGCGGAAATAGTTGATCCTAAAGATATACCTGAAAATATCATCACTATGAATTCATTAATCCGTCTGAAAGACCTCGATTCCGGAGAAGAAAAAACCTATTGGCTTGTATTCCCTGATAAAACAGAAGCTTCTCAGCAGGCATTATTGTCAGTCTTAGCTCCCATAGGCACTGCTCTGCTCGGACATAAGGAAGGGGATATAATCGAATGGAATACTACTCGAGGAACCAGAAAATATTCTGTGACTGAAGTAGTTTACCAGCCCGAAAGGATAGGAAATTATGAATTATAGGAATGAATAATCTTTTATACAAATATCCTTGATTGTGCTAATGTAAAATCCATTATAATAAATATTCTCTAATAATTTCAATGTAATTACGTTATTTGTTATTAGCTGATATTGCACGCATTATCCAATATTTCCAAATTACGGTATTGTTCATACTTATCTATGTCCAAAGGATAGTCCCATGAACCGTTCTTGTGAATGATTCTCCCTCCAAAACCTGTTTTAAACCTGTACAAACCGTAAAAAGGATGGCAGGGGTCTTTTGTTGGTGACACAGCACCCATATCGTAAGTCAGACATCCTTTTTGTCGCACAAGTTGTATGGCTGCCCACTGTAATGCATAGGATCCCATGAAATTCCTTTTGTTGTTCGAAGATGCACCAAAAAGGTATGTGCCTGTCCTACCTGATATTGCAATTATTGCTCCTGCAATTATTTCCTTGTCATGACCGGCAAGCAGAAAATGTATCTCCGTTGAGTCTCCTGCGTCAGCAAGAGCTGAAAATAATGCAACAAAATGTTTATAGTCACAGATATAAATGCCATTTCGCCGGGCTGTCTGAGCATAAAGTTTATAAAAAACAGGAAGTAATTCAATGGAGGCCTGAAATACTTTAACTCCTTTTTTTTCAGCCAGGCGAATGTTATATCTGGTCTTTGATTTCATGTCTGCAAGAATCTCCTCTTCTGCAGATGCAACCTTGAGGATAAGGCTATCCGCCGGTACAATATCAAGAGTTGCTTTTTTAAGCTTCCAGTCTTTTGTGCCAAAATTCATACGTAATTCTCTTAGTCTTGTATCAGGATGACCGGTCCAGTTTTTTTCCTTTCTGTTACAGTTGTCATTTTTCGCATAGGGAGACTCCCAGGGAAGGTCATATCTTATAAACACTGTTCCCTGATCAAGATATTTTATCATCTGTCTTGAAAGTTCCTCAAGAAAAAGACCTTGAAACTCAGAATCAGGACCATATTCAGGTCCCTGTGGGACATAGGCTATAGAATATTTTTGACCAATGCTTTTTATAAGCACAAGAACATCCCCGTGAAATTCCTCAGTTAAAAAATCAAAGGCATGGGGTGTCCATCCTAATCTGTATTTTACATAACTCCAGAATGAAGTCTGGAAAAGTATATCAGTAGGTAGAAGTCTGTTTATTTCTTTTGGCTCTATTTTGATTTTCACAGGTTTATCCCTCTTCTTAATATTAATAATAATCCTGATTCATTCGGCATATCAGGATAGTTTGTAATTAATCCAGGTGCAAAATCTTATATTTGAATATTCAAATTATCTTACTCGGAAGATGTAAACTATATCCTTTTCCATGCCGACAGATAATTAAGCAAATAACATGCCATAGATTAATAAAAACATTTCAAAGAATATGGTTTAATACTTTGTTTTATCCTTGAATTATAATCGAGTGTATAGGACAATTCAAAAATGGAGGAGATAATCCAATTTTTGTCATTTAACATAGGTTCAAGTATAAGATTCGGGATGTTAAACAATCACATTATGTCAGAAAAAGGCGGCAGCATCAAAAGGTTGTTTTTTTCAGGTAATTTAAAAAATATTTAGTTAAAAGGAGTATAAATGAAAACAATATGTCTTATAGGATCATTCGATACAAAGGCAACAGAATATGCCTTCCTTCGCAGTCAGATAATGAATAAAAATCACAAAGTCCTTTCAGTCAACACAGGAATTATGGGAACAACAGATCTATTCCCTGTGGATATAGAAGCCAATACTGTAGCTGAGGCAGGTGGCGGGAAGCTGGAAGAACTTCGAGCAAACAAGGACCGCGGCGATGCCATTAAAACCATGTGCGCAGGAACGCCTGTAATTGTTAAATCTCTCTATTACAAAGGTATGTTTGACGGCATTATTGGAATGGGTGGCACAGGAGGAACTGCTGTTGTTACTGCAGCTATGCGCGAACTTCCTGTTGGAGTACCTAAAGTATGCATCTCAACAACAGCATCCGGCAATATCGGAGAATATGTGGGGACAAAAGATATTACAATGATCCCCTCAATTGTTGATGTTGCAGGTATCAACCGGATATCGCGCATCATCTTCTCCCGAGGAGCCGGCGCAATCTGTGGTATGGTGGAGGCTTGTATCCCTGATAATTCAACAGACAAGCCTGTAATAGCAGCTTCCATGTTCGGTAATACAACTCCCTGTGTCAATGCCTGTGCAACAGAACTTTCTCTCAGGGGATATGAAGTTCTTATTTTTCATGCAACAGGAACAGGTGGAAGGACTATGGAAAATCTTGTAAAAGAAGGTCTCATTGACGCAGTCCTGGATATCACAACTACTGAGTGGGCAGATACTGTCTGTGGTGGAGTGTTTGACGCAGGGCCTGAACGACTTGATGCTCCAGGTCAAAAAGGAATTCCCCATCTTATTGCACCAGGATGTGTTGATATGGCAAATTTCGACAGCATGGATTCAGTTCCTGAAAAATACAGGAAGGCAAATCGTAATTTTTACAAATGGACACCATCTGTCACTCTCATGCGCACTAATATAGAAGAAAACGAAAAAATGGGGAAAATATTCGCAGAAAAAGCAAATGCTGCCGGAGGTCCTGTAGCTTTTCTCATCCCTCTCAAGGGGGTTTCGATGCTTGATAGTGATAATCAGCCCTTCTGCGACCGTGAAGCAGACAGGGCAATGTTCGATGCCATTAAGGCAAACGTAAGAAAAGACATTGAGGTAATCGAAATGGATAATAATATTAATGATCCTGATTTTGCGTCAAGGGCAGTTGAGATAATGCTGGATTTGATTAAAGAAGCTCAAATTGGAAAATAATATACATCCTTAAACAGCAAGTGGTATTTTAAATAATATTTTTCAAAGGCACTATACTTTTAGCTATCAGAGAGGCACTACATGGATAAAATAAAAATAGGCATAAGCTCCTGCCTTCTCGGGCATAAGGTACGTTATGATGGAGGACACAAACATAACCATTATATTACAGATACAGTTGGTCAGTTTTTTCAATGGGTTCCGGTATGTCCTGAAGTAGAGTGCGGTCTTTCTGTTCCGAGGGAAGCAATGCACCTCAAGGGAGATCCTGAATCGCCCCGTCTTGTAACAATAAAAACAGGTATTGAATACACGGAAAAAATGAAAAAATGGTCTGAGCAAAAACTGGATGAACTCTCTGAAAAAGAACTCTGCGGATTTATATTTAAAAGCCGATCACCAAGTTCAGGTATGCAAGGCATAAAAATTTACACTGAAAAAGGAATATCCTCAAAAAAAGGGGTGGGCATATTTGCCGCCTCTTTTATGAAAAGGTTTCCATTGTATCCGGTAGAGGATGATGGCAGGCTCAATGACAGCAAGATCAGGGAAAACTTCATTGAAAGAATATTTGTATTTAACAGATGGCGTGAATTTATTAAGAGGGGTGGTTCTTATGGGGATTTGATTAATTTCCACACAGCTCACAAGCTTCTGATTCTCTCACACAGTCCGAAACACTATACAATACTCGGCCGTATGATAGCCAACCGCAAAGAACATGCCGACAGAATTAACGATATTTACATCATGATTATTATGGAAAGTCTTCGCCTTATTGCAACAACGAAAAAAAACACCAATGTTTTACAGCATATTGCAGGCTATTTTAAAAAACAATTATCCTCTGATGAAAAACAGGAACTCTCTGAAATTATAGGACAATACCATAAAAATCTCATACCTCTAATAGTGCCTGTTTCACTTATAAACCATTACGTGCGCAAATACAATGAGCCCTATCTGAAAGGACAATATTATTTAAATCCCCACCCCCTCGAACTGATGTTAAGAAATCACGTTTAAAGTTTTCATTGTCCTGATTCTACTATCTCATCTCTTCCAGACTCCAGAGTGTTTCTCCAAAAGAATGAAAGGTTCTATCAAACTGTAGTTCTATCCGTACCTGTCCATCCAGTCTGTGTGGCATACCCAACCTGATTGTTTCTTCATGTCTTTTCCATTCCGTTAATCTTAACCCAAGTTCATAGTCTCAAAAATAAAGTTCTGTAGAATAAGTTGGTTGTATGTAATAAATTTCTGTTCAGTCACTACAGATTTTAAAGGATGGTTTTTATGGTTTTGCCGGGATGATGTTCTTTGTGTTTTTTTCAGCTATGTAACTGATGTTGCCAGATTATTGTTTTTTCAACAGTAATTTCATAACATAGTACAATTCTTTTGTATCTCTCTTTGAGACGACCTGTCTTCTCCAGAACTTTATTGTAGTTTTTGGTCCCACGTTTTTATATTAACCTTTGCAAGTTCTTCTTCGAATCTTTTTTCAAACCAGTTCTGTATCCCTGTCTCCTTTATCTCCTTGTCGGTTGAGTAACATATAAGCATTACCTCATCATCGGCCTGCGCGGATATATCTGTGGTTATCCTCCCGGACAGTGACCATCTCAGGGAGACAATGAACTCGGGGTAAGACGGATTGGGAGAAAATATTGTCCATTGTTCTATGGATTGTAAAGATTCAGGGATTTATGATTATTTGTACAGTACAGGTCATGTATTGCTCTCAATAAAGGATGTATGACCTGTACTTAATCAATTCATATATTTTTCTGCTGACTTCCAAGAGATTCCGGAAAATTATCAAAACTCAATCATTTACAGCATGATCAACTTTTTCCGGAATCTGTTTGCAACATTTTGTAGATGCACATTTGTGCTGCTTTTTTCTCATTCCTTGATAAGCCCTTTGCTTACACCAAAAGGGTACACAGGGAATGTCTCAAATGCCATGATATCCATCCATTCCGATCTGCTTGCAACCAGCCCCTTTGCATCGGTATCAACCACGTTGATTGCGCGACAGCCCTGAAGGTCTATAAACTCATAAATTACCTTAACACCTTCAGGCCATTTCCATTTTTCTCTGCGTTTTCTTACTTCCTTTTCATCCTCGGTATTCCATGTACAAATGTTCATAAAAAACATATTACACCTCCTTTTTGTTTGTTTATAAACATCCATGATATCAGGAAAAATGCTTCAAAACCAGTCCTCTGCCCGTTCCTGTCTTTCATTTTAACAGAATCTCCGTATTGCCCGATGATGCCTTCCATCCAAAAAACCTGATTTCTTTTAAGTTTGAAATGCCTGTTTCAACATCGCCCTCTATATGTGAATTATAGTTAAGGTTTTAAGGTTTGTAAAGCAAGGATATATACAGCGCGCTCTTGATTGACAACACAATTATATTCCAGAGATCAACATCAGTCCTAAAAATCTCAAAATCATTAAAAATTATCATGAAATCTTCAAATCAAGCAGCATTAATCCGGATTGAAATTAAATATTTGTTAAAATCTTGTATTTCAGAGATTCAGACAAAACCAACGATCAAAAGTAGCAAATTAAAGCATTCTCGGTTATACTGGTGCTCAACGAGCAATATGGGATTAATACTTGTAAATAATGTTTCGCTTAATTTTGGTGGCCCTCAAATACTTGATAAAGTAACTTTTCAAATAGATGCGGGGGAGCGCATAGGCCTGCTTGGTCGCAATGGTTCAGGTAAATCAACGCTAATGAAATTGCTGACCAATCAGATAATCCCTGATTCAGGAGAAATTGTTCGAAACAGCAATTTAAAAATTGCTTTGCTTGAACAGGATGTACCTGATGATATTCCGGGGACCATCTATAATGTAGTCGCATCCGGCGGACAACAACATGTTGAACTTCTACGAGAATACCACAGCCTTAGTGCTGAGATTGCTGTCAGCAGCGATAATATCCTGATGAAAAAACTCGAAGATGTTCAGCACCGAATAGATGCCTCAGGTGCATGGCATTACCACCAGCAGGTTGAAAGAGTAATTAAGAGGGCTGAGCTTGATGAAAATTCCCTGTTCAGAATTTTATCTGCAGGAATGAAACGCCGTGTTTTCCTGGCCAGAGCTCTGGTAAATGATCCGGATCTCCTGCTTCTTGATGAACCTACAAACCACCTTGATGTAAATACCATACTGTGGCTGGAAGATTTCCTGCTGAATTATGAAAAAACACTTATCTTCGTAACACATGACAGGGTTTTTCTCCAGCACCTTGCAACAAGAATTCTGGAAATTGACAGGGGACGTCTTATATCATTCACCTGCGACTACAAGACATATCTCGAACAACGACAAGCCCTGCTTGAAACAGAAGAGAAACACTGGCATGAATTTGATAAAAAATTATCCAGGGAAGAAGTATGGATCAGACAGGGTATCAGAGCACGCCGCACCAGAAATGAAGGCAGAGTGCAGGCATTAATAAATATGCGCAAGGAAAGGATCAAAAGGCAGGAACATACAGGGCTCTCCAGAATGGTAATCCTGGAAGCAGAAAGAAGCGGGAAAATAGTGGTAGATGCAAAAGAAATTTCATTTTCCTGGGACAATATAAAAATAATAGACAGGTTTTCTACCACCATTCTTCGAGGTGACAAAGTCGGGATTATTGGTCCAAACGGCTGCGGTAAAACAACTCTGCTAAAAATACTTTTAGGAAACCTGGAGCCCGGGCAGGGGACAATAAAACCTGGCTCCAATATCAACATAGCCTACTTTGACCAACTCCGTGCACAACTCGATGAAAATAAAACCCTGAGAGAAAATATCGGTAATGGTAATGATACTGTAACTATAGGTAGCATTAACCGTCATGTAATAAGTTATCTTCAAGATTTTCTTTTTTCCCCCGAACGTATTATGTCGCCCGTAAGCTCACTGTCAGGAGGTGAACGCAATCGTTTACTTTTGGCAAAACTGTTTGTCATCCCTTCTAATGTTCTCGTTCTCGACGAACCAACCAATGATCTTGATACTGAAACACTTGAATTACTCGAAGAAAAACTTCTTGATTACAACGGCACCATCATGCTTGTAAGCCATGATCGTGAGTTTCTCAATAATGTTGTAACCTCCACGATAGTATTTGAGGGTAATGGAAAATTGGAGGAATATGTCGGTGGCTATGATGACTGGTTGAAACAGAAAAAATCAACAACAGAGTACCTAAAACAATTAATTCCAAAAGAACAAAAACACAAAAAAGAAAAAACCCAAAAAGAAAAAAACAAGCTATCTTTTAAAGAAAAACAGGAACTTGAATCCCTGCCTCTAACAATAGAAAATCTCGAGGAAGAAAAAAGACTACTTATGAACACCCTCAATTCCTCAGAATTCTATGCAAAACGCGATTTGAACAGGATATACGAAGTGAACAACAAGCTCAGCGCAGTGGAAAAGCAACTCGATGCCGCCTATCTCCGCTGGGATGAACTGGAAAGTATGGATATTTGCTTCAAGAATAAATAGCTCAAAATAACTCCCTGTTTTATACAAGGCCTTATTTTACATGCTTTTCAAAAAGCTTATCCTTTGAAAAAGAAAGAAATCGGCGGTTTTTTAAATCATCAAAAAGATCGTATGCGGCTGGCACAACAACAAGAGTAAGAAGGAGTGATGTCAACAATCCGCCGATTGTGGCAAGAGCCATTGGCGAACGCGTTTCAGCTCCTTCTCCTATCCCTATGGCTATGGGCATCATACCGAAAATCATTGCAAATGTTGTCATGAGAATTGGCCGGAGTCTTACAGGTCCTGCCTGCAATAATGCATCTCTTCTTGGCATTCCTTTTGCTATCAAAACATTCGTATAATCAACAAGCAAAATGGCATTCTTCTTCACAAGCCCCATAAGGAGAATAAGCCCAATAAAACTGAACATATTCAAAGTTTTGTCGAAAATAAGCAGGGCACCGAAAGCTCCTATAAAAGAAAAAGGCATGGAAAGCAATACAGTGAAGGGATGGACAAAGCTTTCAAACTGGGCGGCAAGCACCATATAAGCCATGATAATTCCAAGAATTATGGCATATATCAGATAAGAAAATGATTCTTCCATAGTGTCAGCCTGTCCTTTGTATTTTCCTGAATACTCCGTTGTCAATACTTTTGCGGATATATTGTTAAGTTCATCTACAGCCTGTCCGAGAGGTTTTGATTCAAGGTTGGCAAAAATAGTAATGGCTCTCTGCCTGTCCACTCTGTTTATCATGCTAGAACCGCCTGCTTCCTGAAAAGTTGCAATGTTTGATAGCTGAACAAGACGCCCGTCCTTTGCCCTGACATATAAATTTCCTATATCTTCAGGGTTTTCTCTATCTTTCTGTACCAGTCTTGCCCTTACATCATAGCGTCTTCCCTTTGCTTCATCTTTAAATTTGGTAATATCCACTTCACCGCTGATGAGAAAATTAATCGCTTCTGCCACAGTAGCCACATCTACACCAAGATCTGCCGCCTTTTCTCTGTCAATAGTAACACGAATTTCTGGCTTTCCTGTTTCAAGAGATGAATCAGCATCAACAATTCCCGGGAGTTTGGAAAACTGGCTAAGAATATCTCTTGTATATACCTGAAGGTTATCAAGATCCCTTCCTCTTATGCTGTATTGAATTGCCACCTGTCTTTGGCCTCCACCTATCATGGACATATCTTCAACAGAAGCTCTCAGGCCGGGTATCGTCTTAAAAGCCTTCCTGATCTCCGCCTTAATCTGGTTCTGGCTCTTCCTCCTCTCAGACTTGGGTTTAAGGTTTATCATCATATTTCCCTTATTTGCTTCTCTTGTCAAGCCTCCTCCCTGCGAATAGAGTATACTTTTTATTTCAGGAAATTGTTTTACGATATTTTCCGCCTGTTTAGACATATTGTTAACTTCATCAACAGAATAATCAACGGGCATCTGCATCCTGATAACAAATCTGCTCTGATCTTCTGAAGGGATCAGTTCTTTCCCGATGAATTTTGTAAAGAAAAGGCTTACAAAAAAAATGGCTATTGCAATGATCAGAACGGTTTTTCTTCTATCAAGAGCAATAATAAGAACTCTTCTGTATTTCCCTTCAAGAATTTCATAAGCTTTTTCAAGCCTGTCTGAAATTTCAGTAAAAATATGGGGCTTAACTATCTTTTCGTACAGAGATGAAGGAACATTTTCCTTTGAGGAAAATGGTTTATTTTTTTTACTGTTTTTTAAGAACAGTGATGCCATCATTGGTGTAAGAGTAAAGGAAATAAACCAGGAAACCATAACTGCAAAGACAACTGTCATACCGAATTGAAAGAAAAATCGTCCTATTATTCCTTTCATAAATGCAACAGGAATGAATATCACAATAATCGCAAGAGTTGTGGCAGACACAGCAAGCCCTATCTCTGAAGTGGCAAAAAATGATGCTTCTCTGGGCGACATACCTTCTTCTATATGCCTTTGTATATTTTCTATAACAATAATAGCATCATCGATAAGAATTCCTATTGAAAGTGAAAGGGCAAGCATCGACATATTATTGAATGTAAAGCTAAAGGCATTCATAAAGGCAAATGTAGAGACCACAGATGCAGGTATTGCCAGGGCGCTTATAATAGTTGTCCTTATATTGCGCAAAAACAAAAGTACTGCAAGGACTGCAAAAAAACCACCATATATAAGATGGTGCTGGACTTCATTTATTGAGCGTTTAATAAATTCTGACTGGTCAAATCCGATATGCAGACTCATCCCGGCTGGCAATGTCTTTCTTATTATCTTCAGTTCCTGTTTTATTCTATCTATAACTTCAACAGTATTGGTTCCGGACTGCTTCTGGATCCCCAAACTAACACAATTTACACCATTAAATCTTGCAATACTGCGTTTTTCCTCCATACCGTCTTCTGCACGTCCCACATCCTTGATCTTAACAGCCACACCGCCGGAATAGCCAACAACCAGGTCATTGAACTGTTGTATAGCAGGAAATTCACCTTTGATCTTTATAGTATATTCCTTGGTGCTGCTTTCAATCCTTCCACCAGGTAACTCAACATTTTCCCTCTTTAATGCCGCCATAACATCCTGTGCAGTAATTCCACAGGACCTCAGCCTGTCATTGTCAAGCCAAATCCTGGCCTGCCTGAGACGCAAACCATACATCCTTATTGCGCCAACACCATTAATTCTCTGAAGCTGCTCCTTTAAAACCTCATCGGCATAAGTAGAAAGTTCTCTCTGAGATTTGTCTCCGGATAGAGCAAACCACAAAACAGGGGTGGCATCAGGGTCTACCTTTTCTATGACAGGCTCTTCGATATCTGTCGGTAGTTTTTTCCTGATAATTGATACTTTCTCACGCACATCCTGGACTGCAAGATCTATGTTTCTTTCCAGAACAAACTCGACCGTTACAACCGACATTCCTTCTGTGCTTGTAGAAGTAATTGTTTTTACACCATTTATAGTGTTGATTGACTCTTCTATCTTATCAGTAACATCAATGTCCATAATCTCAGAGCTTGCACCTTTGAGTTCTGTTCTAATATTCACAATGGGCAAATCGATTTTGGGGAAAAGATCAACGCCTATGCCAGGATAGCTGACAACACCGAACACTACAAGGACAAGCACGAGCATTGTTGCAAAGACCGGACGCTTTACCGAGGTATCAGCTAACCACATATAGGCCACCCTCTTAGAGTTTTAAACTGTAAATTAAATTTGAAATTATATCTGTAATATCGGGACAAAACGAATGTATTCATCATCTGTATCTCAATTTCTGCCAGAGGATGAGTGTTCGTTTTTTTTCTCCTGATGATAACCTTCGCTCCCTGTCACAGATGTTGAAGCGGCAATTAAAACTTTTGAACCTTCTGATAAAGCCTGCTGACCGGCAACAACAATTTTATCTCCCGTCTTCAGTCCCTCAACAATTTCGATTACTTCTCCATATTTACTGCCAATTTTTACCTGTCTTTCCTTCGCAATATCTCCTTTAATTACAAAAACCTTCACTTCTTCCGCTTCATAGAGCAGTGAGGTTACGGGGACAACCACGGTATCTCTTTCTCCGCCTACATAGAGTATTACCTTTGCAAAAAGTCCCGGTTTCAAAATTCCATCAGGATTGGGAATCAAGGCCTCAATTTTCAGAGTCCTTGTTTTTTCATCAAGATTTGGATATACAATGCTTACTTTTCCCTTGAAATCCCTGTCAGGGAATGCATCTACTTTTAAAGTTGTTTCCAGCCCTGTTTTTAGCCTGCTCACATCCTTTTCAGGCACAGAAAAATGTAGTTTCAAGGGATTTGTCTGGATAATTACAAAAAGCTGGGTACCATTCTTTACAAAATCTCCTGCTGATACTTTTTTCTCTTTCACAAGACAGGAAATTGGGGAACATATTTTCGTTTTGCTGAGCTTATGCCTTGCAAGAGACAGAGATGCCCTTACTCTGTCTATATCTGCATCAGCAAGGGAAAGTCTGGTAGATACATCATCAAACTGCTGTTGTGTTACAAGCTCTTCTTTAAGAAGCGCTTCTTTCCGTCTGAACTCAAGCTTTATATTTTCAAGAGTTGCCTCAACCTGTTTCAGTAGGGCCTCATCCTTTTTCACTTCATGAAAATAATTTGTATCATCAATTTCAGCAAGGAGCATACCTTTTTTAACAATTGAGCCTTCATCAACCTTTACTCTTTTCAAAACCCCTTCCACTTCCGCGCTTACAAAAACTTCTTCAAAGGGCATCAAGGTGCCTGTCGCCTCAATGAAAGGCCTGAGTTGCCTTGCTTCTGCCGGTTGCACCTTTACATTAAATATCTTCTCCGGTGTTTTTTTCTCTTTATTATCACATCCCGTCAACAACAGGAGAGAAAAAGTAATAAACAAAAAACAACCCAACATGATAATAAATTTTAAATCCTTCATTGCAATGCACTTCCCCTGTAAATTTATTCAGATAGACTTCTCCTTCAGCCTCACTGCAAACGTTGTCTCATTAACAGGCAGGTGGGGATTTTTTATTACTTTAAGAGAATTCAAAAGCATCCCTGCTGTACGCTTTATCATAAGGATTGATAACCGGTAATTGTAAATAGCATCGGCAAGTTGTCTTTCCGCTGTAACAAGAAGGGTGTTGGCATCCATTACATCTATGCTGTTGGCAAGACCGAATTCAAACTGCCTTGAAATTGCATTATAATTGTCCATGGCAAATTTATAACGGTCTTCAAGAGACTGCAACACTCCTTTCTGAGTTATAAAATCAAGATAAGAACTTTCAACTTCTATATTAATTGTTTTTTTTAGATCTTCAAAAGCAAGTTCTGTTTGTCTCTTTTTTGCATTCGCTTCTTTTACCTGAGCATCTCTCAAGCCGCCTTCAAAAAAAGGAAAAATGAATTTTAACCCGCCATAAATATTGTCCCTTATAATACTGCCTGTTTCAGGGCTTTCCTTTTTTTTCTGATAAACTCCTTCAACAGAAACTGTCGGCCAGTATGCTCCCCGGGCAACTCTAACCATGTTATCGGCTATCTTTTTTTTCAGATCAGCAGACTTCAATTCAGCACGTTCACTAGCGGCCTTTTCCTTGAGACATTGAACATTAAGAGGTACACAACCTTCAATTATCTCTTCAGCACCATCACCTGACACCTCTGAATAATTACTGTCCATAACATCAAAATCCTCATCGATTCCTACAATCCTCGCGAGCACAGCTTTTCTGAGTTTCATAAAATTCTCTGTTTTAATCAAATCAGACCTGGCACCGGATAATTCTGCCTCTGCTCTTAAAAGGGCGGTTTTCGTTACCTCTCCAACTTTCAGCCTTGTTGCAGCAGCATTTTTGTGCTTGGTTAATCTTTCCACGTTCGCCAGAGAAATATCTGAAATTTTTCTTGTTTTTAGATAATCATAATAGGCATTTGAAACATAAAACATATACGATTCCTGAATTGCAAAAAGATCAAATTTACTTTTTTCAATATTATCCTTTGACATTTTAAAGGCAGTAACTTCTCTGCCACTCAAAGACATCGATTGATCAAATCTCAGACCATATAAAGTTGTTTCATCAGGTTGAATAAGACTGCCGGAATCAGATGTTTTTGAATCTTTGTATTTTGTGTAGCCGCCAGCTGTTGAAAGCTGCGGCAGCAGGAAGGATAGAGCCTTTCCCTTATCAGCCATTGCTATCTCAAGGTCCTCTGCAGATATTTTGATCTTTTCAGATCTTTCCAGAGCTATTTTACAAAGTTCATTCAAGGTATATACAGTTGTCGCAAAAGCCGGGAAACACAGAAATAATGTGATGAAAACCGCTAAAAAATATTTCTTCATTTCAGCCTATTGAGACAACATATCCAATATTGGTAAATTCGTAAAAAAAGTCCATTTTTTGATATCTTCTAAGCTTTATTAGGATTTTTATCCATTTGAACAACATTTCAGTTTATAAAAAGAGATATGACATGTCAAGCTAAAACCTTTTGACATTCCACCACTACTGTGTTATCAAATTCACATGCAGGAACCATCCATCAAACCATTTAAGGGCATTAGATTTAACTGGGAAAAAACAGGGGAAATTGATTCTTGCGTATGTCCTCCCTATGATGTAATATCAGATCCAACACCGTACTACAATAAAAGCAAGTTTAATGCAATAAGGCTTGAGCTTCCGCAAGAGCATCCTCCACTGGATAAATACGAAACAGCAAAGGAAACGCTTGAGCAGTGGATTCAAAAAGGAATATTAATCCTCGACAGTCAGGATACTGTTTATATATATGAACAGGAATTTGAAGTAGACCATAAGCTATTCCTCAGGAAAGGTTTTATTGCTCTGAACAGGATTGAACAAAAACGAATGCTGACTCATGAGGAGACCAGGAAAAAGGCAAAGGAAGACCGCATTAAAATGATGTCTTCCCTGAAAACCTCTACAAGTTTTGTCTTCGGCCTTTATGAAGATAAAAAACAGAATATTGAAAGCATCCTTACAGAAGCTCCAAAGGAACTCCTCTATAATTTTGTGGATGAAGAATCGATTATAAACAGATTTTATAAAATGACTGACAGAAATTATATTAATGCACTTTCCAGTGCAATGGATCAGAAAATTATATATATTGCCGACGGCCATCACAGACTGAATGTCTCATACAGGCTTGGATTGTCATATATACCTGTTTTTTTAACAAATATGTATTCCAGTGGAATTATCATTCTGCCCTACCACAGGATGATAAAGTATAAAAATCCAAAAAATATTGACTGTATTCTAAACAATTTAAAAAAATACACGGAAATTGAAAAGCTTCCCTTTGAAAATGATAATTCATTGATTATGGCACTGGAACGTATTGCACAATCAGTCAGACCATCATATTTATTATACGCAAAAGATGTACCAGGATCTATTTATATGCTCAAGGCAAATGATTCAATTCTAATGGACAGCACAATGCATAACAGTCTGAGAAAACTGAAGGTAAACATATTGCATACCGGCCTATTAAAGGAAATTCTTAAGATATCTGATGATGAGATTGAGTTTACGCAGGATTCCCGGGATTTGATAAATTATGTAAAAAAGGGAGATTATGATCTTGCTCTCTTACTTCCACCCACAACAGTCGAGGAAGTCAAGGACATTGCAGATCACAGTCTTTATATGCCGCCTAAATCCACTTACTTCCATCCGAAAATCCTGACAGGCTTGGTTTTCTATCAATACGAATGAGATGTCTTGGCATAATAAATCATAAGGATACATATTTCTAAAACAGTTTGTTATTAAGTTTAAATAATATCCAATACAATGCTTATAGAAGAAAATGAAACCCTGGAAATTCTATGTAACGAGGAACTGGGAATAATCCAGAAAAAAAATGGCTACAGATTCTCCATTGATAGCTTTCTGCTATCGAACTTTATAAAAATTAAAAAGCATGAAAGATTATTGGATATAGGTACTGGTTGCGGTATTATACCTCTATATTTATCGAAAAAAGGGAACAAAAACTCCATGACAGGTATAGAGATACAGGAAGAATTATTTCATGCAGCTCAAAAAAATAAAGAACTTAATGGTTGTGAAAATATACATTTCATCCATGGAGACGTAAAGCTTCTTGCAGAAACCTTAAAAAAAACATTTTTTCATATAATTGTATCAAACCCTCCTTATACAAAAAACCTTACGGGAAGACAAAGTCCAAGTCGTTCAAGGCTAATAGCAAGATATGAATACTCCATCGATCTTTCAACATTACTTGCAACAACATCTGAATTGTTGAATCAAAAAGGACGTTTTTATATTATTTATCCTTCAAAAAGACTGGGCGAAATTATATACACGGCAAAGAAATATAAGCTTGAACCGAAGAGGTTGAGATTCATCTATCCTGAAAAGGAAAAAAGGGCCAATCTTTTTCTTGTTGAATTTATAAAAGAAGGAGGCATGGAAGTAACTATTGAAAAACCTCTTTTTATATACGATAATGAGCACTACACAAAAGAAATTGAAAGTTATTACCATCTGAAGGGGTAGGTGATGGAACAAGTCCTGAATTTAATACAAGATGATTTGAAAAAACTTGAAGTATCAATAGAGCAGTTAGTCACAACAAGAGTCGGTTTTATAAAGGAAATGGTGCATTATATAGTAAAATCAGGCGGTAAAAGAATAAGGCCCATACTTGTAATGTTAAGTTCCAAACTCTGCGGTTACAGCGGAGAAAAGCATATAACCTACTCTGCAATAATTGAATTCATTCATACAACAACACTATTACATGATGATGTTATTGACAATGCAAAAACAAGAAGGGGTGCTTCAACGGCAAATACAATCTGGGGAAATGAAGCAAGCGTTCTTGTAGGAGATTTTCTATACACCAAATCCTTTGAGCTCATGGCAGAAGGAGATAACTTTGAAATAATAAAAACCATGGCCCATACAACAAAACAGCTCTCTGAAGGAGAAATACTTGAGCTTCTGAAAACATCAGACATTCACACCAGCGAAGAAAATTATTTTGAAATTATAGGTAACAAAACAGCAGTTCTTTTTTCCGTTGCATGTGAAATAGGCGCAATACTCGGAAATGCTGATGAAGAAAAAAGACATTGTTTGAAAGAATACGGCACCAATCTTGGTATGGCTTTTCAGTTAACAGATGATATGCTTGATTATAATTCATATGATGAAGTGCTTGGAAAAAAAGTCGGGACAGATCTTAAAGAAGGAAAAATAACACTCCCCCTTATCAGTGCCATGAATTCCGCTACAGACAAAGAAAGGGCTGTTGTAAAAAAAGTACTTGAAAAATCAAATATTACATTGAAAGATTTTGAAAGGGTTAGAGCTATTATAGAAAAACATAACGGTATTCAATATACATCAGACATGTCAATGAAATACATTAATGCAGCCAAGGACTGTTTAAAAATCTTCGAACCCTCCCCATACAAGGATGCCCTTTTAAAAATTCCGGACTATATTCATAAAAGGAAAACATAGGAAAATTTTTCATCCAGTTGGCCTGAAAGGGAAATTTTCTACTCTTAAATTAAGAAAACTAATGAAATCTGCTTATTTTATGTCACTGTGGTATGACTGCAGGGATTTGATATCTGTAATCTCCTTTTTTTCTATGTAGGCCCTGATACCTTCTGCTACGGCCTTAGCTGCCGCAGTTGTTGTAATATAGGGTATTTTGTATTTTATCGCTGTTTTCCTTATGTAGGAATCATCGTACATACTATTCTTTCCAATGGGCGTATTAATAATAAGCTGTATTTCCTTGTTATGAAGGGCATCAAGAATGTTCGGCCTCCCTTCGTGCACTTTTTTTATCAAAGTTGATTCAATGTTATTTGCTGTAAAAAATTTCTGTGTTCCCTCTGTGGCAAGAATATTAAAGCCTGCATCTCTGAGATATCTGGCCACATTAATAATATCACCTCTGTCTTTTGGCGATATCGTAATAAGAACAGTACCTTTTTCAGGCAATTTCTGGCCTGCAGCTTCCTGAGATTTGAAAAAAGCAAGACCGAACGAATCAGATATTCCAAGCACTTCACCTGTAGATCTCATTTCCGGACCGAGGGTCGGGTCAACTTCAGGGAACATATTAAAGGGAAACACAGCTTCTTTTACACCTACATGAGAATATTGCTTATTTTTCAAATTCATATCTTTCAATTTTCTGCCAAGCATAAGCTGTGTGGCAATACGGGCCATCTGTACTCCTGTTACCTTGGAAACAAGAGGAACTGTCCTGCTTGCCCTTGGGTTTGCTTCAAGGATATAAACTATATCATTAGCAATCGCATACTGAATATTCATTAGGCCAACAACATTTAATTCTATGGCAATCTTTTTAGTATATTCATTTATAATCCGGATATGTTTTTCCGACAGGGTCCTCGGAGGTATTGCACAAGCGCTGTCACCGGAGTGTATACCGGCAAGCTCTATATGTTCCATAATTGAAGGCACAAAAGCGTCTTCTCCGTCTGCCACTGCATCTGCTTCCACTTCAATTGCATTTTCCAGAAATTTATCTATCAAAATAGGTCTGCCCGGAGATATGTCAACAGCAACATTCACATAGGCAGCAAGGGCTGCATCGTCATATACAATTTCCATTCCACGACCACCAAGGACATAGGACGGTCTAACCATGAGAGGATAGCCTATTTCCTCTGCCACCTTGAGTGCCTCTTCAAGTGTTGTTGCCGTCCCGCTCTCAGGCTGAGGTATATTCAGTTTTTCCATTACATTTTTGAAACGCTTCCTGTCTTCTGCGAGATCTATGCTTTCCGGTGAGGTTCCAAGTATTTTAGCACCTGCCTCTTCCAATTCTTTTGCAATATTAAGGGGAGTCTGGCCACCAAACTGCACTATCACTCCTGTCGGCTTTTCATTGTTGTAAATACTCAAAACATCTTCAACAGTTAGAGGCTCAAAATAAAGCTTATCGGAAGTATCATAATCTGTAGAAACCGTTTCAGGGTTACAATTGACCATGATTGATTCATAACCTTCATCACGCAGTGTAAATGCAGCATGAACACAGGTATAATCAAACTCTATTCCCTGGCCGATTCTGTTGGGACCTCCGCCAAGGATCATCACCTTGGGTTTGTCGCTTATTTTCACTTCATCAGGAGCATTATATGTTGAGTAGTAATAAGCAGCATCAGCACCACTCACAGGAACTGCACACCATGACTCAACTTTTCCCAAAGATATTCTTCTTTCCCTTATTTCCTGTTCATTCAAACCAAGTAACATGGCAATATATTTATCAGAAAAACCATCCTCTTTGGCTTTAACAATAAGATGATCAGGGAGAATCCTGCCTTTGAACCTGAGTATCTCTTCCTCAAGATCAACAAGCTCCTTCATTTGCTGTATAAACCATTGCTTTATTTTTGTTTTTTCATGAAGTTCCTTTATAGTTGCCCCTTTCCGCAAAGCTTCATACATGATAAACTGTCTTTCAGATGATGGTTCATTGAGTAATCTCATCAAATCATCAAGGGGCAATTCATTTAAGCTGCCGGCAAAACCCAGACCATAACGCTTAATTTCAAGGGAACGGATTGCTTTCTGGAAAGCTTCCTTGTAATTCTTGCCTATGCTCATCGCCTCTCCAACTGCCTTCATCTGTGTGCCCAGCCGGTCTTCTGCTTCTCTGAACTTTTCAAAGGCCCAGCGAGCAAATTTGATAACAACATAGTCACCTGAAGGTTTATACTTATCCAGTGTCCCTTCCCTGTAGTACGGAATATCCTTCAATGTATAACCACCTGCGAGTTTGGCAGAAACAAAGGCTATGGGGAATCCTGTAGCCTTCGATGCCAGAGCAGATGAACGTGATGTTCTCGGGTTTATCTCGATAACTACAATACGGTCATCAACAGGGTTATGTGCAAACTGGATATTTGTTCCACCGATTACCTGAATGGCCTCAACAATCCTATACGAATATTCTTGAAGCTTTTTCTGCACATCTTCCGATATTGTCAGCATTGGAGCTGAACAGAAAGAATCTCCTGTATGGACTCCCATGGGATCGATATTTTCGATAAAACAAACAGTTATCATATTATTATCTGAGTCCCTTACCACCTCAAGTTCCAGTTCTTCCCATCCTATAACAGCCTCTTCGATAAGAATCTGACCGATACGGCTTGCTGCAATTCCCCTGCTTGCTATAATTTTAAGTTCTTCCTTGTTATAAGCAATTCCCCCTCCTGTGCCTCCCATGGTGTATGCCGGACGTACAACAACCGGATATCCCAGTCTGGAAGCAATTTCCAGAGCATCTTCCATGGAATAGGCAAGAGCTGACTCAGGCATTGGAATATTGAGTCTGTTCATTGTATTTTTGAATTCGTTTCTGTCTTCTCCCCTCTCAATTGCATCAATCTGAACACCTATTATCCTTACATTATGTTTATCGAGTATCCCTGCCCTCGCAAGCTCTGCAGCAAGATTCAGGCCTGTCTGCCCCCCGAGGTTCGGCAACAATCCATCAGGTTTTTCTTTTTCTATAATTTTTTCCAGAACATCAACTGTAAGGGGCTCTATATATGTAACATCAGCCATTCCAGGGTCTGTCATAATTGTTGCAGGATTAGAGTTAACAAGAATGATTTTATATCCTGCAGATCTAAGCGCTTTACATGCCTGTGTTCCTGAATAATCAAACTCGCAGGCCTGACCGATAATAATTGGGCCTGAACCTATAATTAATACTTTGTCTATACCTTCTATTTTTGATATCTTCATATTTTATTATTCCTTTCAATTTGGAATTTGTTAAGCATCCTACCAAAGCCATAGTAAGTAGTCAAGAGGTTTGCGTTTCCGTTAATATCAGATGTTTTTTTCTATTTCAACATGTTCCGGTCTTTTCATATTTTTGCATAACAAACCAAGAATCTAACAAGAAAACTTATTATATTAAAAAAAATACACATTTTGTTGAAAATATTTCTTCAAAATGCTATTGTAGAAAATTGTTTGACGGTATTGAGCACAAAAAAAACAAATTATGAATACAATTAATTTGAGTAATAACATTGATTTAGAATTCATTAGACAGGTCACAGAGGAAAGCGGAGAAAATCCTTCCCTCTGCTATCAATGCGGCAACTGCACTGCAGGGTGCCCCTACACAGAATATTTTGATTATCCTGTTAGCCAGATAATGAGACTTCTTCAGACAGGTCAGAAAGATACAATCCTTGATTCAAAATCCATATGGTTATGCGCTACCTGTGAAACATGTACAACAAGATGTCCCTGTGAAATAGATGTTGCCGGAATAATGGATACCCTAAGAATTATCGCACGACGTGAAAACAGAGTATCAGAAAAAGATATAAAAAGTTTTTATGATTCCTTTCTAAACTCCATGAAACAATTCGGCAGGATTTATGAGATGGGTATTCTTATTTCATACAAACTCAAATCAGGCCATTTTTTGGGCGATGCAGAACTTGGACCAAAAGTTGTGAGCCACGGAAAAATAAGTTTTTTACCCAAAAAAATCAAAGGCGCTCATAAGGTTGCTGAAATTTTCAACAGATTCCAGCAAAAGGAAAGGAAACATGGTTGAAACAGCATACGGCTACTATGCCGGATGTTCACTTGAAGGTACTGCAAGGGAATACGATATTTCCCTTAAAGTTATAATGAAAATTCTAGGCATTGATTTCAGTGAACCTGAAGATTGGAGTTGCTGCGGTTCTACACCGGCACATACAGTTGACCATGTTTTTGCTGCAGCCCTTGCAGCAAGAAACCTTTCAATTTTTGAAAAAAGAGGACTGAACACAGTTATTGCACCTTGTCCATCCTGCATGACTGTTTTAAAAAAAGCTCATTTCGGGATGACAAAAAATGAATCTTTCAAAAAAGAAGTTAACGCTCTTCTCGATGAGCCTTATGAATGCGGAGTATACACCAAATCAGCTTTACAGGTTATTTATGAGGATGTAGGGCTTGAAGCAATAGCTGAAAAAGTCACTCATGTGCTCCCCGACCTTAAAGTGGCTCCATATTATGGATGTATATTAAGTAGACCACCTGAAATAGCACAATTTGATGATCCTGAAAATCCTCTATCAATGGATAAAATTCTTGCTGCTGCAGGCATTAAAATATGTGACTTTGCATTCAAGGTGGAATGCTGTGGAGCAGCCTTTGGAGTTGCTAAAAAAGATATGGTAAATCAACTGACTCATAAAGTGCTGTCCATGGCTGTTGATTCAGGCGCAAACTGCATCGCAGTCGCATGTCCTTTGTGCCAGCAGAACCTTGATTTGCGTCAGGGACAGGTGAACAGCCTTCTGGGTTCCTCTTTTAACATACCTGTTTTATATTTTTCCCAGATCCTGGGGCTTGCCTACGGTTATAGTCCTAAAGAACTCGCAATGGACAAAGTAATAGTAAATGCTGATCATCTTATAAAAAATAGAATTACTATTCAGCAAGCTTTGGAAGAAAAAAAAGCACAGGAGAAACAGGCAGGGGCAAAAATAGAGAAATTGACAAAACCTGAAAATAAAAAAGAAATTAAGTCAGAGGAGATTGAATAAATGCGGGTTGGTGTATTCATCTGCCACTGCGGAAATAATATTGCCGGGACAGTCGATGTTGCCAGGGTGGCTGAAGAAACAATAAAGATCCCCGGTGTTGCCTATGCAACAACCTATATGTATACCTGCTCGGAACCAGGTCAGAATGAAATAAAGGAAGCCATAGAAAGAGAAGGTCTTGACCGGGTTGTTGTTGCAGCCTGCTCTCCAAGAATGCATGAGCTTACTTTCAGACGTACTGTTGAAAAGGCCGGTCTCAACCGTTATTTCTTCGAAATGGCAAACATCAGAGAACATATTTCATGGATAGGTGAGAATAAAGATCTTAACACTGTCAAGGCTATTGAAGCTGTGAGAATGGCTGTCGCAAAGGTCATGAAAAACAGGCCGCTTTATTCAACATCCTTTAAGGTAAATAAAAGAGTCCTTGTCATAGGTGGTGGAGTCGCCGGCATGCAGGCAGCACTTGATTGCGCTGACGGCGGCCTTGATGTTATTCTTGTAGAAAAAAGCCCCAGTGTGGGTGGAATGATGGCGCGCCTCGACAAGACATTTCCAACTATAGATTGTTCCATATGTATTCTGGGCCCCAAAATGGTAGATGTAGCCCAGCATGAAAAAATCGTCCTCTATGCCTATTCTGAAATTGAAGATATAAAGGGATATGTGGGCAACTACCAGGTTAAAATCAGAAAAAAAGCTACCTATGTTGACTGGTCAAAGTGTACCGGCTGCGGTGTATGCATGGAAAAATGTCCTTCAAAAAATGCCTATGATGCATTCAATTATGGAGTTGCTCCAACAAAGGCAATTAACATTCCCTTCCCTCAGGCCATACCGAAAAAAGCAAAGATCGATCCCGATTTCTGTCGTCAGTTCACAAAAGGGAAATGTGGTGTATGCGCAAAGATATGTCCGACAAAGGCAATCAATTATGAAATGCAGGATGAAATAGTAACAGAAGATATAGGTGCAATAATTGTAGCCACAGGATACAGTCTAATCGATATGGATAAACTCCCCGAATATGGTGGAGGACGTTATCCTGATGTTATTTCAGGCATTCAATATGAAAGACTACTTAACGCATCGGGCCCTACTTCGGGCCACATTGTAAGACCTTCTGATCACACTGAGCCTAAAACAATAGTTTTTGTCTCCTGTGCAGGGTCACGGGACAAATCAATAGGCATACCTTATTGCTCAAACTTCTGTTGCATGTATATTGCAAAACAGGCAATTCTCACAAAAGACCACATACCTGATTCTCAGTCATACGTATTTTATATGGATATCCGCTCAAATGGAAAAGGCTATGATGAATTCACCAGGCGCGCTCAGGAAGAATACGGCGCCAGATATATACGTGGACGTGTATCAAGGATTTTTCCAAAGGGGAATAAGATGGTTGTAAGAGGAGCTGACACTCTTCTTGGGACACAAGTTGAGGTTGAGGCTGATCTTGTTGTTCTCGCAACTGCCGTAGTCTCTACTCCTGATGCATCCCAGATGGCGGAAAAGCTTCACATCTCCTATGATACCTTTGGTTTTTATGTGGAAAGTCATCCCAAATTAAGGCCTGTTGAAACGAACACATCAGGCGTTTTCCTTGCAGGGGCATGTCAGGGGCCCAAAGATATTCCTGCTTCTGTCGGACAGGGAAGCGCTGCTGCAAGCAAGGTGCAGGCTCTTTTCTCAAAGGATATGCTCGAGTCAGACCCTGCTGTAGCAAAGGTTAATACCAATACTTGCGTTGGGTGTTTAAAGTGCTTAAAAACATGTCCTTTTGGAGCAATTAAGGAAAAGGAACTCAGAGACGGGAGAATTGTGGCCGATGTTATTGAAACAGTCTGTGCAGGATGTGGTGTCTGTACTGCAACCTGTCCGTGCGGAGCTATACAGCTGTCCCATTTCACCGATAATCAGCTCTTAGCGGAGGTTAATGCAATATGTCAGAACTAGCCGATAAAGAACTGAGAATTGTCGGTTTTCTCTGTAACTGGTGCTCATACGGTGGCGCAGACACTGCAGGGGTCAGCAGGTTTAAGCAGCCAACAGATCTCAGGATTATCAGAGTTCCCTGTTCCGGAAGGGTTGATCCACTTTTTGTTGTAAAAGCATTGCTCAATGGAGCAGATGGAGTGCTAGTATCAGGTTGTCACCCAAGGGACTGTCATTACTCAGATGGAAATTTTTACGCAAGAAGAAGGCTCGAAATGCTTAAAAGATTGCTTCCTTTTCTGGGAATTGATGAAAGAAGATTTTATTATACCTGGGTTTCTGCTTCAGAAGGAGCACGATGGCAACAGACAGTAACAGAATTTACAAATCGAATTCATGAGCTTGGACCTCTACATCTTAAAAAGGAGGCAGCTCCTTAATGGATAAAATGTTAAACATATTGAAAGAAACAGTTGCAAAGGTTTTGGATGATGTTGATATGGTAATAGGATATAAGAATGGTTTTGACGCCATACATGCTACACCCCATTTTATTACCTCTACAGAAGAAATTGATGACCTGATATGGAGTCCTCTCTGTGTTCATAATCTGACAACTTATCTACCAACACTTAAAACAACAAAAACAGGAATAATTGTAAAGGGTTGTGACAGCAGGACAATAGTACAGTTTATGCAGGAAGAACTTGTGCCAAGGGACAATCTCGTAATCATTGGCATACCATGCAGAGGTGTAATAAACGTAAGAAAAGTATTGAAGGAAATAAACGATCCAGCAGGATTTGTTGAAGAAGTAAGTTTTGACAATAACGGCAGTATTTCAATAAAAACCAGTAAAGTGGATAAGACTCTGCCTATTGCAGATTTTTGTCCTGAAAAATGCAGAACATGCCAGTACCCGACACCTCTTATTTATGACTACCTTGTAGGTGATGCTATTAAGTCAGAGAAATCAGTTGAGAGCGTTTATTCCGACATCAAGGAATTTGAAGGTAAAACTCTTGAAGATCGTATGAAATACTGGGAAGCTGAATTTGATCGTTGCATAAGATGCTACGCATGTAGAAATGCCTGTCCCCTCTGTGTTTGCAGCGATAATTGCATTGCGGAAAGTCGCGATCCCCACTGGATGACTCAAAAAATGATTTTTACCGAGAAATTTATGTTCCATATGATCCATGCTTTGCACCTCGCAGGAAGATGTGTTGAGTGCGGTGAGTGCACTCGAGCATGTCCGATGGGAATACCTGTGAATAAACTGAAAAGAAAAATTAATCTTGATATGAAAGAGCTTTATGGATATGAGCCTGGAGTTAATCTCTCCGAAAAGCCGCCCATGTTCATGTTTAATGTTGACGAGTTGACAATAAAGGAGCACAAAATTTAATGGCAGAAACAGGTTTTCTTCCAAAAAACAAACTCAATGACCTGCTAAAGGCGCTCTCCAAGGATGCTATTGTTTATGCACCCATTGCAGAGGGTGACACAATTATATTCAAACCTTTCAGCGATGAAAGTACCCTCTGTTTTGACAGGCCAGCTGACAGTCCACCCAAATCCATAATCTATCCACAGAGTGAGGTTATATTTTCTTATAAATATTTAAAAAAAACTGATGACCCAAAAAAAACATCAGTTGAACTTGAAACATGTATGAACTATCCGGAAACAATCATATTCGGCTGTCGGCCCTGTGATGCAAAGGGTTTTACTGTTTTTGACCGGGTTTTTATAGAGTCAAACGGCCCTGATATATATTATCAGGATCGCCGCAAAAAAACTGTTATAATAACGATTAGTTGTCCTTCTCCCTATGCAGGGTGTTTCTGTACATCTTTAGGCGACAGCCCTGCCGGCAAGGAAGGGTCTGATATGCTGATAACAGAAATGGAAAATGGTTTTTTCTTTGAGCCTGTTACAGAAAAAGGTAAAACCATGCTTTCAATCCCGGAGATGGAAGATGGAAGTAAATACATAGAGGATGCTCATAAGAAACAGCAGCAGGCTCATGATAAAGTCAAAAAACCCTTTCCTGATATAACTCATAATAAAATATCAAAAAAACTTTTTAATGAGGATGAGTTCTGGCATAAGGCAGTGAACAAATGTGTAAGCTGCGGAACCTGCACTTTTCTCTGCCCCACCTGCTACTGCTTCAATTTCACCGATGAACAAACACTGGAAAAGGGTGAACGAATCCGTAGCTGGGATTCGTGCATGTTTTATCATTTTACCTTGGAAGCCAGCGGTCACAACCCGAGACCGACTAAATTTCTTAGATACAGGAACAGGGTCGGACATAAATTTGTCTTTTATCCTGAAAAATATGACGGTATTATTGCCTGCACCGGCTGCGGAAGATGCATAAGATATTGCCCTGTATCTGTAGATATCAGCGAAATTGTCGCCCAACTTAGAAATCCGGAGTGAGAAAATGGAACAAAGTTTTAACCCTTACCTGCCGGAACCGGCTACCATAATCAAAGTTATTGATGAAACATCTAATATAAAAACATATCAGATCATTTTAAATGATCCTGAAAAAATGAAAAATTTTTCTTTTGAACCCGGTCAGGTAGGCCAACTCTACGCATTTGGAATAGGTGAATCAACCTTTGTCATTAATTCTCCTCCCACCAGAAAGGAATTTTTACAGTTCAGTGTTATGAAGGCAGGGGAGGTAACTTCTGCGATACATGAACTCCGGGAAGGAGATCAGATAGGTGTAAGAGCACCGCTGGGAAACAGTTTTCCCTATCAGGACATGAAGGGGAAGAAAATACTATTTATCGGAGGAGGCATCGGTCTTGCACCTCTCCGAACATTGATACTTTACATGCTTGATAACAGAGATGATTATGGTGATATTACTATTATATACGGATCAAGAACTCCTCTGGATCTTTGCTATAAATATGAACTGAAAGAATGGGAATCAAGATCAGACTTAAACTTAATTCTCACAGTAGACAATGAATATCCCGGATGGGATAAAAGAACAGGCTTTGTCCCAACGGTGCTGAATGAAGTAGCCCCATCACCGGAGAACACCATAGCCATTACATGCGGACCTCCAATTATGATAAAGTTTGTTCTGCAAAACCTTGCCAAAATGGATTTCAAGGACGATCACATTATCACAACTCTGGAAGCAAGAATGAAATGCGGTATTGGTATCTGTGGAAGGTGCAACATAGGTTCGAAATATATATGCAAGGACGGTCCAGTTTTTTCTCTTGCCCAGCTCAAAGAATCTGGTGCAGACATATAAAATATAAATTCAGGCAATCAAATTCCGGTAGAGCAATCCTGGAAAGTTTATTATTTCTTTTTTTGTCTCTTACTGTCCAGGGGCTTGCTAAAATGAAACATCTCTTCCATAATTTTCATTATCTCTTCATCCATGTCAGGGTTAAATCTTCTGTACAGCATCTTTAACATTCCACTGTCCACAGCCTCCATTACAGGTTTTATCAATTGCTTGAAACGCACCGAAAATTCAGGATATTCTTCTACTATGTCAGATCTTTCCTGATGAAGAATAAATAACCCGAAGGTTTCTGCACATGCAGGGTGAGCCACACAAGCACATTGCAGTGTCTCAAAATATGCACGTTTTATTTCTTCAGACAAGGTTACATCGTCTCCCCAGAAAGCCTGTCTTGAAAGCCATGCCCGCGCCAGGTGAACATGTTGAGGCTGATCAGGGTCCAGATTTCTCTCTTTGTAATAGGATTCAATCTGTTTCTTTACCAAATTTTTACCTGCATACCTTAAATCAACAATACCTCTAAGAAAACTAACAACCCCCATACGGCATCCCCCCGCCCTGCACACTATGGATATATCATCCCCAAAGACAAACGTTTTAATCCCTTTGGAATCTGAAAAAAACCAACAAAACTTTAAAATCATTAAATTAAACTTTTCAATATTCTATAAGATTTGAATTCAACGTCAAGATGAAAGGAGATAAAACTCTCCATTATCTGAAGAATTTCTTTTTCAAACTGACTTCTAATATTTTCAGAACTATATGAATTTCCTTTGGCACTCCTCTCACAAACCTCAGCTGGCTGACCACCATACTTTCTTCCTATATAAAGAAGTAGTGGAATGGTACCCTCTGAATATGTCCTGTGAGCAATTGCTTTTGAGCATGCAGGACAGATAATCCCGCCTCTTTCGCTTGAAAAATGAACTTTATCCTCATCGGGCACTGTTTTGCTGCAACATACACAGTCAGTCAAATTCGGCATAAATCCTAGAATTTTAAGCATCTTAAGTTCATAGTAGAGAATATCTTCATAGGCAAATTCACTGTTTTTTAATCTTTTAAAAATATCTTTCAGTGTATAGAAAAGTACTGTATTTTTTTCTCTATCCTTTGTGAGCCTGTCTGCAAACTCTGCGAAAAATGCTGCAGCAGAAACCTTTCTCAAACTCGTTTCCATACCACTGCCCGATTCAATAACATCAGCACTGTCAATTCTAACCATACCTTTAGACTGTTTCTCAAAGTATTCAACTCTTATATAATTAAAAGGCTCAAGGGTATTCATAAAACGCTTCTGGCTTTTATTGGCTCCTTTTGCAATTGCCGAAATTTTTCCTGATGCAAGAGTATAAAGCCTCATTATCCTGTCCGACTCTCCATAAGCCATTTTTGAAAGAATCATCGCCTCATCTTTATAAAGTCCCATGCTAAAATATCCTTTTACCACCTACCGCTGACATTAAACAACATCAAAAATCAGAAAATAAACCGATTCCCCCTTATCCTTACCATTAAAATCAGTTTTCGTTCATCTTTCTACAATTTCCTTCTGTATGTCAAGCTTGAATATAAATTTTGAATCCTCAACGGATTGATTTACTTTAATAGAAACAAACTCTATTGTATTAACATTACCTGTAAATTCATGGAGTTCAATTTTTTTAACCAAATTCTTCCGGTCTATCCAGACTCTTGCCATTCTTATTGTGCTGTCTTTTTTAGGAAGCAGTTCGAGCAATTCTCCATCTTCTGTTTTCGCCCGGTGTTTAAGGTTAAAAAACTCATCAAGTTTGGATATATCTTCTACAAGATCCAGAAATGTACCATCAGTCTTATCTCTATCAACTCTGCTTTTCTGAACATATGTTTTTTCATCTTCTCCCTGCCATATATAACTTCCATCATAGAGAAAATACTTACCCTTGGGTGATACGTACTGCCAGAGAAATCCCTTGTGCCTTTTATAAAAGAAATACCCGGCAAATGTCCTATCCTTCTTCAAACTTGAAATAAGGATGTTCTGGTTAAATTTTGCAGTCAGTGTGTTAACTTCTGCATAGGTCTTTTCAATTGCAGCCAAAGGAGAATTTTGGTTAATATCAGATCTAACTTCTTTGCTGTTTTGTACAATCCTTGGTGCTTCACCTGAAACAGGTTTTGCTGTAAAAAAATACATACTGAACATAGAAATTATTAAAAATATAATGTTATACTCAAAATATCTTCTTTTCATTGTTTTCTTAAAACCTCCCTTGGTTTGACCCCATCAGAAGGGCCTACAATTCCTTCTCTCTCCATTCTTTCCACAATCCTGGCAGCTCTGTTGTACCCTATTCTGAATCTTCTTTGAACCATACTGATAGACGCTTCCCCTTTCCCTACAACAAATTCAACAGCTTCCTGGTATTTTTCATCATCTATCTCGTCATCTTCACTCTTTTCTTCTTTTTCCTCTAATATCTCATTCTGATACAAAGGAGTTGACTGTTCTTTTAAAAAGGCTACGATTCTCTTTATCTCACCCTCGGATACAAAGGGACCATGAATACGCTGAAGCTTGCTTAAGCCTGGGCTCATAAACAGCATATCTCCATATCCAAGCAGGCTTTCAGCACCATTAGTATCAAGGATAGTTCTTGAATCGACCTTTGATGATACCTGACATGATATGCGGGCAGGGAAATTTGCCTTTATAATGCCTGTAAGAACATCCACAGATGGCCGCTGCGTAGCAAGAATCAAATGAATACCTGATGCCCTGGCCATCTGCGCAAGCCTTGCAATATATTCTTCGACTTCTCTGGTAGAAACCATCATCAGGTCAGCAAGTTCATCAATAACAACTACTATGTATGGCAGTATTTCCTGCCCCCCCCTTTCCAGGGTGGATTTTACGATTTTCTGATTATATTTTTCTATACTACGCACTCCCATCTCAGCCATCATCGTATATCTTCTTTCCATTTCATCAATAAGCCAATGCAATGATGCCTTGGCATTCTTGGGATTAGTAACAACAGGCAGGAGAAGGTGCGATATACCATCATAGAAGGAAAGCTCAAGCATCTTCAGATCAATCATCAGAAACCTTACATTTATTGGCGTGGCTTTATAAAGGATGCTGCATATCATACTGTTAAGGGATACACTTTTACCTGAACCTGTGGAACCGGCAACAAGGAGATGTGGCATCCTGGCCAAATCTGCCACATAGGGCTCCCCTGATATTGTCTTTCCCAGCGCAAGTGTAAGATAAGACTGAAATGAGCTGAAGCGGTCTGATTCAATAATATCCCTGAAATAAACAGTTTGTCGTATTTTATTGGGTATTTCTATACCAACCACAGCCTTCCCGGGAATAGGTGCTATAATCCTGATAGAAACAGCACTCAAAGCCATTGCCAGATCATCAGCAAGGTTCGAAATTCTGCTTACCTTTATGCCAGGAGCAGGCTCAAACTCGTACATTGTTATGACCGGCCCCGGTTTGACTTCTGAGACTTTGCCCTCAATCCCGTAATCTTTTAGCTTTTTCTCAAGTATATCAGCGTTAAGTTGTATATTTTCCCTATCTATTCTGATTTCTTTTTTTTCTATTTTATCAAGAAGAGAGATTGACGGAAGTTTGTAAGGACCACTATCTTGAGACAAATCGACAGATTCTTTAAATTCTTTTTTCTCTGCTTTTTGTTCTATTCGTTTTTCTTCCTTCACTTTAATGTCTTTTCTACTTTCCCTAGGTTTTCTCTTTGCCATGAGTTCTCCCAATTGAGAAAGCACAGGCCCTTGGACAATAAGGAAAATTGAAATAAGAAAAAGAATAATAGAAACAAGGTAACTTCCGAAATAACTAAAAAGATCCACAAGATTTTTCTCCAGAAACAGACCTGTAGAACCGGAAAAAGGAATTACAACACCTCTGATCTGCAGTTTTCCTGCCATAAGTTGCAAAATAATCAGAAATGACAGAAATAAAAGAATTAAACCTGCCGAAAGTAAAACAACATGGGAAAAATCTTTTTTTCTAAAATAAAACACAGCAAAAAGAAACATTGTGACAGGCAGCATGTAGCTGACCATTCCAAACAACTGGATCAACATGTCTGCTATGTAGGAGCCCACCTTTCCACAAAGATTTTTGGCAGGTCCTTCTGCAAGAAAATGAAAGGACGGATCAAGGGGATGATATGAAATCAGGCTTACAAAAAGAAAAACAGACAGGCCAAGAAGCACTATACCTGATATTTCTTTTTTAAACTCTCTTGACATTATTTCCCCTGTAAAATGCATTTTACTTGGAATTCACAGATCAGCTCTGTTCTTTTTCAGTCATCAGTTCTTCAATCGAAGCTCTTACTTCTGTCATTATCCTTGACTTATCGGATGATCTGTCTCCGCTGATCAGCATCGGTCTACCTATATTAACATATATTACACCTTTTTCCCCAGGCATAATACTTTCCTTGGGCTGTAATCTGCCTGTCCCATTAATCCCCACTGGTATCACTGGAACTCCGGCTCGCAGAGCAAGGGAAAAAACTCCTTTTTTAAAGGGAAGTAACTTACCATCCCTGCTCCTTGTACCTTCGGGAAATATCAAGATGTTCAGGCCATTTCTGATCTTTTGAGCTGCGTCATTTATTGCTTTCAGTCCTTCGCGAGGGCTTTCCCTGTCAATACTTATATAATTTGCTCTTTTCATTATCCATCCAACAACAGGTATTGAAAACAACTGTCGCTTGGCAATCCATTTGAATAAAAACGGCATCGCAAGATAAAGAACAAAAATATCAAGGGCGCTTTGATGATTGCACATAATAATATAGGGCGGTTTTGAAATCTTTTCTCTTCCCTTTACCAGAACCCTGATACCACACATTTTAAGATGGAGAAAAGCCCAAAATCGTGCAAACCTGTGGATAACAACATCCTTATTACAAAAAAAAGAAGCTCCTAAAGCGACAAATGAAAGAAAGAGAGTTGAAAATACAAGGCTTATTGAGGCAATAATCCTCCTCATTATTCAATAGCCTTCTTAAGATTATCTATTATTTGCATAACTTCAATCTTGATCCGTTCATCAATATCGTAAGGAGACACACCCTTTTTGTCAGCATCAAGTATTTTCCCGTTAAATCCAAGACAGCCGATAAGCGGTAATCCATTAAGGTTCTTCTCGATCAGTGCAAGATCGCCATCATCCATCACTTTATTTCCCACGACAAATATATTTTTTATTCCCAGATCATTAGCAAGCTTCTTAGTTTGATATGCGGTCTGAAAACTCCTCTGTCCAGGCTCCACTACAACAATCAAGGCATCAATATAGGCTGTGGAACCTCTGCCCAGATGTTCCAAACCTGCTTCCATATCAACTATAACATACTCATCACGCTCAATCAGAACGTAGGATAGGAGGCTTTTTAGAAGCACATTCTCAGCACAAAAACACCCTCCTCCACCCTGAACGATATTCCCAAGCACAATTAATCTGACATTACCTTTTTCAACTGAAAATCTGTCAGGGATATCTTCAACCATCGGATTAAGTTTAAAAAATGAACCATACTGACCTTTTTTTACGCCTGTCCGTTCTTCAACAAATTCATCCATCTGAGCCAACGGCACTGTTTCCTTTAGCTCCTCAGGTGTGAAGCCTGTGGCACTTCCCAGATTAGAATCAGGGTCAGCATCTATTGCAAGAACCTTAAAGCCCTGTTCTCCCAACATCCTCGCCATTACTCCTGCAAGTGTTGTTTTTCCTACTCCGCCCTTACCTGATATGGCAATTTTCATAATTCACCACTTAATTTTAATTAAATTTCCCGAATTATGTTTCAAGAATTTAAAACTCCCGGTCTCCGGACAGTCCGAATCATTGGGTTAACAGAGACAATTTCTTCTCTCATAGCAAAAAGCTTTGATTTCCAGAAAACATAATCATAAAAACAGAAGATTAAAGTTTTTATAAATTCAATGTTTTTTTCTTTGTATTATATTGGATATCCAGCTTATTGGCAAACTATTTTATTTCATATCCGGCCTTAACCATCTCAGTCATATTTAATACCTGAGAAAAACATAAATATTTCATGACCTGTTTTTTTGTTGTCATTTATATTATTTTCTGTTCCCTACAATTGTCCTGTCATGCCCTGGCCGGGAGTGCGTGTTTCGTGGTGTCCCTGAGTAATGCCGGCCTGGAGGTCGAGAATGCCATTGTTGTATACGTTGTTGAACAGGACGATTTTTCTGAGGTTGGTACTGATGATTATGGAAATGTCGGGTCTGATGATTTTTCCGATATAGATTGTTATGCGAGTTGTGTTGCAATTTGTGGTGAGCAATAAGTTCATAATGCCAAGGCTGTCCATGCCAGCGCTTTTCTTTATAATATCTTCTCCATCCCGGATCTACACTATAGAAAAAAGCGGGTATGTAATTATGATAAATCCAGCCACGGTCATAATAACGTGAACGATACCACTGCCCTTTCCATGGGCGCCACCACCAGCCATCCCAGAAAAACAAATCTATTTCGGCATCAGGAACACCATAAACATAATTTGTATAAGGTATTGTTATAAGATTTGGTGGTGATTCAAAAACAACAGGTGGTGGAAAATTAACACTAACACTTATTCCGGTCTGTGCAATTGTTAGAAGAGGAACAACAAAAAACAAAGTCAAAAAAATTGTTACCAGAATAATCTTTTTCATTTTTTTCTCCTTACAACTTTCATGGGTTTTGTCAAAAGTTTTTGATCTTTTTTCACAAAGATCTTTTAATAAATCCAAATCATTATTTTAAAAGGACTTGTCTGCCACATCAAAATAGGATTTTTATGTGTTTGCGATACTATAAGGAGACAAGGCCATATGCCTAAAATATCCCTGTTCATCATCTAACAGATCCTTCGAAGAAGGACACGCAGTTACTTGCAGAATACGGGCAGATATATGTGGCAGACCCCTGTCGGCTCTGTTTATGTGGAAAGCAAGGAAAGAATTTGCCATCTACAAATATTGTAAGTAGCCGGGGACAGGGAGACAGTGCCTGTAATTATTGTGATGAATGAGGTTATCCGTACGGTAGACAATAATCCTTGTTACCGACGGTAATCCTTCCTATACCGCCGGGATATACTAATGTCAATGCACACAGAGATAAGAAGCTTGCCCGCATATAAAATAAAACCTTCAGATTGATTTAACAGCCTGTTTATTACTCATCACAGCTTTTTGAGACCCCATATGTCCCTTAACCGGAAACAATCACTACGATCCAGGGCAAGCAGCAGAAGATTCTTTCCCTTACCGCATAAAGGTTACTTCTCTTTAATTGTCAAAGAACAAATAAAAAAACCTGTTGCCTCTTTATCTTGTTATGGAAGCAAAACACGGGTTATGTAAATGTCAGGCACATAACCCTGTATCCAACCTCCTGTAAATCCTTCTCAACATCCTTAAAGTTCCTGTTTTAATATATTGCTTACTTCTTTTAATAAAACTTTTGAGAATATACCCTTCCTTTGTGGGGAACTTAAATTTTTTATGCATTTATTTGAGATAAGAAGCAAACTTCATACCAAAAAATGATTCCCTGGTAAATTATTGAATTTAATGAAAAAATAAATAATGAAATAAACCTGTCAACAATTATGTCGAACTTTATAGGGAAATATTTACAAAAATGTCGAATTGTTTTAAGGCTAAGGCGGATCTTTATTACAGATTCTATACTTTACAGCAAATACAGTTATGTTGAATCTCTTTTTCTTCCCCCCCCTTGTTGACCAAATACATGTCTAAATTATCTTGTTTTAGTGAATATCATTCACTATATACTCCTCCAGATACACATGTTATTTCCAGAAAGTGAAAATGAAGATATTAATCAAATTAACTCATTGATATAAAGATAAAAAAATTACTTGACAAGTTTATTTCAGTGTTATAATGTTGATTATAAGAAATATTGTTCAGCATTATTAAAAACAGTAATTAAGATAATTAGTGAATAACATTCATTTCAAGAAAGGAAAAAATGAAATTTTATTATGTTCTGATAGTACACTTCATTTACATGTTGATTCAGAGTATTCCAAACTATGTATTTTTTGCAACATGGCCAAAAGCTGTTCCTGAAACAAAAGAGTTGAACATAAATAAATTGTTTAAACCGACAGAAGGTTACACTTATTAATAATATTCATTATAGGAGGTTTTATGGCATACAATTTAAAATCCTGGGGTGAATTCAAAACTTACCAGAATACCTGCTACAGAAACTATGCTTTTGCTTCCAAAGGTCTTAGATGTATGGGATCTACCTGGAGTCCTCTTGCTCCTCTTAAAGGACTCGGCGATGATATACTAATCATAGGGGGAGAGCCCCACGCCGCATCAACAGCCGGCACATTCCCCGAAGAAGCCCGTGAAGACATTATTGCATCTGAAATTGGGGGATTAGGTTTTCATTCCTGCAGCTACCTGAAGCTCTTCGTAGGGGAAGTAATTCGGGACAAAATAGCCATTCCGGACGGAACAATCAAGGAAGGCTATCCCAAACCTGATTTAATTTGGACTACCCATTTATGCAATCTCCATGCAAAATGGTACCAGGAGGTTTCAAGAAGGCTCGGCGGAATACCCATGTATCCGATAGACATGATAGGCGGAGGAAGTGCTGAAAAAAATTCGCAGATAGTAGATTACGTATGCAGACAGATAGAAGAAGGAATAAATTGGCTTGAAAGAGTAACGGGCAGGGATTTCTCCGATGAACTGTTCATTAGTGCAGCAAGGAATGAAATTAAGGTACTTGTCCTGTGGGGAAATATATGTGCACTTAACAGACACAGCCCTGCACCACTTGATGAGCGTAGACTTATAGCCCTGTTCCCTCCTGCCATGGTGGACAGGACAACCGATGAAACAGTCAAAATGTATGAAAAGTTATTTGATGAAGTAAAATACATGGTCGAGACCGGACAGAGTGTAGCACCGGATCAACGATACAGAATAGTCTATTTCGGACTTGCACACACTTACGGTCACCCTGAAATGGCAAGAATTTTAAGAGATGCCGGTGCCGAGATAGTGGCCTCAGTATATACCTTTGGAACTGCCGGTAATTTCAAAGGAATTGTAAACGGAGACTGGTCATGGGATCCTCTTGATCCAAAATGGGTGGATGAACTTGATTTGTCTACCAGAAGAAAAGCAATAATTGAACTTGTTAAAATAGTTCTTGGCTGGCCTACCTGGCAGGGAGTAAGGTCTTACTGGGCACTGGAATCAATGGCACAGGCCATGATAACAGAATATAAAGCAGATGGACTTTTACTGGCACCTTCACGCAGCTGTGAAACTGACTTCAGAAACGGTTACATAGGCATACAGCGCATTTTTAAAAACAAAATTCCCACCGTGGAATATGACAGCGACCAGGTAGATGTCAGAAAAATGGATTTACCCGGTGCCCAGAGGAAAACAGAGTTATTTGTGCATCTCATGGAGGCGCATAAAAAAGGAGGTATATGATAGATGATAAAACAAGGCTCAGATCCAATAATAGATCAGTTTCGGTCCATAACTGAAAAGCCCGCCGAATATGCAAAAGCCCTTAAAGAAAAAGGACAACTCCTTGCAGGTTATATGTGCACTCATATTCCTGAAGAAATTCTGTATGCAGCAGGGATTGTACCAGTAAGGATCCTCAGTTCCCATATTTCACAATCAGTAACAAGAAGCTATATCCATGAAACATACTGTTCCTTCTCTCATGATTGTGCATACCAGGGTTTGCTGCAAAATTATAATTTTCTGGATCTTATCGTAACAAGCAGCAGTTGTATACATATGGGTGAAGCCTTTAATGTCTGGGTTAGATTTGCAGGATTTAAACAAAAAAGCTATCTCATATCATTTCCTCACATTATACATAACAAAAATGCTTCCTTATTCATAAAGGAATCCTATAAAGAGTTTAAAAAATTCATCGAAAATTTTATCGAAAAAGCAATAACAGACGAAGATATCGAAAAAGCAATAAAAACCTATAATCGCACCAGAACACTCCTGAAAGAACTTTGGAATTTTCTCAAACATAAAAACTCTCCTGTAACAGGATCGGAAGTAGCAACTGTAACTCTTGCTTCACAAATCATGGACAAACAAGAATACAACCGCATGCTCGAGCAGCTAATCAGAGAACTTAAAAATAAACCCGGTGAATCTTCTTCATCATCAGTACGGCTTATGGTGACCGGTGGTGCCTGCGATGATATGACAGTTTTTAATTTAATTGAAAATCTCAACTATAAAGTAAACCTAATTTTTACCGATTCCTGTACTGCAGCAAGATATTTCTGGTTCGAAGTGCCTGAAAACAGATCCGATAAACTTGAAGCAATAGCCGAAGGTTACATCGGAAGGATTCCCTGTCCTGCAAAAGACACTGTTCCCGGAACAGGAGAAAAGAAAAGATTCAGGTTTATACAGGAATTCATTCAGGATTTTAAACCTGACGGGATAGTATTCCTCTACCAGAGATTTTGCAGTCCTCAATCTATGGACATTGTGGCATTAAAACCGGTTTTAAATATGCTGGGTATCCCATGGGTCGAGCTTGAACTTGATACAACCGTACCTATGACTCAATTTAAATCACAACTGGAAGCTCTTGTAGAGGTAATAAAGGGGGTAAGACCATGAATAACAAAAAATATCTTGCCGGAATAGATGCAGGTCACATTAACACTAAAGTTGTAATCATTAGGGGGCAGGAAATCCTTGGTCATACTTCAGAACTTACGGGATTTCATGCAATCGAAGCTGCAGAAACATCTTTGAAAAAGGCTTTAAGTATTACGGGAATTTCAAAAAAAGACCTTTCCGGAATCATAACTACAGGAATTTTCAGAAACCTTATTAATACACCTTCCCTGAACATCACAGCATCTGTACCGGAATACATGGCAGATGCAAAAGGGGCCTTATTTTTAAATAAAAATTCCAGAACAGTGATTGATATAGGCGGAAATATACATAAAGCAATTAGCTATGACAGTAACGGAAATATCATCGATGTTATACAGAATGACAAGTGCGCTGATGGTATGGGTATTTTTTACACAACGATGGCAAAAACCTTTGGGATAAGTGAACAGGAAATATCCGAACTGGCTCTTAAATCCAAAGTTAACGTATCCGTTGCTATTCAATGTGCTATATGCGCAGAATCAGAGGCTGTAGATCTGGTCTGCCAGGGTGTTGATGCTGCCGATGTGGCTGATGCAATTTCTCGATTCATTGCCGGACGTGTTGCTGCCATGTGCTCAACCATTTCCATGACACCGGAGATAGTAGTAGCAGGAGGGTTGGCCAAATCTCAAGCGCTTATGAAACACCTTCAGATTCTGCTGAAAGAAAATATTATTGTATTAAACCTTCCCGAATATACAGGTGCAATTGGTGCAGTTATCAGTTATGGAGGTGAAAAATGAGTGATTACTCTTCAATGAGGGGTCAGACGGACTACAGGACAGCAAAGTCTATCGTAGCAGGAGTCGATGTGGGTGCAATAAATTCAAAAGCTGTGATAATGCTTGATGGTCAGCCATATGCATCTTCACAGGTTGCAACAATAAACCCGAAAGAATCTGCCTTAAGGGCTATCAACAGCGCTTTAGCTAAAAGCAGTTTTAAATTGGAAAACATTCACTACATAGTAGGCACAGGCTGCGGGAGAGAACAGGTAACCATTGCAAATAAAACCATGACTGAAATTACCTGCAGCAGTGCCGGGGCTTTATATATCTGGGGGCCAACCGTACGAACTGTACTTGATGCCGGAGGTCAGTCCTGCAGAATAATTCACTGTACTGAAAATGGTAAAGTAATTTCTTTTCTCTGGAATGACAAATGTGCTGCGGGAATCGGACGTTCCATTGAAATATTCGCTGATATGGTCGAAAAAAATATAGACGAAATAGGGAAGATAGCCCTTCAATCGGATAATTTCCCGAAGTTAAGTGATTTTTGTGTTGTATACGCCCAATCTGAAATTCTGGATCTGATGCGTACCAATGTAACAATGGAACAGGCAATAGCAGCCTACCATTATGCTATGGCAAAGAGAATAAGTACATTGGCAGCCAGATCAGGCATAAAAAAAGATTTTGTTGTCATTGGAGGTTTAGCCAAAAATCCAGCGATAACCAACTGGGTGGAAAAGATATTGAAGATACAAAGATTGGAACCAAAACCTGAATGGGACCCTGCACTGATAACAGCTCTCGGAGCAGCTCTTTTTGCCAATTCTTTTAACAATGCAAAGCTACACGACAACTTAACAACAAAAGAATTTAACAATGATTTTAAAAAGGAAAATATGAGAAATAAAATTTAATAAAGTTTATCAGCCTTATTTAGAGCCTTTAAAAGGTCAGTGGGTTGGTATTTGCACAGTACACTGTGCTGCAGATATACCAAAAAAATTAAAAAGGGGGCAAAAAAAATGAGAAAGAGTTTTTTATTCCCAAAGCTTGTAATTTTACTGGTATTTTTAACATTTCCCTTTATAACTAATTCTGCCGATGTGATAAAACTCAAGTTTGCAAATTATTTTCCACCTACACACATGTGCTCTGTAATGATGGCCAAGTATTGTGAAGAGCTGAACAAGAAACTGGCTGGCAAGGTTGAAATAACCCTTTACAGTGGAAGCACTCTTCTCTCAGCAAGCAAGATGGCTGCCGGAGTATATAACGGTATAGCTGATATCGGGCTTTCAAATCTATCTTATACAAGGGGACGTTTTCCTGTAATGGAGATAATGGAACTTCCCATTGGTTTTCCGAGCGGATGGATAGCAGGTCATGTGGCTAATGACTTTTATGGAAAATTAAAACCAAAAGAGTTCGATGGTTATCACGTACTTATGTTTAGCACCTCTACTCCAAATGTAATCCAGACCCTTAACAAACCTGTCAGAACGCTGGAAGACCTTAAGGGAATGAAAATCAGGGGCACAGGAAGGCTCGGGGATATAGTAAAAGCTCTTGGAGCTGTACCAATTCCAGTTGAAGCACCAGATCTTTATGATTCTTTAAGAAGAGGTGTTATTGAAGGAGGGCTGGTTTCACCGGAGACGCTGAAAAGTTTTAACACAGGAGAACTCCAAAAATATGTGACAGCATCCTGGAAGGTGGGAAGCACCTATTGTTTCTATGTTGTTATGAACAAAAACAAATGGAACACTCTTCCCGCTGATACACAAAAAATAATCACTGAATTTTCAAAAGATTTTATCGACCGGTGGACACTGGGATGGAACAACTCGGATATTGTAGGATGGGAATTTTTTTCAAAACACGGTGGCCAGACAATCCAACTTTCAGATGCCGAGGCTGCAAAATGGATCAAAGCCACTCAACCTGTTATTGAAGACTATAAAAAAGACCTCATGACCAAAGGATATTCAGCAAAAGAAATTGAAGGTTGGATCAGTTATGTAAAAGAACGTATAGAATACTGGAAAGCCCAGGAAAAAGCTAAAAACATTCCGACAGTGTATAAATATTAAAGATGTGGAATAGTGGATAAAAAGGTTTTTCGCACTGCATTATTATACACCGGAATGAGGAACAAATGAAAAATGGCATGAAGGGGGAAATATGGCAAAACTCGGTATCATAAGCACTTACAAGGATGTGGAAAACCTGACAGTTGGAATGACTTTGGAGAGAAGTGCAAGTATTGTTCCAGAAAAAGTATGTGTTTTCTTTAAAGATCAGAAAATGACATACAAGGAACTGAATGAAAAATCAGATAAGGTCGCAGCTGCTTTGCAGGGCATGGGAATCAGAAAAGGGGACAGAGTGGCAATTTATATGTACAGTTGCCCTGAATTCTATATAGCCTTCTATGCCATTCAAAAAATAGGCGCAATAGTGGCATGGATAAACGCAGCCTACAGAAGTCATGAACTGATGTTTATCCTGAATAACTCCGGGGCAAAAGCTGTTTTTGTACAAAAGAGGGAGGGTAATTCTGATAATTTCACTCTTCTTCAGAACCTGCGAACTAATCTCCCGGCACTCTCATATCTAATTACTCTTGGTGGAGGACAAGGTGACGGTGTAACAGCATTTGAAGATATTATTTCAAGCAGAATAAAAAAAACGTACAGAAAACCGACCATCAATAATCACCAGGATCTGTCAATGTTTATTTACACTTCCGGGACAACAGGGGTACCTAAAGGCTCAATGATTACACAATATCAGGCTGTGAGGGGAGGATATACCCATGTTCGAGGTGTAAGGGCAACTGCAGATGATATTCTCCTTGGCATACTTCCCCTTGCCCATTCCTTCGGTTGCGGAACCGCACTGATTAAACCAATTCTTATCCAGGCTTCAGTCGTGCTCGTGGAAACATTCAAAGTTGAAGAAGTATTGAAGATTATTGAATCTCAAAAACCCACACTCCAACATGGCTCTCCCGCACATTATATTATGGAAATGAATTTCCCCGGTATAGACAGGTTTGATCTTTCAAGCTTAAGAGCCGGTTACCTTGCAGGGCAAATATGTCCTGAAGAAGTAATTCAATGGGGGGAAGACAGAAATATTTATTTATCATCTTCCTGGGGAAACTCAGAAATAGGTCCTGGTGCAGGCACTATGTGTCCTTATAAAACACCTCTGGAGATAAGAAAAAAAAGTGTTGGTAAAGCAATACCCGGGACAACAATTAAAGTTGTTGACCCTGAAACAGGTAACAAACTTCCTTTTGGTAAGGTTGGTGAGATGGTGGTGAAGGGGCCTAATGTCCTTAAAGGATACTGGCAGAACCCTCAGGAAACTGAAAAACAACTGGAAAAGGACGGATGGCTGCATACAGGAGATCTTGTTTCCATGGATGAAAACAAATTTATTATCATGTTTGGGAGAAGCAAGGATTTGATAAACCGCGGTGGACTAAAAATATATCCGGTTGAAATTGAATCATTGCTCCTTCAGCATCCCTCTATATCTCAGGCCTGTGTTGTGGGAACGCCAAATCCTGTCCTGGGGGAAAGCATATGTGCAGTTGTCATTCCCGGAAGTGGCACTGGAATTTCCCTGTCTGAGATTCGTGATTTTTTAAAGGATAAGGTTGCAAAGTACAAACTGCCGGACGAATTATCCATAGTATCAGATTTTCCTAAGATGCCTGGCGGTGTAAAGATTAACAAATTTGGTTCCGGAGGCGTTCAAGAACTGGCAAAGCTCGATGAGAACAGGCAGAAAATTCGATGAGTATACAGGCAGATTCATTCCTGTAAAAACGTTTTACAGAAAATTAACGAATTATCTGAATAAAACATTGATCTGGAATAAAAAATATGTCCGGAAAAAAATATTAGCCGGACAAGGGGGTGTCAAATAAAAATTATTTTCTAAACATTTTTAACGCCCGGAAGACAGATCTAAATTTCCGGGAAGCCAGTCTCCAATAAATCCTTAAGAGAGGAGGATAATTTAATGGCTAAACAAAGAAGCTTTATGGATCCCCATGAGGTTCCGATCATCCCGGGTACAGAGGGATGGGAAGAAATGTATCCCTATTACTATGTCTTCGGCAAAGGTAAAACAGAAAGAGAGAAGTATGAGAGCAGTCAGTTCTGGTTTTACGATGGCGTACATTATCCGTTTCCAATGCATCCTCTGGATCTTATATGGGATGATATGTGGCACTTGACTCTTTCAGGATTCGTCAGCAAGGTCTTTGTCATACCAAACTCAAACGGTATCGACCACAAAATACTGAATGGTTATATTTATCTGGCCGGTACATTTCCATCAAAGGAGGAAGAAGAAAAAAGAATACCCTATGTCATGGCAAGGACAGGCCATTATTATGAACGTTACGGGGAACTGTACAAACTATGGATAACCAAAATGATGTCCGTCATTGATGAAATGAAATCAATACATTTTCCTCCAGAACTGCCATGGGTTTCCGATGACTCTTATGTTTTTGAACATAAAGGGTACTTTGAAAGTGACGAAATCCTTAAAAATTACGATAGAATCATTGAGCTTGCACAGAGAGCCTGGCAACTCCACATGGAAATGGATGGTCTGGCATACGGTGGCTATGTAAATTTTATCTATACCATGAGAGATCTATTTCCTGGTATTACAGACAAAGCCATAGGCCAGATGTTAACTGGTTTCTCAGGTGAAATGTTCAGACCTCCGGAAGAACTGCAGAAACTGGCAAAACTGGCCATCAACCTGGAAATATCTGAAACTGTAAAGGGTTACGAAAAATGGACTGACATGGCTGCAAAGCTTCAGCAAACAGAGAATGGTAAAAAATGGCTGGCTGAGGTGGAGGCAGTGCGTGAACCCTGGTTCGAAATGAGCACAGGAGGAGGCTGGCATCACATGGATGTAGCGTGGAATGATAATCTTGAAGTACCCCTTGCTCACATAAAGAACTATATAAAAATGCTTGAAAAAGGGGAACGTATTGATCGACCAGCTAAAGAAGTGGAAAAAGAAAGCCAACGCGTTGCTGCTGAATATCGAAACCTAATCAACAATGATCACGACAGGGAGGTCTTCGATCAACGTCTTTCACTCGCAAAAATGGTTTCAATTTTCCCCGAAAGCCACCAATTTTACATTGAAAACTGGTTTCACGCACTTTTCTACAGAAGAGCCAGAGAACTTGGAGAAATGTTTGTTTCCAGGGGGGTCTTGAAGGAAAATGAAGATATTTTCTATCTGAATAGATTTGAAATATATCCTATACTGTACGACGTTCTGGCTTCCTGGAGCACAGGAGTACCTCCAATAGCAAGTTATGAAGTCCCCTCTAAGATTGTGCAACGTAAAGAGATCTATAAAAAGTTCAAGGAATGGAATCCGCCACCGGCTCTTGGTCCTGCACCTGATGTGGTTACAGAACCCAATTCAATTGTCCTATGGGGAGTTACCACTGAGAAGATAGACATGTGGTTACAGGCGGCAAATACTAAAAATGAAGATGTCAGAGAATTAAAGGGGTTTGCAGGTTCATCAGGAATTGTTGAAGGAACAGCCCGTGTTTGTATGGAACTTGAAGATATTGCAAAATTAAAAGCAGGCGATGTGTTGGTTGGTCGAATGACAGCTGCAAGCTGGGCACCGGCCTTCAATGTTATAGCAGGATGCGTCACAGACATAGGAGGAACCTTCTGTCATGCCGCCATAGTTGCACGGGAATATAAAATGCCGGCAGTAGTCGGTGTTGGAAATGGCACAGCAATTATTAAGACAGGCGACAAACTGAGGGTTAATGGTGACACAGGAGTTGTAACAATACTTGAAAGAGCTGAATAGACCGGGTTTAATCTGGTAGCAAGAAAAACAAAGATGTCACAGTTATTATAAACATCCGGCTAATTGTTATCTGTAAGTGAGAGTAATTTAGTTATCTTTTCAAAAGGCACAGAGGCAACAATAAGGGTTCGGGGTGCCAGGTATCCAGGTACCCCGAACAATTGCAAAAGAGGTGAGACCATGGCAATCAATTCAGAAGAAAAATGGATATTCTGGCTCGATGAAATAACAAAGGATCATAACAACATAGTCGGTAAAAAATGTGCACATCTGGGAGAGATGACCAGGGCTGGTTTCAATGTCCCCCGAGGATTTGCATTGAGTCTTGAAGCTTACAAAAAATTTATGAATGACAGTGGAGCTCTCATTGAAATTAATAAACATCTGAGTTTATTCAAGGCTGATGCTCATGATACCTCTACAATAGCAGAATGGAAAAAATTATCTGGAACAGTTCGTCAGATTGTTGAAGCACAGCCTATGCCGCTGGATATGAAAAAAACTTTGATTGAATATTACAACGAGTTATGCTTCAGAACAGGTATAGAAAATTGTTCGGTAGCAACTCGCTCGGCCGGTCCCGCCAGTCATCCCGGACAATACGAGACTTTCCTCCATGTAAAAGGTGCTTCCGAGGTAATTCAACACATCATTAAAGTATGGGGAAGCACATTTAACGGCAGATCACTTATTGCACGCGCACGCGGGGGATACAGACTCGATTATGACCCCATAGGCATCGCAGTTCTTCAGATGGTCAACGCTAAGGCGGCCGGTGTGATGTTTACACTTAATCCGGCAAATGGTGACAAATCCAAGATAATGATAGACGGAAACTGGGGACTTGGAGAAAGCGTTGTCAGCGGTTCTGTGACTCCTGACGAATGGGTGGTAGACAAGGTTGTGCTTGAGATTATAAAACAAACCATATCCTTAAAAGGTTTGGAGTATACAGTTGACAATACAGGAAAAGTAATAGTTTCTGATATTCCACCTGACAGGCGGAATACTCCTTGTCTGACTGACAGTGAAGTGTTGGAGCTGGCGAGGCAAGGAAAGGAAATAGAGCGTCATTACGACGGTGTATGTCAAGATATTGAATGGGTTATAAGCAAAGATCTGCCTTTTCCAGATAATATTTTCTTTGTACAGGCAAGACCGGAGACAGTCTGGTCCAAAAAAGAAACAGAGTCAAAATTAAAAACATCGGGTAGTGTAACAGCGGATGTGGTAAATTTCTGGAGAAACATTAAGGCATAGAATTCCTGATTCACAACCCTATGCCATCGAAAGTTAGTTGAAAAAATTAAATTAGCAAGTTATATAAGAAATCAAATATAGATGAAAACCGGGGAAGAGCATGTCGAAAAAAATCACCAGCAGAGAGTCCATCATCCAGGCAGCCATAGAAGTCTTCAGCGAAAAAGATTTCCAGATAGCAAGCATATCCGAAATAGCTCAAAGGGTTGGCATTGCTGACGGAACTATTTATAAATACTTTAAAAGCAAAGAAGACTTGTTTTTTTCAATCCCTATAGAAAAAACAAAGGAATTCTGCAGCCAGCTTGAATTACATCTTGAAGGTATTTCAGGAGCCTTTAATAAAATAAGAAAATTCGTATGGTACTTCTTGTATTTTTTTAAAACAAATCCTCAATACGGGCGGATACTTCTGCTCGAAATGAGAGTTAACAAAAGCTTTGTAAAGACCGAAACTTACGATTTTCTTAAAAAATCTGTAAGCCAGATAATGGATATAATTGTTGAAGGACAAGATGAGGGTGTTATCAGAAAGGACACTGATATTTATATTCTGCGCCATTTAATTCTAGGCATCCTCGAGCATATGGTGTGCCGGTGGCTACTCAAAGAAGAAAAATACGACCTCCTTGAACATCATCAGGAAGTCAGTAAAATACTGATTGGCGGGCTAAAAACATCTTCTCCACAAAATCATATAACATTATTTTATCAGAGCAATTGCGTTAATTATTGATGAAAGAAGATTGTTAAGATTTTCTACTGAATAAAAAATACTTGCACTTCATTAAGTCAACACATAATATTGTCCTTAAGCAAACCCGAACAGGATGGAAAAACAATCAACAGATGATTTACTTAAGGACAACAATCAGGCAAGTATATTATCACAAATTATTTAATCACTCCTTCTTCTCTCAAAGCTGTAATGTTATCATCCCTGTAGCCTATTTCCCTGAGTATTTCTTCAGTATGCTGACCAAATCCTGGTGCAGGCTTGCTCCACTTTGCAGGAGTATCGCTGAAATCCCATGGAAAACCGGTCATCTTCATTTTGCCCCATTCAGGGTGCTGGATATTAAGGAAATAATTGTTTGCAAAAGCCTGCGGATCATTTGTCACTTCCAGCGGAGTTTGGACAGGAGTGAAAATGCACCCCTCTTCTGTGAGAATTTTCATCCACTCTTCCCTGGTCCTGGAGGCGAAACATTTATCAAATATAGCAACCAGCTCTTTAGCATTTTTACCTCTTGCTTCAAGGCTGTTAAATTTCTGATCATTCTGCAAATCAACAACCCCTAAAGCTTTACAAACTTTCGGCCAGTACCGATCAGGATCAAGATGGGCAATAACAATCCATTTGTCATCCTTGCAACAATAATGATTGTAAAGAGGATTACCTGCCAACGCCCTTGTTTCTCTTGGAAACTCCTGACCAAGTATTGCAGGAGCCTCAAGGATAAAGGCAAGCATAGTAATAATACTACCCATCAAAGATGTATCAACTACCTGACCCCTTCCTGTCTTCTCCCGGGCATACAAAGCTGCTGTAACTCCCCATGCACACATAAGTCCTCCTACCTCATCACCTATTCCAGGCAATATCTGAGTCGGGGGAGTTCCTTTTTCACCACAGGCCATCATAAGGCCGCATCTTGCAATACCTGTATAATCAAAAGAAAGGTCATTTGCATCAGGACCCTTCCTGCCCCAACCTGAGGCTTGAGCATAAATCAGCCTCGGATTTCTTTTGATCAAAACATCAGGTCCGATACCAAGCTTTATCGGTGCATCTATGCTCATATTATTAAGGAATACATCAGCGCTATCTATAAGTTTAAAAAACACTTCCAGCCCTTTTTTTGTTTTCATATCCAGCACAATGCTCCTCTTATTGCGATTATTGTGCTCAAAATAATAGTTATTACCCTTTAAACCGGCCATTGCACCGATCATCTTCATAAATCCCCTGGCTGGGTCTCCTGTTTTAGCCTCGATCTTGATTACATCAGCTCCAAGATCCCCCAATCTCATTCCAGCAACAGGCCCCTGCTGAAACATTGTCATTTCCACAACTTTCACTCCTTCTAATGGTCCTTTAGACATTAAAAACCTCCTTAAAAAGTATTATAATCATCCTGTAAATTTGAGTTACAGGATTTACTTATCTCAATCTTAAATCATTATATTCATAAATTTTATGCTATCCATATGAAGCTGAATGCAACCTTATAAACGCCAACATCAACCTTAGGGAAATTATTTTCAATATCCCATGGAATAAAATACGTAAGATCAATCATTTCCTCACTTTTACCCGAATAGAACTTTCTTTTTACCCAATCCCTGAAGTCATTGATCACATCGATCATTACCATATCGATCTTTGTACGGGAGTTCAATTCAATAAGATAAGGAACAGTCCTTAATTGATCAAGGGCCTCTTGTAAATGTATAGCCTCCACTTTTTTTCGAAGAACATAGATGTTTCCTTTATCCCGAAAGATCAAAAGGAGCTGATTAATCCGGACAATAGTATTGCAAAACTTCATTTCCGGTAAAAACTTCTCCAGTTTTTTCAGGAAAGCTCTCTTTTTCATTAAAGACAAAAAGAAATGGGGGTCTATTCTTTCAAAAACATATTTTTCACCTTTATAATGAAACTCTCTCAACCTGGTGGGATCAAAACCAAGGTCAATCAGTTCCCCAATAGTAAGTCCTTGCAATGGAAAATCAGACTTATCATATTGCCGGCTTTTCATCCATTCATGTAAATACGGTCGATTGTAAAAAGGGAGTTCTTCAATAAATAATGTTGGTTCATCCCTTAACTCAGGAGGTAATGTTCGTAAAACAGTTCCATCGCCCCATACACCTTCTTCATCCTGCTCAAGTCTCCAGATAGAGTAAGGTTGAATTGGCAATCCTTTGATCCGGTCCAGATATTTTATCTGCTCGATCGATTCTCCACCTGTATAGCCGATCAATGAAGCGATGCGCCTCCTGAAACCAACCAGCTTTATCGTAAGTATTGTAAACATAAAACACATAAGAGGATTCGAATCACCTGATGTAAGCTCATCATGAAAAAGCTGTACCATTGTTTGATACACTAAACGGAATTCATCAATGGTTCTTTTAACCATATCCTCGTTATCGTGCATATCTATAACAGGCCTCTTTTTCTTGAGATTAAAAACAACACGAATAATATTATTCTTAAGATTGTCTGATTTCAAACATGGTGGAATAAAAATCATATAATTCTCAAATTCTTCAGGCATATTCCTTCCAATAAAATCAGTAAGAGGCTTCCAACCAAGTCTGTTATAAATTTCTGATGTGGGATCTTCCGACGGTATAATATTATCAAGAAGTCCTACAGCTTTTTTATGATTCAAAAAATCCATATACGCCGTAAGGATCCTACCTCCAAGCCCAAACCCTCTGAATGATGGCATAATCTCAACATAAACAAGATAATAACAAGTTATAAACTTTTTGAGGGAGAGCATGTTCAAATAGCCGAGTATCTTGCCTTCTTCTGTATGGATCTCAAGAGTATGAAAATGCTTGCAGTCATCACGGGGTGCAAAAGATTCAATTTTTGTCCCATCCACAGTACGGTCTATTAAAACATTGAGCTCACTAAAAACATCATAAGGATAAGAAGATTCCAGTCTTTTTATCTGATCCTCAAAGGTCATTCCTATAACAGAAAGGGCATCCTTAACATCGATACCAGCCATTTCAATCCTTTTTTTAATTTCCTTGAATTGTTTTGAAAGCATATTCCAATATTCCTTAAAAAAAAGGCCATGGGTTTTACCCATGGCCTTTTTTAAATATCAGAAACCCCGGGCATTATAACCTGCCCCTGGCCTCTATCAGTCGCCGTCAGCTATTGGTTCTGAAAGATCATGACAGGTCTTCTATTAAAGTTAAAAAAGATAGTAAATCGAAAATATTCAATTTTACTCATAATTCTATTATAATACAACGCGTTTTAAATAAAAGTCAAGATTTAGATTTGTTTTTTACATTAAATTTTTAGAAATTAACAGATATCAGGGAATGCAAATAGCTTACTCTCCATAGCCGCCATAGGCAATGTGAAAGCAAATCCTAAATCCACCACCTGTTTTTTCATCCCCCTCTTTTTCAGTCCGTAAGGCAGGGTCTTTTTAAATTTCCTTAAAAAGGGTATGCAAAAATCATTGGAGCTAATCGGACATAAAACCTACCTCTGGCTCAATTCTGTGTTGGACATCAAAAAATAAAAACTTCAAGAAATTCTC
>CAYSBW010000005.1:0-75019 GCA_964429485.1 uncultured Syntrophorhabdaceae bacterium
TTAAATAATTGGTAAACTCAACTTTCATACTGATCATCCCTGTTCATTACCGAATGAAAGCTGCTACACAAACGCATCAGTCTCAAATCTCGCTTTCAATAAAAAGTAAGTAACAGCTTCATCTTTCCATATACTTTAATACAGGGCGAAATCGACAATGATAGCAACTATGCACATAAAGAATTTTGCCGTTAAGTTGTTTCTGTGCTATTGCTATTATTAGGTATAAAACGAATTTCTAAAGCGGGTGCATAGGGGGTTTGACGCACTTCCGCCACATAACATCTCATTATAATTATTAACCATTATGCTTTAATGTTACAACTTAGCCAGTTTTTGACCTAACTTGTAGGATTTTTCAAGATAATTGACAAGTCCTCGTTTTTCAACAGCTCCGGCATACAAAGTGCCTATGACTTTTGCGTTCAGACATGTTTTACAGACATCCCGCAGTAGAGGAGTGGCTGAATTACAGAACCATTTTAATGCAGGAGGTACAACACCGGTGCTTACAATGATTATAGCTTTTTTTGGTTTATCTTTAAAACGAGGTTCCGGTATGTTCCTTACAGGAAATGACTTGGGATTTGGCCGTGACAAAACGTAGGCCATGCGTTCAATAAAGGTTTTCATTATTGCGGTTTCGTGACCAAAGTTGATAGGAGTGGCGAATATAAAACTGTCGGCTGAGATGAGCATCGGATAAATAGATTCCATGTCATCTTTAATAATGCAATTGCTCGTAGGGATTGACGAACAATCATTACGACAGTGCATACAATTTCTACAATAATCAATTTTCTTTTCTATAAGATTAATCTTTTCTATGGGTTCTCCTGGTTCAATTGATTGCACGCCATCAATTGCTTTCTCGATTAGAGTATCGATTGTTTTTCCCTTGCGATAACTGCCCATAATGGCGAGAGTCCTCATTGAATACTCCCTTTTTATCAGAATTAATCCGGAATAAAAAAATAACCTGATGATCAATCAGAGGGTTTTCCGGATAGACTCTTTTAGTTAAAAAATTCCTTTAGGGTCTTTACAACATAGTCTTTTTCAATTTTTTTCAATTCAGGATATACAGGAAGAGATAGGCTTGTCATGGAAGCTTCTTCTGAAACAGGGAAGGATCCTTTTGCATAACCCAGGTATCTGAAACACTCCTGCATATGAAGGGGCACAGGATAATAAATTCCTGATTGTATGCCTTTTTCTTTTAAAAAGCTTTGAAGTTTGTCTCTTTCTTGAAGTCTTATGACATATTGATGGAATATATGTGATGAACAGTTACCTGCCTGAGGTAGAATCAGGGGTAAATTGCCTAATTTTTTGTTATAGAAATTTGCATTTTCTATCCTTTTTGCATTCCACGATTCAAGATAGGGGAATTTGGCAGCAAGAGCACATGCCTTTATTTCATCAAGCCTGCTGTTTATCCCTATCATTTCATGATGGTATGTAGTGGTTCCCATTCCATGAACTCTGAGTTTTTTTACTTTTTCACCCAAGTCACGTCTTTTTGTAAGTACCATTCCACCGTCGCCTATACCACCTAGATTTTTTGTAGGGTAGAAGCTTAGAGATGCTATATCTCCAAAATTTCCAGACATTTTATTATTTTGCCTGGCACCAAGCGACTGGGCCATATCCTCTACAACAGGAATATCATATTTTTTTGAAATTTTACATATGCTATCCATATCGGATAGTTTTCCGAAAAGATGTACTGTTATAATGGCCCTGGTACTAGGTGTTATTGCTTTTTCTATAAGTGACGGGTCAATGTTAAGATCGTCACTTTTAACATCTACGAAAACCGGTTTTGCCCCGAGAAGAACGATAGAACTTGCTGTTGAAAAAAAAGTATAGGGTGTTGTAATTACCTCATCGCCCTTTTTTATATTGAGGGCCATCAGAGAAAGGATCAATGCATCAGTCCCGTTTGCGCATGTTATTGCATAGGGTACACCGGTATAATCAGAAATAGTTTTTTCAAGCAAAGTACAATATTTGCCGAGGATCAATTTTTGTTCAGATAAAATTTCTCTCAAGTTTTTAGAAATTTCTTTATTAACTTTTTTGTACTGTTCCTTTAGGTTAATAACCGGTATGTTCATGTAAAATCCTTATGTTTTATTTTTTATAGGGCTTTCCGAATTTATTGAGATAAAGGATGTTGTTCATGTCCTTTCTTGGTGTTGCGGAAGGTGCTGTATCGAAATAGCCCAGAGGTGTCATCTCCACCATTGCATAGCCATCGGGTATTTCAAGTATATCCTCTGCCTGTTTTGCATTGAAGGCACCGACATGACATGTACCGAGGCCGAAACTCCATGCTGCCAGAACAAGATGTTCCATTGCAATACCTGCATCAAACATGAACCAATCGTCTTTATCTGTAACAGCCTGCCCCTTTAAACAGCCTGATAAACCTTTTTTTGCAGCGATGCATATAAGTAACGGAGCGTCAAGAAGAGCAATGCGAGCAGGGTTATTAGGGGTCAGTAAGGAGGAAAGATCCTTTTTGGTTTCTTCTTCTGTTACAATTATGAAACGCCATGTCTGTGTATTTGCCCACGAAGGTGCCCGCCTTGCTGCCTCAAGAATCTCAAGAAGAATCTCTTCCGGTACTGCATCGGGTTTATATTTCCTGATGCTCCTTCTTTCGTGAATTGTCTTTAATATATCCATGATTTTATAAATAGTATGCTAACATATTTCTTGCAAAATTCACAACAGCACAAATAAATTATCTGAAGTTTTCCTGGAAATTTATAGTTCACTTACACCAGGATCCAACTGATGAGGCTCGAGTTCTTTCGCAGCATATTCTGAATAGATTTGTTTTTTTATAAAAAGATCCAGTAATTCAGGATCGAGACCGTTGCTTGTTGCCATAGTTTTCATGATATTAATTGCTTCAGATAGTGTAATGCCTTTTTTGTAGGGTCTGTCCCTGGCTGTGAGGGCTTCAAAAACATCTGCCAATGCAAGTATTCGGGATTGAAGGGGAATGCTGTTGCCTTTGAGACCTGAAGGATAGCCTGAGCCATCAAGCCTTTCATGGTGGGCTGCTGCATAATCAGGAACATGACTTAATTTTTTTGGAAAAGGTAATTGTGAAAGGATCTTATAAGTGATTTCAGCATGGTTGTTGACCACAATCCTCTCAGACTCTGTCAGGGTGCCATTTTTTACAGTAAGATTCAACACTTCATCATCAGTAAGCATGGATTTTAATTCGCTACCCATACTATATTGTCTGCCGGCAATTTCCTTTACTCTATCGATCATTTCATCAGTCATAATTTTGCTTCCGTCGTTGGAACTGATGAGGAACGTCAGGTCTTCTTCAAGTTGTTTTATTAAGTAATCATTTTTATTAATAATATTAATCTGTCCCTGACCTGTCTTTTTTCTCAGGATTTCTATTTCATGGTCTCTTTTTAATATTTCAATCCGAGTTTTCAACAGCTCTATCCGGTCAAATTTTGTTTCCAGTTTTGTTGCTTTATCAACAATGAATTCCGGTGTGGCTACCTTGCCCACATCATGAAGCCATGCAGCTATGCGGAGCTCTTTCATTTCATCTTCATTAAAACCAATATCCGAGTAATGTCCTTCTGTGGATTCATTTATTGCTTTTGCAATAGCTATGGTTAATTCTGCAACACGTCTTACATGTCCTCCTGTATAGGGAGATTTTTCATCAATCGCAGCAGCAATTGACCTGATGAAGGATTCCAGAAGATTTTCAAGACTGTGAATCAGTTGTGTATTGGTAAGTGCTACTGCTGCCTGGGATGCTAAAGATTCGGTCATCCGCCTGTTTTCGAGCGAAAAAGGCACCACTTTTCCTGTTATAGTATCACGTGAATTTAAAAGCTGAAGAACACCAATAATATCGTTCTCGTGATTTCTCATAGGGACAACAAGCATTGATTGTGAGCGAAAACCTGTTTTTTCATCAAATAACCGGGTACCTTCAAAATTAAAACCACTTGCGTTATAAACATCAGGAATATTAACAACCTTGCCGGAGAGGGCAGCATAAGCAGAAACATTGGAATAATTAGGGATATTATCTTCATTGATAAGAAGTATAGGATCCCATGTAATTTCTCCACCAGTGCCTCCCATGCCTATGCCAAGAACGGAATTCTGAACAACGGCAAAACAGAGCTTTTTCCTATCATCAGACATTATATACAGCGTCCCCCCGTCTGCATCTGTAAGATTTTTTGCTTCCTCAACAATCATCTCGAGGAGTCGGTGAGGATTTTTTTCTGCAGATAAAGCAACACCGATCATGGTAAGTTTCTCTATTTTTTTAAGCTGATTTTTTATGAATTCCCGGATGAAGGATACCGGTTTGTTGAATAGAGTCTTCATCTGATCTTTTTCTTCACCATGATAGATCTTTTGTTTTTTATCTTCCCTGTTCATTTCCACAGTTCCTTTTTTCTTTAATTATGCCATATATTTTCAACAATGGTACCTTTATTATTGATTATTCCTTGTTCAATAAGTTTTTAAAAATACCATTTTAAAAAAAAATAGTTTATAATCTGTGTTTTGTTGCTGCTGTTAATAATGCCAGACAAGGAGGAAAGCTATGAATTTAAAGACTATCCAGAAAATTTCCTATGGAATGTATGTTATAAGTTCCAGGAAGGGAGACAGGATTAACGGACAAATTGCGAATACGGTATTCCAGATTACATCAGAGCCTCCAACAATAGCAATCAGCATTAATAAACTCAATCTGTCCCACGAATATATTTCTGAAAGTAAAGTTTTTACTGTTTCGATTTTGTCAAATGAAGCGCCCATGACTTTAATAGGCAATTTCGGGTTTAAATCAGGCAGAGATGTTGATAAATTTAAAGATGCAAAATTTAAAAGCGGACTTACAGGTGCGCCTGTCGTATTGGAATATACTGTAGGTTATCTTGAATGTGAGGTAATGGGTGTCACTGATGTAGGCACACATACGATTTTTATTGGAAAGGTTGTTGATTGTGATATTTTAAGCGATAAAGAACCTATGACCTATGCATATTATCATCAAATAAAGGGTGGAAAGTCACCAAAAACAGCCCCTACATATATAAAGGAGGAGGAACCTGCGAAAAAACCTGCTCCTGCAGGCAAGTATAAATGCAATGTTTGCGGATATGTGTATGATCCTGAAAACGGCGACCCTGATTCAGGCATACAACCAGGTACAGCCTTTGAAGATCTGCCCGATGATTGGACATGCCCTATTTGCGGTGCTTCAAAGAATGATTTTGAACCGGAAACATAAATAAGGGTCATAATCATAGGGTTTTAAAAAAACAAGAAATGTGATAAAGGAAAAAATTATTATGAACAGTACCTTGGGTCAAACAAATTTTGCAGATATAGGCGCCCCGAAGAGAGGGAAAGTAAGAGACATATATGATCTTAAGGATAAACTTTTAATAATTACTACTGACAGGCTGTCTGCCTTTGACGTAGTTCTTCCTACCGGTATCCCGGACAAAGGCAAGGTTTTGACAAAACTTTCTGAGTTCTGGTTTAGAGAGATGGAAGATATTATTGGTAATCACATACTGGAAACGGATGTTGAAAAATACCCCGAGCCCTTGAAAAAATATGGCGAACAGTTGAAAGACCGGAGTATGATCGTTAAAAAAGCAAAGGTGATACCCGTTGAGTGTGTGGTCAGGGGTTATCTCTCCGGCTCAGGGTGGAAGGATTATCAGGAAAAAGGGAGAGTATGCGGAATATCTTTGCCCGGAGGTCTTCTTGAATCATCAAAACTTGAAAAACCTGTTTTTACACCAACCACGAAGGCTGAAGAAGGTCATGATATGAGTATAACCTACGATGAAACAGTTGATTTAATAGGCGAAAATCTTGCAAAAAAAATGATGGATACAAGTATAGCCATTTATGAAAAAGCATGTAGAGTAACTGAAAAAAAAGGTATTATCATTGCAGATACAAAATTTGAGTTTGGTATTATAGACGGTGAAATGATAATCATCGACGAGGTACTTACTCCTGATTCATCAAGATTCTGGTCGATAAAGGATTATCAATCCGGGAAATCCCAGGATAGTTTTGACAAACAGATTGTCAGGGATTATCTTGAAACTCTTGACTGGAATAAGGAATATCCAGGGCCGGAATTACCCTTTGAAGTGGTCGATAAAACACGGGCGCGATATGTTGAGATACTCCAGATACTTACAGGAAAGGGCTTATAGAAATTATGTTCGCTGAAGCCGGCTTTGTTTTAAGTATCTCTTTATGAGATTTGCTTAAAAACCGTTAGCATTATATGATCTGCTGATGAAGTAAGGAAAATTCAATACTTTCCGTGCCCCTTGCAGGGGCACGGAAAGTATCTTTTAATTGCAAAGAGAAGTATGAGTATTTTCTATGTTTTGCCAACTCTCAATACCTTAGCTCCACGTATTTTTCTTTTCTTAAGTTCGACTAATGCCGTATTGGCATCTTCAAGCCTGTATTCCTGTACCTCCGGTTTTATCGGAATTTCTGCAGCCAGTTCAAGGAATTCGCTGATATCCCTGCCCGCGACATTTGCAACACTTTTTATCTCTTTCTCAAGCCAGAGATGACCCGGATAATCAAGCTCGAGGAGGGTTCCCTTATCCATTTCTTCTTTTCGTATTGCATTGATGACAAGCCGGCCGTTCCTCTCAAGATGTCTTAATCCTTCCAGAATAGGTTTCCAGACCGGTGTTGTATCAATGGCACAGTTCAGTTTTTCCGGAGGATTGTCATCAATATCTCCTGCCCAGTGGGCACCAAGTTCCCGGGCAAATATGCGTTCCCCCTTACTTCTGGCAAAGACAAAAAATCTGGAATCAGGATACATATATTGTGCCATCTGCAGAACAATATGTGCGGATGCACCAAAGCCTATGAGCCCGAGGGTGTCCCCGTTTTTCATATTGGTGAGCCGCAGCGACCGGTAACCTATTGCGCCGGCACATAAAAGCGGAGCCGCTTCTATATCGGAAAATATACCGGGTATCATGTAGGCAAATGTTTCAGGGACAGCAGCGTACTCGGCATATCCTCCATTTACATCTCTACCGGTAGCTTTAAATTCTGAACAGAGGTTTTCATTACCTTCAAGGCAGAATCTGCATTTTCCGCAGGCAGAGTGGATCCATCCGATACCCACCCTGTCGCCTGCCTTCAGTTTTTTTACTTTTTTACCTGCTTCCTCTATTTTTCCCACGATCTGGTGTCCCAGAATGACAGGAAACCGCGGTGGAGGGGTCCTGCCCTCTATCTCATCAATCTCTGTGTGACATACACCGCATGCAGAAACTTTTATAAGTATTTCATTTTCTTTAAAAACCGGAACAGGAAGATCCGCAAACTCAAGGGGACAGTTATTATCATTTATATTGCTTATTTTCTTCAGTATCATTGCTTTCATGATTTTAATTTTTCCTTAAATATTATCCTGTTTTTTTACTTTTTTCCAGTTAGCCATCTGTTCAGGTGGTCAAAATAAACATAAAAAACCGGAGTTACATATAATGTCATTATCTGCGAGAAAAGCAGACCTCCCACAACGGCAAGACCCATGGGCTGACGAGCATCTCCTCCGGCGCCTATGCCGAGTGCAAGGGGCATGGAACCGAAAAGTGCAGCCAGTGTGGTCATCATGATCGGGCGGAAACGTATCAGACATGCTTTATGGATAGAATCTTCAGAGTTCAGCCCTTCAGCCCTTTCAGCTTCAAGGGCAAAATCAACCATCATGATCCCGTTTTTCTTTACAATACCGATGAGAAGTATGATGCCGACCATGCCGTACATATCAAGCTCCCTGCCGAAGATGAGTAGCGTAAGGATTGCTCCGAATCCTGCAAGAGGAAGGGCTGTAAGTATGGTAATGGGGTGTATAAAGCTTTCATAAAGAATGCCGAGGATCATGTAGAGTACAAGGATCGTGATAGCCAATAAAAAACCCATACTTCCGAATGACTTTTGAAATTCTTCCGCAGACCCCTGAAAACTGTAAGACAGGCTTGTGGGAAGATTTACGTCGGCAGCTATCTTTTTTGTGCCTTCAACAGCGGTTCCTATCGAGTATCCTGGTTTCAGGTTAAAAGAAACTGTAGCGGATGTGAGCTGGCCTGTATGGTTCACGCTTGTCGGGCCTGTCCTTTCTTCAAGGCGTGCGACAGTGCTTAGCGGGACAAGTTTTCCGCTATTAGATTGGATGTAAAGATATGAAAGCGCATTCGGATCCTGCTTAAACTCCGGTTGTACTTCGAGTATCACATAGTATTCGTTGAGCGGTGCATATATTGTTGATATTTTGCGTGACGCGTAAGCAGAAAAAAAAGCATTCTGTATCTGATCAAGGGAGAGCCCGAGTGCAGACGCCTTATCCCTGTCTATATTTATATATAGCTTCGGGTTATTCAGCTTCACGTCAGTATTAACATCCGATAATCCGGGAAGCTCCTTCATCTTTGCTTCGAAAATTTCTGCAAACTTGTATAGTTCGTCAAGTTCAGAACCTTGCAGGGTAAACTGATACTGGGCAAGGGAAGAACCAGCGCCTATCTGGATGGGCGGAGGGTTCTGAGGAAAGACAAGCAACCCGGGGACACTGTTCAGTTTAGGTCTTATATCATCAATGATCTGGTCTATAGATCTTTTCCGTTCTTTCAAATTTTTTGTTTTAACAAATAAAACACCCTGGCTGTATGTGTTTAGCCCTGCAACAGATACAAACTTATCGAGATCAGGCTCTTTTTGCACTATATCATTTACTGCTGTCTGATGTTTGACCATGTCTTCAAAGGAAATTCTGTCGGCCGCCTGAACATAAGCACTAAAAAAATTCTGGTCCTGACTCGGCAAAAACCCTTTCGGTATTTTCATAAACATGAAAGCTGTACCGAGCATGACAAGCACAGTAAACACAAGTGTTATAAACCGGTGTCCGAGAACGAACTTCAAGGTTGAGCCATAGAACTCAGTTCCTGTGGCAATAACTTGCTCAATGCCCTGATATAACCGCCCCTCTTTCTTCTTTTCAGAAAAGTTTTTTAAAAGCAGGCTGCAGAGCATGGGGGTTAATGTGATTGATATAAAACCTGAAAGCAGAATCGAAACAGCAATGCTTACTGCAAATTCACGAAAAAGTCTTCCTATAATGCCTGGCATTAGAAGGATCGGTATAAACACTACAACAAGAGACAGTGTCATTGAAATGATAGTGAATCCTATCTCCTTTGAACCGTTCAACGATGCTGTCATTGCATCTTCACCCATTTCCATGCGGCGAACCACATTTTCCAGCATAACAATCGCATCGTCCACAACAAGGCCGACTGCAAGAACGAGTGCCATGAGGGAGAGGTTGTTCAGGCTGTAGCCAAGCATATTCATTGCCGAAAATGTTGCAATAATCGAAAGAGGAATTGCGATATTCGGTATTATGGTAGACCGAAACGACCTCAAAAACAGGAATATGACAATGAGAACTATAAATATAGTCAGAATCAGGGTAAACTGCACATCCGCAATCGATTCTTCGATATATTCCGAGGAATCATAAATCATATGCCATTCTATTGATTCAGGTATCATTGTTTTCAGCTTCGGAATAATCTCTTTTACGCCTTCGGATACCTTTACAGCATTTGCACCGGGCTGCTTCTTAATGGCAAGGACAATCGCGTACTGGCATTTATCTTTCGTCCCGTACCAGGTTGCAAACTGTTTATCTTTTTCAACACCGTCAATTGCATTACCTACATCTTTCACCCTCACAGGGTTGCCGTTGTTATAAGCAACAATCATTTGCCGGTATGGTTCGGCATCAAGGAGCTGGCCATTGGAGTCAACTGTAAAGGACTGGAATTGACCATCTAAGGTTCCGCCAGGCAGGTTCACATTGCCTTTGCTTACGGCGTTTTGTACATCATTTATCCCGATACCCTTATTGGCAAGAAGCTTGGGGTTAACCTGAACACGTACCGCATATTTTTGTCCGTATACGGTGACCTGTGATACGCCGTTAACCGTGGAGAAATTTTGTGCAAGAATATTTTCGGCGTAATCGTTCAGTTTATTAAGCGGCATGTTATCTGAAGTAAGGGCCAGGTAGAAGATTGGCTGGTCGGAAGGGTTTACTTTGTCATAAGTGGGGGGGGTTGGCATGTTCTGCGGAAGGTCGCCCTGGGCAGCATTGATTTTGGCGGTTACATCCTGAGCACAGTTGTCAATGTTACGATCAAGTGTAAACTGAAGGATGATGCTCGTATTCCCCTGAAAACTCTGGGATGACATTGATGTCAACCCTGCTATACTTGAAAAGGATTTTTCCAGAGGCTTGGCAACGGAAGATGCCATAGTTTCGGGGCTTGCCCCTGGCAATGAAGCGGAAACTTGTATGGTCGGAAAGTCTGTGGCGGGAAGGTCATTTATCGGCAACGATGTATAACTCAAAATGCCGAAAAAAAGTATGCTGAACATGACCAAAATAGTCATGACCGGTCTTTTAATCCATATTTCTGAAAAATTCAATTATAAATGCCTTTTACTTTTTATTAGTTGTATCAACAGATTTGGCAGATGCACCGGATGTGGCCTGCGGGGCAAGAGAATCCCTGATTTCTACAGGAAAGCCGTCACGAAGTTTTAATTGACCGTCCGTAACGACAGTTTCGCCTGCAAGAACGCCCTTGCTGATGACCGCTTCATTGCCCATGGTTCTCGATACCGTGACAAGTCTGTATTCAACTTTTTTATCAGGTTTCACAATAAAGATATAAGAGCCGCTCTGACTTATCTGTACTGCTGCTGAAGGAACTACAATTGCATTAGCCTCTTCGGTAAGCTGAAGTACCACATTTACGAATTGTCCCGGCCATAAAAACTTCTCTTTGTTTTCGAACAATGCTTTAAGCATAATCATACCTGTTGCAGGATCTATGGTATTATCGATAAATGACAGGGTGCCTTTCTGTGTTTTATCCTGAAAACCTGGCACAGAAGCCTGTACTTTCAATTCATTGTATGCCTTATATTTCCGTATATCCGGAAGATGTTTTTCCGCAACGGAAAACTTAACATATATAGGGATTATCTGGTTAATAACCGCAAGCTTTGTGTCGTTGTCCTTTACCATCATGCCTTCATTGACAATATATGCGCCGGTTCTACCGGCAAAAGGGGCGCGTATGTAGCAAAAATCCACATTAGTCCGGGCATTGTCCATATCAGCTTTATCTGCGTTAACAATCGCTTCCTGAGTAGCTGCAAGTGTTTGTTTACTCTCAAAGTCAGATTTTGAAACAGCGCCTTTCTCCAGGAGGAAGGCATACCGTTTTGCCTCAGCCTTGTTATATTTCAATTGGGCCATATCCTGCGCGAGCTTGGCTTCGGCGGCCTTAAGTTTTTCTTTGAAGGGCGCGGCGTCCAATGTAAACATTAAATCGCCTTTACGAATATCCTGACCTTCCTTGAAATGGATTTTTTGAAGCTGCCCCACCACACGAGAATAAACAGTAATGCTGTTATATGCTTCTACTGATCCGATTGCCTCGATTATTACAGGCATTGTTTTCTGCACAGCCCTTCCTGCAAGAACAGGCACTACCTGTTCCACAGGCGGAGGTTGTTTCTTTTCGGATAAAACGAAATAAGCGGCAACAATCAAAACAATGACAATAATAATTATAGTGACTTTTTTGTTTTTCATTGTTGGTTTCCCATGGCTTTTTCAATATTTGCCTGAGCAATCTTGTAATCATACAATGCGCCTACATTTGAAAGCTTTGCCTGACTATACGATACGGTTGCATCCGTAACCTCAAGAGGGTCTGCAAGCCCGGCGCTGTATCTAAGATTTGCAAGCTCAAGATTTTCCGTTGCCTGTTTAACCTGCACTTCGGTGTTGGCTATCGCATCTTTAGCTTTAATAAGATTTAAATATGACTGCTTCACATCAAGTAATATATCGAGTCGCTTAGAGTTGATATATGCCTCGATGGATCTCATTTTTGCAATTGATTCCTCAACTTTGCTTCTGGTCAGATTGCCTTCGAAAACATTTAAGGACATGACAATACCAGCGTTCCACCCCTGTCCCAATGGATATTCGCTTCCTATGAAGTTGTATCCGGCCTTTCCGTTTATGCTTGGCAAATAATCCTTTTTTGCACGTTCGGCTGTCATTGAAGCAGCGTCCCTCTGTGCTATAAGTGATTTAAGATCAGATCTGTTTTTGTATGCACGGTTTAATGCATCTTCGAGGGAAATATTGTACTCTGAAAAGGATAGGTTATCTTTTATACTGTAATCCGTAGTTTCATCAATACCCATAGCGTTATTCAGATTGACCTGAGCAATTTTAAAATCATTCTCAGCACCAATCAGTTTGAGTTCGGCATTGCTTAAATCCAGTTCAGCCTTTGTTACATCATATTTAGGTTTTTTGCCTGATGTAAAAAATGTTTTTGCCTGCTCAAGGTGGAGTTTGTATTGGGCTACTGCCTCAAGGTTTACAACCCTTGCCCTTGTTGCTCTTAACAATTCATAGTATGCTGATTTTACGTTTTTATATACGGTAATCGTTGTGTTGTCGAGATCTAATTTTGACGATTCCATGTCAAACTTCTTCGCCTTTACGTCTGACGGAGTTCTTCCAAAATCGTAGATCATCTGACTAAGTGACGCGGTCGCATTATTTTGATTAAACGCATTATAGGGGTATGTACCTGTAAAATAAGGGTCATTTGTCTTGTATTCTGCGAAATTTCTTGTAACACTTGCAGATACATCGATCTTCGGGTAGTATGTTGAACGCGCCTGAGCAAGCAACGCTTCCTTTTGCATGACAGCATATTTATCGCGCATGAGTGCAGGTTGCATTTTTATTGCTATGGATATGCACCTCGCCATGTCCAATTGTTCGCCATTTTTAATAAGTGACCCGTCTGCGTATATAGAAAAAGGTATGCTAAAAAGAAGAATGATCCAGAATATATTGGTTTTACTCATAGTAAGATTTTCAATCTTATTTTAATGAAGTAATTTTGTCAAGGTAAAGATGTGATATAAATCGCTGGTCAGGATAAAACACAGACTAAAGAGATGTGCGCGGAAGATTTATTGTGTAACGTCTTTTCCGGGCGCTGATAATGCCTTTTTGAGTAAGGCTTTTCAACATCCTTGAGACAGTTTCACGTGAACACCCGCATGAATTTGCTATCTCGATCTGGGTCGGGCCGTTTTCTATTATCAGATAATTTTTTATTTTAATACCGGTTTTTTCACCAATCTCAGTGAGATATCTCAGGATTCTCCCTTCAACACTTAAAAAGGCAAATCCTCTGATCCGTTCATCTGCAGCCCTTAGTCTTTTCGACAGTGTTTTTAGTACACTTATAGCTATTGCGGGGTTTTCCATAAAAAGTTTTAAAAGGTCAATTTTCTTAATAACTAAAAATTCTGAATCCTCAATGGTTATGATGTTCGCAGACCTTGGCAAGTCATCAATTATGGAAAGTTCGCCGAAAAAACCATCTTTTCCTATAATGTCAAGAATATATTCTCTGCCTTCGTCGTCGTAAAGCGATACCTTAATCCTGCCGTTTATAATAATATAAAGAGCATCCCCTTCATCCCCTTCCTGAAAAACCATATAACCTTTCGGATAATGTTTAAGCGTTGTTATCCTGGAGATTTCCGCTATCTCATTGTATTCTAATGCTGAGAAGAGATTGACATTTTTTATATTATCGATATATTGCTTCATAAGTGGCTATTCAATATTATCTCGATATCTTTTATTGCCTCTGTAAGTACTTCCGAAGGAACCCCGCCCTGTGCGATTTGAGGGCTTCCCCCACCCCTTCCTTTATATTTTTCTGAAATCTTTTTAACAATCCTGCCTGCATTGTAACTATTCTGAATTTCCTTGCTTACTGCAACAACAAACATTCCCTTGGTTTCATCTTTTGTTCCAACCAGGGCAATGCAGTTTTTTGTCTTACTCCTTATTATATCTGTCATTTTCCTCAGGTCATCCGCTTTTGTATTTTCAACAAATATTGATACAATCTTCACGCCGTCTTTTTCTATAGCCTTTTTTAAGGCATTGTCAATTCTGTAGGTAATGATCTCATTTTTAAGATTTTCTATTTCCTTTTCTTTATTCCGCAGATCTTCAATAATAGCCTCGACTCTTTCCAGAACTTTTGAAGTTTCAATATTGGATACCGCAGCAATTGAATTTATTATATGTTTTCTTTCCCTGTTGAGCTTAACTGCTCCTTCACCGGTAACAGCTTCTATTCTTCTTACGCCGGATGCAAGTGATCCCTCGCTTATAATGGAAAAGCTGCCAATTTCTCCTGTATTTTTTACATGGGTACCACCGCAAAGTTCTTTGCTGAAATCGTCTATTTTTACAACCCGCACTGTTTCACCGTATTTTTCTTCAAACAGGGCTGTTGCACCTTCCCTGATAGCATCATCACGGGTTTTTATATCTGTGATAACTTCTATGCATTCCATTATTTTTTTGTTTGCAATATTTTCAACTTCTGCAATTTCTTCATCGCTGATAGGCTGAAAATGTGTAAAATCGAAGCGCAATCTGTCCTGGGTTACCAGTGAACCGGACTGTTTTACATGTGTTCCGAGGATCTGACGCAGAGCATATTGGAGAAGATGAGTGGCAGTATGGTTTCTTGCCACAGATTTGCGTCTTTTTCTATCAACAGACGAAAGGGCTTTATCTCCAGTCCTGAGAGTTCCTTCTTCAACTGTAACTCTGTGTGAAAAGAGATCTTCCTTTATTTTTTCAACGTTAATAACCTTTGCTTTTCCAGCCGGGGTTTCAATAATTCCACCATCCTCAACCTGACCACCGCTCCGGGCGTAAAAAGGTGTTATATCAAAAAAAAGTCTCCCTTCTTCTCCTTTGTCGAGACTTTCAACTACACCCTGCCCTTTTACAATTTTTAAGATTGTGCTTTTTGCTTCCAGATCTTCATATCCCACAAAGATATTTTTTGTGTCTGCTTTTAATATTGCAGCATACCCTTCATCAAGGATTTCACCTTTCATTTTTGATGAAGATTTTGACCTTTGTTTTTGTTCCTCCAGAGCCTCTGTAAAACCCTTCATGTCTACGGACAGGCCGTCTTCTTCTGCCATTTCCCTGGTAATATCAAGGGGAAATCCATGTGTGTCATAGAGCTTGTAAACAAGATCACCAGGCAGGGTGTATTTACCCTTTGATTTTATCTCATCGGCAATTTCTTCATATATTTTAAGGCCTATGCTTAGAGTTTCAATGAATCTTTCTTCCTCGCCTTTGAGAACTCTTACAATATAGGGATGATTACTTTTAATTTCAGGATAAACATCTTCCATAATGTCCACAACAGAAGCAGAGACTTTGTAGAGAAATTCTTTTTCTATACCTATTCTTTTACCGTATCTCAGTGCCCGGCGTATAATTCTCCTCAATACATAACCCCTGCCTTCTTTTGAAGGAAGAACCCCGTCATTTATAATAAAGGTTGCCCCCCTGACATGGTCTGCTATGACTCTCATGGCAATATCGGTGTTTTTATCGTTTCCGTATGTATGTCCTGCAATATCACCTATTTTTCCAAGCACAGGCTGGAACAGATCTGTTTCATAATTTCCTGTTTTGCCCTGGAGAATAGAACAGATCCTTTCAAGACCCATTCCGGTATCTATGGAGGGACGGGGCAATTTTGTCATTGCTCCGTCTTTTGATCTGTCAAATTCCATGAATACAAGATTCCAGATTTCAAGATATCTGTCGCAGTCACAGCCTGGCTTACACGAAGGTTTTCCACACCCCGTGCCTTCACCCATATCATAGAGTATTTCCGAACAGGGACCGCATGGACCTTCATCTCCCATGGACCAGAAATTGTCTTTCTCGCCAAGTCTGACAATCCTGTCCTCTCTGACCCCTGTTTCCTTCCAGATATTTGCCGCATCTTCATCCTTTTCATATATGGTGATCCACATCCTGTTTTCGTCGAGCTCAAGAACATCCTTTAAAAATTCCCATGCATAAGCGATGGCTTCTTTTTTAAAATAATTTCCAAAGGAAAAGTTGCCGAGCATCTCGAAAAAAGTGTGATGTCTCAATGTTTTTCCAACGTTCTCAAGATCGTTATGTTTGCCTCCCGCCCTCACGCATTTTTGGCAGGAAGTTGCGGTGCTGTAGGGTCGTTGTTCAATGCCGAGAAAAGTGTTTTTGAACTGTACCATTCCGGCATTAACAAAAAGGAGAGTAGGGTCCTTGTCCGGGACCAGAGAGGAGCTTGGGACTATATTATGCCCCTTTGATGAAAAATAATTCAAAAATATCTTACGTATCTCTTTTGATGTCACTTGTCACCTTTCTTTTTTAATTCGTAATATGCAGTTATCTTTTCGTAAATCTCGTTAGCTGCATCTTCATGTTTTTTCAGGTAATCTTTGGCATTTTCTCTGCCTTGTCCGATGCGTATATCCCCGTATGAATACCAGGTGCCGCTTTTTTCAACAATGCCTGCATCAACGCCAAGGTCAATCAAATCGCCTTCTTTTGATATACCAACTCCAAATATGATATCAAATTCTGCTTCTTTAAATGGTGGTGCAACCTTATTTTTTACAACTTTTACCCTTGTCCTGTTTCCTACAACATCCTGGCCATCCTTGATGGAGGCTATTCTCCTGATATCAAGTCTTACAGAGGAATAAAATTTCAGCGCATTCCCCCCCGTAGTGGTCTCAGGATTTCCAAACATTATACCTATTTTCTGCCTGATCTGGTTTATAAAAATAACAGTGGTCATTGATTTGCTGATTGTTGATGTCAATTTCCTCAATGCCTGTGACATAAGCCTTGCCTGCAAACCCATATGGGCATCACCCATATCCCCTTCAATTTCTGCTCTTGGTACGAGTGCTGCCACAGAGTCAACCACAACGATGTCTACGCCACCGCTCCTTACGAGAATTTCTGTAATTTCAAGAGCTTGTTCACCGGTATCAGGTTGAGAAATAAGGAGTTCATCTGTTTTAACGCCGATTTTGTTTGCATAGCTTATATCAAGGGCATGTTCAGCGTCTATAAATGCGGCAGTTCCGCCAATTTTCTGGATTTCTCCAACGACCTGAAGCGCCAGCGTTGTTTTACCCGATGCTTCAGGACCGAAAATCTCAATAACTCTTCCTCTTGGCAGGCCGCCTACGCCAAGAGCAATATCCAGTGCTATAGAACCTGTGGGTATAACAGGTATAACCTCTATGGGTTTTTCTCCGAGCTTCATGATGGAGCCTTTTCCGAAAAGTTTTTCTATATGGGATACAGCCATATCTATTGCCTTTGTCCTGTTTTCCTCTTCTTTCACCTTATTATACCTCCCCTTGTTACTGATAGACTTTTATCCCTGTTATAAGTGACATGGCCATCTTTGTAGTGCAATTTTTCTTTGCCTTTTAATTTTAAGTTCCATACCGGAGTATAAAGAGCACCTTCACGCCTAAGTATGCTTTTAAAAAGTGTTATAGAGCCCGCAGTAAAATCTTTCCTTTCTATGTCCTTAAACGCCTTGCCATGGACAGATCCGGGTATTTTCATCCTTCCCAGCGTGATATGAGGCGTGAAGGATCTTGTTTCTCTTTTGAAGCCTGAATAAGAGAGGCTTTCATCTATATCATTGTATATGTTTTTTATGTTGTCAACTCCATTTTCCAATGTAGTTATAATAACCCTGGCTTTTCTTTTATCAGGAAAAGCATCGATATCTTTTGTTGTTACATCAAAAGGTGTGTATCTGTTTTCGATATAAGATATTGATTCCCAAATCTGCGATATTTTTTTATCCTCTATTTCTCCGAGAAATTTAAGTGTTATGTGCAGACCTGTCTTGTCGACCCAGTTAACTCCGTCAATGTGTAATGCCATAAGATTAGTTATATTTTTTAAATATTCCTTAATTTCATCGATAATCTCAATTGCTAGAAATGCTCTCATGAGAGTCTGCCTTCGATATAATCAAGAATGAAAGTTAAAGCAGCATCGGAAGTTTGTCTCTTTATTTCCTCTCTATCTCCCTTGAATGAAAAATGACGTACAAAATTTCCTATTTTGCATGAAAGTCCAATATAGACAGTTCCAACAGGTTTTTGAATAGTGCCGCCAGAAGGACCAGCAATGCCTGTTACAGAGAGGCTTAAATCTACATCCGTTACTTTTCGGGCTCCTTCTGCCATTAATTCTGCGACTTCATGGCTTACAGCCCCTTTTTGTGCAATAATATCTTCCGGAACAGCAAGAAAAATAGTTTTTGCCCTGTTGCTGTATGTTATGAAACCAGCTTCAAAGTATTCTGATGAGCCGCTTATATTCGTTATTCTGTTTGCTATTAGTCCTCCTGTGCAGGATTCGGCAGTGGCAATTTTCAGATTGTTCTGTTTTAAAAGAACTCCTGTTTTTTCTTCAAGTGTTACCATGTTTTCCTTTGTATTTTAAAATTGTCTTTTATTTTTTTAATATTGCATATCCCAGACATATAACCATATTTGCGAAAATGCCTGCAAGAACATCATCAGCGACAACGCCGTACCCTTTTTTAAAGCGCTCAACTTGTTTTACAGGATAGCATTTTATTATATCAAAAAACCTGAAGAGAATGAAACCAGTTATTATGTTTAGCAAATTAGCCTCATGCCCCGCCATTGTGACAGACATTCCCGCAAGTTCATCTATTACTATATAGGAAGGATCATCGTCGTGGTATTCCAAAATATTTATGCATAAAATTGAAACGGGAATCAGGCAGCAAAGAAAGATCATATTTATAAAAAAAGAACTGAAAGGGAAAAAGTAGAGGATAAAACATCCGAGAATTGATGCATATGTGCCTGGTGCACCAGGTAGGTAACCGACAAATCCACAGGTAACAATAAAAAGAAGAAAATTGTTTACTCTTCCTGATGAAAACTGTTTGGGCAATAGTTTTTTATTATCAGTATTTTCCAATTTGTTTTCTTTCTCCTGGAATTGGGATTATTTTAACAAAGAGAATGTCCAAAGTAAACCAGGATTCTTTTTTTGGTTGAACTATTATTTATGTTGGGCTAATTTAAGTGCATATGTCCAAGGAAATTAATCCCGACACCAGATATTCTTTCTGGTTTATTATCATTACAGTTATATTTACCACCTGTTTGATTACGTCCAACATTACCGCTGTCAAGCTGGTGAGCATATATGGTCTTGTCATGCCTGCTGCCATAATTATTTTCCCTGTAAGCTACATTTTTGGTGATGTGCTTACTGAGGTGTATGGTTATCAAAGAGCCAGAACCGTGATTTGGCTGGGTTTTTTATGCAACCTGTTTTCTGTAATAATCATCTGGCTGGGACAGACCATGCCTGCAGCTTCTTTCTGGGATGGACAGGCTGCCTATGAACGCATCCTGGGTTATGTACCGCGATTGCTTATAGCTTCTTTCATAGCCTACCTTGTTGGTGAATTTGCAAATTCTTATGTCCTTGCAAAGATGAAATGTGCAACAAAAGGCAGATGGCTATGGGCAAGAACTATCGGTTCAACACTCGTGGGACAGGGTTTGGATTCACTGGTTTTTATAGTGCTCGCATTTGCAGGTACAATACCTGCGTCAGGAATTGCGAGCGCCATTATAACCCAGTGGCTCATAAAGTCAGGATACGAGGTTTTATTAACACCGGTAACATACCGGGTCATTCTTTTCCTGAAAAACCGTGAAGGCATTGATTACTATGATTACAAAACACGGTTCAATCCTTTCCTGATTACAGATGTTCAAAAGTGACAGGAGCTCCTCTGATAAAAAAACATAAGATCATTGTTTTTATTTAATCATTATTATTTTTTTGAGCACCCTTTCCCCATGCGCGCCAGTTCATTCCTGTTTTCTTTTCCCAGTCGGACTCGAATTTATCGGTAAAAAAGCCATGCAATTTTTCAAAGAGACGTTTCCATCCTGACTCGAATTCATATTTTAAGACATCTTCCAGAAATGGAACGATTTCTCCAAGTTTTTCTTTAGGCAGATATGCTCTGGCACCTTTGTCATAAGACTCCTTCAGTGCTTCCGCGCTTAATGCCCGGGCTGTGAGCATGGCAACCTTAAGATTCTTTTTTACAGCAATGTCGAGAAGTTTAAATCCATTAACTCCCATGATGTCGAGTATAACAACATCATAATTATTGGATTCCAGTTTTGTTACCGCATCTTCGTATGTGGTGGCCTTATCTAAAGCGCATTTTGGACAGGCATCCATTATTTCTTCTTCGAGAACTGTCAAAACATCGGGTTCATCATCAACTGCAAGTATTTTTTTACCGTTTAAAATAGATTCTTCTGCCATAAAATGTTCCTCCTTTTTTATTTTATATTTTCATTGAGAGGGGGGATATGTATTGTAAAACATGCCCCCTCTCCTTTATAGCTTGACAAGTCGATGTTTCCGCTCATTGTTTCTAAAATAATTTTAACGCAGGAAAGACCGAAACCAAGACCTTTCATGCCACTATCTTCTTTGTTGTTTAGCTGAGAAAAACGATTAAAAATAGCGTCCTGGTTTTCCTGTGCTATACCTGACCCGTCATTTCTGATTGCCACTATAAGCTCATCATCTCCGCTTATAGTAATTGAAACTTTTTCCTGCCGGAATTTGAGGGCATTAGTGATAAGGTTTCGCAATATCTGCTGAATTTTGTTTCTGTCATGATAGAAAGATGTTTTGCTGTATTTTCCTGTAATATCAATGGTTATACCGTTTTCTTCGAGGAGTTGATTAAATTTATTTTCACCTATTTCATAGGATAATTTTTCTGCAATATCCGGTTTAATAAGTTCAATTGCCTCTATAATGGCATTTTTGAGTATATCCTGAATTGAAAATGAATCCTTTATGAACAATCCTTCTTCTGATCGGTAGACCTCAGTTATTTCGCTGATGAAAGCTTTTGCTTTTTTTACATTCCTCAAAGCCATATTCAAAGCTGCTTCCTGACGTTTTGTAATTGTGCCATATTTATCCTTTTTTTTAATGAGCCCATTTATGCTTGTGGCTGCTATCGTCAACGGCCCTGCCATGTCATGGATCAATAAATCTATTAAGGATTCCTTCCTGTTCATTGTCTGTCACCCTGTCTGAAAGAGGTTTCCGGGTTTACACCGGCCTGGTCAGGGCCTACAGGGCTGGCTATATTCATAATAGCCTTATTGATATCTTTTATTAATTCTTCTGAAAGTCTGGACATATTAGCGCTCATGCCCTTTGCAAAACTTTCAGGTCTGTGTTCCCCGATCTGTTCCTGGAAATTATACTGTTTTTGAAATACCACCCTTCTGCTGGTATCTTTCCTGTTTGTGTCAAGTAAAGAAACATTTGCACCAAGAATTGCCCTTATATTTTTATTGTCAGTTTCCTCCAAAAAATCCTGTATATGACCTTCAACAATAAACCTTGGATTTTCTATATTATGATGTGAAAAAACATTGGCGAAAATATTGGCATTGCGCATATCACGAATAAGATAGTCAGTTACCATGTCAGCAGGGTTAACTCTCCATCTGCTGTAATTGTATGTCATGAATTTGAATGGATAAGATTTATAAACCATTGCCTGTGTATTAAAGGATTTATTTACAGAAAACCTCTCAACTTTTATCGGTTCTGACAGAGTAGCAAGACCTCCAGCAGCAGGGCATTTATACTCAAACATAAAATACTCAATTATGTAAGCCGGTTTTGATCTTGAAAGGCAACCGGTAATAGCAAGAACAAACAATAAAAATATGCTAATTTTACCAATCCTGTCAAGAATATACTTTTTTACAGGAGTCTCTCTCTTTTCCATTCCTCTCTTTATCATTTCCATTACTTCCCCGAAGGTGGATTACTGAAAATTATATCAGATGGATCAGCATGCAGTCTTTCCAGCAGAGCATCAAGGGTTTCCGATGCGCGTCTCAAATTCTCGCTGGTAGCTTCCATTTCAGTTGATATCACCCGTGTCCTTTTTGCCATGGCATCTATTAACCGGCTTGCCTGTCCGGCAGTTCCGGAAAGATTCATTGCTTCTATTTCCCCGTCTATTCTGGAAATTACTTTTCTTGCGTCTGAAACTGCAGCTTTTGCTTCAACGATAATGCTGTCAACCTTACCATTCTCATCCATTGCATCAGCAATTATTTCGGATGCCTTTTCCAGATTAACAGCCACAATTGCCATGCTTGACATTATTTGTTTTATTTTTTTGTCACTCATCAGTGTTTCCACAGCTTTTGAAGTGTGCTTTATATGATCTGAAATTCCTTTAAAATCTATCTGCTTTGCTTGTTCCACAACCGCACGTATTCCGGTAAATATCTGCTGTATTTCTGAGGGCATTGAGGGTATTACCGGATAATCAGGCTCGAATTCTATTTTTGGCGTGAGTTTTGCCTGTGAAGGCTTAATCCGTTCAAGCCCTACAAAAACCATGCCTGTTATGCCTGCCATTTCAAGTCTGGCTATAGTATTTTTTTCGAGATCACCCTTGAAATTTATTTTCATGGTTACTTCTACAAGCTTGTTGTCCGGTGCAACTCCGATTTTTGTTACCCACCCTATATCAACGCCCTGGTATTTGACTTTGGAATCAATCTGTAATCCCTGGACAGACTCGTCAAAATATGTCACATAAACAGAACCTTTCTGAAAATATTTGGAAGCACCAACCCACACTATTGCACCTACAGCCAGAATAATGCCTATTATAATGAAAATCCCGACAATAAAAACCGGTTTTTTTCTCGTCATTTATATCCCTTTGTTTTTTTGATCCATTATCTGTCTGTTAAAAAATGTTTTAACCCTCGGGTCTTTTGAATTTTCCTTCAGATCCAGAGGATTGCCTTCTGCTATTATACCTTTTTTGCTTTTATCAAGCATGATAATTCTATGTGCAATACTGAAAACAGATTCAAGTTCATGGGTTACAATAATCATTGTTGTTCCGGTTCCCCTGTTTATATTCTTGATCAGTAAATCAAGTTCAGCTGATGTTACAGGATCGAGTCCTGCTGAAGGCTCATCAAAAAAAAGAACCTCTGGATCCAGAGCTAAGGCCCTTGCTATGCCTGCTCTTTTTTTCATGCCCCCTGACAATTCAGCAGGAAAATGATTTTCATATCCTTCAAGACCTACCATTCCGAGTTTCATCCTGACAATAAGATCCAGAAGTCCCTGAGGAAGATGTATATATTCCTGCAAGGGTAAGGCTATGTTCTCATAAAGTGTCATGGAACCGAAAAGTGCGCTTGATTGGAATAAAACTCCTGTTTTTTTTCTCAGTTTGGTAATTTCTTCATCGCCTGCAGTGGTTATGTCAATTCCGTTAATAATTACCCTTCCCGAAGCAGGTTCATGCAGTCCGATCATGTGTTTTAGCAGAGTTGATTTGCCGCAGCCACTCCCGCCAAGAATAATGAAAATTTCTCCTCTGGAAACCTTAAAACTGATATCTTCAAGGATAGTGTTTGTTCCGAAACTTGCCTTGAGACTTTCAACTCTTATGATAGGGTCTCTGTTCGGAGAATGTCTTTGAGAGCAACTTCTCTCCGATATCCCGTTTTTTTCCACCTTTAGCGCTCCATCTTATATTTTTTCATATATAGTTAAGAACTATTGCAAATAGTGAGTCAACTATAATTATAAGGAAGAGGCCTGCAACAACTGCAGAAGTTGTTGCATTTCCAACACCCTGAGCACCCCCCCTCACCGTAAATCCTCTCTGGCAGCCTATGCCGGCTATTAGTGATGCAAGGACTATGGACTTGATAAAACTCATAAAAATATTAAACATATTTATTGCCTTCATGCTTTGCTGTATATATGTATATACAGTGAGATCGAGAACCACAATACCAATGAGAAGACCGCCTGCAATTGCAAAGAGATCAGCAAAAAGTGTGAGAAAAGGAACAACTGCAACAGAGGCGAAAACCTTTGGTATTGCAAGGAATCTTATGGGATTAAAACCCATTGTAATCAGTGCGTCGACTTCTTCATTGACTTTCATTGTGCCTATTTCTGCAGCAAAGGCAGAGCCTGATCTACCTGTAACCAGAATTGCTGTCATTATAGGACCAAGCTCACGGACCATTGCAATGCTTAAAAGTGCCGGTACATATATATTAGCGCCGAACTGTTTAAGCTGAAGCGCTGACATGAAGGCAAGAATAAGACCGAGAAGAAAACTTATTAGCCCTATTATGGGCAGTCCGTCAACACCTACTTTTTTCATGTAGAGTATCACGTCTCCCCATCTTATTGAACTGGGATGAGAGACTGAATAGATTATTTCCAGAACAAGCTCTCCTCCAAAGGTTATTACCTCCTTGATATCATTGAAGACAATGATACTTTTCTCACCTATTGTCTCAATGATATTTGTTGTCCTTTTTTCATTTATAAGAGATGCTGTCTTAAGGGAATCCCTGTTTATCATTGCAAGCATTTCCTTTATGTCATCGGATGTATTGATAAATTCGACAGGTATTGATTTTGTTCCAGCCTTTTCTTCAATATCTATGAGTAAAAGCGCACCCGAGCTATCCAGATAACTAATCTTTGCAAGGTCTATTATAAGCTTTGAAGGAGGTTCTTTATCAAGGAAAGGTGTAATTTCCTCTAATATTTTACCAACATTTTCTATTGATATGTGCCCTGACGGAGAAAAACGGGCCTGGTCATTCTTTTTTTTGTAAAAAGAACGGAAATCTTCCTGTAACATAAATTTATCTATATCATAATGTACAAAAAATAGGAACAGATTTGGCAATCCCGGAGGGAATTATGTTTGTGTTGCATAATTTGATTACTCTCTATGGCTAGTATATATGAATTTAAAAACAGCGTGGATGGACTTGTGCGTCTTTCTCGGTCTTATGGGTGTCCAGTCATTTTTCATTCCTTCAAGTACTGATTGATTTTTATAATCTAATACTGTTGACTGACCAATTTCTCTGTTATTATTATCGTAATCTATGGCTGGAATAACCCTGTAAATCATTTTTTCTGAATCTATTTCAACGAGACAGAGAATATTACTGAAATCCCGATAACCTTCTACGGAGAGGCCTGCTTTTTTTCTTTGTTCAATGTAATGAAAGACAGCTTCCTTATTTTTTACATAAAAAGACATCCAGACAGCAACCGTTTTTGGTAATACCTCATAACACTCAAATGAAGTGTAGAGACCGTCCTCGTCTTCTATCGGATCGTTTATACTGTCTATATCACAGTAACAGAGAAGATTTTCATCTTCATACATCAGTTTCCAGTTCCACACTTGTTTAAATCCTCCACTTGATCAGAGATTCTTTCTGCTAAAATGTATCAGTAATTTCAGCATTTATATTAAGAAACATTATTCTCTCTGTTTGTGCCAAAAGCAACCCAACGGGACATTGCCAGCGGTTTCGGAAGGCAATGTCCCTACATTTATATCCGAATAAATTGAGAAAACAGGGTCATAATGTGTCTGTCCGGTAATTACCGAAAGGTCTTTAATATTATTTTCCAGATCCTTCCAGCGTTCTGTTCCAGCTTTCAAGCTGACTCTTGTATTTTTCTGCAAGAGCACTGTAATCGCCGTTTATTGTTATGGACACAATCTTATCTCCTCCTGCAATGCTGTTTACAACCTTCTGGTCTTCTTCACCTGCAATTTCTCCAAAAATGGTATGTTTGTCGTCCAGCCAGGGTGTCGCTACATGGGTAATAAAAAACTGGCTTCCGTTTGTTCCCGGACCTGCATTGGCCATGGAAAGCATTCCAGGTTTGCTGTGTCTTAAATCACTGGAAAATTCATCCTTAAAGCGATATCCCGGCCCCCCTGTGCCGTTACCTCTGGGGCAGCCTCCCTGAATCATAAAATTCGGTATTACTCTATGAAAAGAAAGACCATTATAGAAGCCTCTGCTGGATAAATTCACAAAGTTAAGAACTGTCAGCGGAGTCTTTTCCGGGAAAAGGGTTAGATTAATGTTACCCTTTTCAGTATTAATTATTGCTGTTAATTGAGAATCGATCATTTTTTTATCACCTTTCCTTGATTTTTTTTCAATTGCATCTGCTCCTGTATTTAGGAGAAAAAAGCTGAGAAATAATCCCGCCAAACAAAAGTTAAATATTTTTCTTACCAATTTAATCCTCCTGAATACTTTCTTTTAAATTATTTGTTCAAAAATCCTTTAATTATCCAGTTTACAGCTTCATCATATGTAAGGCCAAGACTCATAAGCTTTACAAGTTGGTCGTTGGCAATCTTTCCTATTGAGGCTTCGTGGGTAAGCTCTGCATCAGGATGAAGAGCCTTTAATGCTGGAATAGTTTCATTTTTGCCATTACCCATTATTATTGCATCGCATTCTATGTGACCGAAACACTTTGCTCTGGCTTCGATGGTGGCATAGAAATTCTGGCTTGAATTGTCTTTTATGACTGATCTTGACACCAGGTTGGTGCTGCTTTCGTGGCCTTTCAAAAAAATTTCATTCCTCGATATTGCAGTCTGGTTCCCATCTGTCATGACCCGCTCAGTAATGAGAAGAGAGCTTTTTGGCCCGAGGGTGGCTTCATTAAGTCTGTTTGCTGAATCCACGCCGCCTATCTGTGACAGTTCCATTTCAGCATGTGCACCTTCTTCAAGAAAAACCCTTGTCGTTGGATTAAGGATTCGCTGACCTTTCCCATCGCCAAGAGCCACATGTTTTTCAACATATTTAATGACCGCATTTTTTTCTATCCTGAATTCATGGATACCCTCATGCCCCTGGCTTTTGGATGATCCGCAATGAATGCCACATCCGGCAACAATTGTAACATCCGATTCCTCACCTATAATAAAGGTATTGTAAACAACGTCGTTGAGACCTGCCTGGCTGACAATAACCGGTATATGAACAGATTCTCCCTTTGTGCCGGGTTTTATGGTAATTATTATACCGTTTCCTTCTTTGTTGGTCTCAATATTTATATTTCCGGAGACTTCTCTTCCAAGAAGCTGCCCATTTTTTCTTATATTATAAGCACCTTTGGGCAGGGCTTCCAAATCGGCAACAGCTTTTAAAAGTTCCTTATCTATAGCATCGAGCATTGTTTTCTCCTTCGCAAATATTAGAATAATTACAACTGCTTAAATCGTTTAGAAGAGGGATGGCGCCATCCATATCTCCTGTATAGAAAAATTCTCCCTCTTTTATGATAATAAGTATATCGGCTGCTTCAAGAAAATAACGGTTATGGCTTACCACTATGGTGGTAATACCATGTTCAGCCTGCTCTTTTTTAAGAAGTTTAACCATGGGCTCGATAGTCCAGAGGTCAATGCCCGTGTCAGGTTCGTCGTAGATTGCAATCATTGGATTAAGGGCAATGGTAGTGGCAAGCTCGATCTTTTTTATTTCTCCACCTGACAGTTTAGTATCCACTGCCTTATCCAGAAAATCCATGGAACATATTCCCACACGAGTTATAATTTCACGTATTTTCATTTCATCATCAGTCTTGGCTGCTATTGCAATAAGATCTCTGCAGGTCGTTCCCTTGAAACGGGCCGGGTTTTGAAAACTGTATGCTATACCTGCCCTGGCACGATCGGTTATGGACAGAGTTGTAATATCTTTTCCATTAAGTAATATTTCCCCTGAATCAGCCTTGTTTATACCCATTATAAGCTTTGCCAGCGTTGTTTTGCCACTTCCGTTAGGTCCTGTGATTGCATAAAACTTCCCTTTTTCAAATTTAAAACTTACATTGTTTATTATGGCCCTTTTCTTTGGAGTGTCTGTATTTGACTCTGTTTCTTTAGCATAAAAAACAAGGTTTTTTACTTCCAGCATAATTCACCTCTTAAAAAATGATAGATATTTTATTTGCAGACAGCATAATTCAGCATTACCGATTGATAACCAATCCTTGAATCGGCCACAATAAAAAACGGAAAAAAGTGCATAATATTAATCCATATTTATTCTATGTTAAGACATATTTATCAAAGTTTCAAGAAACTTCTATTTTTTATCAGGATAATAGCCAACAATAATTAATCCTTAAAATCAGACAACTATATTTTAAACTGTATTATTGGAATACTGGCCGTTATTTTCAGGAAAAAAGCACTCAGGCAGTTCAATCTTTTTATACTGTAATATGGCGACGGTGTGCATTGGTTGTTATGTTCTTGAGGATTCCAAGGCAGGAGCCGCAGATATTTTTTTCAGGGTCTTCATCATTTTAGGCGAGAAAACAAGTTATATTGTCTCTTGAAATTATTGACTTAAACGTTTTCCTATGATTAAAAGAGATAGGAAAAAAAGATATAACCGCATTTAATAAATCCGGTAAGCCATTGAGGAGAATTGTATTATGGATTTAAGACGCTTCATAGAATTATGTGAACAGGCAGGGCAGGTGAAGAGAATAAAAGCAGAGGTTGATTGGAATCTTGAAATATCTCACATTTCAAAGATTAACGAAGATAAATCAGGTCCGGCTTTACTTTTCGAAAACATTAAAGGATATGACAGCCCTGTTTTTACTGGCGCATTTACGACTGCAAAGAGACTTTCCCTGGCTCTTGGAAAAAAGGAAGATCTTTCCATGGTTGAAATAATCAAGGAGTGGATGAACCTGACTGTCTCCATGCAGGAGCTTGTACCTGCTCAAGAAGTAAAGGATGGGCCGATCTTTGAGAATATTCTTGATGGTGACAAAGTGGATATTTTTAATTTTCCTGCACCAAAATTTTATGAGTTGGATGGAGGACGTTATATAGGTACCATGGCGACCATGGTACTTAGAGATCCGGAGACGGATAATATAAATATAGGCGTGTACCGGATGGGAATTCTTGACAGTAAAACTGCCGGTGTACAAATTCTTAAAGGTAAAAGAGGCGATAAAATATTGAAAAAATATCAGAAGGCAGGTAAAAAAATGCCTGCCTGTGCAATAATAGGTGGTGATCCTTTGCTTCTCCTGTCAGCGGCTGCAATGATGACTCAGACTAATGGCTATGATGTGGTAAGTACATTGCGTGACCAGACAATGGAAATTGTAAGGGTACCTCTTACCGGTCTTCCTGTACCTGCAACAGCGGAAATAGTGCTGGAAGGAGAAATAGATCCTGACAACCTGAGAGAAGAAGGGCCCCTCGGTGAATATACGGGTTATTATACCGATGAGATTTACCATCCTACTCCCAAACCTGCCCTCGAAGTACACCGCATTTACTACAGGGATAACCCGATTCTCTGGGAAACAAGTGGAGGAAGGCCTGTTTCAGATTTGCAAATGTTTGTTTCCTGCATACGCAGCGCAATGGTATGGACCGATCTGGTCAGAATGGATATACCGGGAATCAAATCCGTTTATGTTCTGCCTGAATCTGCCGGGCAGTTCTGGGCGATTATTTCATTACAGCAAATGTATCCAGGTCATTCAGAACAGGCAGGAGCAGCAGTTATGGCAAGCAATGCAGCTTCGTACAGTATTAAAGGGACTATTATTGTTGATGATGATATAAATGCTGATGATCTTTCAAGGGTGTGGTGGGCTCTTGGTACACGCTATAATCCGGCCCGAGGTACACAGATCTTTAAAAGAAGTCGGTCAGCGCCCCTTGACCCGAGTTGCGGCCCTGATGATAATAAAGATATTTCTTCCCGTATTATTCTCAATGCAACAATACCATTTGACTGGAAAATCAAGCCAACAGAGATTGAACTTACTCAGAGCATAATGGATAAAGTCAAATCAAGGTGGAAGGAATATGGCATATAGTCTTTAAGGTTGCAGATTGCTTATGTGTAATCTTCGAGGTATCTTTCTATATATTCTGTGACCTTTTCGTTGGGCTTATATATTCCAAGGTGGCCCTCACAAAGAATATCAGCCTTGAGGGCAATCAGCTTTTTCATGGAATCCTGCCAGTGAAACATGTTTGCGCCAAATTCAGGAAGAAAAGGACCATGTATGTCCTGACCGAAAAGAACCCTTGTTCCTCCCCTGTCAAGATAGACTGAAACAGAGCCTGGTGAATGCCCTGGCGTGTGGAGACAGACAACCTCCTGGCCATTGAAATTAAAAAGTTTTTTCTGACCATCAAATTTGATATCAATCAATAAAGGTTTAAAATGAATGCCATACCAGTAGGCTGCTGTCATTTTATTATCGCCACGTTCTACAATCTCAGCATCAAGATTATGCATTACAAGGCGGGAACCGAATCTTTTTCTCAGTTCAGCTGCACCGCCGATGTGATCGATATGGCAATGTGTAAGAATTATAGTTGAAATTTTTGCAGGATAGAAACCAAGATCCAATATATTCTTTATTATCCTGTCAATGCTGAAGCCAGCCCCTGTATCTATAAGTACCAGGTCTCCCAGGTTCAGCAGATAGACCGCACAATCTCTTGAATCAGTAATATTTGAATCTCCGATAAGATATATATCTTCCATGATTTCCAAAGTTTTCATAGTTCCTCCCTGCAGTTCTGACAGTGTGTATTTGGAAAATAAATATTATACTATACGAATAGTAACACTTTTCTTTAATTCTGAAAAGAAGTCACAGTTGAAGGTGTACATTATTTTTCTTTCAAATAAATTCAAGCTTCAAAAGCGATGAATCAAAATCCATGTAGATATTTTATCAGTATTTTTTTATAGTAAAAACAGAGTTTCCGTTAAAGGGAGGGTACACATGAGAAAATCCATATTATTCATTAATATCTTCTGTGTTGTTTTATTTTTCTTATTATTTTCAGTATCAGCAGTCACTGCCTTTGATGTTTCAAAATACAGAGATTTTATAAAGGAGGAGATGAGGACATGGAATGTGCCTGGCGCAGCCGTTGCTGTTATTCAGGATAATAAGGTTGTTTTCTCTGAGGGTTTTGGTTATGGAAATGTGGAAAAAAAGATTAAAACAACACCAGTAACACTTTTTGGTATAGGTTCGTGTACCAAGGCCTTTACTGCCATGTCCTCAGGAATGCTTGCTGATGAAAAAAAGATCAATTTTGACAAGCCTGTCCGCGAATATTATACGGCCTTTAAGCTCAACGATCCATATGTTTCAGAACATGTAACAGTAAGGGATATACTGTCCCATAGAACGGGTCTTCCAAGGTATGATGCAGCTATTGAACCTGCAGATGCATCAAGGGACGATGCAATGAAGAAACTCAGATACCTTAAGCTTAATAGAGGAATCAGGGAGAGTTTTCAATACTGTAATTTTCATTATCTGGCAGCAGGTGCTATAGTGGATAAAGTTTCAGGGTCGACATGGGAGGAGTTTGTATTGAATAGAATATTCAAACCCCTTAATATGAACAGTTCAAATTTTTCACCTGAAGAAATGGAAAAATCGCCTGATTTTGCTTTTCCCTATAAAATGGACATGGAAAAGTTGAAAAAATTCCCTGAAAACCTGGCAGATTATATGTCCGTGCCATTAAAGAAAATCCCCTTTGAAAAAATAGGAGTATACGGGCCGGCTGGCTCCATTAATTCCAATATAGAAGATATGGCGAAGTGGGTTGTCCTTCATTTGAATCAGGGAAGGGCAGGGGGAAAACAGTTGATTTCCAGTGAAACTCTGGAAGAGCTTATTACTCCTCAGATCCTTACAGGAGGACCTTTAAAGCACGAGGAAATTCTGCCTGCGAGCTATGGTATGGGTTGGGTAATAACCCCTTACCGTGGGCATTATCTTGTCAGCCATGACGGCATGATCGAAGGATTTACTGCACATGTTAGTTTTATTCCTGCAAAAAAAATAGGTTTGGTAATATTAACCAACAGGTCGGACAATTATGAGTTCATTGCTTCCCTGTCGTTTTCCACTTATGACAGAATTCTGGGTTTAAAAACAATAACATGGAGCAAAAGACTTGCCGATGAATACCCGGGTGCGCTGGCTGTATTAAAGGCAAACAGGGAATCTGAAGAAAAAAACAGAAAAAAGAATACAAAGCCATCCCATGTTCTTGCAGATTATGTTGGAAAATATGATAATCCGGCCTTTGGTGTTGTTGAGGTAGTACTCAAAGATAATAATCTAATATTTTCTTTCAGAGATATTGAAGAAACCATTTCTCCTCTTAAACACTATCAATACGATACATTTAAGACAATACCGCGAAGTCTCTTAGGGGGTTTCGATATTAAAGTCAATTTTATGATGAATAAAAATGGAGATATAGACAGGCTTCTGCTGCCGCTTGAAGCAGCTGTTGATGATATTATTTTTAATAAAATAAAATAAGAAACAATGCCTGTAGAGGTGACATGGCTATGGCTGACAGTACATCTTTCACAGTTCTTGATATGCCCAGGGAGGAGAGGCCGAGAGAAAGACTTCTCAGGCTTGGCCCCGAGGCTCTGTCTTCACCTGAGCTCCTGGCCTTGATTATTGGCCGGGGAGTTTCAAAAAGATCTGTTATGGCTATTGCCCAGGAATTATATTTAACATTCCGCAGCGTAAAAGCAATAAATGAAGCAACAATAGAGGAGCTTTCAAAAATCAAGGGTATTGGCCCGGCAAAGGCTATACAGATCAAGGCATGTTTTGAGCTTGCAAAGAGACAGGAGCTGGAAATTGACAACAGGTTCGAGGATGTTGATATTAAAAATCCCCAGAGTGCTGTAAAGGTTATAAAGGCGAGTATAAAAGATATGAAAAAAGAACATTTTATGCTCATTATCCTGAATACAAAAAACAAGATAACCAGCATTGAAACTATTTCTATCGGAACCCTTAATGCCAGTTTAGTCCATCCCAGAGAGGTTTTTAATAAAGCCATTTCCCACACAGCATCATCAGTGATTATTGCCCATAACCATCCATCCGGTGATCCTGAACCGTCAGAAGAGGATTTAAAAATAACCAGGCGTCTCATGGAAGCAGGCAAAATACTTGGAATAGAAGTGCTGGATCACATTATTGTAGGCAAGGATACAGTAAAAAGTACAATTGTCGAACATGGAAAACAGAAAAGCAAAGCCTACTGCAGCTTGAAGGAAAAGGGATTTATATAGAGCTTTATGTATGGTTTGCAAACAGATTAATTTGTTTTTCTTGAAAAGCTCAGTTCAAAACCATCCATCAGTTTAATATGTGGTAACTAGCCCTAATCCTGAGCTTGCATCTGGGACATATTGGTTCTATGAGAGTAAGGGTTTTTCCAAAAATGTCAACATCCCTGAAAAACACACCCGGTGCGTCGTAAATGGTTTTTTCATTATAGGACTTGCCGCACTCACAAACAGGGTTTTCCTGACGAATTGTCCCTCCGTGGAAGACTTTGTTTGCATGAATACTTGTTAAACGTCTTTCTTCTCCAGTCATGTTTTAAATATAAATCTTATGTTCCTGTTTTACAACAACACTCACTTTTTTTTAGGGTTTTATTGCAAATTTTTTATTGTAGAGTTCTTTTATTTTATGGAATAAATTTTTTTTGAACTGGATTTTGAGATAAAGATCTCCTGTAGCATTTGCTGAAAATCCATTATTTCCCACATTTTTCAGTCTGATTATTTGTCCTTCTTTTATGTCCCCGGGGATCTTTATAAGCAATTTTCTTGATGTCCTACTGTCTGTATAAGGTATACTGGATCCTTGTCTTGCACTATCTTTGTCAATAGTAATTGTGTCGTAATAATCCTTTTTTTGAAAATCTCTGTTGGATTCCAAAGCTTTTTTTAACAGATAACCTGATAATTTGCCCAGCAAGCCTGATATGTAACCGGCTTGAGGTCTTGAAATGCCCTGGTATGATTCTTTATGTGGGAAAACTGTGAATATAAATCCCTTCCCGAATAACCCCGGTCTTTTGAATTCAAAAGACTGATATCCCTTACCGTAGAATTCAGTGAAAATGTCATTGAAGTGTCTGAATCCGAAATTACGTGCCATTTCCTCAAAAATCTGATTTATATCAGATCCGTGGTATATGTCATTTTCCGAATAATTTTGCCTGAATCTGTCATATGCATAAGATCCGTATTCCTGTTGCATGTTATCGTAGTGTTTTTTCTTCTCAGGTTCGGACAATACGGCATATGCTTCATTAAGAGCCTTCATCTTTTCGAGAGCTTCGGCATCCCCTTTATTTCTGTCCGGATGGTATTGAAAGGCAAGATTTCTATAAGCCTCTTTTATCTGTCTGATTGTGGCTTCCCTTTCCACACCGAGAACCTGATAATAATCTATTTGTGACATAAGCACCCTCTTTATCTTTTTGTATTGAGAAAAGTCTATCATTATAACGAAAATTTTGCGATGTTCTTTTATCCTGATCATTGTTTACATGTTTTTATGATATTATTTTATTTCTTATGAAAATAATGAGCTTTTTTTAATCAGGCTGAAAAAATTAATGTATGATTCAGCACAGATGAATATCTGTGCTGTTATTCCTGACTTTCAATTGTCGTTGACAGATCTTAAAAGCCTTGCTAATATTGTCTCATAATAGTAGCAGTATTGTGACACGGAAAGTATATATTTGTATAGTTTATTGTTTCTCAAGAGAAAAGGAGGTTTTAAAATGAAAAGTTTTATTATGGTTTTAGGTGCTTTAATTATCTCGTCATCATTGGTTTTCGCAGCTGGTCCGAAGGTATACCAGGTTACAGGTCCTGTGCTTGAGGTTAAAGACGACAGTATTACGGTTCAGAAGGGTAAGGAAAAATGGGAAATAGCAAAGGATACATCTACAAAAGCAACAGGTGATCTTAAAGTCGGATCTAAGGTAACAATTGGTTATACAATGAAAGCAGCCACCATTGAAGTCAAGGATGCCGGAAAAAAAGCTGAACCGGTAAAAACTCCTGCAAAGAAGTAGTAGATAGAGTTATTGTATTACGAATAAGATAAATGAAACATAATATTATATCTGTATTAATAATTTTAGCTTTTGCTGCTGTCTTTTTTATATATGGTTGTTCTACCAGAGCGCCTGTATTATATCCTAATGCACATATGAAATCAGCTGGAGAGGAAAAGGTTGTGGGTGATATCGATGAATGTAGAAACAGTGCTGATGCATATGTTAAGTCTGATGCCGGTAAGGATGCAGTAAAAAGAACAGCCAAAGGTGGTGCCGGTGGAGCAGTGATCGGAGGTGTTGCAGGGGCAGTTTCAGGTGATTTGGCCAGGGGGGCAGGAGTGGGAGCAGCTACAGGTGCAGCATCCGGACTTGTTTATTCTTTATTTAAGGGTATGGAACCAAGTCCAGTATATAAGAGTTTTGTTGAAAAATGTCTCCGCGAAAAAGGTTATGATGTAATCGGCTGGGAATAAATTAACCTATTCGTATTCTGGGGTCTGCAACTGCATACATAATATCCGAAATGAGATTGCCCAGCAGTGTCAGAAACGCTCCTATTACAAGTATCCCCATGATAGTCGGGTAATCTCTGGACATGACGCTCATGTAGAATAACTGGCCCATTCCCGGTATGGAAAATATGCTTTCGAATATTACACTGCCGCCTATCAAACCCGGTACTGACAATCCAAGAATTGTGATAACCGGTAACAGGGCATTCCTGAGGGCATGTTTTCTTAGAACCATTTTTCCCGGAAGCCCCTTGGCATAGGCAGTTGTTATATATTCATGTCTCAATACTTCGAGGAGACTGTTTTTCATATACCGCGAGATACCGGCAAGTCCGCCGAAGGCGGATATACATATAGGCAAAGCCAGATGTTTTATAAGATCAACGGCTTTGGCGAAAGGCGAAAATTCTTCATAATTGAAAGATTTAATTCCTGAAATAGGTAACCAGTCCAGATATACACCGAAAAATATCATTGAAAGGAGCGCTATCCAGAATGTTGGAGCAGCATATCCTGCAAATACAAAGGCAGTAAGGCTTTTGTCCATCGCGCTGTCCTTGTAGCGTGCGCAATAGATTCCTATGGGGATTCCTATTATGAAGATCAATACCATGGATAGAAAGTTTATAGAGATTGTTACTGGCATCCTCTCTTTTATCTTGTCTATTACCGGCCTTCTGTCTTGAGAAAAGGATATGCCGAAATCAAGCTTAATCAGCCTTTTAACCCACATGTAATATTGCATATGCAGTGGCTGATCCAGACCGTAGAGAGTTTTTATTCTCTCCCTGACTTCTTTTGTAACTTTCGGGTTCATTTCACCGCCCATTATGTCTGGTTCACCAGGTGGAAGATGTATTATAATAAAAGATATAAGGGTAATGCCGAATATCATCGGTATCATAAACAGGCATCTTTTAAGGAGATATTGCAGCATTGCTTCTGTACCTCCTTTGTGTTTCCGGTACATACCATTTATCGAAATTATGCATCAGGCCTGCTGCGGAAGGCTCTATGCCCTTGAACCTCCTGTGGACAGCTATATTGGCATAGGGGATAAAAAGAAAAGTGTAAGGTTGTTCCTCAGCAAGTATTTCCTGAATACGAAAATAATATTTTTGTCTCTTCTCCATGTCAAGTGTGTGTCTGGCCTTTATAAGCAATTCATCCACCTCTTTATTTTCAAAAGATATAAAATTAAGTTCTTTTATTCCCTGTTTTGATGAATGCCAGATATCAAATATGTCAGGGTCCCGGGGAATGGTCCAGCCCAGCAAGACTGCCTCGAAATTTTTTTTGTCTATAAATTCATTGATAAAGCTTGCCCACTCTATAACCCGTATCTTCATCCTTATACCTATTTCGGAAAGTCTTTTCTGTATTAGTTCTGCACATTGTATTCTGACTGTGTTTCCCTGATTAACGAGGACAACGAATTCAAAGGGTACACCGTCTTTTTCGAGTAAACCGCCATCCCCTTTTTTAAAACCCGCCTCTTCCAGAAGGGAAAGAGCTTTTTCAACATTGTATTCATATTTTCTTACATTTCCGTTGTAAGACCACATATCCGGTTTGAACGGGCCTGTTGCCTCGATACCCTGATTAAGGAGTATGCCCTCTATTATTTCCTGCTTGTTGATGGCATAACTTATTGCCTGTCTTACTTTTCTATCTTGAAAGAATTTATGTTTCAGGTTGTATCCGAGATAAATATAGCTGAAGGAAAGATAGTTAAATTTATTAAATTCTTTTTCGAATTTAGGATAAGCGGTTTGCCTTACAAATTGTAATGGAGTCAGACCCATCATGTCTATTCCGTACTGCTTGAATTCAAGGAACATGGTGGCATTGTCAGGAATTATTCTCATGATGTATCGGTCTATATATGGCCTGCCATTAAAATAATTATCATTTGCAGATAATATTATTCTGTCTCCAGCTATCCATTCTTTAAATATATAGGGGCCTGTGCCGATTGGTCTCCTTGTGAGAGACGACGCAGTGATGTCCCTGCCTTCCAGAAGGTGTGCCGGCAGGATTGAAGTTCCCCAACTCATAAGAGCAGGAGCAAAGGGTTTATTGTATCTGACTCTAAAGGTATAATCGTCTATTACCTCAGCTTCTTTGACGAGCTTGAAATCGCCTGAATAAGCTGTAGGAGTTTTCGGGTCGATTATTGTTCTGTAAGTGTACATAACATCCCGTGCAGTAAAGGATTTACCGTCGTGCCACCTGACATTTTTTCTCAATTTGAATGTAATGGTAAGATTATCTTTGGAAATATTCCATGATTCTGCAAGATCGCCTGTTATATTAAGGTTTTTATCATATTTGACAAGCCCGTTATAAATGTACGATGCAACTTCATGGGAAGCGCTGTCTGAAGACAGGATGGGAATCAGATTTGAAGGCTCACCGATGGATCCTGTAATAATAGTATCTCCATGTCCTGGCGTTCCTGGATCATCATATAGTACATCTTCACTTCTTTGTGAACAGGAAAAAAGGAAAATAATGCAGAAAATTATGAGAATTATGTTTTTGTTCATTGGCATTTTAAATTGAGGCTATTTTAACAGAGGGTAATATTAAAGTAAAGAAAGCTGGACATAAAATAGTTTTCAGGTATTATGTATTTGGTCCTACTAATGAAAATCATAGACATTCACAGTCACGGTATCGGTGGATACGATACGAAGACAACAAATGCTGATCATATTCTTAAAATAGCAGAAATTCATGGAAAATATGGTGTTTCGGAAATTATTCCAGCAATTTACCCTGCGCCTCTGGAAGAAATGAGAGTACAAATGGCAGCTGTGAAAAAAGCAATGGAGACGCAGAAGACAGATGCTGAAAGGGTGAAGAGGGAAAACAATAAAAAAACAGCACCCGTTTCCCGCTCCATGATAACAGGTATTTATCTTGAAGGACCTTTTCTCAATCCTCATTGCTGCGGAGTCTTGAATACATTATCGTTTTTAACTCCTAAAGAAGATTATTTTAAAAGGCTTACAGAGGGATTTGAGGATATTATTAAAATTGTCACAATAGCTCCTGAACTGGACAGGGCTGTTCAACTTATAAGAATAGCTGCTGATATGGGCATTGTAGTCAGCATGGGACACTCTGATGCAACATATGAGGAAGCTCTGGCAGGTTTTAATGGAGGAGCAAAAGGTATAACCCATATTTTTAATGCCATGCGTGGGTTCCATCACAGACAACCGGGTATTGCAGGTTTTGGACTTATGAATCCTAATGTTTATATTGAAGTAATCGCGGATCCCTACCATCTTCATCCTGAAACAGTTAGAATGATTTTCAAAATTAAAGATCCTGAAAAAATAATCATCATTTCAGATTCTGTGAAGGATACTGCGAGAAATCAAAGCTCAAAATTCAATGACAGATCTTATTGTATAAAAGAGCCGGACGGAAAATTGAAGGGTGGCTCCATGATAATTACTGAGTCTGTCCAAAGACTTATTGGAATGGGCTATGAAGAAAGGATTGTTCTTAATTGTATTTCAGAAAATCCGAATATGTATCTCACGATAAAATAAAAAAGCATTTATCCCGGATAGATTATCGGTAATCCTTTTGTTCTCCATTCTCTCATGCCGTATTCGAGATTTTTCACATTATTGTAACCATAGGCTCTTAAATAAAGTGCTGCATGAGCAGAACGTATACCACTTTCACAGACTACCGCGATTGGTGTATCGAGATTACTCGGCAGTTCCCCGACTTTTTTGGCAATATCACCTACAGGAATGTTTATAGCCCCTTTTATATAACCTGTTGCTGACAGTTCTTCTGGTTCCCTTACATCTATTATGAGAGGCTTTGTTTTACTTCCTGTTTGGTCATACAACTCTTCAGTATGGATAAGGGTGGCTTGATGGGGTTGTGCAAGGTATTGTTCCATTGAAAAACAAAAAGTTTTCATAAGGGGATTTAATTCACCCTTATTTTCTACGTGAGAATCTTTGCTTGCTGTCAGACCGCACTGCAATTTGCCGTTTCCTGCATCAAGGGGCGGGAAAAGCCCGGCGAGAAATGTTTCGAACTCTTCCACAGTTCTTTCAATGTTCATACAGACATTATTTATTTTTTCATATCCCATGGATGAATTGATATTTCCCTGATAATCATGAGCAGGATATATGATCAGGTCATTGGAGAGACCAATCAGTTTACTGAAAAAACTTTCATACATATCTTTTGAACTTCCTCCCGGCAGATCAGTCCTTCCGCATTGTCCTATGAGCAGAGTATCTCCTGTATATATTCTATTACCGGAAAGGAGACATATGGAATCCTGAGTATGACCCGGTGTGAAAAGCACTTTGAAAACAAGACCGCCTGTTTTGAGTTCATCATCTTCATTAATAAAAATATCAACACGTTTTCCGGCATTTTCAGCAATTATCTTTTCAATGCCAAACAGTTCAATGACTTCCTCCCCTATTTTCCTCTGTATCGGTGTCTTACTGCACATTACTGTTTTTGCACCTAAAGAGTCAGCAATTTCCGGAGAAAGGGATATGTGATCAACATGGGTATGGGTATCCACAACATAGAGTATTTTCAGGTTGTTTTCTTCTACAAACTTTAAGTACGGTTCTGTTTCATGGGAGGGATCTATAATAATGCCTGTCAATTCACTACTGCATGCAGCAATATAGGAGAGACATCCGTCAAAGTTAAATTGTTTGAAAATCATGTTTCCCTCTTTGGATATGAATGTTTAAGAATTGTGCCGGACTGTTAAATATTAAATTAAGAAATCGAATTTTAATTTTAAATAGCATTTTCTACCCTGATTAAAATACTGATAACGGGTACTTAATCATAGCCTGTTGAAAAACCGAATTATAATATATTTTTAATATTCATTCCATAATATATTTTTTAAAGTTTAATTGCCTGTCCGATGTTGTTTTACTTATGTGAAAGATGGTTGGTAAGACCAAAATAGTCGACAAATTTGTCGATAAGGCTGTTTGTTTTCGACAATCAATACCTCAATAAAAAATCAAATATTTTATTGATGAATAATAAATATTGTAATTACAGATAATTACAATTAAGAAAAGTTTTGGCACAGTCGTTGCATTAAAGAATCCTATGTATAGAATAAAAATTTTTAACAGGAGGTTTCAATGAAAAAATGGTATGCAGGAATTATGGCAGTTCTTTTTCTGGCAATTACTACATCAGTATTTGCCTTTGGACACGGACCGGGCAGATGCAAAGGAGGTGAAGCCGGTTTTAGGAGTCCCATGGGCATGGCGGCAAACCTGAATCTCTCAAAGGAGCAGACAGAAAAGATGTGGAAGCTTAAGGAAGCATTCCGCAATGACACGCAAAAAATACGTTATGAACTTTTTCAGAAACGCATTGAACTGAAGGCTATTTATGCTGATCCGAAAATGGATGATGCAACTATCCTTGCAAAACAGAAGGAACTTAACAACCTGAGGCAGAACATGCAGGATAAGATGGTCCAGATGAGACTTGAACAGAGAAAGTTATTAACTCAAGAACAGATTAAAAAACTTGGTGAAATGACTTACGGCCCGGGATTTAATAAAATGGGCGGCAAAGGTGGTCCTGCAGGAAGGGGCACTGGATTCGGTCCGGTAAAAAACTAAAAACATATGATAGGAATTTGTTAGCAGGCATGTTGAGCAAGTTGAGTATGGTAATACCCCCGCCTCTCAACTTGCTTGACTGTTCTGCCAATAAGGAGGTAATAAATTATGAGAAAACACATGTTGGTTATTTTAATTCTTATTACAGGGCTTGTAACATTTTCCTGTGCATCGGGCGGATATAATACGCAGAAAGGTGCGGCAATAGGTGCCGGTCTTGGGGCAATAGCAGGTCAGATCATAGGAAACAACACCGCAGGCACTCTAATAGGTACTGCTGCAGGCGCCCTTGCAGGCGTTATTGCCGGCAATGCAATGGACCAGAATGAAAATAATCAGCTGATAGCAGCTAATCAAAAAGAGGTTTCAGCCTATTCATATCATGCTGGAAATGAAATTCCTCCCGGGCAGTGGGTTGAATTGCCAGGGCAGTGGTTTGACGGAAAATGGATTCCTGCCCATAGAGCGTGGGTGCCTGTAAATCCATGACATATTTATTTGTATTATTCTTATCCCTTACTTTTTTTATGTCCCCTCTTTATGGTCAGCATTCATATTTTGACTTTGAGAGGGGGCTTAACCTTACAGATGAACAAAGGTCTGCTGCTGAAGAAGTAAAAAGAAAATATATGCATGAATGGCGCAGATCAGGCAAAGAAGTCGGTAAAAAAAAGTTTGAGTTAAGGAATTTATACAGAAACCCTTCTTTTAACAGGGAAAACATTGAAAAGCTTCAAAAGGAAATACTGGAGATTGAAATTGAAAGGGAAAACCTGTACAACAGATACAGGGGGGAAATTTCCCGTATATTAAATGAGGAACAACGTGAAAAATATGATAATTTTTGCGGTTCCGAGAGAAAGAGATCAAATCGTCCTTCCGGATTGATGAGGCGATATGGGAGATAAAAAAACATTTGTTTTTCCTTCCCTTTTGTTTGCAATACTTTTTTTTCTAATCGCAATAACAGGATATTTTCAAATCAGAATAATAAATAAAAATATTGAAGCCCTCCTGAAAAACGAGGGAGAGATTATTTTCAACCATCTGAAGAGGGAAATAGATATCAACCTTGAATATTTAAATCTTATTGAAAAATCTCCATCAATAGTAACGCCCGATTTTTTGAATCTTATGGTTTATGAGGAGTCTATAATAGATGATCTGTATAATCTTTTCAATGATTTGGATTTGTTAAATGTGGAAAGGATACCTCTTAAAAATTTCATGATAACTGACAGATCCGGCAAAATTGTTGCAAGAAAAGGATCAATAGGAATATCAACTTCATTCATCAGATCATTTCAATCAGGTGAAGAAAAAACTTTTATAAAAACCCAGGGCGATAATGATAAATTTCTTATAATGGGTATTAAGATAAGAAACAGCACAATAATTTTCAGCCTTGATGAAGATGAACTTAACATATTAAGGCAAAAACTTACAATAAGAGAAATTGTGGAGGCAGAAACAAAAAGATTTAATATTGCTGTTATTAATCTATATGACGAAAAGGGAGCCCCCTATTTATTTTCAGGCGGAAACAGGCAGGAGACTTATGTTGTATCCAGGAATCTGGATTCAAAATTTCTCCCGGGATTTACTGTTGAAATACTTGTATCAAAAGATCTGGCCAGGGATATTTCAAAAAAAACCACCATAAACTTTCTTTTCATCCTTATGCTTCTTGCAATCTCCGGTGCGGTCAGCACATATTCAATTTTCCTTCTGGAAAGAAGACACGGGAGAAGGGTGCGTGAATTTGAAAAAGAGCTGGAGATGAAAGAAAGACTTGTATCTCTCGGGAAACTTGCTTCAGGCATGGCCCATGAAATAAGAAATCCCCTGAATGCCATGAGTATTTCAATACAGAGACTGAAAAGAGAATTTGAACCTGCTGAAGATAAGAAGGAAGAATATAACAAATTCATTGATATTATGAGAAAAGAGCTTTTAAGGATTGACAGAATTGTAGAAGAATTTCTTCTTTCAACTAAATCCAGTACACCCTTTATACCGGAGAATCTTTATGATATCTTTGAAGAAGTAGTTATTATTCTTCGGGAAAAGGCTACCTCAAGGGAGATCGATATTACAGTAGATAAAACCGGCAAAGACATAATGATTCAATCACAAAAAGAAAGGCTGAAGCAGGCTTTTTACAATATTATACTGAATGGAATCGAAGCTATTGAGAATGGTGGATCTATAAACATAAAAGCAACCTCCAAGGAAAGGGATGTTGACATTATAATAGAGGATACAGGTCCTGGAATTAAGGGAGCAGACCTGCCCAGGATATTTGAATATTATTATACAACAAAGGACAAGGGTATTGGATTGGGACTACCTATTTCATATATGATCATCAGGGATCATGGCGGGGATATTAGAGCTTCCAGCACGCCAGGTAAGGGTACGAAATTTTTGATAAATTTACCAATAGAACAATATAGGGAAAAAACTTAAAAAGGCAAACTGTTATAAAATTGAAGAAAAAAACAATCATGAATGTGCCGGATAGTCGCTAAGGATAAGGCAAAGAGGGGATAAAAAGTCCCTGATAAATATACGACAGGGAGTAAAAAAATGAATCGGGCTAACATATTAATTGTTGAAGACGAGGATATACAGAGGACACTCCTTGGTGGACTTTTAAAAAATGAAGGATATGAAGTAAAGGAAGCTGCTGATGGAAAAACAGCAGTTGGGAAATTCAAGGAAGAAGTCCTCGATATTGTTCTGCTTGATTATAAATTGCCTGACACTGACGGGCTTTCCCTTATTAAAGAGTTCAGGGAAATAAATCCTGAAGTTGAAATAATTATGATCACTGCTTTTGGAAGCATAGAAAATGCAGTTAGTGCACTAAAAGCAGGTGCTACGGAATATTTAACAAAACCTGTAGATCTTGATGACCTGCTTTTCAAACTTAAGAAAATAGAGGATAAAAGATATCTGGTCCATGAGAACATGGTGCTGAAGGAAACCCTTAAAGACAGGCTTAAAGCTGAAGACTTTATATATTCCAGCGAAAAGATGCACAATGTTGTCAGTCTCATTGTAAGAATTGCAAAAACTGATTCAACATGTCTCATACAGGGCGAGAGCGGTGCAGGTAAAGAGGTGATTGTTAACCTTATTCATGGTTTGAGCGACAGAATGGATTGTCCTCTTGTAAAAGTGAATTGTGCAGCAATACCTGAAACTCTGCTTGAAAGTGAGCTCTTTGGATATGAGAAAGGTGCCTTTACAGGAGCCTACCAGAGAAAGGCGGGAAAATTTGAACTTGCAAATAAAGGGACAATTTTTCTTGATGAGATAGGTGACATTCCTGTTATGCTCCAATCAAAGCTGCTAAGAGTAATTCAGGAAAGGGAAGTTGAAAGGCTTGGCGGGTTGCATCCGACCAGAATTGATGTGAGGATTATAACAGCAACTAATAGAAATCTCAGCGAAGAGGTAAAAAAGGGTGCTTTCAGGGAAGATCTTTTCTACAGACTTAATGTGGTTACTGTTGATATACCCCCCCTAAGAGAGAGAAAAGAGGATATCCCCCCGCTTTTTGATTTTTTTCTTAAAAAATATAATAACAGACACAAGAAAAATATTAAGGGGTTTACAAAGGAAGCAAGAGATCTATTAATAAAATATGATTATCCCGGCAATATAAGGGAATTGGAAAACATAATCGAAAGAGCTGTTGTTCTTACAAGAGGTGAATACATATCAAAGGAAGACCTGCCGCATTTGATTGAAGGTGAACAAGCTGTTACAGAGGGAACCATAAAGGAAGTTGTTGGTGCCACAGAAAAAAAGATAATAATGGAGGCCCTGATCAAAGCTGACTGGGTTCAAACGAAAGCTGCGGCAATCATAGGGATAAGCGAACGCATGCTCCGCTATAAAATTAGGAAGTATAACATTGCAAAATGAATATTGTATATCCTTTAGGCATGGATCACAGAGTTGAGGAACAAGTTTTAAAATACCCTTCATTTAAAATACATCAGAAAAATTAAAGAAAAAACCTTGACTTTATTAAAGAATAGCAACTAATATCTATTTATTTGGTAGGGAAATATACGGGTGGAAGCTTTGCAGAAAGACAATCACGTATATTTATTATAATTTGACATTTTACAGATTGAAGCATGTCCAGCTCTATAAGTACCAGTGGGGATAAGTTAAACCGGATATTTCATCTCGGACGGCGATGTTGCTGCAAAGGCTGAACAGCAGCATTTTGAAAAATTATGCAAAAAAAAGTTCCAATAATAATTTGAATTTCTTTTTTTGAAATAAATAATAGTAGCTTTAATAAACATGTGAGGGATGAAGTTAGCTGAATTATTAAATCATGACAGATTTTTTTTCTGTGTTTGCGTAATGCTTTTCATTTTAGCGATATCCGGCGGATGTTCGTCAGGAAAGCAATCGCAGAAACAGGAAGCAAAACCTGCAGGATCCGGTGGACCCGTTGTTATGTCAAGCCAGGACAAGGATATTGCAAGCCTTGGATTAACCGTATCAAGAGATTATCAACCAAAAAGTATTTTAATCAGCTGCAAAGCTGACAGTATGTTAAATTTTTATGATGATGCATCTCATAGTCTTATGATTGCGGTGTATCAGCTTGATAACATCAATGCCTTCAACCAGTTGGCCAAAGATCAGGAGGGCATTAAGAAACTTCTGAGTGTTGATAAATTTGATAAAAGTGTCCTTGGGTATGATCGTTATTTTGCAGAACCTGGTGAAACAAAGCAAATAGCAATCGACAGGCTTGAAGGAGCAAAGTGGATTGGAATAGTGGCAGGATATTATGACTTTATACCTGAACAGGCAATGCGGACTTATGAGATACCAATAATTATTGAAAAAAAGGGGATGTACGGTTTCAGAAAAACAGAAGCAAATATTATGGAACTGATAGTTAATCTCTATCTGGGTTCAAATTCCATACAGGAGGTAAAAAATCCATGATAGAACCAAAAGGTCCTGTTTTCTGGTATCAGGGTTTATTTTTGCAACCCCAGCATTTCCAGCAGGCAGACCTGCACACAGAGTCTCTTCTTGAGCCTTTTAGAAATTACATTCTGCCCTATTTCTGGGGTGCTTGTGCTACGGATGCGGACGAAGGTTCATTAAAAGATATGGTTTTTGATCTGAAAAGCGGGGAATTCATTTTTCAGGACGGCACAAGGGTGGTTTTAAACAAGAATGGGAAGGTCCAGCCCCGTTCTTTCAGGGATTTGTGGGGACAGTCAAGGGATCCTTTCCTTGTTTATCTTGCCCTCAGGCGGTGGAATTTGAATGGAGCCAATTTGCATGAACCTCAGGAGGGGGATGGTTCCTCCGCTGGTTTTGATAATAGATTTATTACAAAAGACACTTCTTCTGAAACACTTGATCTTTATCGGGAAGGTCGAGGCGCCCATATAGCCACCCTGGATTATGCCTTGAAATTTATATGGGATTCTGAAATAGAACATTACTCAGACCACTATCTTATACCTATCGCACGAATTGAATTTAATGGTCAGGATGCTTTTATTTCTCAGGATTTTGTTCCACCCGCTGTTACGCTTTCAAGCTCGCCTGTTCTTGTAAGATATTTTAAAAATATAAAGGAATTACTTTTTTCACGCTGTCTTATCCTTGGAGAGTATAAGAATCCCAGTGGTTTTCTTGCAAATGAGTTTCAGTCTTCCTATTTTAATTTTCTACTCGCATTAAGAACTATTAATCGTTATATACCTGTAATAAATCATCTATCAGGTGTTTCTCATATTCATCCATGGAGTTTTTATGGAATCCTGACACAATTTATTGGAGAGATGAGCTCTTTTACGGACAGGATTGATGCTCTTGGTCATACAGAAACAGGAGAGAATTTGTTGCCTGTTTATGATCATACAAATCTCGCTCATTGTTTCAAACAGGCTTATCTTCTAATAGATGAAATACTTGACTCCCTGTTGAGAGGAATGGAGAGTGTGATACATCTTATAAGGGCCGATGATTATTTCAGTGCCATGATGCCGGCTAATCTTCTTGCCAGTTCGAATACTTTCTATGTTGGTATTAAAACAGCTATGGATAAGGAAAAATTGCTCAATGCAGTCAGGCATATATTAAAAATGAGTTGCCAGGAAGATATGCCTGTGCTTGTCAAAAGATCCCTGCCCGGCCTTCCTCTGGAATATGTTCCCGAACCTCCACCCGGTCTTCCCAGACGGGCTGATGTGCTTTACTTCGGAATAGATAATTCAAATAAGTACTGGCAGCCCATACAGAATAACGCCAATCTCTGTGTTTTTTGGGGAAATGCTCCTGCAGATGCTGGAATTGATTTAATAATATTAAAACAATAAGGTTTGCCCCTATGAGAATGATAGATCATTTTATTGAACTAATGGCATATACAGCTCTTTTTATAAAAGAAAACAGGACTTTTCAATCTTCCTGCGAAGACGTTGTTATGAAATATTCAGAAATGATTGAAAAATCGAAAGATTCGGCAAAAAATGCGGGTTTTCCTGCTGAATCCTGGGAAAAAGCTTTTTTTGCTATTTGTGCATGGATAGATGAGGCAATACTATGCTCGGAATGGTTGGAAAAGGAAAAATGGCAACATTCACAACTCCAGAAAACATACTTCAACACAACAAGGGCTGGTGAAGAATTTTTTTCATTCCTTGCAGAACTTAATATCGAAGAGGATGATAACGCCATAAGGGAGGTTTATCTCTATTGCTTGTTAATGGGTTTCAAGGGTATGTATTTTATGCCGGGTGATAGAGATATTTTATCTGAAATAAAAAAACAACAAAAAGAAAATTTAAAAGGCAACAGCTTGAAAAACGCAGATATGCTGCCTGATGAGCTTGTCCTTTTTCCTCATGGCTATGAAGGAAGTCAAAAGAAAAAGCGTAAAAAATGGTATAGGATAAATGTGGGCACCTTTATTGCCTCTGCTGCAATCCTGTCAGCAGCAGCTTTTATCTTGTTGATATTTTTTTATAAGGCAATGCTGAATAATCTTGTTGCGGGATACATTAAATGAAAAAAATCCTTAAGATCCTTTTGGTAATTATTATCCTAGCCGTATTTGCCGGTTTAGATATATGGTTAATCATAAAAACAGGTTGGCATTGGTGGATAGGTATAGCCATCTATGCCGGTGTTATTGCTGTATGGATAAGCATACTGTTCCTGAAAAAATATTTAACAAGGAGAAAGGAGAAACAATTTGTCCACAGGGTTGTAGAACTTGATGAGGCTGCTATAAAACGTTCTGCTGTTCACCAACGGCAGGAACTCAAGGATCTCCAGGCAAGATGGAAAGAATCTGTTGAACTTTTGCGTTCCTCAAATATAAAAAGAGGAATAAGAGACCCCATTTATGCAATGCCCTGGTATATTATAATAGGTGAATCAGGAGCAGGAAAGACCACAGCGATCAAGAATGCCAAACTGAATTCTCCCGTATCTGACATTACCCGTACATCGGGACTTGCTGCAACTAAAAACTGTGACTGGTGGTTTCTCGAGAATGCCATTATCCTTGATACTGCAGGTCGTTACACTATACCTGTTGATGAAACATCTGACAGGGAAGAATGGGAAGAGTTTCTTGTGCTTCTGGCCAAATACAGGCGCCGCGAACCTGTAAACGGTCTAATTATTACCCTGTCTGCTGAAAAACTTTTATCTGCCGATTCTATGACCTTAAGAACTGACGGGCAGAGCATAAGGAAAAGAATCGATCAGCTCATGCGTGTGTCAGGAGCCAAATTTCCTGTCTACATACTTGTTACAAAGATGGATATGGTCTATGGGTTTAACAGTATGTTTCTTGGATTACCTGAAGAGGATTCAAACCAGACAGCAGGATATCTGAATGATGATGAGAAAGCAGGCTGGGAAAGAATTGTGGAACATTCTTTCAAATTTACAGAAGAACGATTACATTGCATCCGTACAAATAGTATTGAAAAAAACAATGATATACCTGATCCTGGAACTATAATATTTCCCTTGGAGTTTTTGTCTCTGAAAACAGCAATGAAAGATTTTGCAAAATCAGTTTTTGAACACAATCCTTATCAGGAAACTCCTGTTTTAAGGGGTATATATTTTTCAAGTGCCCGTCAAGCCAGTGAATCTTCTTCAAGATTTCTTGAAATGAATGGCGAGCCTGCCCAGGGCCAGCCAGAAAAGGCTTTAAGTCGAGGTCTATTCCTCAAAGATTTTTTTACCCAGGTTTTACCTCGGGATCGTTACTTCATGCGCCCTGTCTATGAATATATAAAATGGCGAAGATTAACAGGTAGTCTCGGGTTTTTATCTGTAATGTTTATCTTAATTACTCTTACAGGACTTCTTACTGCTTCTTTTTTTCATAACATTAACGCTCTTGATAAATTTTTTGCTGTATTCAAGACATCTCCCAAACTTGAATCTAATATGGTTGCCAATATCCTTATGCTTGAAAAATTCAGAATTCAGATATCAGAGGTGGAGGAGACCAATAAAAGGTGGTTTCTTCCCCATTTTGGACTTACAACAGCACGGGACTTTGAAAAAAAGGCAAAAGAACAGTACAAAAAACTCTACAGAGAAGGTTTTTTGCTTAATTTTGACGGTGAATTGTACAGAAATATAAGTAAGATAGGAGATTCAACAGACAGTGATACCATAGCAGTTTATGTAGAATTTCTTGTTGCCCGTATATTTACAATAAAATCTTATCTTGAAAGAGATATATTTTTCAAGAAGGCAAAGGAGACTGAGGAATCAAATGATTTACAAAGGACCTTTACAAATCTTATGGCATTCGTGTATCCCCAGGTGCCTTCTCCTGTTGCTGCAATAGTTGATGATACTTATGTTGCATATCTGGACTGGCATTACAACAAGGCAGAGCTAACAAAGACGTTGGAGCTTTTACAGTCATCCCTTAATGATATTCTGAGAAAACACAAAGATTTGAAATGGCTTGTAAAACAATCCATGCTTGATGTTTATGACATAAATCTCGATGATTTCTGGACCAAATCAGGGTTGAGAAACAATGAAGATCCTATTGTTATTGATGGTGAATATACAAAAGAAGGCCATAAAAAAATAAAAGAATTTATGGAATCAATGATTAAAGCAGGGGTAGAGGAAAAACTTGAAGGTTCCAATTTGGCAAATTTCTGGGAGTGGTACCGCGTGCAGTATTTTAATTCATGGCAGCATTTTGCTGTAAATCTGCAAACCGGGGATTATTTCATTAAATCTGATTCTGATAAAAACAACATGGTCATGGCTATGACAACGGATAATAATCCTTTTTGGAATTTTTTACAAAGAGCAGCAATGGAGCTTTCAGCAGATGACTATCTTGCGCCCTACCCTAAATGGGCCCAGCTCATAATAGAACTTGATAAGGCACGCAAAGTGTCGGAACAGGATGACAAAGAAGGAAAGAAGAGCTTAAAGATGAGGTTGCTGGAAGAAGAGAAAAAAATATATGAAGATCTTGAAAAGTTTAAGCCCAAGGGCGGTGCTGATATTGATAGGAGAATCGAGGCCGGTAATATCTATGCTGAATTTACCAAAACCATGAGTCAGTTAGCTCCTGTTGCCACATCAAAAGAAAACTGTTTTCGCTTTCTGGCAGATCTTTTTTCCGAGCTGTCTACTGGAGCTGAAAATAAATCACCTTTTAATATTGCATATGTGCAGTATTTAAATCTGAAAAATACTTTGAAAGATTTTAAGGAAAATACTGAATTTGTATGGGATATTGTGGCAGGCCCTCTTAATTACCTTCTTTCATACAGTACAGGTAAGACTTCCTGTGTTCTTCAGGATCAATGGGAAAAAGATGTTGTTAATAAGACCGAAGGAGTTACGGTGGATAAACTTCCAAAAATACTATTTAACAAAAAAGACGGTGTTGTCTGGACATTCAGGGATGGATCTGCCAAACCTTTTCTTGTAATGGGTAAATGGGGTTATACGTCAAGAAAAATATATGATAACACTTTTCTTGAACATGCAATACGATTCGAGCCAGAATTTCTTAGCTTTATCAATAAAGGGCAAAGCGTTATCGTAGATTACCAGCCTGAATATGCTGTAAATATTGGAACTGTTCCTGTGTCTGTAAATAAGGAGGCAACCATAAAACCTATCGGTGTTATACTCACAGTTCAGTGTGCGGACAAGGAAGGTACGGTAAGGAATTATAACTATAGGGAAAAGGAAACATTGCAATGGTCACCGGAAAAATGTGGTGATACTACATTGAAGATACAATTCCCTGATTTAACATTGACCAGATTGTATAAAGGACAAATGGGATTTCCCAAATTCCTGTCTGATTTCAGAACCGGCGCCAGGACATTCACTGCCGAAGATTTTCCTGATTCCAGGAATGTCCTGGCATCAATAGGGGTGAAGTGGATAAAAATACAGTACATGATAGAACACGGAATTCCTGTCATAAATCTTCTTAAAGGACTGTCTGTTAAAATTCCTTCTGTTATCACAAATTGTTATACAGAAGATAATAAAGTAAAAACAAACAGATAGGGGAATGTATGGATCCATCTGATACAGGTAAAAAACCGGTGCCGGGTCCAAATCCGGCAGGAAGGGATATAAGAACAGACCCCCTTTACGATGATCTATCGTCAGAAATAAATAAAAGTTCATCCATATCAGCTTCAAGCCCTCTGGACTGGCAAAAGGTTGTCAACCTTTCAAAAAAGATTCTTGAAGAACAATCAAAGGATTTACTTGTTTGCAGTTATCTCTGTGTCGGGCTCTTGAAGACTGAAGGACTGAAAGGTCTTGCCGGTGGTTTTCATATATACAGGGATTTATTGGAGATCTATTGGGATACAATGTTTCCGTTGAAAACAAGGATAAGGGGTAGACTGAATGCTCTTTCATGGTGGGTCGATACACTGGAAGACAGTTTGCGGGGAATGGAAGGGGAGGTCTGGAGCCAGAGGGACATCAATCATATTTCCGAAGACCTCGATGCAATAGATATATTCCTTGCTAATAATCTTGATGAACCTCCTGAATTAAGATCTATTATTTCAATGGTTTCATCACTTTTGTTTGTAGAAGATAAAAAAAATGAAGAAAGAGCAAATTATTCTGATAGGGAAGCACCTGTTGATATAAAAAAACAGGAATCAAATACTGTACAGACAAACATGCCTCAACAGCAATCTTTTATATCCGTACCCGATGTTGTAACAGATGAAGATACTGACAGGGCAATGCGTGTGGTTTTTGATGCAATGAAAAAGATTTTGAACAGTATGATACAACAAAAACCTCTACCTGTACTTTATTTCCGCTTAAACCGCTTCGTAGCATGGTCCACTGTGTATAGTGTGCCTCCAAGCGATGACGATGGCAAGACCATGCTTCCGGCTCCCGACGGACAGTTACAGAATAACCTGAAAAATTTTTACAATGCCGGAAAATGGCAGGATCTTCTTGATGCAGCAGAAACACGCGTTTCCGAATTTCTTTTCTGGTTGGATTTGAGCAGATATGTGAGCGAATCTCTCGATCATTTAAATCAGAAAGATCTTTCAGAGGAAATTGCATTTGCAACAGCACTTTATGCAGGACGATTGAAGGGAATTGAGAAGCTTTCTTTTTCAGATGGAACACCCTTTGCCGATGACATTACCTGTGATTGGCTTAATAATTTTGAGCTCAAAGAGAACAGAAAGCAGGGTGTAACAGATATTGTAATGCCCGGTGCTTTTGATGAACAGGTAAAGGAAGAAATGGAAGATGCCGAGCAAATTGCTGCTACCGGAGACATAGCAGGTGCTCTGAGAGGATTGCGTGAAAAAATAGGAAGCGCTTCATCAGGGCATGAACGTTTTATAAGAGTTCTATATTTTTGTCGTTTTCTTTTCAGAGTTAATCAGATTAAGTTGACAGTTCCTTACCTCCAGGAGTTAATTGTATGTATTGATAGCTACAAAATTGAATTGTGGGATCCCAAACTTGCAATTAATGCATACAAAACCATACTTTATGGTATGAAACGGCAGAAATCAGGAAATGTTGAAGATTTAGTTGATGAGGTCACAAAAAGACTGGCCCTGATAGACCCTGCAGGGGCGATAAAATTTCTTGGCTGATGATAAATAATTTATTACTAAATGCTTGATTTACCTATAGTGCTGTGTTAAATGTAAAATCATTTTTGTATATTGTAAATGCTTAATAAATAAGAGTAAATATGGAGGTGTAGAATGGCAAAAGAAGCTTCGGTTGCACCAAAGGAACGTGTGAATATCGTATACCGACCAGCCACAGGTGATGCAAAAGAGGAAGTGGAGCTGCCTCTTAAAATACTTGTGACCGGAGATTTCACAGGCAGCCAGGATAGCCGCACATTAGAAGACAGAAAACCTGTTAATATAGATAAGGATAATTTCGACGAAGTTCTTGCGGCTTCGAAAGTAAAGCTTGATGTGTCGGTGCCTGACAGGCTTTCTTCAGAATCGGGCGCTCAGATGAATGTAGGTCTTGATTTTAATAAAATAAAGGATTTTGATCCGGATTCGATTATTCAGAAAGTGCCGGAGCTGAAGCAACTTATGGAGCTGCGAGATGCACTCAAAGCACTTAAAGGGCCGCTGGGAAATGTTCCTGAATTCCGCAAAAAAATTCAGGATCTTATTAAGGATGAGGGTGCTCGTGCAAGACTTTTGAAGGAATTGAACATCGAATCTTAAAAAGGGAGGTTATATGGCTGAAGAAGAAAAAAAGGCACAGGAAGCACAAGCATCGCAGGTGGTTGAAGAAACATCTCTGCTTGATGAGATTGTACAGGCAACTCGCATGAAACCGACGGATGAAGGTTATTCCATGACAAAGCAGGGCCTGCAGATTTTTATTGATGAGCTCCTTAAGCCCGGCAGAGAAGTGGATAAGGTAACGCAAGCTACCGTGGATGATATGATAGCAAATCTTGATCAGAAGCTCAGTGCACAGATGAACGAGATACTTCACAATGATCAATTCCAAAAGCTTGAATCAGCTTGGCGTTCACTCAAGTTTTTTGTCGATAAAACAGATTTCAGAGAGAATATAAAGATCGAAATGATTAATGCTACCAAACAGGATCTTCTCGATGATTTTGAGGATTCTCCGGAAATAACAAAATCAGGTCTTTACAAAACGATATATACAAGTGAATATGGACAGTTTGGTGGCAAACCCTATGGTCTTATTGTCGGTAACTATGAATTCGGGCCTGGCGCACAGGACATTAAACTGCTTCAATCCATTGCAAGTGTTGCGACAATGTCCCATGCGCCATTTATAGCTGCTGCCGGTTCCGAATTTTTTGGACTTGAAAGTTTTTCAGGGCTTCCCAATCTTAAAGATTTGAAATCTATCTTTGAAATGCCCCAATATGTCAAATGGCAATCATTCAGAGAAAGCGAGGATTCAAGAAATGTATCTCTTACGCTTCCACATTTTTTGTTGCGTCTTCCCTATGGTCCGGAGACCCAGCCAGTGAAAAGCTTTAATTATAAGGAAGATGTTGCAGATAACGACAAAAAGTTTCTCTGGGGCAACAGCGCCTTTGCCTTTGCCTCCAGGGTAAGTGACAGTTTTGCAAAATACCGCTGGTGTGCCAATATCATCGGTCCCCAGGGAGGGGGTGCAGTAGAGGACCTTCCCATCTATCAATATGAAGCCATGGGTGAAATGCAAACCAAGATACCTACTGAAATACTTGTCTCGGAACGTCGTGAATTTGAGCTTGCCGAAGAAGGTTTTATAGCCTTGACTATGCGTAAGGGAAGTGATAACGCAGCTTTTTTCTCAGCCAATTCCGTGCAGAAACCGAAGGTTTTTGCTAATACTCCTGAAGGCAAACAGGCGGAAACAAACTACAAACTCGGTACACAGCTTCCCTACACTTTTGTTATCAGCCGTCTTGCCCATTATATCAAAGTTATTCAAAGAGAAAACATCGGCACATGGAAAGATAAAAACGATATAGAAAATGAGCTGAACAACTGGATAAGGCAATACATCGCAGATCAGGACAGTGTATCACCCGGAGTAAGGAGCAGACGTCCTTTAAGAAAAGCTCAAATTATTGTTTCCGATGTTGAAGGAGATCCCGGATGGTACAGGGTAAACCTCATGGTTCAACCCCATTTTAAATATATGGGTGCTTCCTTTACCCTTTCTCTTGCCGGCAAACTAGATAAGAAATAGATAGCGCTGAAATATGTGTATGTAAATAAAACCTTTTCAAACAGTTGGGAGTCATAAGCAAAAAAAGGGGGTTAGTCAATCTGATGAAATTTGTTTATTGAGAACAGAATCCTTTTAACATCAACTGTGAAAAATCAAAAAGCTGCGCATATTTGCGCTACTAAATAAAAAATAAGGAGGAAATTGGCTATGGCAATGACAATTTATATGAAAGTTACTGGAAAAAATCAAGGTGAGATACAGGGGGACTGTACTCAACAGGGACGTGAAAACCTTATAATGGGTTATGCCATGGATCACAACGTAGAAATTCCTCGTGATACGCATACCGGGCTCCCTACAGGTCAGAGGATACACAAACCCTTTGTTTTTAGTACAAACATGGGTAAACATGTGCCCAAATTGTTTCAGGCTTGTTGTTCAGGCGAGCACCTTGACGTGGAAATTACTTTTTTCAGAATCAGCGACAAGGGGCAGGAAGAGAAGTACTTTACCATCAAGATGAAAGAAGCCATTGTTGTTAATACCAGAGAATGGTTTCCCTTTACCTTCCTTGAAGAAAACAAACCATACAAACATATGTTGGATATATCATTTACTTATGAAGACATTATCTGGACTTATACACCTGACGGAATAGAGGCGGAAGACAACTGGAAAGCACCGAAAGCATAAGCAGCTACATTAACTCTAATCGGCATAAACAGAGTGCAGGAGGGTACGTATTTAAAACAAAAACCCTCCTGTATCATTTTTTTTATTGCGCCAATGAATAGTGAAACTCTTCTTGAAAGAATAAGAAATCTTGATAAGAGACTTGAAGAAATATCAGATCAGGAATCTCAGGGCAGTTTGTACTCCATACTCCAGCATCTCCGTAAAATTCTTAATACTCGCCAGGGCAGTGTCCTTATAGCCGATGACTATGGTATGCCTGATCTTACAAATTTTCCAGGTGAGAACCTTTCAGAGGCAGCTGAAGAGTTGGAAGAAATTATGAAAACTATTATACAAAGGTATGAGCCCCGCTTGACAAATGTAAAGATAAATTTTGAACCTGAAATCAACGATTATTCAACCTTGAGATTCAAATTGAACGCTGAAATCGTTACAAGAGAAGATACAAGAACCCCCGTGGTCTTTGAGACGGTTGTTACATCTGAAGGTATGGTAAGGGTAGATACATAATTGTGATATCATAATGTTTAATAAATACTACGAAGAAGAATTACAAAATCTCAGACAGCTTGCTGTGGAGTTTTCCAGGGCTCATCCTGTAACAGCTCCTATGTTGAGTGGACCTACCATGGACCCCGATGCAGAGCGTCTCCTTCAGGGTACGGCCTTTTTGACCGGTCTTTTGCACCATAAGATACGGAATGAATTTCCTAAACTTATTGATGAGGTTATTGATGTGATATTTCCTCATTACATAAGACCAGTGCCTTCGACATCGATTGTTTTATTCGAACCCAAACCGAATGTACTTGAAATAGTGACTGTAAAAGAAGGTGTTGTCCTTTCGTCAAACAAGATTGATGGTACATTGTGTCAATTTCAAACCTGCTTTGAAATGGATATTCATCCTTTGCGCCAGATATCAACACAATTTTCCCGGACAGCAGGAAAAGGAATGCAGATAAGGCTGCTTATGGAATTGACGGGAATTGATCTGTCACGTTGGCGCCCTGAACATCTCTGCTTTTTTCTGGGAGGTACACATACCCAGGCAATGGATGTTTTTATGCTTCTCAACCATTCTTTAAGCAGGATTATTCTCAAGCCTTCAGATGGTGGTGAAGAAATAATATTACCCTCTGATGCACTTAAAGCAACAGGATTTGACGTACAAAAACCCCTCCTCTTCTTTCCGGTTCAATCTTTTTCAGGTTACAGACTCTTGCAGGAGTATTTTATATTGCCGAGAAAGTTTACTTTTATGGACTTAACAGGATGGGAAAAATGGACGAATCGCGGTAAAGGCAAAAAGTTTGAGATTTTACTCGAATTTGACGAAACCACCGATACAACATTGCACATAACAAATGATACTTTTATCATAAATGCTGTGCCTGTAATCAACCTTTTCCGTTATGAAATGGACCCGATTATTTTTGACCACAAGACAGAAAAGTTAAAGATCATGCCATCTCTTGAATATCCGGATCATTACCAGGTTTTTGATATAGAGAGTGTAACAGGCTATGAACAGGGCAGTATTTCAAAAAAGGAATATCTTCCTCTTTCTCTCTTTAAGGGGTCGGGAAAGGACAGACATGTATATCAGATAATCAGATCAAGATCACCGGTAAATAACAACCCTGAGGTATATCTTTCATTTGCCTATATGCATGATATGCCGGAACCCAGGGAGGAGACCCTTTCCCTGACAGTGATATGCACTAACGGTAATTTACCGGAGAGACTTCAGATTGGAGATATATGCAAAGCCACTTTTAATTCACCTGAAATGCTTACCTTCAGAAATATACTGCCCCCCACCTTTGCAGTTGATCCGCCGACAGATCAGGATGCTGTGTGGAGGCTTATTTCTCATCTTTCACTCAATTACCTACCTATGGCAAATAAAGAAAATCTCAAAGAACTTCTCAGTCTTTATGTATCACTGGAAGACAGGGACAAAGCAAGACTGGCTGCCAATCTGAAAAGAATTGAGGGGATACTCAACCTCCGCACTGAACCCTATGACCATCTCTTCAGGGGAAGGATTATGCGAGGTCAGAAGATTGAAATGACGGTTCGTCATGATCAATTTGCAGGCATAGGTGATTTATACCTCTTCGGTTGCATTATGGACCGTTTTTTCAGTGCATACAGCAGTATGAATACCTTTACTCAGTTTAGTATGAAAGAAGTTCAGACCGGGGAAATATATCAATGGCCGATAAAGACAGGGGACAGACTTCTCAGCTAAAAGAAAAGCTTCTAAAGGAAGGTCACCACTATTCCTTTATCCAAACATGCCGTCTGTTGCTTTATCTTTTAGACAAAGAGTCCGGAATTACGGAAACAAGGGATGGCGAAGAGCCTTCCCGACATATACGCATAAGACCTGAACTTACTCTTGCTTTTCCTAAATCCGATGTGTCTGATGTAGAAATTTTTTCAGAAGAAAAAAACCTGTACAGAATTACAGCTACTTTTCTTGGTCTATATGGCCCTTCATCTCCTCTGCCGACCTTCTATACGGAAGATCTTCTTACAGAACAGGCACATGATCATAGTATCAGCAGAGATTTTATTGATATCTTTAATTCTCGAATATATAAAATGTTTTTTGAGTGCTGGGAATTTTCAAGATTATTTTATCAGTTATACGAGAAAAAAGATGATAAGACGTTGACGAGATTATTTTGCCTTATAGGTTTTGAAGGTGAAAAAATCAGGGAACTTATTAAAAATTCAGAGAGTCTTTTACGTTACACAGGTATTTTAAATCAACTCCCGCGCTCTGCTGAAGGTCTGCGTTCCCTTGTGGCAGGCAACATTGGTGTAAATAGAGTGCAGGTTATCCAGTGCGTTGAAAGAGTTGTCCCTATACCCTGGAAGCAGAGATTTTCCCTTGGCGTTGGATGCAGCAGACTTGGTGAAGATTCCCATATAGGAGAAAGTATACTCGATAGTTCAGGCAAATTTTCTCTAAAAATAGGTCCTGTAGATTATGATACATATAAAAATCTCCTTCCTGATACTGATAATTTTCGTATAGTAAATCAAGTTGTCGGTGTTTATCTTGATCAACCTCTTTTATGGGATATGGAGCTTCTTATTAAAGGTGAGGATACATCCATTGCCTGTCTTGGAGGTAATAACTGGTCAAGGCTTGGCTATGATGTATGGGCAGGCAACCCTCTGCCGGAAACGTACAGGGTAAAGTTCCCGGGCCCTCAATCAAACGCAGGGATCGGGCAAAGTCATTGTTAAAGTTAAATATATGCAGTTCTAATCTATATTCTATGTCAGTCAAAATGGAAATGGATTTCAATTTTTTGGGATAGTATCTCTGGACAGGCCAAAAAAAGGCTCAAATAATTGACAGGAGGAAGATATGGTACAGGTTGACATCAAATCGCTTCTTATGCATTTAAACGGGGTATGCACAAAGGCACTCCAGAATGCGGCAGGTCTTTGCGTATCAAGGATGCATTACGAGATTACCGTGGAGCATTTCATTACAAAGGTACTTGAGGAACAGGGATCGGATATTCCATTGATTGTACAGCGATTCGGCATTGAAGTCGGGAAGATACAAAAGGCAATAGGACAGTCTCTTGAGGATTATAAAACAGGAAATGCCGCAAAACCTGTATTTTCACCGCAACTTCTTGACCTTGTCCAGGATGCATGGCTTATTGCTTCTGTTGATCTTTCAGAAAGGAAAGTACGCTCCGGGGCAATGCTGCTTGCCTTTCTTGCCAGACCAGCCCTTTATGCTTCGGGACGCTATGCTGACATATTCAGGGATATCAGCATGGATGCATTGAAAAAGGATTTCTGGGCTATTACAAAATCATCAATTGAAAATGAGGCAATACAGGGTGGAGCTGGTGCTCAGGAATCATCTCCTGTGAGAGGTGATGGTGGTTTTTTAAACCGTTTTTGTATGGATTTTACGAGAAGGGCCGCTGCCGGTGATATAGACCCTGTATTCGGACGTGACAACGAAATCAGACAGATGATAGATATTCTTGGAAGAAGACGTAAAAATAACCCCATATGTGTGGGGGAACCCGGGGTAGGAAAGACCGCTGTGGTGGAAGGCCTTGCTTTAAGGATAATAAAGGATGATGTTCCAGATATGTTAAAAGGTGTTACACTCCTTGGTCTTGATATGGGCGCTCTTGAGGCAGGTGCGGGTGTAAAGGGAGAATTTGAAAACAGGCTTAAGGGTGTAATAAATGAGATAAAATCCTCTGAAAAGCCCATGATCCTTTTTATAGATGAAGCACATACGCTTGTAGGCGCAGGAGGGGCATCAAGTGGTGGCGATGCGGCAAATTTATTGAAGCCTGCCCTGGCCAGGGGTGAGCTGAAAACCGTTGCAGCAACTACTTGGACGGAATACAAGAAGTATTTTGAGAAAGACCCTGCACTGGCAAGGCGGTTTCAACTGGTTAAGCTCGACGAACCCGATGTTGACAGCACAATACTTATGCTGAGGGGTTTAAAAGAAAATTATGAAAAGGCACACAAGGTGGTTGTCAGGGATGATGCTGTGGAGACTGCTGCCCGATTCTCAGACAGATATATCACTGGAAGATTTTTGCCAGACAAGGCCATAGACCTCCTTGACACAAGCTGTGCAAGAGTAAAAATCAATCTTACAGCAAAACCTGTTGCTCTCGAAGCAAAAGAAAGAACGGTTGAAGCCCTGGAACGCGAAATAATGGCTTTGGACAGAGATAGACTCAACGGAGCTGATATTGATGAAGAGAAATATGAAGACGTTGTAAAGAAAAAAAATGAAGTATCGGGTGAAGCTGATACAATTCGCGAACGCTGGTTAAAGGAAAAAGAAGCGGTGCAGAAAGTGCTTGCCGTAAGAGATGAACTGCAGGCTCTTGCTCCGGATGACGCTGAGAAGAAAACCGCCCTTAAAGCCGGTCTTGATGCGGCGGAAAAGGAGCTTGTATCCATCCAGAAAGACAATCCCCTTATACGCATGGAAGTTGATCCCGAGGTGGTGGCACAGGTTGTTTCGGATTGGACCGGCATACCCCTGGGTAAAATGCTCAAGGACGAGGCTGAAACCATAATCCATCTTGAAGAAAGACTTAAAGAGAGGATCAAGGGCCAGGATGCTGCCATGAGCGCACTTGCCGAGGTTATAAGGTCTGCAAAATCGGGACTTAAAAACCCTACCCAGCCTATCGGTGTGTTCCTTTTTGTGGGGCCGAGCGGTACTGGTAAAACGGAATGCGGCCTTGTCCTGGCGGATTTACTGTTCGGCAGTGAAAAAAATGTTGTTACGATAAATATGAGTGAATTTCAGGAAAGCCATACGGTCAGCCGTCTCATAGGCTCTCCGCCGGGATATGTTGGATACGGCGAGGGTGGAATGCTTACCGAGGCTGTAAGGCAGCGTCCTTATTCCGTGGTACTCCTTGACGAGTCTGAAAAGGCCCATATAGATGTGATGAACCTGTTCTACCAGATATTCGACAAAGGCATAGCAAACGACGGAGAAGGAAAGGAGATCAATTTCCGCAATACTATCATCATACTTACAAGCAACCTTGCATCGGATGTGATTCAGGAGATGACATCCGGTGAGGAAAAGTTCCCTGCCGATACCATTATGGGTGCCGTAAGACCGGTGCTTTCATCTCACTTCAAGCCTGCGCTGCTTGCCCGTATGACCGTTATACCTTTTAATAACCTGAATACGGACGCCATGAAACTTATTGTAGAACTGAAACTCAAGAAGATTGAAAAGACATTGTTTGAAAACAACAGAATGATTATGACATACGCCCCTGCCGTAGCAGATGCCATAACTGCCCGCTGTACGGAAGTGGAGACCGGCGCGCGCAACATTGATTACATACTTAACGGAAATGTGCTGCCCAGATTGTCCCAGACAATCCTGACGCATATGAGCGAGGGCGGGATGCCTTCATCTGTGTATTTTGATGTGGCGGAGGATGGTTCCTTTACTTTTGCTTTTAACGGTGAAACAAAGGAGGCAGAAAAAAAGACTAAAAAGAAAGGCAAGGCTTAACATGAAGCCAGTTCAATATTTTATTTGTTTCATAGCCATTGCAATCATATTTGCAGCAGCCGGCTGCGGCGGCAAGAAGGGGGTTCTAAAGAGAGATTACAGCAGTGGCGGCCCGATCATACAGGTTGACCCTGCCATACTTCTTGTCGATGAGACACTCTGGCAAACGGTAAACGAAAATACGAAGAGAAAGGTGTACTTCAATGACCGTCTTACAATGGAAATACTTGAAATTGATAAATCCGAGGCGTCTAAGGATATATCCTTCGTTCACAGGCCTGAAGATATAATAGGGTATGTCATGGAAGGAAGTTTTATCATTGCCGTTGGAAAGCAGACAAAACAGATAAACCAGGGGGGTGTATACATAATACCTTCCAATACACCCCACAACGTTATTGCATCAACATCAAAGGCAAAATTGATGAATGTCTATACGCCGGCAAGAGAGGATTTGCGTCCAGGCCCGGAGGAAATACAGAGGTTTAACGAAAACGACATAAAAAGTTTTGTATATAAATGGTTCGGCCTTTTCGACGAAAAGGCATCTGCATATTCTTTAAGGGGTTTTCTTGCAGTACAGGGTTTGAATATGGAGCTTCCGGATATCAGGATAGGGTCTCAGGATACTTTTGAAAACTGGTATAAAATCCGATTAAATACAATTGACTGGAGTAGAAGTGAACTCGATACGGTCAGTATTGCCTTCAAGGGAAAAAAACAGTACTCAGCGGATATTTCTCTCGTTGCAAGTGAGAGAAACTATAACGGGACGGTTGTAAAGAAAAAATTCAGGGAGAGCTGGATCATTATTGATACGGGAGAATTGTTGCCGAGAATATTGAGTCGGATTGTTCAGGAGATGAAATAAAAAGCGCATTCAGCCGTTTGCAGGTCAAGGTTCTCAAGTGTTGTTGGGGAGCAGCCGGTCATTGGCTGAACAAGAATGCCGAACTGCTTCGGCATAGGTTTTTTTCAAGGCGACACCCGGCAAGAACGTATCGGATGTAAAAATAGAAAAACACACTGGTTATGACAAACCGACAGATCAGGATCAAAGATATCGTAATGTTTGCGGAAACAGCAGGCCGGTTGATATGAAAATTGACTGCCGATTTTGTAAGGAGGCATGAATATGGCAAACAAGATTATATTTACAGTCGATTACAAGGCAAACGATCCTGAAAAACCTTTGTTTGATGTTATTTCTTTCGAAGGACGTGAGGCAATATCAATTCCGTACACATTTAAAATAGCGTTGCGTTCCAAGACAGATGCAAAGGATACGATTTTTATAAACAAAAGGGCAACCCTTGGCATCATTATGGATGACACCGAAGCAAAACCTGTAAAAGAAGCCTCATCGGCGTACAGAGGTGTTATCGCGTCTTTTTCCAGGAAGGATAAGATTGGTGATTATTACCATTATGATGCTGTTATAGTTCCCAGATTTGCCTTTCTGGGGTTGTTCAAAAAATCGGATATTTTTATCGATACCCCTTTATATACAGATGGGGGTGACAGTATAATGGGTGCCTTGCTGAAGGAAGGCGGGTTTGCAGGGGAGGAGTATCATATTTCCCTGAAAAACACGGGGAAATATGCACCGTATAAGGATCCTTACAACCGTTATGCCTATGTATGCCAGTACGAGGAAACGGATCTTGATTTTATGTCCCGCCTCATGGAAAGGGAAGGGATATATTATTATTTTGAACAGCCTGCGCTTAAAAAGGACACCAACGGCGATTATACTGCATTATCCACCGAACAGTCAGTTTTTACCGACACAAAGGATATAGGAATAACAAGGAATAGAAAACTGCGTTATCGTTTTCTTCCAAACCAGTCGGTTGCGCCTGATCCGAATGCTGTTAATTCAATATCACTTGAACAGAAAATGCTTCCCGGAAAGGTTACAATAATGAATTATGATTATGAAAAGGCATCTCTCGATGACAAAGGTGTCATATCATGTTCTGCCTTTGTATCAAAAGACAATAGCGAGGACAAAACCCTTCAGGGTGAAGTAAGGATATACGGAGAAAATTTTGTAAACCCCGACAAGGGCGGTGACGGAGATTTCCTTGCCACGATAAGGGCACAGGAGATTTTCTGCCAGGGCAGCATTTATTCAGGAAGGAGCACGGCAGTGCCGCTTATGCCCGGCATGAAGGTTACCCTTGACGAAAGTGCATCCGCATCATTTAAAGGCGACTATCTTATCACTGAGGTTACGCACCATGGTCAGCAGCAATTACCAGGTATGGATCCTCTCAAATATTATCCTCCTTTTTATGGAAACGAGTTTACCATGATACGCTCTGATGTACAGTTCAGGCCGAAACGTATAACGCCTGGACCGAAGATCTACGGTACTTTAAACGCTGTGGTTGACGGGGATGCGGAAAGTGAATATGCACAGATGGACGATAAGGGCCGCTACAAGGTAAAATTTCCATTTTTGTCCAAATCGAAAGATCAGGGCAAGAGTTCCGTATGGATAAGGATGTCTTCTCCGTATGCAGGTGCAAGCGACAAGACATACGGTATACATTTCCCCCTTCATAAAGGCGCCGAGGTTGCGCTTGCATTCAGGGACGGCAATCCGGATCAGCCCTTTATATCAGGTGCCCTTTTCAATTCTCAGAATAAGAATGTTGTTACAAACTCCAACAGCAGCCAGGGTATTATAAAATCGGCCGGTGGACACAAACTTGTTATGGAAGATAAGGAAGGGCAGAAATCAATAGGGCTTTTCTGTTCGCACGGCGGGGATGAAGGCACATGGTTCTGGGCGGGCAATGAATCCTCGCCGACATGGGACTTCAAAACAAAAGGAAACAAGCACGAGGTTATTTGCGGCCAGGAGGATTCTGTTGTCCTGGGCGCTGAGAACTATATTACGGTCGGCTCCAACATGGAAGCCATTGTGGGTAATGCCAACGAACTGATACTGGCGCAGAAATTTGTAGCAGAACTGGCAGGAAGCATAGAATTCAAGGGGGGTCACCACATTGAATTTGGAAAGGAAACGGAAAGGATAAAAGATTCGGAAGAACTTGTGGGCATTCAAAAAGTATCGCTGGGCGCCGGACTTGACCCTGGTGAGAAAGCTGCGATGGGAACGGCTCGCAAGGCCATATACGGAGGTATAGCAGCTCTGGGAGCGGCCCTGTCAGCAGGCGCAGGGAATGTTGCGGCAAGTGCGTACCCCCACGAAGAGGAAGGTGCAAAAGCTCTTCCAACGCTGGGGGTAACAATGGCCGGGATTCTCGGTGGAATCATAGCCCAGGTTGTCGCTTTGAACAGGATGGTGAACAATCTGAAAACAGAGCTTCTTCATCCTGTATCTGAGATTGCCCTTGACGGAAGCGGGATTGAGATATCGACAAAGGATACTGCAAGAGAGGGAACAACAATAGGTGTGAAAAGGGGAGACGAGTTCTCCAGTTCTCTAAAAATAAAAGCCGGATTGCAACGTGGAGCAGACAGGATTACACTGATCAACAACGAACATGCCAAAATCGAGATGATTGATGGTGATTCCATAACAATTATGCAGGATACGGGCAACAACGATGGAACAAAGATTTTTATGGACAATGATAAGGTTGAGATCCAAAAAGGGTCAAGAAGGGGAAAGATAACCATAAAAAATGATTCCATAGTGGCAGGTTTCGGCATGGGAAACGGACAGGTAACGATAAAACAGGACCTGTGCAGGATTGAACAGGCGGGTAAATCAATCTCAATAGACCAGAATAACATTAAAATGAAATTCGGTGGCAATGAATTAACATTAAGTCCGGCGGCTATCGAGCAAAACGGCACTTTTATAAAGCTTGGATGAAGGTAGAAGAACCATGAAGACCATTAAACCGGACAATATGTCTTTAATGTTCAGATCGTTCTTTGCCGGCGGTATATATTATCTTTCCGTTTCTGCTTGCGCATTCTTTGATCTTGAATTAACACAGCAAAATGAAAGACTTATACATGAACAGCAGATGTGGCCTGTCATAGAAGCATCACTCGGCAAAGGAGAGATATTTGATTTTGGTGTGCCCAAAGAACAGGGAGAATACCTTGTGTACGGGTCATGCTATTCGCCTGAGCCTGCAGGCGGGCTCGAAGTTGCCGTGAATATAGGAGTGTCTGCAAAAAGGCTCTATGTTTTGGGAGACTGCTACTGGACAATGACGGGGATATCTGACCCGGAACCTTTTACTGTTATGCCCGTTGACTATTTCCATGCATTCGGAGGAGACGGGTTTGAAAAAAACCCCTTGGGCAAGGGAATAGTTCCTGATGAAGAAGGAAGGACAGCCCTTCCGAATATACAGGATAGGAAAAGCCTTGTCGGTTCCAGCAGCGACAGACCGGATCCTGCTGGTTTTGCTGCTTATCCGATGAACTGGCCCCAGAGAATGCGCTATATGGGCTCGGTTGATGATATGTATTTAATCAAAAGCTGGCCCTATTTTCCTGAGGGTACAGATCCCCGATATTTCAATACCGCCCCCTATGATCAGAGGATAAACGGTTTTTTTACAGGCGATGAAAAGATAGAGATATTCAACATGCACCCGGAAAAGGTTCATACAAGTTCGGAGCTTCCAGGTTTGAGGGCAAGAATATTCATGCATATAAAGGAAGGAGGTACAGAGGTCTTCAGGGAAATCAAGTCAAGACCTGAAACAATATGGTTGTTTCCCGACAAGCAAAGGGGAATACTGCTTTTTCGAAGTTCCACAGAAGTTGCATCCGAGGATTATGATGATGTTTACCATTGTTTTGCACAATGGGAGAAACTCTCTGATGAACCTAAACCGTTGGATTATTACTACGGACTTTTTCAGGAAGAGATAAAACCACGGGACGAGGATCGGGAGGCTCTCAATGCCGAAGATGTTTCTGCGGAACCTCAGGGTGAAAAGGTTATGCCCGAAACAAAACAGACCGATGTCGCATCTCATGCGGAAATGGACCCACAAATTTCCGCTGTTTTGAAAGATGCCCGTACCCTTGAGGCAAATGCTGCGGCACAGCTAAAAAAACTCGGCATGACTCCTGAGGAGGCATTTAACAAATACGGGTCTGTATCTGTTGAAGGTAATGCAAAAACGCTTGTGGAGCTTGAACTCCTGGTTGCCGGACTGGAGAAGCAGACGCAGGAACTCATGCAAAGGTTCAACATCACCGGTAAGGATATTGAAGGTATTATAGAGTCAAAACCGCACTCCCCGACAATCCCTGCCGATAAGGCAATAGCGGATTTAAGAAAGGCGGGCATCGTTAATCCCGATTTGGAGATGCAGTTAAAGGAGGCGGAGAGGCTCGTCAAAGAGGCGGAAAAAAATCTGGATGATATTAAAAAAAGGTCAAAAGGCATTCCAATGGCCGAAGACATGAAACAACCTGACGAAAGACAAGTACCTTCAGAAACATCGTTACCGAAAAAGGTATTGACTGTCGATGATGTGATAAACCGGTACAAGGTAGACAGAAACATGCGGGGTCTTGACCTGACAGATCTTGACCTGACAGATCAAGATCTGAAGGGTGCCGATTTTACCGGATCTGTGCTTGAAAGAACCGTATTTAAACATGCACATCTTGATAACGCAGTGTTTGAGAGTGCCCGCTTGACCGGTGCTGATTTCACGGGCGCTTCGTTGAGCTGTTCACGATTTACAGAGAGTATTGCAACGCATGTATGCTTTGAAAATGCCTGTCTTGCAAGGAGCAATCTCTCGGACGCCGATTTCACGGGAAGTATCTTTAAAAGAGCCGACTTGACGGAGTCTGCCATGAATAACACCATATTTGAAAATGCCGATTTGGAAGATGTGGTTGGCTGTAAAACCGTTGCTAAAAATGCATTATTTGCCGGTGCGAACCTTTCTGACGGGGATTTTACAGGTGCGGATATAACAGGGGCCGACCTTTCAAATGCGAATCTCTCTTTTGCGGTCTTTGTGAATGCTGTTGCCGTAAAGGCAAAGTTCTACGGAGCTTCAGGAGAACAGCCGGTCTTCGGTTATGCTATGCTTGAGGGTTCTGTAGCGGATAAAAATACGCTTATAAACGAGGGGAGGTTTACGCACACGAATTTTACCGGATCGTGCTGGGAGGGGGCGCGACTGCCCAGTGCGCAGATGGTTTCAGCGATACTTGACAGATCCGATTTCAGCGCATGTGAACTCCAACATGCTGTAATGGTTTTTGCCTCGGCCAGGTATACAAATTTTTCAAAGGCGGATTTAAGCAGCGTCAATATGAGCGCCATAAATCTATTGAAGGGTTCGTTGCGTAAATCCAATCTTACAAGGACGGATTTAAAATTTTCAAATTTGTTCGGTGTTGATTTTTATAAGGCAAAACTCGAAAAAACAAGGCTTACGGGGGCGAATATAAAAAGGACAATACTTATTGTAAAACCTGAGGAGTAAATGGAAAGAAATGAGATGAGCATCGAAGAGATTATAAAAAGGGGTAAAAATGAGGGCAGGATAAGCTCTGTCAACTTTGCAGGGAGTAATCTTGCCGGCGTCGACCTGTCGGAAATAAACTTCGAACACGTAGATTTCCGTGGGGCAAATCTTGTCGGGGCATTATTTGCAGGTTCTGTCATGGTACATGTAGACTTTAGAGAGGCAAACCTCGAAGGAACCTCTCTCAGAGAAGGCGATTTTTCGGATGTAGACTTTACATCCGCTCGAATGATACATGCTGTTCTGGATGAGTCATCTTTCAGTAAAAATGTTTTTTCAGGTACAGACCTTACGAATGCATCTGCTTTGAAAGCGCGATTTTCCAATTGTTCTTTTTCAGACACTGTTTTTTTAAATGCAGGATTACATATGGCAGCCATGTATAATTCGGTTGCGAAAAAGATCAATTTTACGGGAGCAGATTTGTCGAGATTTATGGCACATAAAACCAATTTTGAAGAGGTTGTATTCAACAGGACTGATCTTACAAAGGCCATGTTCATGGACATTGTATTGAAGAAGCAGCAATTCCCTGAATGCATCCTCATTATGGTTATGTTTGACAGGAGCAATATGACTGGTGCCGATTTTACCGGCCTTGATATTACCCAGGCAAGTTTTGCCGAAGCAAAGCTCGATGATGCAAGATTCATCGGAGTGAAGGGAGAGTATGCAAACTTCAGGGCTGCATCGTGTATTCATGCAGATTTTTCCGATGTTGATCTGTATATGGCAGATTTTTCCCATGCCGGACTTGATGGTGTCTCCTTTTTTAATGCAAGGGCCGAACAGTCTGTTTTTGAACATGCAATTCTGAACAATGCAGATTTTATAGAATCGGATATAACCTATAGCATCTTTTCGCATGCACAAGTGCAGGGGACGGATTTTGCGAGAACGCAATGCTCCTGTGCAGATTTTCACGGTGTTAAAATGGGTGATGCAAAGTGGGATGAGACTGATACGAGCAAAATATTCGCAACAGACGACGATTTGCTGGAAGCGGAGAACTGGAAAGCACAGCACAGTAATTTACCTTAAGTATTAACAAATTACCCCTCAGCAGACAGACGGGGTATTAAAGGCAGGGCAGGAATATGAAACCATTACAAAACAGGCTTTGGGGTATTAACCTGCGAGGCAATAAAAGAGGTGAAACATGGGAAAAATAACACCCCTCAAAAGAAACAATCTTCGGGAATCCGTTGAATTTGGCTGTGGAACCGTTACTGCTGCCGCAGAAGGCAAATATCATGTATTGACGGAGTATGGAGTTGTTTTGTCTGCGCATAAGGCAGAAAGCTGCCTTATAACACCTGAGCCCGGAGACAGAGTGCTTATAGCATTGGAAACCAACGACGATGCTTTCATACTCAGCATTCTCTCAAGAAAAAATGTGGAGACAAGGATATCAATGCCTGGCAGGGTTATAATCGAAGGAGACGAGATATCGCTGCGGGGCAATAAAACTGCATCAATAGAAGCTCCTGAAGTTAAATTATCGGGTATTCATGGCGAAGTCAGCTTTGCCGGCTTTTCGTTCATTGCAAGCTGGTGTGAAACAAGGGTAAAAAAAGCGGCTGTTTTTGCACATAAACTCGATACGGTAATAGATACATTGGCAGAAAGTATAAGGAACAGTTTCCGCAATATTGAGTGTATGGAACAGACAAAGGCAGGACGTATTCGTACCGTAGTAAAGGAAAGATTTTTTCTCAAATCAAAGAATGCCTCTGTTCTAGCTGAAGAAGATGTATCTGTGGACGGGAAACAGATTCATATCGGTTAATAAAAGGAGACTGACATGTTTGCAGCCACTAAGGAGAAAGGTCAACTATTCGCCATGCCCGATGTATGCAAGGTGCCGACTCCGGGAGGGCCGGTCCCCACGCCTTTTCCAAATATAGGAATGCCTCAGACGGCAAACCCGGTCACCACAAAGGTGATGATAAATGGTATGCCTGCCCTTACGAAGGCGTCCAGAGTCCAGCCTACAAACGGGGATCAGGCTGGTGCGGCAGGAGGTGTTGTATCGAACAAGATCATGGGGCCTGCCGAGTTTATCATGGGAAGTACAAAGGTGAAATTCGAAGGAAATCCGGCGGTATTTATGGGAAATACGACAAAGCAGAACGACGGCAATGCTGTTGGTTCATGCCTTGTGCCGAGCCAGAATAAAGTTATGATAATGAGTTAATTAATAGGGAGTATATATAATGGAATATCTCACAGCCAATAAATTTTCCTTTCAATCCAAAACTTTGCCCAAAGACACTTTTGGCGTTGTTCATCTCAAGGGATCTGAAGGAATATCCAAACCGTATGAATTCGAGATTATGCTTGTTTCGAACAATCTTGAGGTCGATTTCGAGGAAGTGATGCAGAATAGGGCTCAGCTCGTATTTCACAGACCGGAAGGCGATGATGCCGTATATAACGGTATTGTTGCCCATTTTGAACAATTGCATGAGATAGACGGCTATGCTTTCTACAATGCCTATCTGGTGCCTAAATTATGGTGGCTTTCCGTGACTCAGCACAACCAGATCATCCTTGATAAATCAGTGCCGGAGTTTATCAAGGATGTCCTTATAGACGGTGGACTTGCCCTGCAGGATTTTGAATTCCGCCTTCAGGAAAACTATGATCCTGTTGAATATGTCTGCCAGTATAATGAGAGCCATTTGAATTTCATTTCCCGCTGGCTGGAACGCGAAGGCATTTATTACTTTTTTGAACAAAGGGAAAGCAGTGAAAAAGTCATATTTACCGATTTTCTTAAAGCACATGTTGATCTTCCCCAGGGGAATGAACTTATATATTCTCCTCCCTCGGGACTTGAAAGCCTCCATATTTCTGAAGTTGTAAGTTCCTTTAGTTGCCGCCAGAGTTTGATGCCTTCAAAGATATTCATGAAAGACTACAATTACAGAAAACCCTCTCTTGAAATATCAGGCGATGCCGATGTGGACAAAAACGGACAGGGCACGGTCTATTATTACCACAGTCATATAAAGAGCAGCAAAGAAGGGAAAAGACTTGCAAAAATACGCGCAGAGAGCCTTCTGTGCCGTCAAAAAGAATACAGGGGTGAGGGATCGGTGCCTTTTATGCTACCGGGATTCACATTTACGCTGAAGGATCATTACAGGAAAAATTTCAACAGCAAATACCTTATAATCAATGTTGACCATGAAGGGGATCAGAGCGGCTATCTTATGTCAGGAATCAGAACAGGCACTGATGAAACGGAAAACCGGATATATTACAGGAATTACTTTACCGCCATATTGGGAAATGTCCAGTTCAGGCCTGAAATCAAGACCGAACAACCCCGGATATCCGGCACTATTGTCGCAAATGTAGATTCGGCAGGCAGCGGTCAATATGCCGAACTTGACGATATGGGCCGCTATAAAATAATCCTGCCCTTTGACCTTTCCGGCAGAAGCGACGGAAAGGCATCTGCCTGGGTGAGGATGGCCCAGCCCTATGCAGGCAGCAACAGTGGTATGCATTTCCCTCTCCACAAAGGGACAGAGGTATTGCTCACATTCATCGACGGCGACCCTGACAGGCCCATTATAGCGGCGGCAGTGCCTAACCCTGATACGCCGAGTCCCGTGAATGCAGACAACCAGACCATGTCTGTTATACACACAGGCGGGCAGAACAGGATAGCAATTGAAGACAAGGAAGGGAGTGAACGGATACTGCTGCATTCACCGACAAAGGGGAGTTATGTAAGAATAGGAGCCCCGAACGATCCGCCCCCCCCGCCGGACTGGGAGGGTGAAACCAATAAGTCCGATGAGGAACATTTTGGGATGCATTGGTTTACAAACGGTTTTATTGATATTGAAGCTGCCACAAAGAATGAGGTTACAATTGGAGAAAGCACTGAATGGGTGGGAGGTATTTCGTCGGCTTTTGTACTCGGCGGAGCCTTCGACACTGTTATCGGCGATAGGATGATAACCACCGCCATAGCAAAACAGGAATTTTCTCCCACAAAATGGAGCTACAGCGAAACAGATACAAAAATACATGCGGCTGAGACAAAAATTACTACTTTGGAAAACCAGATGAAAGGGGTTGATAATAAGATAACTACTGAAGCAAACCGTGTCACAAATGCTAAGGTACAGGCTCTTGATCTTGACACAAAACTTACAAATCTCAAATCCCAGGTAACTACCGAACGTACTGAAGCTATAGCAACGGCGACCAGAGCATTAGCGACGGTGGATCAGGTGACAGCCGCTGAAAACAGGGCAACAGCAGCGGCAACCCATGCCATAGGTGAGGCAACCCATGCCATGGGTGAAAGGGTGGACGCAGTAGCTTCTCGAACCGAAGCAGTGGCTGAAAAGACGGAGACTGTCGCATCCCACCTTAAGACAGCGGTGGAAGAAACTCACAGCATAGCAGTCCAGACTCACTGCAATGCAGAAGCGAACAAACTGACCGGGCTATACAGTATTTTGTGAGGATATATGAAAATATACAAAAAGAAAGAACACTCCCTTTTTATCAAGCCCTTCGGCATCGGAAACAAGATTTATTTTACTCTTACGGTTTTCATTTATTTTGACCTTACTGCTCCCGATAATCCTCTGAGTGAACAGGAGCTCTGGAAAACGATTCCCGAGCAGTTAAAACCCATGCCTGTTCTTGATGTGGGCATGGCAAAGCCTCATGGTGAGGTAATAGTGACAGGTTCATGTTTTGCGCCGAGGGATACGATGAGACAGGCGTCAATGGTATCCGTTGCGGTGGGGAAGATCAGGAAGGAACTTGCCGTATTCGGAGACCGTTATTGGAAAATGCCGATTGCAGGTTCTCCGTCAATTATTGATCCGATGCCCTTTTCAGAGATTCCCATTACATGGAACAATGCCTTCGGAGGCAAGGAATTTGCCGAAAACCCCACAGGTAAAGGCATCGATACTGTTGTTACGGTAAAAGGAGGATCTCTTGTTGCTCTCCCGAATATAGAATATCCCGGAAACTTGATAGGTTCACTGTCAGACAGACCGAATCCGGCAGGCTTCGGTCCTCTCGACACAATGCTTCCGGTCAGGCAGAAAAAAACAGGCACATATGACGATAAATGGCTAAAAGAGCGCTGGCCCTACTTTCCTGATGATATGGACTATGAGTTCTTCAACTGCGCGCCTGAAGATCAGTATATGGATGATTTTTTCACAGGCAGCGAATCCATAGAGATAATCAACATGCATCCCGATATCCAGCGGATATCTTCCCGTTTGCCGGCGCTGCGCATACGTTGTTTTGTCACGAAAAAAGAAGCTCCTAAATCAAATGTTGAATTGTTCCAGGATGTTCCGACTCACATAGATACATTGTGGCTTTTCCCTTCCATCCTCCGCGGAGTTGTCATGTACAGGGGTACAACGGAAATATTTGACGAGGAATATGAGGATGTATCAAGAATATTTATTGCCACCGAACAGGTAAAGGATACACCTGGTACGCTTGAGTACTATCTTGAGGAGCAGAAAAAGGCGATGGATCTGTCTGTTCCTGTCAATATGGAACCTTTGCACAAGGCATCCAAGAAGATCGGCGACATGATGAAACGGATAAAGAAAATCCCGAAGGATATTGAAGATTCCATCAAGATGGCTACCGGGAAAGCGCCTGTAATGCCGCGTACTCCTGCAGAAACAGCGGCTACAGGGAAAACTGTAATGGCGGACAGTATTGCCCTTCTTGACAAGCTGGAAGCTCAATCGAAGGGGTTCCAGCAGCAGTACGGGCACCTTATGAAGATCGATCTTACCATGTTCGAAAGGATGAGGGGAAACCTGCTGAAGCAATCAACTCACATTGACGAAAGTCTTGCCAAACTTGAGAAGGCAGCGGCAACAGCAAAAAAGGAAACGGGGACAGCTCTTAAGTCCGGAGCCGACAGCATGAGGAAAGCTGTTCCTGCCGATATTCTTGAGAAGGCAGGATTCAACCCTGAAGCCCTTCTTAAAGGGGAGAAAAAGGTAAATCCCTGGCACGACAGGGGGTTCCCGTTTGTTATTCAATGCAGGCGCAACCTTGAGGCAGACCGAAATACAACAGACATGCTCCGCAAACTTGGCATAGAACCCAGAGCGATGAAAAAAGCATGGCTCGGCGTCAACGCTGATGAGGTAATTGACCCGAAGGACCTGTGGGGTATAGCTTACAAAGAAGAGAAAAATAAAGACCTTGTTATACCGGCAGGACTTGTAATGCCCCGGTTCAACGAGGCAGTGCTCAACAGAATCCTTATCCTTTCTCCAGGCTGGGAAAAAGGAGAACCCATAACTGCAACCCATCT
>CAYSBW010000006.1:0-67627 GCA_964429485.1 uncultured Syntrophorhabdaceae bacterium
GCCTTCGGGCAGGGCAGTTCTTTCACCTGTAACACCGGTTACAGAAACAAAGTATATAAATCCGCCTGCTGCATCATTTATAACTCTCATGCGCTTTCCATCAGTAACAGGTGTTGCAAGAAAAATAGAAAGAATATTTTCCTTCAGTAGCAGATCAGAAAAAGGGTGAGCTTCTTCGGGCGGAAGATCAACGGTAAGTACTGCATCAACACCAGCCGCTGCCGCATCCTTTGCAAAGGCTTCGATCCCGTAGGCGTAGAAAGGATTGAAATAACCCATTAATATTATTGGTATTGAGTATTGATTCTTGAAATTCCTCACCAACTGAAGGATCTTTTTCAAGGTAGTTCCATTTTTTAAAGCTCTCTCCATTGCTCGCTGAATCACAGGCCCATCAGCCATTGGATCGGAAAAAGGCACACCAAGCTCAATTATGTCTGCTCCGTTCTCCGCAATAATGCTAAGTAAATCCATTGTCCTTCCAAGATCAGGATCACCGGCTGTAACATAGGGGATGAAAGCTTTTTGACCTGTTTTTTTAAGTTTTTCAAATACACCGGTTATTTTATTACTTATCATGCTCTTTTCCTCATTCTCCTTATCTGATCCTTGACACCTGATCCACATCCTTATCACCTCTGCCTGAAAGGTTCACCACAACAATCTTTCCCCTTAACTCATCAGCATGTTTAATTACATAAGCAATAGCATGACTGCTTTCCAGGGCAGGAATTATTCCCTCCTCTTTAGAAAGAAAATGGAAGGCTTCAAGAACCTCTTCATCAACAGCACAGGTATATTTCACTCTTTTGATATCTCTTAAAAAACTGTGTTCAGGGCCTACACTGGCATAATCAAGACCTGCAGAAACAGAATGGGTCTGTAGAATCTGACCATCTTCATCCTGCAAAACATAACTTTTTGTACCCTGAAAAACACCTACCCTGCCTGAAGCAAATCTCGCCGCATGTTTGCCTGTTTCTATTCCAAGGCCTCCGGCCTCAACACCTATAAGGTCCACTTTCTCATCTTCTATAAAGGGATGGAATATTCCCATGGCATTGCTGCCCCCGCCCACACATGCTACAACAATGTCAGGCGCCCTTCCCTCTTTTTTAACAATCTGTCTGATCGTCTCTTTTCCTATTACTGAAACAAATTCCTTTACCATTGTCGGATAGGGATGAGGTCCAAAAACCGTGCCAAGTACATAATGTGTATTCCTGACATTGGTTACCCAGTCTCTCAAAGCTTCGTTTATAGCATCTTTCAGGGTTCTGCTGCCACTGTCCACACCTGCAATCTCAGCTCCAAGCATTTCCATTCTGGTTACATTCAATGCCTGTCTTTTCATGTCTTCAGTTCCCATATAGACTCTGCATTTCAGACCCAGAAGTGCAGATGCCGTGGCTGAAGCAACTCCATGCTGGCCTGCTCCTGTTTCGGCAATTATCCTTTCCTTACCCATCCACTTTGCCAGAAGAACCTGGCCGATAGCATTGTTTATCTTGTGGGCGCCGGTATGACAGAGATCCTCCCTTTTAAGATAAAGTCTGATATTTTTTTTCCGTGAAATATTTGCAGCAAAATAAAGGGGTGTTGGTCTTCCCACATAATCAGTGAGATAGTGCATATATTCCTTCTGAAATGCCCTCGATCTTACATATTTAAGAAATCCCTTTTCCAATTCGTTCAGGGCAGGCATGAGCGTCTCAGGTACATAGGTACCGCCATAATCACCAAAATAACCTTTTACTTTCATCTTAATCCTTTTATCTTTTCAAATATTTTCAACATTTTCTCCGGGTCTTTCCTGCCGGGTTCTGATTCAACACCTGATGCCATATCTATGGCATAGGGATTCAACTTTAATGCTTCATCAATATTAGAGGCATTTATTCCGCCTGCAAGTATAAAGGGCCTGTTAAAATCCTTCAATAAATCCCAGTTAAATTTTGTGCCGCTTCCACCGTGCATTTTTTCATTATAACTGTCAAGAAGCGGAAAATATTCTGAAACTTCGGCTTTTTTTAAATCCTCCCCATCTCTTATCCTGAAAGCCATAATGGTTGCAGCAGGAATAGGTTTCCCGCACAGGCTGATGTCATCATAATAAACCTGCACCCTGTCAAGATTGCAATAATCTTTAATCTCCAGGATTCTTTCCCGGCTCTCACGCACAAAAACACCGCATTTCACAACAAAGGGCGGGAGGCCGGATATTATCTCCCTTGCTCGATCAGTCGATATAAATCGTTTGCTTGCCTCATAAAAAACAAAGCCTAATGCATCAGCGCCCATTTCCACGGCCAGCAAAGCATCGGCTTTATTGGTTATTCCGCAAATTTTAACCAGCGTTTTCAAAATTAACCACACATTTCCCTGAGTTTTTTCCCGGGATCTTCCGAAAGAATAAGGGAAGTACCGATTAAAAATCCGCTCACACCATACTTCATAAATTCCTCTATATGTCTTCTTTCTTCAATACCGCTTTCCACTATTACCGGCAAGGATTCAGGTATATTTCTGATAATCCGGTGAGATATGGAAAGATCAACCTTGAGAGTTTCAAGATTCCTGTTATTTAGACCGAGAATAAAACCTTCAAGGTGAGCGATTTTTTTATATGTATTCAGACTGTGGATTTCAAGCAGGACATCAATATCAAGCTGCCCGGCAATTTCAAGATATCTTGTTATCTCAACAATATCAAGCGCCTCTCCTATCAGGAGCACTGCATCGGCTCCGGCTGCTTTTGCCTGGTATATTTCATATTCATCAACAATAAAATCCTTTCTTAAAAGTGGCAAATCCACAACTTTTCTTGCAAAGGGGATATAATCAAGGGACCCCTTAAAGTATTTCTCTTCAGTAAGGATGGATACTGCCGAAGCTCCTCCCTGCTCATAGCTGACAAGCAGTTCCTGCAAATCAGGATTATCCACCAATATCCCCCTTGAAGGTGATGCCTTTTTCACTTCTGCAATAATGTTGATTTTTTCAGGATATCGCCTGGAAAATGTCTCATAGAAAGGTCTTTTCCTGATCCCGGATATCTTTTTTATGATATCTGCAAGAGGAATTGCCATCTTTTGCTCCTCTACCAATCTCTTTTTTTCTTTTAGAACTTTTTCAAGGAATGTCATGGTCAGGCTGCCTTTGCCATTTCTTCGAGCTTTTTAAAGGCGCTCCCTGAATCAATAATTTCCTGAGCATAGGCTATGCCTTCTTTCACATCCGGTCTAACACCGGCAACATAGAAAGCAGCTCCTGCATTAACAAGAACTGCCGCCTTCTTTGCGCCGTTAGTCTTACCCGAGAGGATGCTTTTGAGAATTTGTGCATTTTCCTGGGCATCTCCTCCTCTTAAATCATCCATACTGTATTCATCAAATCCGAAATCCTTCGGGTTTATAATATAATTTTTTATTTTGCCTTCCTTTATTTCAGACACCTTTGTATCAGTAGTTACAGAAATTTCATCCATTCCGTCTCTTCCATGCACAATCATAGCCCTTTCTGTATTAAGCTTTAAAAGCACTGCAGCAAACATTTCACAGAGAGCTTCACTGTATACTCCAAGCAAAAGATGTTTCGCTGAAGCAGGGTTGGTCAAAGGACCGAGCATATTAAATATTGTCCTGATACCTATTTCTCTCCTCGGACCCGATGCATGTCTTGTTGAACCATGAAACACAGGGGCAAACATAAATGCTATGCCTATCTCATTTATATATTTTGCCACCAAATCAGGAGATGCCTCAATGTTAATGCCAAGTTTTTCCAATACATCAGCGCTGCCGCAACGACTTGAAACAGATCTGTTGCCGTGCTTTGCCACAACAACACCTCCTGCAGCCACTACAATTGCAGAAGCAGTTGATATATTGAAGGTCATGGTGCTGTCTCCCCCTGTACCTACAATATCGATTATCACCCCATTACGCCTGCCTATGCATTGAATGATCTCTTCCCCGTTCAGGGCAATTCTTGCGGCCTTGTTTCGCATTACCTTCACTGCTCCTACAACTTCATTAACTGTTTCACCCTTGATACGCAATGCTGTAATCAATGATGCAATCTGGGCTGAGGTAACCTTCCCTTCCATAATATCATCCATTACCTGAGCCATTTCATCTTCTTCAAGATGAACCATATTTACCACCTTATCAATAGCTTTTCTGATCATAATCTTTAACCCCCATTTATTTGAGAAATTAGCAGGAAATTCTTTAATATCCTTATTCCTTCCTTTGTAAGGATGGATTCCGGATGAAACTGGACACCTTCAAGAATATATTCTCTGTGTCTCATTCCCATAACCTCACCATCTTTTGTCCACGCAGACACTTCAAAAATATCCTCCAATCCCTTCATATCAACGGCAAGGGAATGGTAACGGGTGGCGTTAAATGGATTATCAATATTCTCCATAATAGTTTTTCCGTCATGAAATATCTGTGATGTTTTGCCATGCATGAGCTCCTTCGCAAGAACGATTTCTGCTCCGAACGCATATCCTATAGCCTGATGTCCAAGACAGACTCCAAGAATAGGGATTCTTCCGGCAAAATGTTTTATTACTTCAACAGATATTCCTGCATTTCCAGGAATACCAGGCCCAGGAGATATTACTATCCTGTCCGGCATCATCTTCTCTATTTCTTCAGGAGTAATCATATCGTTCCTGCAGACTGTCACCTCTTCGCCCAGTTCATTAAAATACTGGACAAGATTATAGGTAAAGGAATCATAGTTATCTATCATCAGCAGCATGTCAGTCTATTATCTCCTTTAACTCCATTATGGATTTTATAAGAGCCTGTGATTTATGAAGCGTTTCCTGATATTCGGTCTCAGGCACGGAATCAGCCACAATTCCTGCCCCGGCCTGAACATAAACCCTGTTCTTCTTCTTGAGGAGAGTTCTTATTGTGATACAAAAATCCATATTGCCGTTATAGGTAAAATAACCCACAGATCCTGCATAAAATTCACGCTTTTCCTTCTCCAGCTCTTCTATGATTTCCATAGCTCTTATCTTTGGAGCGCCGGAAACAGTGCCTGCAGGAAAAGTAGCCTGAAAAACATCAAAGGCATCCATACCGGCTTTCACTCTGCCCTTGACAGCCGATACAATATGCATCACATGGGAATACCTTTCAATTCCCATAAATTCTGGCACAGACACACTCCCTGCTTCAGAAATTCTTCCCACATCATTCCTTCCAAGATCAACAAGCATGGTATGTTCAGCCAGCTCCTTTGCATCAGATAAAAGTTCCTTTGCAAGAGATTCGTCTTCCTCCCTGTTTTTGCCTCTTCTCCTCGTGCCTGCTATAGGTCTAACTTCAACTTCTCCATTCTCCATTTTCACCAGAGTTTCAGGAGAAGTACCTATAAGGCTGTAATCGAGATAATCAAGAAGGAACATATAAGGTGATGGGTTAACCACCCTCAATGCCCTGTAAAGAGTCAGATTATCAATTGAAATTTCCATTTCAAGTCTCTGGGATAAAACAACCTGGATTGCATCACCGGCGCGTATATATGTCTTTGCCTTCCCTACCATTCCTTCAAATTCTTCCTTGGTTGTATTACTACCCAGCATTTTTGCAGACATTTCTCCTTCTCTGGCGAAAACAAAGGGAGAACGCACTATATTTTTCAGTCCGTCAATCTCGGCAGCTCCTTCTTCAAGGTTGCTTTGAAGGCTTTTATCATGCTTTGCATCATGAAACACAAAGAGGGTCATTTTCCTGGTGTAATTATCAAAAACTATGAGCTTTTTCGGAAAGATAAACTGCATGTCGTAAAGATTCAGAACTTCTTTATTCCTGTCAGGAATACTTTCAAAAAACCTCACAACATCGTAACCAACATAACCTACAGGCCCTCCTAACCGGGCAATATTATCGGGAAAACAGAAATCTTTGAATTTGTTTACAATTTTTTTAAAATCCAAAAAAGGGTTTTCACTTTCAAAGGAATCTTCTATAAAACCTTTCAGAGAGACTCTGTTTCCTTTGCTTTTGAATATAAGGAATGGATCAAATCCTATAAAAGAAAATCTGCCCAGTCTTTCCCTGGCCTCAACGCTTTCAAGAAGGAATGAGGGGGATTCGGGATATGCATTTTTTAATTTCATGTAACATGATAATGGCGTATCAAGATCTGCCAGTATCTCCCTGAAAAACGGCTGTATATCGTCTTTTCCTGAATGTGTGAGAAATTCAATATAGTTCATAAAATTTCACTAACAGGAACCATCTTCCTGTAAAATATTTCTTCTTAATTTAGCGAAAAAACTCTCCAGCTCCTCGCTATCCTTTCCTTTTATAATATGCTTTAAAAATTCAAGCTTTGCCGTGATTCTGTCCAGTTCAGCAATGGAATGAGGGTTGAACAATATCTCTGTCAGAAGATGGTTGTCTTCTGACAGGAGGCCATTTGCTATTTTCATATGCTTTGAAAATGTCGTACCCGGGACAACCCTTTTGCCCACACAGGAAGCAAATGTGATTGAAGAAATAAAAGGAAGGGTAAGAGAATATGCCATCATTCTGTCATGTTCTTCAAATGAATATTCAAATATTTTTATTTTCAGTTTTTCAAAAAATTCTCTGAAAAAATCAGCTCCATTTCTGTCGGATTCCTTTATAATGATCGCGCTTTCTTCTTGAAGAACATTCATATCTGCAAAGGTAGGACCGAACATTGGATGAACCGACACAAACCTGAAGGGGCTTTGTTTGTAATAATCGACTATTTCTCCCTTTATTGTTGCAAGATCACAGATAATACATTCTTTTGGAATATATCGGGAAATATCCTGAAAAACAGAAACGGTCTTCTGCAAACTTACTGCATTGATTAAATAATCCGGTTTGAAAGATGCAATTTCAGCAATATTCTGAAACACAATCGTATCCTGCCCGATGAAACAATCCAGCTTCGCTTTATCAGTATCATAAACACCTGTTTCGTGACTGAATGAAAATTCCCTTGTAAGCCAGGAACCCATTTTGCCTGCGCCGATTATGACAATTTTCATTACACCGCTCCTTTAAATGATTTGTAACAACCGAGAAATTTGAAACTCACAGTTAAATTTTTCACTTCCTCGAGGGCAGCCGACACTGTTTCATCTTTATCCGAGCCTTCAAGGTCGAGGAAAAACACATATTTGCCGGGATCATCTTTTGCAGGTCTTGATTCTATCCTTGTAAGATTTATATTCCTGTCATAGAAATTTTTAAGAACTGTGAACAAACCGCCAACTTCATGCCTTACAGAAAATATTATTGAGCACTTATCTCCTGAATCAACAGATACCTCCCTGGACAAAACAATGAACCTCGTGGAATTTGAACCATGGTCTTCTATGTTTTCTTTTATTATTTCAAGATTGTACAGATCGGCACAGATTTTATTGGCAATAACACCTGTAGCTTCAGGTCTCTTTTCAGACAGCATTTTTGCTGATCCGGCAGTATCATAAAAGGGCCTTGCCTCAAACCCATGCCTTAAAATAAATTTACGACATTGGGCAAGAGCCTGGGGATGGGAATAGACAACCTTCAAATCCCGGTATTCTGTTTCAGGAAGAGTAAGAAGACAATGGTGAATCGGTATGCTGATTTCTCCCACAATCTTGAGGTCAGTATTGATTAAAAGATCATTAACCTGAGTCACTGCGCCTTCAAGGGAGTTTTCAACAGGCACAATACCAAAATCAATCTGCCCTGTTTCAACTTCATTGAAAACCTCGGCAAATTCCTTGCATGAAACCGGCACCAGTGAATTATTATGGGAAAGAGCTGCAAATTCGCTATAAGCACCGTGTTCGCCCTGGAAGCCTATAAGTTTCAGAATCTGTGTTTGGATATCCTTACTTTCATCAATTATAATTTTGTATAATCTCTCTGAAAATTCCGGTTTCAAGACATTGCGGGAACTTCTTTTCACATTTTCTATCACCTTCTGCTCACGATCATCATCGGAAATTTCATTTTTAAATTTTCTTGATCTGACAGCAAGCTCCATTCTCTGATTAAGAAGTTCAATAACACCACGGTCAATCATATCAATTTTTTTTCTTATAATATTAAGTTCTTCGTTATTCATTTAAATATCCCTTCCTTATTAAAGTTGTTTTTCCATGACCCCTGCGAATGCACAAGCATCAGGTCTGCAAGTACAATCGCAGTAATAGCCTCCAAAATAACAGGCACTCTCAGTGCAATGCAGGTGTCATGTCTTCCTGATATTTTCAGTTCCACCCTTTCATTGGTCTTAAGGTCAATCGTATGCTGGATCATCTGAATGCTTGAGGTAGGTTTTACAGCTACTTTGAAAAAAATATCATTTCCGTTTGTTATACCACCATTAATACCACCGGCATTATTTGTCCCTGTTTCACCATTTATATTGATGATCTCATCATTGCATTCGCTTCCACGCATCCTGGCACAGGAAAAACCTCCGCCAAATTCTATCCCCTTCACAGCAGGTATGGCAAAGGCCATATGGCTGATAAGAGATTCCACAGAGTCAAAAAAAGGCTCACCCAGTCCTGCAGATAAATTACAGGTTCTGCAAACCACAATCCCGCCTATGGAATCCCCGCATTCCACAGCAGACCGGACAGAAGATGGTATATCCTGTGATCCTCCTGCTTCAATGAGTGTTGCTTCTACATTTGAAGGTTTAATAAGCAGTTTCGCTATCACTCCTGCAGCAACCAGACCGGCTGTAAGTCTTCCTGAAAAATGTCCGCTACCGCGATAGTCATTGAAGCCATCATATTTTTTCCAGGCCGTAAAATCTGCCTGCCCTGGTCTGGGAGTGTTTTTTATCCTCTCATAAGAGCTGGAATCAACATCCCTGTTATCAAAGATAATACATATGGGAGCTCCTGTTGTCCTGTTGTTAAAAATACCGCTTTTTATAACAGGTATATCCTCTTCTTTTCGGGGTGTCGTGCCTTCTATCCCACCCATTCTTCTTTTTAAATCATGTGAAAAATCCTGAACTGTAACAGGCAGGCCGGCTGGACAACCATCAACCACCACACCAACACAGGGCCCATGGGATTCTCCAAATATGGATACTCTGAAAATACGTCCGAAACTATTCATATTTCACCTTCACTGAATCAAGATCTTCAAAAAATGAAGGGAAGGATTTTGAAACACAGTCCGGTCTTTCTATAATAACATCACCTTCCCCTGTAATTGCTGCAATCGCACAGGCCATTGCAATTCTGTGATCATTGTGGGAATCCACAGTGTTGCCTTTGATTTTTCCACCGACAATTTCCATTCTATTTCCGGAAATATTAATCTCGATACCAAGCTTTGAGAATTCCTCGACCAGGGCAAAGGCTCTGTTGCTTTCCTTATGCTTGAGACGATCAACTCCATGGATAATACTCGTACCAGTACAACCAGAACCAAGTGTAACAAGTGGAGGAAAAAGATCAGGGCAATCTTCGGCATTAAATTCAAATGCCCTTAGCCTGTCCTTCTCAACGATAACATGGCCATCCTTTACTTCCACTTTTGCTCCAGCATCAGCAATGGCGCTCATTACAGCCATGTCGGCCTGATGCGAGTCAGGATTCAAGCCTGCCACCATTATTGACCCTGCCAGGGCGCCAGCCACAAGAAAAAAAGCAGCGCCTGACCAGTCACCTTCCACATGGTAATTACAGTGTTTGTATTGCTGTTTACCTGGTATACTGAATTCACAGAAATCTCTGTCATGGATAACTGTAACACCAAAATCAGCCATTACATTGATTGTCAGTTCGATATAGGGTTTGCTCTTCAGAGCTGTAACATCAATTCTTGAGTCACCGTCACACAAAGGCAAAGCCATCAGCAATCCTGTTAAAAACTGTGAGCTTTCAGCGCCGTTTATTTTAATCTTGCCTGCTGATATCCTTCCTTTCACCTTTATCGGGGGAAAACCTGAATCGGTAATGCATAATGCACCAAGGACAGACAATACTTCGACCATATCCATAGGCCTTTTGCGTAACGATCCTGATGCTTTAAGGATGATTTCTTCATCCAGCAATCCAGCAACAGGCGTGAACATCCTCATACACAGTCCGGATTCTCCACAGTCAATAACTCTGGATTTTATGGATTTTTCCTTCAAACTGTTGTTGCCTTGAATAGTAACTCTCCCCTCTCCTTTATCTATCTCAGCACCGAGTGCATCTGCAATAGCAAGGGCAGATATCCCGTCTGCACAAAAAGAGGGATTTAATATTTCCGATCTGCCTGATGCCAGCAACGCTGCAGCCACAGCTCTTATCATCACGCTTTTCGAGGATGGCGCATATAAAGCGCCATTAATTTTTGAGGAACTTACCAGTTTCTTCATTTACTTTCCTTATTATTACATCCGGCTCAAGTCCTTCAGTGTTTATGATAATGTCAGAAGCAGAGGCATAAAGAGGTATCCTTGCATCGAGTATTTTTTTGATATTCGATTTCTGATCCTCATTTTGCAAAAGGGGACGACTTTTATCATTGCCTATCCTTTTTAAAACAGTATCAATATTTGCCCAAAGCCAGATAACAATGGAATTTTCCTTCAGCACATTCCTGTTATCGCTATCCAGTATCGCACCGCCACCACAGGATATTACCGTCTTTGACAAATCCCTGACATCTGCAATAGTTTCTTTTTCAATTTTTCTGAAGGATTCTTCACCCTGATTTTCAAATATCTCGGAGATGGATTTATTGGTCTTCATTTCTATAATCTTATCAATGTCTCTATAGGACATGGACAATAGATTTGCCGTGCCGTGACCAATCGTGGATTTACCTGAAGCCATGAAACCTATGAAGGAGATGTTATTTCTTTGAAGCCTATTTTGCCTATATACAGCCTCCTTCATGACATTCAAAGGAGGTTCCATTCCTGTAAAATGTCTGAAAGCTTCCATACCCTGAAAAAGAAGCCATTCCCTGCCATCAATTATTGTACAATTTTTCTCCATCCCATCTTTAACAAGAGCAGTTGTCACACCATAGTTGGCATCAAGGATAAACATATTCTTGTTCAGAAAATCAGGATTTATTACTCGTTCAATGGAAGACAGGCAGGATACAATAATATCCCCATCCCTGACTGTTTTATCGATTGCTTCAAATCTTGCGATTTTACACCCTGAATTATCAGAGATTTTTTTTGCTTTTTCAAATGTACGGTTTACAATCGTTGCATCGGCTCCATCAGAAATAAGAGCGCTTATTGCTGCTTTTGCTGCACCTCCTGCTCCAAGAACAACAGCTTTTTTCCCTTTTACTTTGATTCCATTGAAAGAAAAGGCATCCTTAACACCCTGAATATCAGTATTGAATCCATAAAGTCTACCCTTATCAACAACAACAGTATTAACAGCGCCTATTTTTTTAGCGGATTCATCCATAGCATCAAGATAGCGGACTATATTCTCCTTGAAAGGTGAGGTTATATTAAAACCTGAAATTCCTGAATCAAGAATTCCTGTTATAACCTCTTCGGCACTGGAAGCAGCAAAACGGGTATACACAGCATCTATAGATAACTCTCTGAAAGCAGCATTGAAAATATCAGGGCTTTTACTGTGAAGAACAGGATTACCTGTAACTGCAAAAATTCTTGTTGTTTCTGTTTTTACTGTTCCATTGGTCTGATCAAACCTGTAAGTAATATCTGAATTATCAGATTTTCTTGTTCTATCCATTAGTTAAAGACCTCATAATATTTTCCAAACGCTTTTTTTCAATCTGTCCGTCAGCAGTGGATTTATTCTCAGCAGGCGATGCATAAGTAAAGAGGCTTCCCAAAAAAGGTCCTGCAATTCTTGTTATTTTTCCCTTTTCACCCATCCCCACCACTACAAGTCTGTCCTTAAAATCCTCCTGTCCCAACAATCCGATAAGTCTTGCACTATCCGTAATATAATTGACCTTGCATGCAATTTTGGCTATGTCAGCACCTTCACTGAAACAAAGTGCGGCAATCTGTTCAAGTTTCTCGCTGTCAGGGGTTTTATCATAATCATGAAAAGACATTATTACTTTACAACCCCTTGATCGGGCTTTTTCCATAATTTCCCTTTTACCTGCAATATCCGATTCCACCTCAATATCCACATATTTTGCTCCCGCCTCTATCGCAGCAATCAAATATTCCTTTCTTTTACAATCATCGTGAAATCCGGGCCTGCATGTTGCGATAAACTTGACAGGCTGGGAAAAAATATCTCCAATATCATTGACCGTCAGATCCATGCAGTCCATCCTTATCTCTGCAAATGATATATCAGTTAATGCTTTAAGATAGTTAATGTCATATTGTTCATCCATGCTGACACATATCATATGCTATCTCCCTGACTGTATTTATACTGATCTTATCAATCCTTGATTCTCCTATTCCATCAAGAAGGACCGTATATATTGATTCTTCCTCTCTCTTCTTGTCTTTTCTGATTGCATCCATTATTTCTTCTGGATTACCACAAAACATGACAGGCAAGCCAAAAGATACAAGCAATTTTTCTATTCTTTCAATATCCCCTTTCAACAACATGCCTTTGTTCCAGGAAAGCCTTGATTCCATGATCATTCCTATGCTTATTGCCTCACCATGCCTTATACCGGCAATCTTTTCAAATGCATGACCAAATGTATGGCCGAAGTTAAGTTTTCTTCTATCACCCTTTTCTGTCTCATCTATGGAAACAATATTCGTTTTCACTTTCAAGGAATCATAGACAATCCTCCTGATAATATCTCTGTCAAGGGACATTGCCTTTTCCACATTCTTTTCAATAAAATAAAAAAGCTCTTTATCCCCTATAAGGGCATGCTTTATAACTTCTGCAAAACCATTCCGTAACTCCGGTTCCGGGAGAGTCATAAGAGTATCAAAATCGCATATTACAAATTCAGGCTGATTGATCGTGCCAACAAGGTTTTTGTAACCATTGAAATTAACACCATTTTTTCCGCCTGTACTGGCATCAACCTGGGCAAGAAGAGTGGTCGGCACAAAGGCAAAAGGCAGACCTCTGAGATATGTAGATGCTGTAAAACCTGCAATATCACAAACAACACCCCCTCCAATACCAACTATGAAAGATGAACGGTCGAACTCCAATTGAAGAAGACTTTTATAAATATTGTTGACTGTATCAAGTGTTTTGTGCCTTTCACCCGGTTCTATTACAACAGTTCTGAAGTCTGAAAATTTATCTCCGTACAGATTGTTTACGTTGCTGTCAGTAATTATGATAGACTTCTCGGTTCTGCAATAATCTTTGAGGTTATCGAGAGACATCCCCAAGATAATTGTACTTTTGCCTGTATTGCCGGATAAGGTAATCTGTTTCACTTTGTTTCCGCCATAAATTCATGGAGCATTCTGGTTTTTTTCATCATTTCCGAGAACTGTTCCGGATTCAATGTCTGTTCTCTGTCACACAAAGCTTCTGCAGGATTAATATGAACTTCAACAATAATGCCGTCTGCACCTGCGGCTACTGCAGCAAGAGTAAGAGGTGATATCATGCTCGCCCGTCCTGTGGCATGGGAAGGATCGATAATTACAGGAAGGTGTGTAAGCTCCTTAAGTGCGGGGACAGCGCTTATATCAAGGGTATTCCTCGTATAAGTCTCAAAAGTACGAATGCCCCGTTCACAGAGAATAACATCGGGATTTCCTCCATCAAGTATGTATTCCGCACAGTTAAGCCATTCCTCAATAGTAGAATTTAAACCCCGTTTCAATAGAATAGGTTTGTGAGCCTTACCCACTTCTTTCAAAAGAGAAAAATTCTGCATGTTTCTCGCTCCGATCTGGAGAACGTCGGCATATTCACATACCCATGGAACATCTCTTGTGTCTATTACTTCTGTAACAATAGGTAATCCGGTTTCCTCTTTTGCTTTTTTCAATATCTTCAACCCTTTTAATCCAAGTCCCTGAAAGGCATAGGGCGATGTCCTCGGTTTGAAAGCTCCTCCTCTCATCATATCGGCACCTGCTTTTTTTACTGCATGTGCAGTTTCAATGGTCTGCTTTTCATTCTCCACTGAACAGGGGCCGGCAATCACGCAAAATCCCTCCCCTATTGCTGCATCACCTACATATATTACTGTCTTTTCATTTTCCTTTAAATTAGCCAATCTCATACCTGTCATTTTTGCCTCCTTCATTCTGTTCTTCAAAATTTAAAATAAAAAAAAGGCCATGGGCTTTGCTACACCCATGGCCTTTAGAAACCTTATTCTGGCTCTAATGAGGACGAGGATGTAGCAACCTGTAAAAATAAAACCACCAGCCATAAAATCTGCTAAAATAGGTCTGCATATTCCTCTGTTCCTTCATTGTATTGTAATATATACAAATTGTTTTTTTCTTGTCAAGAAAATATTTTTGTTTTTTATTCAGTTAAGCTAAAACGCACTTTAATTACAGCAAAAAAAGGTTCTACCCCAGGTGAGCAAACATATCAGCCAGACTGTGAAAAAGAATATCAGGACCTTCTTTAAGGAGACCCTCCTCTTTCTCATGACCTGTAGTAACGGCCACTGCTATAGATCCTGCTTTTTTTGCTGCTATAATATCGGCAACAGTATCTCCTATGACAGCACAGTATCCAGGAGGTACATCAAGTTTTTTCGCACATTCAATAACAACATCAGGAGCCGGTTTCCTGTATTGGATGTCCTTTGATGTCACAATGGCATTTATATTTTTATCAAGACCCATTCTTGTAAATCTGGTCCATTCATCCTCAATTGATGACATTCTTCCGGTAGCTATACCAATCTTGATACCTTTCTTTTTCAAGCGATCGAATAATTCAAGCGCCCCTGGAAAAGGCTTTACATTGTCTATTTCAGCTTTTTTAAAACGCTCAAGGATATCTTCCCGGCAAGCCGAATATGTGCCTTCATCCATAGATACTGGTAATACTCTCTGGAGAATCTGGCGCAAGCTCAATCCCTCTGCAAGATATTTTCGAAGAGCCTCCTTTTCTACAGGCCCTGAACCATACTGCCTGATACCCTGATTGAAGGCATCCTGATAAACATCAAATGTATCAACAAGAGTGCCATCAATATCAAATATAACAGCTCTTATATCTTTTTTTTTAAGAATTTGATTCTCTTCCACTGTTCATCTCCTCTTTTTTTGACTAATACCAATTAGCTCAGTCAAACATTTCTCTGCTTTTAATTTCAGACTATAGAATACCACAAAAGAACCCAACGCTGTCTCTTCTTTTTTATAAAAGTGCCCAATCCAGGTCAAGGTTGAACCTATAATTGTCATCGGGAAGATATCTGGGCATCCCTAAACAAACCGTTGAATGCAAAATAAGCCTGGATTATAGACATTATGGACCTTCCTGTAGCATGTGGCATTTGATGTTAACAATAAAAAAAAGGGTTATAAGCCCTGCCCTGGTACTGCTTGTTCTGATTCTTCGGTTACAGTTTGTCCATCCGGTGGACAACACCCATAGTTCCCTGGTTATAGAGATTTCTGGCAAAACACTCCACTGAAAGATCTGTACCGGCAATCATGTGCATAAACATGCTCTTATTCCCCACAGCAATACTCTTACCTGAAAACTGGCTTGCAAGTGTATTTTCCGGTATGGAGGTAAAATACCCTGAGAAGGGATATTCCTTTGTCTCCTCTTCCTCCTCAAAATATTTATACCCTGCAGGATAGTCAAAAACCCTGTGTTCACCCGTGGAAATAGTAAGATACTGAGCTTCGCCCGGCTCATAATAGTACCAACCCCTCCCATTTATACAGTCTGTATATGGCCAGAGAAAATTTCCCGTTCCCATACCCTCAATAACAATAACTGCTGTACGATCTTGCTTCAAGCATGTATCAACAACACCTCGAATATCCGTTATCTGATTCTGATTGCACGAAGGACATGAAAGGGGAATGTGGAAACTTCTGGCAGGAACCATCAGCATCTTACGCATTGCATTGCCTGCAGTCTTAAAAGCATGGCCCTCTCTGGCAAGGATCAGATACTCCGGTACACGGGCAGCGTCTGATGGAGATGCAGTAAAAAGAGACAATATTTCTTTTTTGCCTATGACCTGTTCAACTTGAGGATGTCCTTTCAGATACTTAAGGTCTGCATCACTGGGGTTGTGTAAACCGGCATATCTGGCAGACCAATGGGTAGAGAGAGCCAAACCGTCAAGTTTGCTTACGTCAATAAAATCGACAAACTCCGTCATATCACCTGTTCCGATAATAATTGGTGTAAACCCTGACAATTCAATAAACCGGTTCACCTCGGAAAAAACATTCGCAAACATTTCAGTCCGTTCATCATTGGTCATTGGCGTATAACGATTTGTAAAATACTGTCCGGCATAGGCCAGAAAAACAAGTTGGGGCCAGTATTTCTCTATAATATCAAGAGCAACATCACTTACCCACTTGTTGCTATCCCGATCCATATCCCCGGGATAGGGGTGACATCTCTGAACGTCTCGCACTATATTTACAACCGGGCTATCCGAATACGCTTTTGCCCCGGTTCTCAGATCAAAAATATTCTGCCATTCCCGCGCATCAATAATTGCCAAACTCATGAACACACCTCCACTTTGTTCCATTCCACCTTTTTCCCCAGAAGCCTGATCTCATGTCCACACTCCGGACAATATTTATTATTACAAAGAAAACGATGGAGTTTATCTCCGCCGCATCCGAGACTAAAACGTTCAATAACAATTGAATCACAATTCGGGCATATAGTATTAACCCAATCAGAACCTACAAAGTTATGGAAATAAACATAGGCAAGCCTGGTACGTGCTGTGTCCAGTATTTTGTTTATTCCTTCAATATTGGGATATTCAGCTTCTTTCATGTCGTGCTCCGGGAGCAGTCGAAAAACATGCCATGGAATTTCCGAATCTATATCTTCGATGAAATCCGATATAGCATCGAGCTCATTATCATTGGCTGATTGAATTACAGGCGTTACAATCTCTACATGAGATGTTTCAGCAAGTCTTTTGATGGTACGGAGCACAGGTTCTACAGAAGGGATACCAATATATTTCTTATGGAATTGATCTGAAAATCCTTTGAGGCCAATATTAAAAAAAGAAAATACAGAGCTGAGCAGTTCAGTGGATTCTTCTGTTGTGTATCCATTGGTAAGGCAACCCATTGGAATGCCCTGCATCTTTGCTTCTTTACTGACTTCCATCAATGTTGGAAGGGATACTGTAGGCTCATTTACATTGAAAACAATATTATGACATCCTAATTTTTTAGCCATCCCCACAATTTCGCAGGGAGAATAATCCAGCAGCCTGTCCTGCAAAAAAACCGGGTCTTCTTTAGCAATAAATCCGTTAGAGCAATACTTGCAGTTAAAATTACAGCCACTCGTTCCTACAGTGAGGCAGCGGCTACCTGGATAGGCATGATAAAAGGGAATGGACTCTATTCTTGATATCCCGCAGTTACTCCATTTGCCCGGGAAACGCTCTTCTATAATACCATCATCCTCGACATACATTTTACATACACCCTGTTTGCCATCGCTCAGCTCACAGCGCCATTCACAATAGTTACATCGCATATTTCCTCCTCCAGCACATTAGGTATTATCAACGATTTTTCACTAAATATAGTTTCAGGTGTCGGACAATCCCGTACAAACCCGTTCTTCACATTCCAGCACCTTCAATTACAGAGACTTGTGTACCTCCTATCCACGAACAAAATCCGCAGAGTCTTCTTCTTTTGTCCACAGCATGGACTAATATATACTCGCTGTTTCGGTTTAGGCACAACAGATCCTTTTTTTGATTCAAAATCTTTTTTCAAAAATTCCACCTTCTGTTAAATGAATTATTTAATTATATAAATTGGATAATTATATACTATTATACTAATTTATTACTTATTGCTACAACTAATAACTAATTCAGTTATTATATAATTAGCTGATACTGTATTTCATAAACAACAATAAATTAAACTATGAATTAATAACCTGTTGAATTTTAATTCTTTAGATCACCACTTTTTTTAATTAAAATCCATATAAGAATAGACTTGAAAATGTAGTGATTAAATAGTATATTTAGTTATATATAAGTTATAAATGTAAGTTTTATAGCTTATTTGTAATTAATATATTTATTATTTATTAAGTATGCTGATAATTCCATAATATCTGTCAGGATAAAAAATAAAATAAGGAGAATATATGATTAAGAAAATGTTTTTTTTGCTTATATGCATTTGCGCTTTATGGGTTGTAGTTGCAGGAGCATCCCCTTCTGCTGTTCTTACGATCACAGGTGCAGTGAAGACTCCTTTAAACCTCAACATTGAGGATCTTAAAAAACTCCCGCATTCTACAATAAGACTTTCAGAGATAACCAGTGACAAAAATTACCATGGTGTATTTACATATCAGGGTGTTCCCCTTAAAACACTTCTCGAAATGGCATCAATTCAAAAAACAGGGGCAATCTTTAACAAGAATCTGGATATTGTTATTTCAGTCAGCGATAAAACAGGCAAAACAGCAAATCTTTCATGGGGTGAGGTTTTCTACAAAAATCCTTCTGATATTATTATAGCGCTTTCTGCTGTTCCAGTTGTTCCCCATCATATGAACTGTAATGAATGTCATCAGGCAAGCTGGTATGAATCAGCCCTGAATAAGCTGAAGCGAAAAATAGGTTTTCCTAAACTGGTAGTAGCGAATGATTTTTTTACAGACAGGAGTATAGAGGATATTTCACATATTGAAGTTATTGATATCAAGAAAGATAAACCGAAGAAAAAAATGGATGCATTGATTTCTCCAAGTTTTTCAATAATTGATAAAAATGGAAAATCACAGGAAATTTCAGATTTAACCAAATATTCACATATAGATGTAATTGTTAAAGAAGTAGGAGACGGCAGAGGATACCATGGATTGAAGGAATATAGCGGTGTAAGCTTAAGGAATTTAATCAAAAAGGCAGGGGCTGATTTTGATTTGGATACTGTTTTCCTGATCTCTTCTCCTGATGGCTATCAATCCACCTTTTCCTATGGTGAAATTTTTCTTTCAACTTGCGGAGAAAGGATAATCATGGCAGACAAGTTGAATGGAAAACCATTGAAAGATGGCGGTAAGTTCACTCTCCTTCCTCCAGACGATCTTGCAGCTGACAGAGATGTAAAAGCAGTTAATAGAATAGAACTGATTTCTGTAAAAAATCTAAAGAAAATAAAAGATAAATCAAAATAATAAATATGATTTTTGATCGCAGCATATATAAAAACAATGAAAATTACAGGAGGAAATTATATGTCTGAGTATTTCTTATCCAACAAAAATATTCAGGTAAATTCTCCTGCATATAATCATTCCTGGTGGGGAAAATATTTACTCGTTGCTGTGACACTACACATTGCAATAATATCCATTCCTGTATCGGAATATACTTTTAAATATACTGGTGATAAAGGAGAAATAGAGGTTGCAGTTTTGCCTGAGCCATCTCCTGTAGAACATGTTCCGCCACCCAAAACAATTAAACCTCCTGTTTCAAGACCTTTTCAACCGCCTAAAATTCAAAAAGTCAAAGGTCCTCCGCCTGCCAGAGCTGAAGGGAAAATGACTGCGGAATTACCTCAAAAAATAGTCTCCCCTGATACAAACCCAACAAATGAGGTTGCTCAGGTTGGACCTGGTTCAGGTGGTGTGGCTATTGTGGGAGGTACAGGGACAGGAGGAGCAACCCTTTCAGGAAGTGGAGGAAATCCTGGAGGTTCAGGTGCTGGTTTGGGTCGTCAAGGTATTGGAGGAGGAAAAACCGGACCAATTGATTCAGCTTTCGGATCAGGCGATGGGCCTCAATGGCTTTATCAGGAAAAACCTGTTTATCCTTATTCTGCAAGGAGGCTTGGTAAACAGGGCAGAGTTGTGCTCAGATTAACAATTGACGAAAAGGGTAATTTAACAAAAACAGAAGTTATTGAAGCTACAGATCAAATTTTTGTACAAGCTGTTATTGAGGCAGCAAGAAAATCAAAGTTCCGGGCTGCAAGCAAAAACGGTCAGGACTTTGCAACACGGGCAATATGGCCAGTAAATTTCAGAACAGGCGATTGATCTGAGGCATTAATAATAAAATATTTTAGATAGAACATGAACAATCAGTAAAAAAAGTTAAAGAAAATAAAAGTTCACCCGCCTGTCAGCAGGACGGGGCAAAGGAGGATAAGGTGTGGCATATGCTTATAAAAGGCGGATGGATGATGGTCCCTCTTGCCATATGTTCACTTGTTGCAGTCACTATTATTATTGAGCGATTTGTATTCTTCAAACGTATCAGCAAAACCAGCCGGGCTGAGGAGATAATAAACCTTGCCCGAAAAAACCGCATAGATGAAGCTATCAGCATAATTGATGAAACAAGTGGCAGTTCAGGAATTCATCCGCTGCCATTGATGAGAGTTCTTTCTACAGGGCTCACACACCGGTCGGAACCTGCCGGCGCCATGGAAGCATCTGGAATTAGCGAAATATCCATAATGAAACGTGGATTAGTCGCTCTTGATACAATAATAACCCTATCCCCGCTTCTCGGACTACTCGGTACTATTATCGGAATGATAGGTTCCTTCAATATAATGTCAACAACCGGACTGGGTCAGCCACATGCTGTAACCGGAGGCGTTGCAGAGGCTCTGATTGCCACTGCGTCAGGCATTACTGTTGCCGTAGTTACTCTCATACCTTACAATTATTTCCTTTCCAGGGTGGAAAGGGAGTCTGACGTCATAGAAGCCTATGCCACCAGGTTGGAATTGGCTCTCAATAAAAACACAAAAGAGTAAAATAATGAAACTACCACGGAAATCAAGAAAAAAAGCACGTATAGAGATTATACCTATGATTGATACAATGTTTTTTCTTTTAGTATTTTTTATGATAGCAACCCTGACCATGACAGTACAGCGCGGACTTCAGGTTAATCTTCCACACGCAGCAACAGCCAAAGATGATATAAAACAAATAGTTACTCTTACTCTCACAAAAGAAGGAAAACTGTATTTTGATAAGGATGAAATAAATTCTCCATTAGACATTCAAACACGCCTTAATTCAATGGAAAAGCAAAGAGCCGACATATCAGTAATAATTAATGCTGATAAAGCTGTTGAACACGGCAGAGTTATTGAAGCAATGGATTCAGTGCGAAAAAGTTGCAATGCCAAAATAGCAGTTGCAGTAAGACCTACAAAAATATCTGGCAATTAAAAATATCCAATTAACAAAGTGATTAACGGCAGTTCAAGTAATTTTTAAATTTATCCCTTATTTTTGTCATTTAATATAGTTTACGTTTTACCCAGGGACACCGGGGGCCCTTCCTGATAACAAATTCTGAATAAATTATGCTTTTATTATGGTTTATTTTTTTTGGCGGGGGCAACATGAGGTTTTGCTGCCCCCTTTTTTTGGATAGAGGTTAAGAGAGAAGAAACATCTTAAGAAGCTGATTATCCTTATTCTATTTCTTCCGGATAAATATTGTTATAGCACATTAATTACTTATTGTATATATATTTCTTTTATTATGTTTTATTTTAGATTATTATTGCCTATTTTCAAAGCAGACGCCAGTTTCATCGTGTCTTTTTCAGGTATTCTCAACATCTATTCATTTCTTTTTATACTAATATTTTTTTAATATAAACTCGGGCCAACCTCAAACATCAATTCTGATAAAGATCTAACATTAATAGCATGGGTATATCCGAACACCAATTCTGATTTTACTCGAATACTTGACGTTCAAATTAATGACTTTAGCGTGTGGAGAGATGCCGTTACTATGACATCAATATGACCATTGAGTAATCACAAATGAAAGTTCAATGAATTTCTAAAATTCCGCTGAATAACATAATATCACTGCTTTATTCTTTATGTTAATAACTGCTAATTTTAAAGATATAATGATCAGGAATATTTAATTTCTTCCACAAATGTGGGGAATAGAAAAAACAGCAAAAAAAGGACTTAGGAGATTTTCCTAAGTCCTTATAATCATTAAGAGCGTCCCCACGGGGATTCGAACCCCGGTTGCCGGCGTGAAAGGCCAGTGTCCTAGGCCTCTAGACGATGGGGACATTTTTTTGGGCCGTGTAAGACTTGAACTTACGACTCTCTGCTTAAAAGGCAGATACTCTACCAACCTGAGTTAACGGCCCGTTCAAGTGTACTAAGATATTAAAATTTTCAGGCAATGTCAAGTTTAATAAACCATAGTTTGCCAATTCTCTTGTATTACAAATGAAATAAATGGTATATGTTAATTGTTAAAACATTCAAAATTAGGGAATATTGTAATTTACAAAGGTTAATGAAAGGATAATTATGAACCACTATGATATGGTCTTTATAGGTCACTTAGGTGCAGGTACGGTTGTTCCTTTTGAGGGAACTCCTTTTGCTGAAGAGGGGTGCCCGCTTTTATTTACAGCAACAGCAGCTTCTTGTCTCGGTAAAAGAATTGCTGCTGTGACAAGAATTTCTGGCGATAATGACCACCTTCTTGAACCGTTTAGAGCTACCGGCATTGATCTTTTTATTCAACCTGGAGAGGTTACTCGATATCGTGTTGTTTTCCCTACCGCCAATGTTGATGAAAGACAACCCTTTATTTTAAAGAATGGAGGGCATTTTACTATAAGTGACATACCACCCCTTGAACCTTGTCTTATTCACCTGTGTTGTGTGGGTGTCCATAAGTTTCAACTTGAGCTGATGAGGGAACTGAAGGAGAAAGGTTTCTCTTTGTCAGTGGATATGCAGGATTTTGCATTTCAAATTGATGAAAAAACAGGTGCTTTGCATATTAAGGATGTGCCGGAAAAAAAAGAGATTCTGGAAACGGCAAGCTTTGTGAAACTTGATACCATAGAGGCAAAAATTCTTACCGGTGTTGAAAATATTAAGAATCAGGCAGCTATTCTGGAAGACTGGGGAAGCTCAGAAACCATTATAACTTCTTCTGAAGGGGTCCTTGCAAGAAGTAAAGGAAAAAATGTGTTTGCCAAATTTACAAACAGAAGCACCCGCGGCAGAATGGGCAGAGGCGACACTGTCATAGGATCATACCTGTCGCGCAGACTTGATCATTCTTTTGAAGACTCGCTTCATTTTGCAGCAGCCTTGGCATCAATCAAAATGGAATCAACCGGTCATTTCAAAGGCTCTCTGGATGAAGTTATTGAAAGAATGGAAGGATCTCTTTCTTCCTGATTCAACTCGGGCCATTCAGTACGTAATAGAATTATCGGTTGTTCTCTTGTATAGCCTTTCCAGGAAATAGAGAAAATTGAAACATCGTTTTCTGCTTAGTATAAAACCAAAAACAACTCCCAACGTATTTGCAACCATATCGCAGTATTCAAATTCTCTAAATCCTCCCAATCCCTGTATGACTTCAAGAAAAATACCTAAACATACAAGGCATAAAGCAACTAAAAAAGACTCTGTTTTATTACTGTATATCTGACCAAACCAGCACATCAAAATCATATAAGCTAAATAATGCATGATTTTATCACTCTGATTGAAATGTACAAGATCCGGCGGGTTTGAAACAAGAGAGATATATATAACAAGCAAAACCATTAATATCCCTAAAAAAGACCAAAACTTGTAATATGTAAGTCTGTTATTCATTAAACCTGTAGAGTTATCCAATATTTATATTACAGATGTGATTTATTTTGTTCTGAACAAATAAAACAACATACCTGAGACAATTGGTAAGTGTCAAGATGATTATATATTGTGAGTGGTTATTTATTAAATTATCTTTGCATCTTTTCCTTTTCAATTTGTTAGAATATGAGATAATTAAGGTAATCATATATGGAGGTCACATGAAAAAATGTTTTATTGCCATCCCGTCAATACTGTTTTTTTTCTCAACAATAGTAATCCCTTCTCTGTGCATTGCAATGGCCAATCCCGCATCAGTCAACTGCATTAATAGCGGTGGAACTTTTTTTATACAAGAAAGGGGGGATGGTGGAGAATACGGAATATGCATGTTTCAAGATAACCGTCAATGTGAGGAATGGGCTATGTACAGGGGAGATTGTCCGACAGGAGGAGTGAAAATCACCGGTTATGCAACTGCTGCTGCAAGATTTTGTGTCATTACAGGCGGAATATATGCTGCAACTGAAAATATTGGTACAGATATTGAAGGAGGTAGCTGTACCTTTAAAAACAACATATGCGATGCATGGTCCTACTACAATGGCAAGTGCGAAAAGAAGGAATAATTTAAGTTAAACCACCCTCTCCTATTATGATGACAGGAGGACTGCTGTAATCAATAAATATCAAAGACAATAAGCTTGACTGGAACAGCCCCGTTTAAAAAAGAAACCTTTTTCTGAGGTTTTAATCCTAACTCACTTAATGGTAATGATACAGGGCCAAGAATCCCGCAGCGCCATCCCTTAAAATGCTGTTTAATGTGGTCACCAATAGCTCGCATATACTCCTTACCTGAATCTTTTCCTGTCATTCTTACACCATAGGGGATATTGGCAATCATGAGCCCTTTTTCATCAGGCTTTTCTGTGTTAAAAAAATCTTTTGTATTAAATTGAATTATATTTTGCAGATTGGCATTGGCAGCTGTTTTCCTGGCTATTTCGACAAATTCAGGTTCAATATCTGAAGCAAATATCCCTGCTTTTGGATTATGTTCCTCTGCCCGCGCCCGCTCTTGAACAGTTTTCCAGAGACCTGGATTAAAATCAAGGAGATATTCGAATCCGAAACTACCCTTTTTCCTTAGTATAAGTGGGGCCCTGTTTATAGCAACTTGCGCTGCCTCAATAGCGATTGTTCCACTTCCGCACATGGGATCAAAAAAACTTGCGGTGCCATCGTAATCACAAGCTGCAAGGAGTGCTGCAGCAAGTGTTTCCTTTAAGGGAGCCGGATGGCCTTCAACTCTGAATCCTCGCTTATGCAGGCTTTCAAGGGAAGTTTCCATGCTGATCATCAATCTTTTATTACGAATGTACCCTGTAATTATTATCACTGCATCACGAGAGTTCTGGTTTGGTATAACATTCAGGTGATGTTGAAAACAATCATTGATCGCTTCCCGCAACTTACTTCCAATCAGATGAATCGGGACTTCCTTTTCCTCATTAGAAGCAAATATGTTGATGCTTACTGCATGGTTATGTGAAAAGAGTTTATCGAATCTGATCCTCTTTGCTTTATCAAATATTATTGTAGAAGATTGAGCTGGTATTTCTTTTAAAACCAAATAGATTCTACCAGCCAGTCTGGACTTTAAGTGAACTTTATAAAAAATTTCCTCAGAACCGTAAAAATGTACAACCTTATAACCAATCTTAATACTTTTGCCCCCTATCGAAGCAATTTCCTTTGCCAGAAGACCTGTCAGTTCGTCTGGGCAGGTCGCATAAAGTTGATATTCCAATTGAGTCTCCGTGAATTATTTAGTTTGATACATTACTTATTTTTTTCTGGGATGTTACTTCTTTTGAATCAGATTCCAGCAGTCTAAATGAATTGCCTAATTCTAATTGATTGGACATAACATGTCAATCAATGCCTTAGAAAATTACTGATATTTGGTCAAAAATCCATATTGTGTTATAATGTATTTTAAAAAGTAATCGGAGACAGGAGTACATTTATGCGTAACAGAGGATATACAATTCGAAAAAAAACAGGTTTCAGGAAAGTCGATAATAATAAATCTGCTGAAGAAATACTTAAAGAAATAAGGAAAGATATCACGCCACGTAACGATTACAGGGAGCAGTCACTAAAAATTCACGGCCTTATCTGTGCTAAATGTGCACGCGAATTCAGTGAAAAAAATAGGCATCTCCTGACTGTACACCACAAAGATGGAAATTCAAGAAACAACCCCCCGGATGGTTCAAACTGGGAAAATCTTTGTGTGTACTGTCATGATGACGAACATAGCAGGGGACTTCTCGCTGATTATCTCAGCGAAAACAAATAGCAAAATCTACAATAAGTTATTTTTCATGGAAAGGGAAATCCTTTTTCGTTCTTTATCTACATCAAGGACAGTAACCATAACTTTCTGGTGGACTTTAACAACATCAACTGCATTTTTGATATACCTGTTTGAAAGCTGACTGATATGTACCAGACCATCCTGATGCACACCTATGTCCACAAAAACACCAAAGGCAGTAATATTTGTCACAATTCCAGGGAGTTTCATCCCTGCTTTTACATCCTCAATTTTTTCAATTCCCTCTGTAAAGGAGAGTATATCAAATTGATCACGTGGATCACGTCCGGGCTTGTCAAGTTCATATAAAATATCGTTCAGTGTCGGAAGTCCCACTGAATCAGTGGTATATCTTTTTATGTCTATTTTTTTTCTTAAATCTTTATTTTCCATAAGTTCCTTTACAGAACTCTTAACATCCCTTGCCATTATTTCAACAATTGGATAGCTTTCAGGATGAACAGCACTTGCATCAAGAGGATTTTTTGCATCCATAATCCTCAAGAACCCTGCTGCCTGCTCAAACGCCTTTGGGCCCAAACGTGGTACTTTTTTCAGTTCTTCTCTTGATCTGAATGGCCCGTGTTCATTCCGATATTCCACTATTGCTCCGGCAAGACCCGGCCCTAAACCCGATACATAGGAAAGGAGCTGCTTGCTTGCTGTGTTAACTTCTACTCCAACAGCATTTACACAACTGATTACAACATCATCGAGGCATTTCTTAAGAGCACGCTGATCTACATCGTGTTGATACTGTCCGACACCAATTGATTTTGGTTCTATTTTTACAAGTTCAGCAAGAGGGTCCATTAGTCGCCTTCCAATAGATACAGCGCCTCTTACAGTGATATCCTGATCAGGAAATTCCTCCCTTCCTGCTTCTGATGCTGAATAAACAGAGGCGCCACTTTCATTGACAATAACCAGCGGAATCTCGCAGAGATTTATCTTTTTTAAAAAAGCTTCTGTTTCCCTGCCCGCTGTTCCATTTCCTATGGCTATAGCCTCAACAGCAAAATTTTTACAGAGTTCAATAATTTTATCAGCAGCCCTTGCGGTCTCAGCTTCTGATTGGTGAGGGAATATTTTATCTGTATGAAGAAGTTTCCCCTGTCTGTCAAGACAAACTACTTTGCAGCCTGTCCGGAATCCCGGATCTATGGCAAGAACATTTTTTTGACCAAGTGGAGGAGCAAGTAGAAGCTGACGGAGGTTTTCTGCAAATACCCTTATCGCTTCTTCATCAGCTCGTTTTTTTGTCTGAATTCTGATTTCTGTTTCAATAGACGGAAAAAGGAGTCGTTTACAACTGTCTTCAATGGATTGTTTTATTTGATCAGAGCAGGGGTTGTCATTTTTAATGAATAACTTTTCTACAAGAGTAACTGCTTCCTGTTGCGGTGCCACAACTTTGAAAGTCAGAATACCTTCTTTCTCAGCACGTCTCATGGCAAGAAGCCGATGAGAGGGGATAGTACTGACAGATTCTTCCATAGAATAATAGTCTCTATATTTGAGGCCCTCCTCTTCTTTATCAGACAGAACCTTTGAGCTGAACATTCCCTTATCAAATAAGAATCTCCTTAGTATAGTGCGAGCTTCAGTATTTTCACTAATCCACTCAGCAATAATATCTCTTGCCCCTGATAGGGCATCCTCCCCAGAATGAACCTCTTTTTCATGATTAATAAAGGTTTTCGCCTCTTCCTCAGGGTCATCAATAACAAGTTCATCGCTATTCTGATAAAAAAGGCATCGAGCTAATGGCTCCAGTCCTTTTTCTTTTGCAATAATGGCTCGAGTCCTTCTTTTTGGACGAAAAGGAAGATAGACATCTTCCAAAGCAGTCATGGTTTTGGAACTAATGAGTTTCTCTTTCAGATCATCGCTTAAAAGGCCTCTTTCTTCAAGAGAACGCAAAATAGCCTTTTTTCTGATTTCCAGCTCGTTAAGTTGTTCAAGTCGATCGCGAATTGCTCTGATCATCACTTCGTCAAGAGACGCTGTAGCCTCTTTTCTGTATCTGGCAATAAAGGGGATTGTTGCACCTTCTGAAAGGAGCAGACACACCGCCCTTACCTGGTTCAATAAAAGATGGAATTCAAGAGCTATTTGTTTTACATGCATTTCATCCATTGTTTCCTCATTAGATATAATGTTTTTAATTGTAATATTAAGTAATATGATGGAAGGGGTTCATAAAAAACTATTAATAATAAATAAAAAAAGAGCCGGCGAAAGGAGCCGGCTCTTTTAATTTTAATGATTTTTTTTAAGCTTTTTCTGATGCTAATAAAGCTGCACCTAAGGCCCCGACTATTTGAGGCTCTTCATAAATCCTCATACTGGTACCCAGAATATTTTCAAGTGCCTTTACAACTCCGATGTTTTTTGCAACACCTCCAGTCATTATCACTTCTTCCTGAACACCACCTAACCTGTTAATTAATCCCATTGTTCTATCTGCTATGGCTCTGTGAATACCGTATAGTATATCTTCAATCTCTTCCCCTTCACTTACAAGGGAAATAACTTCTGATTCAGCGAAAACAGTACATATACTACTGATTGTCAGTTCTTTTTTATAACTAAGAGACATGCCACCGATTTTATCAAGGTCAACGTCTAAGGCCTTAGCCATTACTTCAACAAACCTTCCTGTACCTGCAGCACACTTGTCATTCATCTCGAATTCGACTACACGGCCCTTCTCATCTATCCTGATAACCTTTGTATCCTGACCACCAATATCAATAATAATTCTTGCCTTTGGAAAAAGGTAATTCACTCCTTTCGCAATGCACGTTATCTCAGTAACAGATTGTTGCGCAAAAGCAGCTCTTTTCCTTCCGCAACCTGTAGCAACAACATAAGATATATCAGAAGACTGTTTTGCAGGATTTTCAAGGGCTTTTTCAAGGGCAGTGCCTGCAGATTTTTTTGAATCTGCACCTGTAGGAACTATTTTATAATTAATAATACCCTTATCTTTATCGAAAAGAAGTGCCTCAGTTGTGATAGAACCTATATCAATTCCAGCAACCAGCATTTGTTGTTACTCCTTATCATTCAATGATAGCCAGTACTGTGTCTGCCTCTACATCCTGACCGGCAGATACTTTAATTTCCTTTATAACTCCTCCAACCGGTGCCACAATAGGCATTTCCATCTTCATTGCTTCAAGTGTTGCGATCTGGTCATCTTCGTTGACTGAATCTCCAACATTTACGATAACATTAACAATTTTTCCAACCATAGGAACGGTTACTTCTGTAGCCATTTTTTTCCTCCTTAAAATTTCTGTTTAAGCTTTTCTGTAGCCCAGAGCAAACTGAGCAATTATCATTTTCTGTACGTTTGATGTACCTTCAACTATCTGATATGACTTTGCATCTCTCAGATATCTCTCAACAGGATATTCTGAAGAGAATCCATAGGAACCGAATATTTTGACTGCTTCAGAGGCACAGAAATTTGCTGATTCAGCGGCGTAATATTTTGCCATAGAAGTCTCAAGAGTGTTATTCATTCCCTGATCCTTCTGCCATGCTGCTCTGTAAACAAGAAGCTTTGCTGCATCATGTTCAACTGACATTCTGCCTATCTGTTCCTGAACCATCTGGAACTGACCAATTTGCTGACCGAACTGTTCTCTCTCAGTTGCATATTTACATGCTTCTTCTATACATGCCTGTGATACGCCTACTGCTCTGGCTGCTGAACTTAATCTGGTAAAATTAAGCATTGTCATACAAATTGCAAATCCCTGACCAAGTTTTCCAACAAGGGCACTTTTCGGTATCTTGGCTTCTTCAAAGAAGATTTCACCGGTCGGTGCGCAGTGGAGTCCAAGTTTAGTCATGATAGCTCTTTGTGTAATTCCAGGAGTCTTGAAATCAACAAAAAATGCTGACATTCCTTTGTGTTTTGCTGCTTTATCTGTCATTGCATACACAATACCACAGTCACAATAGGGAACACCTGAGATCCATGTTTTTGTGCCGTTTAGAATATATCCATCATCAACCTCTGTAGCCGTTGTCTTCATGCTTGCAACATCAGACCCGGAATTCGGTTCAGTAATGGCAAAGCAGCCACCGCTTGTTCCAGCTATCAATCCTGGTAGATACTGTTTTTTCAATTCTTCGCTTCCAAACTTTAGAAGTGCATTCTGAGGACCATTCATCTGAAGGTTAAAAGGAAGGCCCCATGAAGGGCTTACTCTTGCAAATTCAATTGCCATTAAGGTTGCTGCCATATGACCTTCTTCAAGTCCAAGTCCACCGTACTCTTCAGGGGCAATGCATCCGAACATGCCCTGATCACCCATCTTTTTCAGAAGTTCAGGACGATATTTATGCTCCTTTTCATCTTCTTCCATAGTCGGTTTAACATTCTTTACTGCGAAGTCGTAAGCCATCTTACGCATTGATTCAAGTTCTTCCGAAAACTTAAATTCCATATTTTTTCTCTCCTTTCCATAAGAATGTGAAACAATTAACAAACAATATTAGCAAAGCGTTTTTTTCATGTCAAGCTTATTTTTCAAAATAGGCAGGTGTTTACTATTTAAGTATAAAGGGTTAACTGATATAAATCAATATTAAATTAAATTTGGAATCTTTTTTAACAAAAAAAGATTCCAGCAAAAAAATAAATTGAATATCAATACCAAATATAATACATCTTCGATATCAAAAAATATTGCAGATATCATCTTATCTTTATCGACAGCGCCGTAAAACCCCGCTGTTCAGGGCGGGTATATAAGGCGCTATTTTGGTTTTAAGAACGTTGCTGTTCGATATACTGTTTGATGATTTCCAATGGTGCGCCGCCGCAGGAAGCTGCAAAATATGAAGGGCTCCAAAGTATGTTCTTCCAGTACCTTTTTTCGATGTCGGGGCGCTGTTTTCTAAGAAGCCTTGAAGAAACCCCTTTGAGGCTGTTTACTAAGGTCGAGATGGCTACCTTTGGAGGGTATTCAACCAGCAGATGTACATGATCGTCTTCGCCGTTCATTTCAACAAGGGCAGCCTCAAAATCATTGCAAACATCCGCGAAGATATTTCGCAGGTAATCAAGAGCATCCCTGTCAAATACATTTCTCCGATACTTGGCAACAAAAACAAGGTGGACATGCACCTTAAAAACACAGTGTCTTCCATGTCGAATTTCCTTGCCTATATCCATAGGCCAAAATATAATATAAACATGATTCGTTTGCAAGCATATAAGTTCCGGCTTAAGACCAACGATACTCAAGAAAGGCAATTAAAAGAATTTGCCGGTAGTTGCCGTTTTGTCTGGAACAAGACCCTCGCATTACAGAAACAACTTCTCGATAATAAGGAAAAACAACTTACATACAACAAGATAGCCCTGCTTTTACCCCGATGGAAGCAGGAACATGTATTTCTTAAAGAAGTCCACTCACAGATATTGCAGCAGTCCCTCATGAACCTCGACAAGGCAATCAAGGACGCCTTCAACAAAAGCAGTCCCAAGCGCTTTCCAAAATTCAAGAAGAAAGGCATACATGATTCATTCAGATATCCTCAGGGTTTTAAATTGAACGACAACGTTGTATATCTTCCAAAAGTCGGTTGGATACCCTTCTATAAAAGCCGGGACATAGTGGGTACAATCAGGAATGTTACCGTTTCAAGAAACGGTAAACACTGGTTTGTTTCAATTCAAACAGAACAAGAGGTCTCTGATCCTGTTCATGCATCGGATTCAGCAGTCGGTATAGACATGGGGGTAAAAAAATTTGCCACACTCTCTGATGGTGCAATCTATGAACCGTTGAACAGTTTCAAGAAACTGGAAAAGAAGCTTGCCCGTGAGCAAAGAAAACTTTCCCAGAAGGTCAAGAGATCAAGCAACTGGAAAAAGCAAAAACAAAAGATATCCTGTATTCATAAACGTATCGCAGACACAAGAAATGATTACCTTCACAAAACCAGCACAGCCATAAGCAAAAACCACGCCCTGGTTGTGCTTGAGGACCTGAAGGTATCCAATATGAGCGCCTCGGCAAAGGGGACTGTAAATAATCCCGGCAGGAACGTAAGGGCAAAGTCAGGTTTAAATAAAGCAATCCTCGATCAGGGATGGAATGGGTTCAGAAGGATGCTCGAGTATAAGATGATATGGGCAGGTGGGCGGATAATTGTTGTACCGCCTCAATATACTTCGCAGAAATGCCCACTGTGCCAAAGTATTAGTCCTGATAACAGGAAGACTCAGGAAACATTCAAATGTATCTCATGCGGTTACACAGATAATGCCGACCTTGTGGCGGCAATAAACATTCTGGCGGCAGGACTTTGCCGTGTCAGCCTGTGGAGAGGTAGTGTATCAAAGCTCCTCTATGAAGCAGGAACCATCCCGGGCGGTTGTATGATGTTCGGCAACTATCCGGGAATCGCCGTCCTTCAGGGCGGGGAGGATGTCAAATAATTTTACTTCTATTTACAAGATCAGGAGGTAATTTTGATTTTTTGTAAAACCGGTTTTGTGAAAGATAATTTGTATGTTGCAGGCTTTCCGTGGTCTCCTGTATATCTTCTGGATTCTCAAAATCCAATAATTTTTGAAGCCGGGTTTTCATGTATGGGAAAATATTATAAACAGGATATTGTAAAATTTTTTTCTGCCAAAAAACCGGAATTTCTTTTTATAACTCATGTCCATTATGACCATTGCGGGGCAGCATCTTATTTTAAAAAAGTATTCGGCAGCATGGATATAGGGGTATCCCAACAGGCTTCAGAAATAATTAAAAGACCTAATGCATTGAAGCTTATGGGCGACTTGAGTAATAATGTTCTCCAAATAATTGAAAATATGAACAATATTGATAAAGATAAGCTTTTGAGGGATAAATTTGAGCCCTTTGAGCCAACCATGATTCTTGGGGATGGCCAGATAATCAATTTGCATAAAGAAATATCTGTCAATATAATTGCAACGCCGGGACATACAAGGGACATGCTAAGCTTTTATGTACCTGAAAAAAAACTCCTCATAGCTACAGAGTCAGCAGGATGTATGGGTCATACAGGTTCCATAACAACAGAATTTCTTGTTAATTATGACCTGTACATAAAATCTTTGATTAAACTCGCATCCCTTGAAGTTGATATTTTATGTCAGGGTCATCATTTTGTTTTTACCGGTCAGGATGTAAAGAAACACTTTGAAAAATCAATTATTTCAGCAAAAAAATTCAAGGAAATTGTTGACGAGTTCCTGCAGTCAGCAAACGGCTCCATAGAGGCTGCAGTTTCAATGGTTAAATCTCAGGAATACGACTCTAATCCTGGACCCAAACAGCCAGAAAAGGCTTATCTCCTCAATCTGACACAAAGGGTGACACATCTTGCCGAAAGGATCAAGTTGAAAGACCGCAATAGCAATGTATAAAAATAAAAGCTTTTATACAAAAAAATCTGAAGTAAAAATCATTTCCATATTAAAGTTGCCTGATTTAATCCACATCTTCAGATCTGAATTGTTGTTAACAACAATTGTTTTTCAATCACAGGGTTATAAAAAAGTTGACTATTTCTTTTAATAACAGTTAAGATTCTTAAGTGAATTTTTTAATTTATTAACAAAACTGGAGGGATTTATGGAAATCAAAACTATCGGAGTGTTAGGTGCAGGCGTTATGGGCAGTGGCATTGCCCAGGTAGCTGCTCAGGCAGGCTATAATATTATTTTAAGAGATATTGAAGACAGATTTGTTCAAGGTGGTATCAGGAATATTGATAAGTTTCTTTCAAAGAGCGTTGAGAAAGGTAAGATGACTGAAGATGCCAAAAAAAGTCTCCTGGGAAGAATTAAAGGTACAACCAGTCTGGAAGACCTTAAGGACGTTGATTTCGTGATTGAAGTTGTTGTTGAAATTATGGACATAAAGAAAAAAATATTTGCAGAACTAGACGAACTTACCAGGAAAGAAGTGGTACTTGCAACAAACACATCATCAATGTCAATTACTGAAATTGCAACAGCAACCAAGAGGCCTGATAAAGTGGTCGGCATGCACTTTTTTAACCCTGTGCCTCTTATGAAACTCGTTGAAGTTGTCAGAGGACATTTAACAAGTGATGAAACTTATGCAACCACTGCAGACCTGGCAAAGAAACTTGGTAAAGAAAGCGTTGAAGTAAAATTAGATATACCGGCATTCATCGTAAACAGACTCATGATACCTTACTTTATTGAAGCTATGAGTCTTTATGAACAGGGTGTTGCCACAAAAGAAGATATTGATAAAGCAGCAAAGCTTGGTCTGAATTATCCTATGGGACCATTTGAACTAATGGACCTTACCGGCAACGACATAAATCTTCATGTTACAGAATATATGAGAAAAGAGCTGCCCGCTGAACTGAAATGGCAGACCGCCCTGGAGTTGAAACAATTAGTTAAAGTCGGCAGACTCGGAAGAAAAACAGGCGCAGGATGGTATGAATACAAGTAAATAAAAGAAAAGATATTGATTAAAAAAGAGCGGATAAAATCCGCTCTTTTTTACATGAAAAACGAACAAATACTCAACAATACTATGTGCCTCTCAGTAATCGTTTTCCTGGGTAATCCCTGCAAGTAACCAATTTTCACTACCAATCTTTCTGCTAAAGGTCCAGTATTCAAGAAATTTTACTGGCTCTGTAGAACTTCCTGATATTATGCTGTTACTTGATTCATCTGTTGTGTAGTCCAACAGACTTGCAAGGAATTTTATTGTAATATATTCTTCACCCTGATCCTGTGCAGCATCAACAATTTCTACCTTACGGACCGCTATGTTTTCAAGGTGATTGAATTGTTTACTTGATATGTAACTGTTCACATCATTCTGGAAAGTGTTAAACATTGAAGGAGCCATGAGATCTCTGACCACATTCATGTCACGTTTGGTCCAGGCACCTTGAATTTTAAAAAATATGTCTTCAACAAGCTCTTTAAATTTATTTTCATTAAAAGAAGGGTCCATATTACTGATATGTCGCAATCCCAGAGATAAAGAATCCTCCTTTGCTGACGGTTCTGATAACTCATATGCTTGTTCTGACACAGCAGGATTGCCATAACCGTATGATCCATAGTTCTCACCTGCTGCACTCATCTGCATCTCCTGTCTGCGGGCTCTGTAGCGTTTAAGAAAAAAATAAATGATACCTATAATAATTAAAATAATAATAAAATCGCCTAAACCAAATCCGGCGCTTCCGCCCCCTTCTCCACCTGCATATCCATGACCTCCGAATAGCATACTCCCCAGCATGCCTCCAAGAAGACCGCCACCTAAACCGTAAAGCATGCTTCTACCAAAAGATGGTGCATTTTGTTGTCCGGCACTGTTTTGAGGTGCAGTTTGCTGTTTGTATGTCCTTGATGGCTGAACCGGCGTGGTTCTCTGATAAGTTCTGCCTGAACTGAATCCCCTGCTACCCATTGATCTTCCACCACCTGCCCTTGCATAGGTTAAAGATTCCGTTCCAAGAACAAACAAAAAGGACAATATTGTTAATGTTATGAGTGTATTTAATCCTCTTTTTCTTAATTTTTCCATAAAAACTCCTCCTGAACATTATATAATAATAACAATCTATTATAAAAACGGTGATAATATCACATCATCTCTGAAGATGTCAAAGACTGTATTTGCTGTTGGAATATTGTACTTGATTTTGATAAAAAGGTATATTAGAAGAATACTGAGAAGTAAATCTTGTAGAACAGGAGAAAATAGTTATGCCAAGTGTTGGAGTTGTCGGAGTTCAGTGGGGCGATGAAGGTAAGGGCAAAATAATAGATATGCTCAGTAGCTTTGCTGATGTAATCGTAAGGTTCCAGGGCGGGGCAAATGCCGGGCACACTATAGTTGCAGGCAGTAATAAAGTAATTCTCCACCTTGTTCCTTCAGGTATATTGCACGAGGGAAAATACTGTATTATCGGTAATGGAGTTGTTCTTGATCCCGAGGTTCTGGAAAAAGAAATAAATGATCTAAAATCATCCGGATTCATGAAAGATGATAAAAAATTTATGATAAGCGGTCTGGCACATCTAATAATGCCGTATCATAAAAAACTGGATATGTTAAAAGAATCCAGGATTGAGAAAAAAATAGGAACTACAGGAAGAGGAATAGGCCCTGCCTATGAAGATAAGGTTAGCAGAACAGGCATAAGAGTAATTGATCTCCTTGATAAAAAAGTTTTTTCAGAAAAGGTAAAAGAAAATCTCGAGATTAAAAACTTTTTAATAAAAAGGTACTACAAGGATGAGCCCTTCAAAGCAAGAGAAATTATAAAAAACTATGATAGATACCGGAAAATATTTAAAAAATATTCCGGAGATACAGCAAGTTTTCTACATAAATGCATAGAAAAAGATAAAAAAATGCTTTTTGAGGGTGCTCAAGGCACATACCTTGATATTGACCACGGCACATACCCCTTTGTTACATCATCAAATACCATATCAGGTAACATTGCATCAGGGTCAGGAGTACCTCCTTTGTGTATCAATTCTGTGATAGGCATATGCAAAGCATATACTACAAGGGTGGGGGAAGGACCTTTTCCAACCGAATTGCTTGATGAAACAGGTGAAAAAATGAGGGATCTCGGCGGCGAATATGGCGCTACAACAGGAAGGCCAAGAAGATGCGGGTGGTTTGACGCTGTAATTGCAAAAAGAGCTATCAAACTTAATGGAATTACAGGACTCAGCATAACTAAACTTGATGTTCTTGATGGATTTGATAAGATCAAAATATGTACAAAATATAGAGTTGGCGATAAAGTCTTTGATGAGCCCCCAATGGATGTTAACATCTTCTATGAATCCAAACCTGTCTATGAAGAAATGCCCGGCTGGGAAACTCCCGTCAAGGGAATCAGGACATATGGTGATTTACCCTTAAATGCAAAAAGTTACTTGAAAAGATTGGAAGAGCTTATCCAGGCAAAAATAGATATTATTTCAACTGGACCTGAAAGAGAAAATACAATAGTTCTTAAAAATCCTTTTATACAAAACCTGTAGAACCATATAATGGATGTTTCGTGTACTTCTGATTTTTGAAAAGTCGGGTATGCTTTTCGAAAGTCCTTGTGTAGATTTCAGAAAGTATGGTATAAAAATCTTTCCGGAGAGATGTCCGAGAGGCTGAAGGAGCACGACTGGAAATCGTGTGTACGTGCTAAAACGCGTACCCAGGGTTCAAATCCCTGTCTCTCCGCCATTTAAATAAAAATATATGGCATAACATTTTCAGATGTTTTTTTTACAACGGTACTCTATAAATTTTCTTCTTGAATGTGTGCCGGGACAGGAGTGTTTAACGAGTCATGGTTTTTCAGGATTGGCAATGTGTTTTCTGCTATCCAAACTTAATTCCCGGTAAAAAAATATGGAGAAAATAAAGACAACAATCTGCCAGGCCCTGCGCAACGTGGAAGTTATGAACCCCGTCAGATTCGGAAGAAAGCAGCGGCAGTAGCTAATCCGTGTGCCGCAGGCAGCCTGGCTTTTTAAATGCCAAATCTATAACTATGAATAAAAAATTTAATTTAATAAGATTTTTGATATGTTGCAACCTGCCCTTCACATCTTCTATTCTTCAAAATAAATTTGAAGTTTTATGGAATATCTGCTGATGGATTACACTGTAATAGCACGAAGGTGGAGACCTAAAAGGCTTGAAGACGTAATAGGCCAACCACACATTGTTACAACTATTAAAAATTCGATAAAACTAAACAGAATTGCCCATGCCTATCTTTTTACCGGCCCAAGGGGTGTGGGCAAAACATCAATGGCCAGAATCATGGCAAAAGCTGTTAATTGTATTGATGGACCCAAAGAAGAACCCTGCGGTGTTTGTGAAAATTGTGTTTCCATTGATAATGGAAGTTTCGTAGATGTAATGGAAATAGATGCTGCATCAACAAGGGGTATAGATGATATACGTGAGCTGACGGAAACAGTCAGATATATGCCGATGAAAGGCAGATATAAATTATATATTCTTGATGAAGCCCATATGTTGACACCACAGGCAAGGGATGCCTTCTTAAAAACTCTCGAAGAACCTCCGGGCAATAATATTTTTATTCTTGCTACAACAGAACCCCACAAGATTCCCTATACTATCATGTCAAGATGCCAGAGATTTGATTTCAGGAGGATCTCTGAAAAAGAAATCATAGAACAAATGAAGAAAATATGCCAGGCAGAAAATGTTGAATATGATGAAATTGCCTTCCGATATATAGCTGAAGAAGCTGATGGAAGCATGAGGGATGCTGAATCCATCTTAGACCAGATCATTGCATACAGCGGAAACCGCATAACAGAAAAAGATGTGATAAACATTATAGGTGTTATAGAAAAAAATGTTCTCTACGATATTCTAAAATCAATCATAGATGAGAATATAAAACTGGGACTGGAAACAATCGAGAGAGTAATAAATGAGGGTTATGATACATATCACCTTTATGGAGGACTTATTTCATTCCTGAGAAACATTATGGTAATGAAAATCTATAATTCCGTACCACCATTTATTCATATGAGCAAGGAAGAATATGATAAAATTGCCCTTATAATTAAAGATATTGAGTACTATGAGATTCAGAACATGTTGAGCTATATGTTAAAATCTGAAGATTTAATAAAAGGCTTTTTCCCGAGGGTCGCACTTGAAGTACTATACATAAACCTTTACAATATTTCAAAATTGAGAGATGTCGAGAAAATTCTGGATAACCTGGACAACAACGAAAGATATGAGCATAAGGAACAAAAAACATTGTACAATACCCTGGGAACAACAACCATAAAAGAAAAAGAACAGCAAAGAGATAAAAAACAGGAACAATGTGAACCGGAAAAGGCGGCAGCAGAAAACAATAGCAAAGATGATACGGATAACAATGAGAAAAAACAAGATATAAAAGGTTTTATTGAATACTTGAGAAACAAAAAACCTTTTATAGGCAGCATTCTTGGAAACCTTGATCTTAAAATAGAAAATGAAAGTATTATAATATCACTTGATAAAAATTATGCTTTCATCAAAAACGATATGAATCTGAAAGAAGAAATAAAGCAACATCTTAAGGTTTTTTTTGGCAGGGACATGGGTCTTGACTTCAATATGTCAGAAGAGAAGAGTGACTCACTTGAAGATTATGTAAAGGAAGCGGAATCTCTTTTTAAGGTCTAAAGTAGATTTATTTTCTATTCTTACAGTGTTTTAATTTTTTTTATTGCATTATTTTTGATTGTATTATAAAGAGCAAGGAGGAAATATATGTCGAAAAATTTTGGACAGCTTTTGAGCCAGGCTAAGAAAATTCAGGACAAACTGCAAAAAATTCAATTGGAGATGGCCAACAGAACCGTCGAAGCGCAATCTGGTGGAGGTATGGTCTTCTGCGTGGTTAATGGAAAACAGGAAGTAATTTCTTTAAAAATTTCAGATGAAATATGGGAAGAAAAGGATAAGGAACTCCTTGAGGATCTCGTTGTAGCAGCTGTGAATGAAGGTTTGAATAAATCAAGGGAAATGATGCAGGAAGAGATGGAAAAAGTTACAGGTTTTGGCGGCGGCCAGATGCCTTTCGGGTTGTAAATGTTTTATCCTGCACCGATTGAAAGGCTCATAGAAAATCTTTCCAGATTACCGGGGATTGGCAAGAAAACAGCCGCAAGGTTATCCTTTTTTCTGCTAAACTCAAAAGAAAGCTATATATCCGAACTTTCACAGAGTCTTCTGGATGTTAAAAGCAAAATAAAGCTTTGCAGTGTATGTTTTAATATAACGGATGTGGACCCCTGCCCTATCTGTTGTGACACGAGAAGGGACAAAAATACCGTATGCGTAGTTGAAGAATCATCCCACATGATGGTCATAGAGTCTTCAAACCCCGGTCATTACCGTTATCATATACTCCATGGTGTTATTAATCCTATTGAAGGAATCGGACCTGATGAAGTAAGAATTAAGGAATTGAAGGAAAGGATTATTAGAGAAGGTATTTCAGAAGTAATAATAGCAACAAATCCAAACTTGGAAGGGAATACAACAGCCCATTATATAAGTGAAATTTTAAAATCTCTGGATATAAAAATTACAAGAATCGCTTCAGGCATACCGATAGGTGGAGACATTGTATACATCGATTCCCTTACTATCAAAAGCTCAATAGATAATAGAAAGAAACTTTAAAAATGTATGTTGTGTTATTGATTACATGGGGCTGCAGTAAAATATCCCGAATCTGATATCTCTCACTGCTTTTTAGTGCTTTCCCAGTCTTTTAAAAATTTTTCCAATCCTGCCGTTGTTAGCGGATGGTTGATGAGCTGTTTCAGAACACCAAAGGGGATTGTTGCAATATCAGCGCCGATAAGGGCTGCATCAAGCACGTGAACCGTGTTTCTTATACTTGCAACTATAATTTCCGTATCAAAACCATAGTTTGAGAATATCGTGGCAATTTCTTCAATTATACCCATTCCCCTTGAAGATATATCATCGAGCCTACCGATAAAAGGGCTTACATATGTGGCGCCTGCCTTAGCTGCGATAAGAGCTTGAAGAGGTTGAAATACCAAAGTTACATTTGTTTTAATCCCTTCCATGGAAAGGATCTTGACTGCTTTGACACCCTCTTCGGTCATGGGTATTTTTATGACAGTATTGGGTCCCAGAAGAGACAGTTTTCTTGCTTCCTCACACATACCTTTAAAATCTGTTGATATTACTTCGAGGCTCACAGGTCCTTCAACAAGGGATAAAATTTCCTTTATGATAGCTTCCGGTGCTTGTTTTTCTTTCGAAAGCAATGTTGGGTTGGTTGTAACTCCATCTACAAGGCCCATTTCAATGCCTTTTTTAATTTCTTCAACATTTGCGGTATCAATAAAGAATTTCATTGCCCTACCTCCATAACATTAATCTGTTCCTTTTTTATTTTTTTCTTAGAAGAAATATATACAATTTTATCAAAAAATATGAAAGACTATTTATTTAAAGGTCTGACTTTTTCCAGTCTGCAAACAGTTGTTCCTGCCATGCCTGAAAAGCTCAAATAAATTAAATACTGAATTGCTATATTGATTTATATTATTATAAGATGAGAAGATATACAGGTATATACATTAGCAAGACAGATAATTGTCGGATTTAACAATTCCTGATGGAGGATAAAATTGAAAGATATTAATGAAACAAAGAAAAATCTCATAGAAAAGGCTGAAAAACCAGCCAGGGATGCTATGAAAATGCATCCTTATTACAAAGGTAAAATAGAGATTGTACCCAAATGTGTTATCAGAGACATAAATGATTTTGCCATATGGTACACACCGGGTGTAGCAGAGCCATGTAAGGAGATTCATAAAAATCAGGATATGGTATTTGAATACACAAACAAGGCTAATATGGTCGGAATAGTTTCAGACGGCACAAGAGTTCTTGGTCTCGGAGACATAGGACCTTTGGCAGGCCTTCCCGTTATGGAGGGAAAGGCTTTGCTGTTTAAATATCTTGGCGGTGTTGATGCATTTCCTTTGTGTCTCAATACTAAAGATCCTGATGAAATCATAAAGACTGTAAAATATATATCCCCTTCTTTTGGCGGAATAAATCTTGAAGACATAGAAAATCCTAAGTGTTTTTACATTCTTGAAAAATTAAGATCTGAAGCTCCCATACCTGTATGGCACGACGACCAGCAGGGCACTGCAGCAGTAACCCTTGCCGGGCTTATTAATGCCTTGAAGATTGTGAACAAAAAAATTCATGATGCTAAAATTACCATGATAGGTATAGGTTCTGCCAATGTTTGCATAACAAAAATGATCATAAAGGCTGGTGCAGATCCTGAAAAGTTTATTGTTGTTGATAGTAAAGGTATACTGAATAGAAAAAGAGATGATATAAAACCACCACATAAAGAAAAAATGGAACTCTGTCAGATAACCAATGCCGGAAACAGAGATGGAGATATTGAAGAAGCTATAAAGGGTCAGGATGTTTTAATTGCGCTTTCACAACCAGGGCCTGATACAATTAAGAAAGAATGGATAGCAAAAATGGCTGATAATGCAATTGTTTTTGTATGTGCAAATCCTGTTCCGGAAATATGGCCATGGGAAGCCATGGAAGCCGGTGCAAGGATTGTTGCTACCGGCAGAAGTGATTTCCCTAATCAGGTCAACAATTCCATTGGTTTTCCTGCCATATTTAGAGGAACTCTTGATGTAATGGCCAGAACTATAACCGATGAAATGTGCATTGCCGCTGCCTATGAACTTGCCAGGTGCGCTGAAGACAAAGGTTTGCGTGAAGATTATCTGCTGCCAACAATGGACGAATGGGAAATATTTCCGAGAGAAGCGGTTGCGGTGGCAAAGAAAGCTATGGAACAGGGTGTGGCAAGATTGAAGTTCAGTGAAAAAGAATTGTTTAACATGGCTGAAACTAAGATAAAAAGGGCAAGAGAGCAGGTTGATTTGATGATGGAAAAGGGGATAATTGCTCCCTATGCTGAGGAATAAATTATACATAAAACTTGTGCTTTATATCGCTTAGATCTTGTAAGAATAATTAAACGGGGTAAATAATGAGAGAAATCCATACCAATGACATCATATCTGCTTTGGAAAGATTATTTATTGAGGCAAATACAAGTCTACCGGAAAATGTTTACAGGTCACTGGAGGGGGCAGTGGAAAAGGAAGAATCTCCTGTTGGAAGAGAAGTAATCCTGGAGCTCATAAAGAATGCCGATCTTGCAAGGAACGAAGGAATCCCTGTGTGTCAGGATACAGGACTTGCTGTGACATTTATGGAAATAGGGCAGGATGTATGTATCAAGGGAGGTTTTCTTGGTGACGCAGTCAATGAAGGAGTAAGAAAGGCCTACAAAAATGGATATTTGAGAAAATCCTGTTGCCATCCCTTTACACGGAAAAATACCGATGACAATACTCCTGCGATCCTTCATCTGAAAATAGTACCAGGCGATCGTATAAAAATTACTGTCCTGCCAAAAGGAGGGGGTAGTGAAAATTACGGAGAAGTAAGAATGCTCCTTCCATCAGAAGGCATAGAAGGCGTAAAATCCTTTGTTCTGGAAATGGTTAATAAAGGCGGGCCCAACCCATGTCCACCCATATTTGCGGGAATAGGTATCGGAGGTAATTTTGAAACATCGGCGCTGCTTTCCAAGGAAGCTCTGATGATTCCTGCTGGTGTAAGAAATAACGATCCATTCCTTGCATCACTTGAACTGGCAATACTGGAAGAAATAAACAAAACAGGCATAGGTCCCCAAGGTTATGGCGGTACAGTAACAGCCCTTGATGTGCACATAAAAATGCTTCCATGCCATATTGCCTCTTTACCTGTGGCAGTTAATATCCAGTGTCATGCCCACAGGGTTAAAGAAATTATAATCTGAAACAAAGGAAATCACCGGATTGAGCTTTTATTTTAATATTGTAAATTTTCATTATTAGTTTGATAATTAAAAGAGGTGAGGCAGGAATGGAAATAAAACGCATAAAAACACCTTTAGCTGAAAAAGTAATCAACGAAATGAGGGCAGGGGAAAAGATATTTTTAAGTGGATATATTTATACTGCACGAGATACTGCCCATAAAAGATTTATTGAAATTATACATAAAGGTGAAAGTCTGCCTGTTGAAATGGAAGGTCAGATTATTTATTATTGCGGCCCTTCTCCAGCATCTCCAGGGAAAGTAATAGGAGCTTGCGGTCCCACTACAAGTTCAAGGATGGATGCTTACACTCCCACCCTTATATCGCTTGGACTTAAAGGGATGATCGGGAAGGGAAAAAGATCAAAACAAGTCAAAGATGCTATAACAAAATACAAAAGTGTTTATTTCGGGGCAACAGGGGGTGCAGGGGCTCTGATTTCCAAATGTGTTCTCTCTTCCAGAGTTGTGGCTTATGAAGAACTGGGACCTGAGGCTGTCATGATTCTTGAAGTTAAGGATTTACCCCTCTTTGTAATAAACGATGTTTATGGCAATGACCTGTATGATGAAGGCATCAGGAAGTACAAAAGATAGATTGAAAATTGAAACATACCAGTATGTTTTCCGGTATATCAGGCTTACACTTTGATAGAAAAAGACTGACTCCAAGAACTTTACCAAATGGAGTAGACCTATTAAAACATACTTAATGGTATCCCAGATTTACTTTGACTTTTGGAAGCAAATGTTTTAAAAGAAAAAAAATCAGAAAAAAAGAGGTTATTACAGGATGGGCAAGATACGCATCGGAATTGTTGGAATTGGCAACTGTGCCAGCTCTCTCATACAGGGTTTGAGCTATTATTCAAAGAAAAGAGACGAAATTATAGGCCTCATGCATTTTGACATCTGCGGATATAAACCGGAAGATATTGAAATTGTAGCAGCCTTTGATATTGATAAAAGAAAAGTGGGCAAACCTCTTAAAGATGCCATATTTGCATCGCCCAATTGCACAAAGGTTATTGACAGAAATATTATTCAATCTGATGTGACTGTTTCTATGGGCCATGTACTGGATGGTGTTTCTCCTCATATGAAAAATTATCCTGAAGACAGGATCTTTCTTGTTTCTGAAGAAAAACCTGTTGATGTCCTCGATGTCCTGAAAGAGAGAGAAGTAGAAATTCTGATAAATTATCTTCCCGTTGGCTCTGAAAAAGCAGCAAGATTTTATGCAGAATGTTGTCTTGAAAACAATACGAGTTTAATAAATTGTATACCTGTATTTATTGCCTCTGATCAATCCTGGGCTGAAAGATTCAGACAGAAGGGGATACCTGTAATAGGCGATGATGTAAAATCTCAAATTGGAGCTACAATTATACATAGAAGTCTTATTAAACTTTTTGATGACAGGGGAGTCAAAATTGACAGGACTTACCAGTTGAATACCGGGGGCAACACTGACTTTTTAAATATGCTCAACCATAACAGGCTTGTGTCAAAAAAGATCTCAAAAACTGAAGCTGTGCAATCATCTCTGGATGAACCTATGCCTGCCGAAAATATACACATCGGCCCTTCGGACTATGTACCGTGGCAAAATGATAATAAAGTCTGTTTTATGAGAATAGAAGGAAGAATTTTTGGTGATATTCCAATTAATATGGAACTGAGACTGTCCGTCGAGGATTCACCGAACAGTGGAGGCTGTATCATAGATGCAATAAGATGTTGCAAAATAGCAAGGGATAGAGGAATAGCCGGCGTACTTGAGTCAATTTCTGCCTACATAATGAAGCACCCGATTAAACAATTTCCTGACAGTATTGCAAAAAACATGGTTGAGGAGTTCATAAGAGGCGAAAGAGAAAGATAGGAGCTACCCTTGATAAGTTCCAAGATAGGACATTCTCTTGACCCTTTAATCTTTGGTATCTACAGTTTCTTTTTTAAAAATAAATCAATAAACCCTAATATATTAACTATTTGTGGAGTGCCGTTTGGAATTGCTACAGCTGTTTCCATCGCCTTTGACCAATTCATTACAGGAGCTGTGCTACTTGTTATTTCAGGATTTATGGACCTTATGGACGGGGCAGTTGCAAGGCACACAAATCAGGTAACTGTCTTCGGGGGATTTTTTGATTCCGTTCTTGACAGATATGTTGACCTTTTTATTATGTTTGGGATATTTATCCATTATTTAAAGTGTGGTGAAGACCTTTATTCAATAATTGTCTTCATCGCATCCATCGGTACTGCAATCATTCCCTATGCCAAAGCAAGAGCTGAATCCTCATCGCTTAGTTGCAACACTGGCCTTCTTGAAAGATCAGAACGTCTGATTATAATTTTCATCGGTCTTTCTTTTAATGTTTTGGAATATGCGGTTATTGTTCTCGCTGTATTAACCCATTTTACCGTAATCCAGAGAATATTCTTTGTAAAAAAGAACAGGCAATAAGAGTATATATGTTTCTTATCTGCGATAACTCATGGCTTCAGCAATATAACCCTTTATATTATTTATTCTGGTCGCATCTGCAGGATGTGTGCTCAGAAACTCCGGAGTGGAAGAACCCTTTTTTGTCTGTGACATTCTTTGCCAGAAAGTCACTGCTGCATTGGGATCATAACCAGCCATTGTCATAAAGATAAGACCAAGCCGATCAGCCTCTGACTCATGAAGCCTGCTATATGGGAGAAGTATACCTACTTGTGTTCCTATGCCATATGCATTCAGAAAAAGAGAGCTCGCAGTTCCTGGTTGCTGGGACAGTGCTGCTGAAAGTGCCATCCCGCCCATTTGCGTCAACAGTTCCTGACTCAATCGTTCTTTTCCATGGTCTGCAATTGCATGTGCAATTTCATGACCTATGACTACAGCCAGATCATTGTCGTTCTTTACAACAGAAAACATGCCTGTATAAACAACAACCTTTCCACCCGGCATACACCAGGCATTTACTTCTTTATTTTCGATCAGGCTGAATTCCCATTTATATCCTGCCAACTGATTTGATTGACCTTGGTTTTGGAAAAATCGTGTAACTGCGTTGGCTATTTTTGCACCTACATTCTTTACTTGCTTCGTCTGGGCAGCATTATTAGATAACTTGTTTTTGGAAAGAAAATCTCTGTACTGATCGAAACTCATTGCGTTTATTTCCGAATCAGAAACTAAACTCAACTGCGACCTCCCTGTTATCGGTACGGTTTCACAGGATATGAGCAAAAATACAGTCAGAAATAAAAAATTGCCAAATTTGATTAATTTCATTTCAATTCCTCCTGTAGCACTCCAACGTAATTATTACATTATACTGTAAGACAAAAAAGTGTCAATTGTAAACAACTCATCAAGCTCTTTCAGGCAACATACAGCAATTTTTAAAAAAACCCGGGAGTTCGGACTTCTTTCGTGGAGTGGCGACGCAAGGGCCTTCTGTTCCATCTCATATCTTTCCTTCTATAGCAGGATATCAGTATCTGACGTTACTATTCAGTTTATTCACCTGTTCTTTGTTGTCAAGGAATACAAAAAAACCTGATGGCACCATTTATAAACCACCTGGGATTCGGAATGAAAAAATTCATATTTAAATATTCATGCTCCCTGTTTTATATCCTTTCAGATCAAGGGTTACATAGGAAAATCCGCATTCTCCAAGCCTGTCAATTATGGATACTCTATTAGACATTACAGTTTCAAAATCATTTGCCATAACTTCAATTCGTGCAATATTACCGTGATATCTGACCCGTACCTGTCTTATTCCGATACTATGGATAAATTCCTCAGATCTCTCTATCTTTCTCAGTATATCAATACTTACAGGAACGCCATAGGGTATCCTCGATAAAAGACAGGCAAAAGAAGGTTTATCATAAGTTGGGAGAGAATATTCTGCTGACAGCGACCGTATTTCTATTTTTGTTAGCCCTGCTTCAAGCAAGGGGCTCCTGATGCGCTGCTCAATACAGGCCTTTCTTCCAGGACGAAAATCATCCAGATCATCAAGATTTGAACCTTCCGCAACATGAATGAATCCCCTTTGTTCTGCAATTTCCCGCGCCCTTTCAAAAAAATGGGTCTTACATAAATAGCAACGGGATCTATTGTTTTGAATGAAATCAGGGTTTTTCATTTCAGAAGTTTCCAATATAAAATATTCGGCATTGATCATTTCTGACAAATTCACTGCTTCTTCAATTTCCCTTTGAGGAAATAAAGGAGATACTCCTATAAGAGCAAGGACATTTTTTCTGCCAAGGACATCAATGCATACCCTGAGAAGGAAAGTGCTGTCCACACCACCTGAAAAAGCAACAACAATATTCTCAAGACTTTTGATATTATCTTTTAAATCGTTCAGTTTCTGATGGATTTCCATAATCTTACACATCAACCCGTATGGGCTGTTAAACGCTGACGCCTTGCCTCAAATACAGAAACAGCAAAAGATGTTGCAACATTTAAGGCTGGAAAAAAATCCTCGGTTGGAATTCTAATAATTTCATCACATTTCTCTTTTGTAAGTCTCCTGAGGCCCTCCTCACTTCCAAAAACAAGACAGACAGAATCTTTTAAGTCGGTTTTCCATAAAGGAGAAGCTCCTTTCTCATCGAGACCATAACAAAAAACTCCTGCTTTTTTTAAAGCATCAATATATCGTGCAAGATTAACAACCCTTACTATCTTTACATACTCCATTCCTCCCCTTGAGATTGTCACTACAGTCTGTGTAACACTGCATGAGCGATCCTTGGGAATTATAATTGCATCAACTCCAAAACAGGCTGCACTTCGCAAGATGTTTCCCAGATTTTGAGGATCAAAGATACCGTCAAAAGCACATAATAGAGGATTTTTAAGATATTTGAGATTATTTAAAAGCTCATCAGGATCAGTATATGGAACTTCATCCACTTCAAGGCACAAATGATCTTTTATATGATTAAATTTTTTTGAAAAAATGTTTTTCTGAAGCACTTTGAAGGAAACACCCTGTGTCCTTGCCTCCTGAAGAGCTTCTTCGAATGTTTTCTCATAACCCTGCTCTATCCAGAGCCTTTTGGCTGTTGCAGGGCGGCTCCTTAAAAGTTCGATTACACTGTTCTTGTTAGTCAGATAAGGCATTTTTTTATATCTTCACGCACTTGCTCAAGAAGCGATTGCGGATTTTCACTTTCTGTTATTGCTCTTCCCAAAACAATATAAGTTGCTCCTCTGAGGATCGCATCCCTCGGGGTTGTTATTCTCTTCTGGTCATCTTTTGTTGATGCCAATCTTACACCAGGCGTTACTATAACAAAATCCTTTCCGCATAATTCCCGTATCATTACAATATCTTCACCTGCTGCAACAACACCATCAAGTTCAGCTTCTCTGGCAAGCAAGACAAGATTCCTTGCTAATCTGGACACGGGGATATCTATACCCATCCGCTTAAGTTCATTATCATCTATACTTGTCAGAACAGATACTCCGATGATCTTAGGCCGGTATAAATTGAGCTTTTTAACAGAATTGAGAAGTGCTGCCCTGGCTTCTTTCATCATAGTCAGACCGCCTGAAGCGTGTATATTGAGCATATCAACACCTAATTTTGCCGCTTCTATAACAGCTTTGGAAACTGTATTTGGTATATCATGATATTTAAGATCCAGAAAGACTTTAGAATCCTTCATTTTTATAAAATCTACTATTTTAGGTCCACAGTGCGTAAATAATTGTTTTCCTACCTTAAACATTCCTACATAATCCTTAAACTCTATAACCACTCTGCGCGCTTCTTCAAAATGTTCCACATCAAGAGCGAGGATGATTTTTTCCTTGGGATCCATATCATCTCCTGTTCAAATTATATTAATAGTTTTACAAAAACTCTTTTCTCTTTTTTTGTCATTAGAATTTTCTACTTATCAGGCAACAACCGGTTGTTTAAATCTCTTTTTTGAAATACATTTATTTACTCACCAGGATCTCATATCTCCATACATAGTTACCTTACTGGAACAGTTCATTTCTTTTACTCTTTTTTTTAGAATATGTAAAGACAGCTTTAAAACATTTTCCTGTTTTTCGGTTCGCATATAAACCAACATCCATAATCATCTCATGCGCATATGTTGTTCTATAATCTACTAAAACTTCCATTACAAATCAATAATCCAGTCCGGGCATTGCTGTAACTCCTTCCTTGAATATATGCTTCACCTCTTTCATTTCCGTAACTATATCAGCAATTTTGATAAGTTCAACCGGTGCATCCCTGCCAGTTATAATTACATGAAGTGAGTCTTCCTTTAATTTAAGAAAATTAATAACTTTATCAACAGGAAACAGGTTGAGGCTTAATCCAACAGACAGCTCATCAAGAATAAGAATCTGGTATTTCTTTTTTGAAAGCATCTCTTCCATGAAAAGCCATGCTTTTTCGACTATTTCCATCTGAGGTCTCGGATCTTCTCCTCTAAACACAAAACCCATTCCAAAGGGATATATGTCTATCTTTTTCAACATTTCAGGACAAACATTCTGCTCTCCTGATTTGCCTTCTTCCTTCATAAATTCTATCATGAGCGTATTCATATCCCAACCACTTGCCCTGAGCGCAACACCAAGAGCTGCCGTTGTTTTACCTTTACCGTTCCCGGTAAAAATTATAATAAGTCCTTTATTCTTTTTCATTATAACACCCCCGTAGAAACCCTTTATTTTTCTTTTATCACCCTTTTATAAGACCCAGAGGAACAATTCTTGCGACAAGTTCAGATATACCGGCATCATGAACAATCTGTACTACTTTCGATACGTCTTTATATGCTTCCGGCATTTCTTCAACAAGAGTTGCCCTGCTCGCAGCCTTAACATATATCCCTCTTTTTTCCATTTCAATTGAAATAGAACGCCCATTTGCTGCCCGAATTGCCTGGCTTCTGCTCATAACACGACCTGCACCATGGCATGTACTTCCAAAAGTCTCCTCCATCGCACGTTCTGTACCACAAAGCACATAGGATGCCCGCCCCATGTCTCCTGGAATCAGGACAGGCTGGCCTGCTTCCTTATATTTCCCGGGAAGCGCCGGATGTCCCGCTGAAAATGCTCTCGTTGCACCCTTCCTATGAACACAAAGTGTCTCGTCCATGTGCTTTTCTATTTTTGCGATATTATGGCAAACATCATAGACAAGAGAGATGTCCATTCTGTTTGCGTATGTATTGAAAATCTGCTCGAAGGTCTCTCTAACCCGGTGGGTAATCATTTGTCTGTTAGCAAAGGCATAGTTTGCAGCAGATGCCATAGCCCCGAGATATTTCTGACCTTCCGGGGACTCAACAGGAGCGCAGCAAAGCTGCCTGTCAGGTAACAATATTCCATACTTTTCAGATGCCCTTAACATTTCTTTTATGTAATCATCACATATCTGATATCCAAGGCCCCGGGAACCTGTATGTATCATAATGGTTATTTGATTTTGAAACAGGCCGAAAATATGAGCCACTTTTTCATCATATATATTTTCTACGAAACCAATCTCAACAAAATGATTACCTGATCCAAGAGTTCCAAGTTGATCTTTTCCCCTTTTAAAAGCTCTGTCTGATACATTGTCAGGTACTGCAAATTCAATTTTTCCCTGATCTTCTATAAATGATAAATCATCATGGGTGCCATATCCATTTTCTACAGCCCAGCCAGCACCTTTCTTGAGAACTTTTCTTAATTCATCCCTTGAAAGTTCAAAATCTTTCCTGCAAGATCCAACACCGCTTGGGACATTAATGTATAACCTGTCCACGATATCTTTGATCCTGTCTTTAATGTCATGAAGGCTCAGCACGGAGCGCATTAATCGCACACCTCAATTTATATCATAGCCAACACCTCCGGGAGAAATAACACCTTTTTTTATGTCGAAGGCAGCTACTCCACCGATAGGAAAACCATAACCCCAGTGGATATCCGGCATCGCCATGGACATGCCTTCAATACCAGGCAGGCAGGCAACATTTTCCACTTGCCTTATACTCTCATCAGTTCCCATTTGATCAAGCATTTCTTTATTAATATAGATAAGCCCGTCAACTAGCATATGATCATGCTTTTTTAGCAGATATCTATTATTATCAAGTTTTTTTAAATTTTTCCGCAGATTTTCCACTCTACAGGCCCTCCACCCTCCTGTAACGTGACGTTGGAATCCAAGTAAAAAAGTTTGTCATGCTCAAGGGCTTACAATAATATGAATTTATAAATCAACTATTACTGTTGCCTTAATCATACCATTTATTTCTTTAATTGAAAATTTATGATAGGTAACTGCCTTGACTTCTCCTTTGATTGTATCTCTTGAGGGATCATAAATTCCACCGATTACAGTACCGGTGAGTTTATTTCTTTGAATCTTTAACGACATTTCACTTGGTATAAACCCTTCCATATCCCACATATAAAGAAGTTCATTCAAAAAAACAATTAGCAGTTCCTGCCCGTCGTTTTCTATCAAATCCAATCTCTTGCCCTTCTCCGGCTTCATTTTCCCAGGTTTAACGATAAGTGAAAAGAGGGCCTCTACAGCATTTCTGTAAAGGTCCTCCATGGTATTTCCAGATATTTCAAATCCTATATCAGCTTCGTGATCTATAGTTTTATAATGTTCCATGTAAAAATCAACACAATACCCGATAGGTCACTTTTTTGACCTCAAATTTTTTATCACCATATGGCTCTTTCTCCATCTTATTTTGAAACTTTATTTAATTATTTTTTTGATCTTTCCTGTTATTTCTACTGCTTCTTTCAGAGGTCTCTGCCATATGTTTCTCCCAAAAATAAGTCCCGAGGCACCGGCCTTAATGCATACTTCAGCTTTCTGTATAAGATCATTATCAGAAACCATTTCACCTCCGGCAAAGATCACAGGCACACCTCCTGTGCTTGCAATAATCTGTTTTATGGCATCTTCCAATCCTATTTCATAACTTCTGTAAGGTTCAGGTATTTTATCATTCTTTTTCAGTGATGGTACATTCAACTTTACCATATCTGCTCCGAGTTCAGCCGCAACTCGACCGGCATATTCAATAGCATAAAGAGAATCTTTCCCTCCTTTTTGCTTAATATCTTCACCTCTTGGATAGGACCATACAATAACCGGTAATCCATTTTTATGCGCTGCTTCTCTTATTTCGGAAAATTGTTCTATATCCTCATCCTGTCTTGCTGAACCCACATAAAGGGTATATCCTATTGCAACAGCAGAAAGAGCCAATGCATCATCAATGCTTGCCGTAAGCGGTGAAAGTGGCTCATCATCAGAAGGAATTTCCGTCTTGCCATTGACCTTTAATATCAGCGGCACTTCCCCGTAAAAATCTTTGAAATATCTTTTTGCATTACCTACATGCAGGACCATTGCATCGTATTTTGCCTGTTTTGCAATTTCAATAACATGCATGGGATCTCGTGCAAAAGTAGCCTGAAAAAAATCTCTCGGGCCATGTTCCAGCCCCTGATCATAAGGTAATACAAGGGTTTTCCCTTTGGTTCGAAACAACCTGTTTAATTTCACTTCTCTCGGTTCCATGCGGCCTCCTCTTTAATAATTTGAAAGCTAAAAAGATTAAGTATATCATCTCTTGGATATAAAGTGGAAAATTTTCATACTAATTGATTCTGCATTCAAAGGGAAAAATTAACAGAACCTCTATCCCAAACCTGTTGGTGCTTTTTTCTTCTTTTTATCGAGACGGTCCTCCTTTTGTTGTTCATAAATATCATTCACAAGAGTACAAAGTTTTTCACGCCAGCGGGGATCATCCTTATTATATTCCAGTTCTTCATAGAAATCAGATACAGTATGATCCTGTATCTTGAATGGATTTGACTCTGATTCAATATCAAAGACAGCATGTCTCAACTCGTGTCTGATAAGCCTTTCCTTGTCGATCTTTTCTATATTATCCCAGCATAATTTATCTATAGTTACAATATAATCATATCCCTCAACAGCCCCGGCCTCATCTATTGTCAAATGTCTTAACAAATCATTTGTTTTCATAATACGGCCAAGAACGATGAGTCCGCCTGATTTTCTCTTTTTCAAATCAAAGAGCACCTTTATCTTTGCATTTTTTAACTCTGGGAAATATTGAGCCTTTATTTCTCTTAGCATTGTATCTACTTCATCGCTTACTTCTTCATATCTTAGCCCCATTTCAACTGCCTCCTGTAATATTTTAACAGATATTCCTTGTTTTTTTATCTATCCTGCATCTCAAAATATGACACGGCTGCCTGCACATCCATGTTGATCCTCTGCTTCAGCTCATCAACACTGTTAAATTTTATCTCCTCTCTGATACGTTCATGGAAATAAAGGGATAACTCCTTACCATAAAGATTATCCGAAAAATTAAGTATATAAGTTTCGATGGATTTCTCCTTATTGTTAAAGGTCGGATTGTAGCCAATATTAGTGACAGAACCGTATTTGATTCCATTGATTTCCACTTCACTGATGTAAACACCGTTTTTCGGGATAATTTCAAATTCAGTCTCAATATTTACAGTAGGAAAACCAATATTACCGCCTCTACCGTACCCCCTTGATACCCGGCCCGTTATCATAAAAGGCCTATTAAGAAAAATCCCGGCTTTTTTGACATCTCCTTCCATAATTAATATTCTTATTTTGTTGCTCCCTATTTTTTCGTTTTTAAAAGCAACAGCATCCATTACCTCAAAGGAAAAATCGTATACGACAGACAGTTTTTTTAATGTATCAGTATTGCCTTTACCATTTTTACCGAATCTGAAATCGTAACCTACCACCAATCCCTTTATTCCAAGTTTTTTGATCAGTATATTTCCAACAAACTCCTCAGGCTCCATCATGCGAAATTGATCTGTAAAGGGTAATAACAACAAGACATCAATACCGCTGTCTTCAATAAGCTTTTTTTTCACATTTACAGGTACGATAAGACCAAGATGGCTATCAGGCTTCAAAATGCTCATGGGATGGGGATTTAAAGTCATTAGCATTGACGTACCGGAAACTTCTAATGCTTTTTTCTTTACTATTTCAATAATTTTTCTATGACCAATGTGCATACCGTCATAGTTGCCTATTGTAAGAAAAATATTGGGGAAACTCTCAAAATCATTGAGAGATTCAAATGTTATCATATACACCTCTTGACATATCCATCATATCCATATAAGTTAATACAAAATTAAGCCGAAGTGGCGGAATTGGTAGACGCGCTAGATTCAGGGTCTAGTAGGCTGTAAGCCTGTGTGGGTTCGAGTCCCGTCTTCGGCATTTTATATTTTTCTTTTTATTTATCTGTGCTTATCAATATACCAGTCTATTAATTGTCTAGCAATGCTGATACGTTTAGGGATTTCGGGAAGGTTCCTGGAATTGAACCACCCTGCAAAAGCTATTTCTTCACCGTCAACCATTATCTCACCTCCTGCATATTTTGCAGTAAAGGCTATCATAAGAGAATCAGGAAAAGGCCAAGGCTGACTGCCAAAATAACGTATCTCCTTAACATCAATACCAACTTCCTCTTTTATTTCACGATGTATGGCTTCTTCAAGAGTTTCGCCCGGCTCCACAAAACCTGCAAGTACACTATAAAATTCAGTAGGAAATCGTTTTGCACGGGCAAGCAATACCATTTCCTCTTTCTCAACGAGAACAATAACAGCAGGAGAAATCCTGGGAAACATTACAAACTTGCATTTAGGACATTCCTTCGCCCGCACATCATCTCTGTTTATTGTCCTTGTACCGCATCTTCCGCAAAACTGGTGTGTTCTATCCCAGTCTACTATCTGAAGTGCTCTGACAGCAACTTTATAGAGGTCTTCATCGAGATGCCCGTAGAGATCCCATAAACCTTTCAAGGATCCTTCTTCCGGTAGGTTAAAGGTATCCGGTAATTCCGCAGAAAAACAATTACGTCCGTCAAGGGTTCCTATAAAATGATAACGCAATACCTGCAAACCCATCTGGCAAGGTGATATAATAAGGGGAACAGCTATTTTGCTTTCCTCTTTTTCTTTTAAAAAGTTGTTTGTCTGGGAACAGGTATCCTCCTTGTTATATTTATCAGAACAATTTATGCAATCCTTGCAACTGGAATCTGTTGTGACAAACATTCTATGTCCTTTAAACATAAACCACCATGCAACGGATTCTTTCTGTTCCTGCGGCAGGTATAAAGAATTAATAAATTGTCCGGACATGGTGAAAAAATACTTCTTATAACAAACAAAGTCAATAGCATCGGCTTTTGTTTTAAGGTTAATTGTGGTATATGATTTAAAATGTCAGGATTTAAAAGTAAAATAACATCCTGCAGTAAATCAGATAAGCAAGCCATGGATTCTGTTAAAAAATGCAAAGAATCTGTTGATATTAAAATACCTATTCTACAGAAAGAAATTGAACAATTAAAAATATCTGAACAAAAAAATAAAAGAGTTAAGGATGCTCTGCAAAAGAAGACCCATGCTCTTGCAGAAAGAATCAAGGAATTAAATTGTCTCTATGCCATTTCAAACCTTGTTGAAAAATATCCCATATCTCTTGATAAAATTCTTTGTGGTATTGTTGATATAATTCCTTCTGCATGGCAATACCCCCAAATTACATGTGCTAAAATAAGTGTGGATCAACAGATTTATAAAACTGCAAATTATACAGAAACACCGTGGAAACAATCATCCGGTATATTTGTGCATGGAAAAATGGAAGGTTCACTTGAAGTATGTTATGTAGAGGAACAGCCTGAGTGCGACGAAGGACCTTTTCTTAAAGAGGAAAGAAATCTTTTGAATGCTGTAGCAAAACACATCGGTGAAATTATTGAAAGGAAAAATCTGGAAAAAGAGGTGCTTGAAATAAGTGAACGCGAACAACAGAGAATAGGACAGGACTTGCATGATAGTCTATGTCAGCAACTAACAGGAATTGCTTTTCTTGGTAAGGTTTTACAACAAAAGCTCAATAAAAAATCCTTTGAAGAAACGCAGGAAGCAGGAGAAATTGTTTCTCTCATTAATGAGGCCATAACTGAGACAAAAATTATTGCGCGCGGTCTCTATCCAATAAGATTGGGAGCAGACGGCCTCATGCCAGCCCTTTCGGAACTATCCAAAAACATGGAAAAGATGTTCAATATAGAGTGCATTGTTAAATACAATAAGCCTCTTCTTTTATATGACAACTTCGTGGCCATCCACATATATAGAATAATCCAGGAAGCGGCAAATAATGCCGTAAAACACGGGAAGGCCACAAAAATACTGATTGAATTTACTGAAAACAATGAATTATCAATACTTACAATCAAAGATAACGGCAAAACCATCAATGTCCATGATATTGCCCGGGAAGGCCCGGGAATGGGAACGATTATAATGAAACACCGGGCAAATATGATAGGTGCATCTCTTGATATGCAAAACAGGCCCGAAGGCGGTATTACGGTAACATGCACATTTAAAAACAAGGAAAGAAGGAAGGGAAGAAAAGGCAGTGATGAAAAAGAAACAGAATAGTTCCAATTCCATTAAGGGCAAAAGAAAGATATTCATCGTAGATGATCATCCGATTGTACGAAAAGGACTTGCCCAGATGATAAATCAGGAAACTGATCTTTTGGTTTGCGGAGAAGCAGACAGCGCACAGAATGCTCTTGAATCATTAAAAAAATCACTTCCCGATTTGATGATTGTAGATATCTCTCTTCAGGGGATTGACGGTATAGAGTTAATCAAAATTATTAAAACCCGTTACGACAACTTGCCGGTACTGGTTGTGTCCATGCATGATGAATCTCTCTTTGCAGAGCGCGCTCTGCGTGTAGGTGCAAAGGGCTATATAATGAAACAGGAAGCAATAGAAAAAATGATGGAGGCTATTCGCAAAGTTCTGGGTGGGGAATTATACATAAGCGAGGGTGTAAGTTCAAACATTGTTAAGAGGTTTATTGAAGGAAAAACCGAACCCAATCAATCTGCAATAGATGTTCTGAGCGACAGGGAGCTCGAGGTATTTCAGCTTATAGGTCAGGGCATAGGAACACGACAAATCGCAGAAAATCTTAACCTCAGTGTAAAAACGGTTGAATCATACCGTGCAAAAATAAAAGAAAAATTAAAGTTAAAAAATGCCACAGAATTAATCAAACATGCGGTACATTGGTTAGACGCTCGATAATAATACGTTTATAAGTATTGTAGTGTAATCCCCTATGTATTTATTAGTGCAATTACCTACATCATAATTAGTTTGTACCTGATTGTATAAAGTGGGTCTTTTAGGTTTTATTTTTATCATAAACTCACACTTTGTATCGAGGTGGTACATGGAATCATCCAATAAAATTATTCCCTTCAGAAAACATAAAAATACACCGCCCAATATTTTAAACAAATTTGTATTGGACGACAGCATAGCTGCTCAGGAAGAAGGGATTCTGGTTGAAAAAGCAAGAAACGTCCTGGACGATATGGAAGAATTGTGGGAAGTCGACCACGGCAAAGTTGAACTGAGAGACAAATTCCACCTGCTGCGATACTATCTGGATAAGATCCACCAACAAAATTACAAAGAAAACTCAAAAATAAATAAATAGGAGGATCCAAATGTCTGCTGTCAACGATGCACTTCAAAAAGTAATAAAAAATGACCCGAATCAACCGGAATTTCAACAGGCCGTCAAAGAAGTTATGGAGTCTCTTGCTACTACAGAAGGCAAGCACCCGGAATTTGTAAAGGCAAAAATATACGAACGTATAGTCGAACCGGATAGAATGATAATCTTCAGAGTTCCCTGGGTTGATGACAGAGGTGAAGTTCAAATAAACAGGGGTTTCAGGATACAGTTTAATAATGCCATCGGACCATATAAAGGCGGCTTGCGATTCCACCCTTCTGTTAATCTCAGCATTTTAAAATTTCTCGGTTTTGAACAAATTTTTAAAAATTCTCTGACAACTCTTCCAATGGGAGGAGCCAAAGGCGGCTCGGATTTCGATCCAAAGGGAAAATCTGAAAATGAAGTTATGAGGTTCTGTCATGCTTTTATGAGAGAACTTTTCAGACATATCGGCCCTGAAATAGATGTTCCTGCGGGAGACATCGGAGTGGGAGGTAGAGAGATAGGTTACTTATTCGGCTATTACAAAAAGATTGTCAATGAACATTCCGGTGTACTTACCGGGAAAGGTCTCGAATATGGTGGCAGCCTTATAAGACCTGAAGCCACAGGATACGGAGCCGTGTATTTTGCAGCTGAAATGCTCGCTACGCGTAACATGGATTTTAAAGGAAAGGTAGTTGCCATAAGCGGTTCGGGAAATGTATCACAGTATGCCCTGCAGAAAGTCAATCAACTCGGAGGAAAAGTAATTACTCTTTGTGATTCCAATGCCACAATAGTTGATGATGAAGGAATTTGTGGCAATAAATTTGATTATGTAATGGAACTGAAGAACATAAAAAGAGGACGTATCAAAGATTATGCCGATAAATTCGGCACTGTATGCTATCTTGGAGACAATGTATGGGATGTTATAAGGGAACAGGGATTAAAAATTGATGTGGCCCTGCCCTGTGCAACACAAAATGAACTGGATGGCAAAAATGCAGAAGCTCTTGTTAAAAACGGATGTATGTGTGTGGTAGAAGGAGCCAACATGCCTTCTACTCCGGAAGCTGTCAAAATTTTTCAGGAAAACAACGTGCTCTTCGGACCCGGGAAAGCAGCCAATGCAGGGGGAGTGTCAGTATCAGGACTTGAGATGAGTCAAAACAGTCTCAAACTAACCTGGCATAGAGAAAAGGTTGATCAGATTCTGCTGGATATAATGAAAAAAATACATAAATCATGTATAGAAGCTGCAGAGGCATATGGCAAAAAAGGAGATTATGTTGCCGGTGCAAACATTGCGGGTTTTGTAAAGGTTGCAAAGGCTATGCTTGCATACGGAATTGTTTAGTAATGAATAAAGTAATGTTTACCATTCTAAGAGTGCTGGACAGGCAGCAGAATGTTATGGGTTCCACTGAACTGGCCCGCGAACTGCTGCCTCAAGGAATTGAACTTTCCGAGAGAACGGTACGGCATTATCTGAAACTTCTTGATGATAAAGGATTCACCCTTGTCAGGGGTAAAAGGGGAAGGACAATAACTGAAAAGGGACGGCTTGAACTAAATAGTTCTTTTGTCTCTGAAAGGGTAAATTTTGTTATAAGTAGAATAGACAGTCTTTCCTATCTTACAGATTTTAATATAGATTCCATGAAAGGAAATGTCATTCTTAATATATCTTTCTTCCCTGAAAAGAAACTTAGAGATGTATTAAAGATAATGGCAGAAGTTTTTGATTCACCATATATAATGTGCAATAAAATCATAATGGCAAAAAACGGCGAAAGGATCGGGGATGTTCTGATTCCCAAAAACACTGTTGGCATAGGCACAGTATGCAGCATTACACTAAATGGCATATTTCTAAAAACAGGCATACCGGTTGTTTCAAGATATGGCGGTGTAATAGAAGTTCAGGAGGGAAATCCCCGAAGGTTTGTATCCCTGATAAGCTATGAAGGATCTTCTCTTGACCCTCTTGAAATCTTTATTCGAAGCAGAATGACCAACGTTACCGGTGCAATAAAGCAAAATTCAGGAAAAATACTTGCAAGTTTCCGTGAAATACCGGTCGTCAGCATAAACGAAGCGGAAGAGTTAAGCAACAAGATGATAAGAAAGGGTATCGGTGGAAAAATACTCTTTGGCAAGCCGAATCAACCCTTACTGGATATTCCGGTAGGGGCTGATAAAGTCGGCATGATAGCAGTAGGCGGTCTTAATCCTATTGCTGCTGTGGAAGAATCAGGTATACATACGGAAAGCATGGCAATGTCAACTCTTTATGAATATTCAAAACTACTGAGTTTTAACGATGCAGTAAGTTCCATCATCTATCAGTAAATCAGTATCCTGTAATCCCCTGAAAAAGAATTTTTTTATTTTTTATCTATAAAAAGCTTACCGGCTATCGCATAATCATGCTTTGCCATATCCTGAATGATAATCCTTACAGAATCAGGTTCAACATTAAGACATTCCACAACAACATCAGTTATTCCGGCAGCAAGTTTTCTTTTCTGTTCCACTGTTCTTCCTTCTATTAAATTGACTTGAATGATAGGCATATAATCTCCTTTTCTAAAAATTGTTAATTTTATCTATTTTACTTTTTATTTTCATATTATTACAAAAAATTGTCAAGACATAACAAAAGCCATTTCTGTTTTGACCAGAAATGGCTTTTGTTATTTAAATTTGGTGATATTGAATTATCTTTTAAATCTAATTCCTTCCAGTAATGGAGTTCATAATTTAAAAAGCAGGTCCGCATAAACCGGCACGGGCCACATATCTCTTGGAACAATCATCTCCATGGCATCAACATCAGCCCGGAGGCTATTCATTGCGGGAATCACCTTATCACGATAGGTCTCCGCCTTTTTAACAACATCAGTTATACTCTGAGCTCTCGTAGTTGCAGATTCAAGTTTTGAAATATTCTTATAGGCAGAAACAAGCAGGCCACCCAATTTCTTAACAAGATCTTCCTGGACAGGAGCAGGGATTGACACTGATTGAAAGCTTGTTATGGAATTGGCAAGAAAAGTTGCATATTCTGTAGCTGCAGGAATAAATTGTTTCTTAACCATGTCTATTGATGCAAGAGCTTCAATATTAATTTGTTTTGCATAGTGTTCTACATAAATTTCATAACGGGAATGTAACTCTTTCTTTGACAAAACCCCATATTTTCCAAAAAGATTAAACGCCTTTTCTGTTACAAAAGCTTTCAGGGCATCAACAGAATTTGTTATGTTGGGCAAACCCCTCTTCTTAGCCTCACCTATCCATTCTTCTGAATAATTATTCCCGTTAAAGATAACACGGCTGTGTTTTGTATAAATTTCTCTTATGATTGCAGTAACTTCAGCATTTGTATCATCTGCCTTTTCCAGGCGTGTAGCTATCTCATCCAGAGCTTCTGCTGCAATTGTATTCAAGGCAACGTTAGGTCCTGCAATTGACTGGGATGATCCTACGGTTCGAAACTCAAACTTATTACCAGTAAAAGCAAAGGGTGAAGTTCTGTTGCGGTCAGTATTATCCTTTGGGATTATAGGCAATGTATCTACTCCAACATTCATAAATTGAGCGCCCTTACTCGATATTTTTTCGCCTTTTGCAATTCTTTCAAGAATCTCTGTCAATTCCTCACCCATAAAAATTGAAATAATTGCAGGAGGAGCTTCGTTGGCACCGAGGCGGTGATCATTCCCTGCATGTGCACAGGTTGCCCTGATAATATCAGCATGAACATCCACAGCCTTGATGGATGCACATAAAAATAAAAGAAACTTAACATTCTCTCCTGGCGTACTTCCCGGTTCCAACAGATTAATGCCATCATCTGTAGATAATGACCAATTGTTGTGCTTGCCTGAACCGTTTATGCCCGCATAGGGCTTTTCATGAAGAAGGCATACAAGATTGTGGCGAAAGGCAACCTTCTGCATTGTCTCCATAACCAGCTGATTATGGTCGGTGGCTATGTTTGTAGTTGCAAAAATAGGCGCCATTTCATATTGTGCAGGAGCAACTTCATTATGTTGTGTTTTTGATGTAATTCCCATTTTCCATAATTCCACATTAAGTTCATGCATATAAGCAGAAACTCTCTCCTTTATGGACCCGAAATATTGGTCCTCAAGTTCCTGACCTTTGGGAGCAGGAGCACCAAAGAGTGTTCTTCCTGTCATCATCAGATCAATACGTTCCATATATAAATTTTTATCTACAAGGAAATACTCCTGTTCCGGTCCTACAGTAGCTGTTACTTTAGTTGACGTAGTATTGCCCAAAGCCTTCAGGACACGCAATGCCTGTTTTGAAACAGCCCTCATGGATCTCAAAAGAGGCGTTTTCTTATCAAGGGCCTCTCCATAATAGGAATAAAAGGCTGTGGGGATCGTAAGAATAACATTACCGTTTGTGTCTTCTTTTAAAAATGTCGGTGAAGTACAATCCCAAGCCGTATAACCTCTTGCCTCAAATGTACTACGCAGGCCACCGCTGGGAAAGGACGAAGCATCAGGCTCCCCCTGAATCAGTTGTTTACCTGAAAATTCCATTATTCCTGTGCCATCCTCTGTCTGTGATATAAATGAGTCATGCTTTTCAGCAGTTATACCTGTTAAGGGTTGAAACCAGTGTGTATAGTGTGTTGCCCCTTTTTCAATAGCCCAATCTTTCATAGCATTGGCTACTACATCTGCAACATCCGGCCCCAGTGGTACATCTTTTTCAATTGTCTCTTTCAGGGCCTTATAGATTTCTCTGGGCAGCCGCTCTTGCATAACCTTATCATTAAAAACATTAGATCCGAATATCTTTATAAGCTCCACTATTTCCTCCTTTTGTAAAATTAAATTACTTCTGTAGAGTTAACTATCTTATGACCTGCACTGCAATCTTTGTCATATTCTTACCATGTTCTTCACAGTGTCTTTTCCATATTCCATACAAGATATTTCAATTCCTCCATTTTGTCTTCCATTTTGAAGGGGATATTTTGATAAATCTGCGACCCTCAAAATTATTATATTATTTATTGATTCCATAATCCACCTCCGATATAAGTTTGCAAAATGTTTTATCCATTGTAAATCTTAAATATAAATGAACAGCAGTGTTCTATTATTTTGAAAACCCTCATAGATCGTTAAGGGAAGATGGATCTGCACTTCCATGTACAGAATTTCTGATATTAAAAGTACAAGTAAAAAATAAAATCTTTTTGTTAACCTTCAAAAAAACCAACATGATCTATTTATCAAATATTTCCAGGAAAATAGGGAATTTCTTCGCAGTTGTCTGTTCATTTAATCTTGACGCAGACTTCACAAAGGACACATATTATAATTAATGCTTAATAAGTTGAGAAAAGAACTGAAACTCAATGTAAACCCTGAGAAGGCAGAGGTGCTCCGCAGATTCTTCAAAACCGGCCCCGGTCAGTATGGCGAGGGTGATATCTTTATTGGTATAGTTGTTCCGATATTACGTAAAATTTCAAAAAAGTTTACAGATCTGCCCGTAGAAAAAATACTGATACTTCTTAAATCTAAAATCCACGAAGAGAGGTTCATTGCACTTCTGATACTTATCGCACAATTTAACAGAGGTAATAGCCTGGAAAAAGAAAAAATATTTCATCTCTATCTCAGGCACACATCATTTATCAATAACTGGGACCTTGTGGATCTCTCTGCCGAAAAAATTGTAGGTGTCTATCTTGACGGAAAATCAAAGGAGATACTGTACGATCTTGCCCGGTCCGATAGTCTCTGGGAAAGGCGCATTTCAATCGTCTCTACATTTCATTTCATAAAAAAAGGAATATACAACGATGCCATTGCCATTGCCACAATTCTCCTTATGGATAAGGAAGATCTTATCCATAAGGCTACAGGCTGGATGTTGAGAGAAATCGGCAAACGTTGTTCTGAAGAAGCTGAGGAAACATTTTTGCGCGAGCATCACAGTAAAATGCCAAGAACAATGCTGCGTTACGCCATGGAACATTTCAGTCCAGAAAAAAAGCGTCTCTATCTTTAGCTATCCTCCTATGGCCTCACTTCCTCTCTCTTCCGTACGAATTCTTATACAGTCAGCCAGATCAACAACAAATATCTTGCCATCACCCACTTCACCTGTCTGCGCACCCCTGACAATTGCATTCACTGTCTGTTCAACGAAATTATCATTTACCGCTATCTCGAGACGTATTTTTCGTAAAAGATTTCCCACTTCTCTTGCCCCACGGTAAATTTCCGTAACACCCATCTGTCTGCCATGACCAAGAACTTCATTCACTGTCATAAGATTTACATCTGCCTTGTAAAGTTCTTCTTTTACGGTCTCCAACCTGTCGGGTTTTATAATAGCTATAACAAGTTTCATATTTTCTTCCTCCTATTCCAGAACAGTATATGCATTTTCATGATGCTGCGTCAGGTCAAGACCTGTAATTTCATCTTTTTTATCAACTCTCACTTTTATAACAAAATCAACGAGCTTATAAATAATGAAAGTAACTGCAAAACTATACACCAATGTCACTGCTACTGCTATCAACTGTATTACAAACTGTTTCGGGTTTCCAAAGAACAAACCATCTGCTCCAGCAGGATTCACAGATTTTGAAGCAAAAAGACCTGTAGCAAGGGCACCCCATATACCTCCAATACAATGAACACCAAATACATCAAGAGCATCATCATAATTAAATTTCGGTTTTATAATTGAAACTGCAAAATAACAGAGCACACTTACCGAAATACCTATTGCAATCGCAGAAAGAGCACTGACAAACCCTGCTGCAGGAGTTATGGCCACAAGACCCGCCACTGCTCCTGTAGCTGTTCCAAGCATAGTAGGCTTTTCGTGAAATATCCAATCAAGAATTGCCCAAGTCAAACCTGCTGCTGCTGCTGCAGTATTCGTTACAACAAAAGCATTTACCGCCAGTGCATTTGCACCGAGAGAACTGCCTGCATTAAAACCAAACCAGCCGAACCAGAGAAGAGCTGTGCCAAGTATTGTAAAAGGAAGATTATGAGGTAATATTGCTTTGTGGCCACTTCCATTTCTTTTTCCAATAAAAATGGCAACCATAAGTGCAGCTATACCAGCATTTATGTGGACAACTGTTCCACCTGCAAAATCAAGAGCTCCCAACTCTTTAAGCCATCCGCCAATACCCCATACCCAGTGGCATACAGGATCATACACAAAAGTTACCCAGAGTACCATGAATATTAAAAAGGCTGAGAATTTCATTCTTTCAGCAAAGGCACCTATCATTAGAGCAGGGGTAATAATTGCAAACATCATCTGAAACGCCATAAATAGCTGGTGGGGTATTGTTGCCGCATAATCATTGTATGGTTCAAAACCCACATCCTTGAGCCCAACCCACTGAAGACTCCCCCAGAAACCATTTCCAGGAGCAAATGAAAGACTGTACCCTATGAGAACCCACTGGATACTTACAACGCAAAGAATAGTAAAACCTTGCATAAGTATGCCAAGAACATTTTTACGTCCTACCATTCCACCATAAAAAAATGCAAGCCCCGGGGTCATCAGTAAAACAAGGGCTGTTGAAATAAGTAGCCAGGCAGTATCACCGGTATCTGTCTTTGTTGCCGGGCCTTCCGCAAAAACCATTCCTGTAACGGAAATTAATAAAAACAAAGTTAAAACTGTAACTCTTTTCATAAATAAACCTCCATATCTGAAGTTGAGTTAATAAAATAAAAAAAGGTGTCTTTAACCGAATGGTTAGGTTAAAGACACCTTTGTCTTAAAAGTATTTAAATTATTAAAAAGAAACCTGCCGATCTTTTAATCACACATCATTGTGTTTTATCATCCTTACTATATAACAAGTAAAATTGGAGAGCGCTGCGGTAACTAAAAAAATAGTGGAATCCAGTTCCCCGGCTTTTGTCGGGGAACTTTTTTCCGCAAAATCATAATGCAACTTCACCTTCCTCGCCTGTTCTGATTCTGATTACTTCCGAAACATCGGAAATAAACATCTTGCCATCTCCAATTTCTCCTGTCCGGGCATTTTCAACAATAGTTTTTTTTATAATACCCAGCTCGCTATCCTTTACAACCACTTCCAGTTTAATTTTAGGAATCAGATCCACTTTATATTTTTCTCCACGCCATTGTTGAATAACACCTTTTTGTTTTCCATGGCCTGATATTTCAGAAATCATCAAACCTGAATAACCCACTTTTTCAAGTTCTTGCCTTACATCATCAAGTTTCTCAGGTCTAATTATTGCAATTATATGCTTCATTTATCTACCCTCCCCTACCAGAGATTTCTCTCTTAGTATTGATTTTTCTCTTACAGGAGTTGCGGTTCCTTCTGAGATATAGGAATATGCAGTTTTTCTCGTAAGAAATTCAGGATATGCACTATTCCCGTGCTCTCCAATATCCAGACCGTTTATCTCCTCCTGTAGCGAAACTCTTAGTCCCATCAATGCCTTTATTATTACCCATGCTACCAATGCAACAGCAAAAACAAAGGCTCCAGAAGCCACCACACCTGTAAACTGGGCTCCCAGAAGTTTCATACCGCCACCAAAAAATAATCCATTTCCAGTCGTTGTTCCTGTAAGTTTATCCTGTGCAAAAAGACCCACTGCCAAAGTCCCGAAAACACCATTTACCAGATGCACCGACAATGCTCCGACAGGATCATCAATTTTTGCCCTGTCAAAAAATATAACTGCCAGCACTACAAGCATACCTGCAATTGCTCCGATAATCAGCGAACTTCCTATGCTTACAAAGGCACAAGGAGCAGTAATTGCAACAAGTCCTGCCAGACAACCGTTAAGTGTCATGCCAAGATCAGGTTTTCCGAGAAGCAGCCAGGCAATCATGGTGGAAGTTAATGTTGCTGCTATGGCCGCTGTATTTGTAGTCATAACAACATGTGAAATAGCAACAGGATCAGCAGCCATGGTTGATCCTGGATTAAACCCAAACCAGCCCAGCCAGAGTACAAAAACACCTATTGTTGCAATACTCAGATTATGGCCTGGTATGGGATTTATTTTACCATCTCTGCTGTATTTTCCGAAACGGGGACCAAGAATCAATATACCTGCCAATGCAGACCACCCACCTACAGAATGAACTACTGTGGAACCTGCAAAATCAAACATACCGAGTTTTGAAAGCCAGCCGCCACCCCAGATCCAG
>CAYSBW010000006.1:67637-69555 GCA_964429485.1 uncultured Syntrophorhabdaceae bacterium
CAACAACAGGGTAGATAAATAAAGCCATGACAAAAGTAAAAACAATAAAGGATTTATATTTAATCCGCTCAGCTACAGCTCCTGAGACTATTGTTGCAGCAGTGCCACAAAATACAAGCTGAAAGAAAAACTTTGCAAGCAGTGGTACACCAGTCCAGTTCAATGCTGAATATACACCTTTGTAAGAATCTCCGGTAGCCGGTGAATTATCAGCACCAGTAAGGAAAAAAAGACCTTGCATACCGAAAAAGCTATTGCCGTCTCCGAACATAATACCCCAGCCCAATACAAGAAACCCGATAGATGATACTGCAAAAACAATGAAATTTTTGGACAGAATGTTCACACAGTTCTTGGCGCGGGCAAAGCCTGATTCCACCATTGCAAAACCAAGATTCATGAAAAAAACCAGCATTGCTGTAATCAGCACCCACATGGTATCTAAAACTATTTTTGTATCCATATTAAAGCCTCCTTAATATTTATTTGTACAGGCAACCCAATCATCCTGCCCACCCTGGAAGGATTGTATTGCGCAACTACGAGACTTCAATGTCCTGTGTTTTGATTTTATCTGATCGATCAGAGTTCTGGCTGTTGCTTCGATGCAACAACCATTGACATTAGAAACTGTAAGTAAAACCTATACCGTAAACTAAATTACTTTTAACAGGCCCGTTAGGGTTATATGAATCCTTTATATCAGTTGCATTGGTATATTCTTTTTTTGCATCATTTGATAGAGGGAACCAGTACTGAACCATGGGCTGTACAGCAAATTCCTTTGTAATGGGTATGGTAAAACCTGCTTTTACCATACCATCATGGAATCCTTTATACTTACTTCCGTCATAGCTTGCCGTTCTCTCATCATAGGTTCTCCAGTAATCGCTTTCACCTATAAAGTATCCGAAGGATGCACCCAGATCAAGGGTTGTATCCCTGTAAACAGGCAATGAGTGAGAAAAGGAAAGGTTGAAATAGGTACCCTTGTAACTTGTAATATCTCTGTAAATTGCAATTGTCGGTTTTGCAAAAACATCATAAGCAGCAGATATAAACAATTCCTCAGTTTCATCGCAATATTTTGTTCCATAATAAATATAGCCACCCGTTAAAGATACCTTGCCAATGGAACGGGTATAACTAAGCGTAAGATCTGTTTCATCCCATCCTTTTTTAAATTCCTGAGTCTCAGGATTGAAGCCGGCTGTTTTAGTGCTGCGCTGATTGGTATCCATGTTACCCCAGAAAGTTGCTGAAAAACCCTTGAATGATGCTGTTAGTGAAGGCTGAATAACAAGGCCGCTCCGTCCTATTTCGTATCCACGAAAAATATATTGATTATAAACGCTTAAAGCACCACTCCCTGTAACCTTCTCTTCAGACTTTTCCTGGTTAGTTTTCGCCTCTGCAGGTTCTGTTTCCATCGCATGGACAATAACTGTTGTCATAAGAAAAAAAACAATCAAAAATAATAATACACATTTTGTAAATTTCATTTTACACCTCCTGAATTATATTACTGGTTCCTCAAAAAAATACTAAGCGCTACATTCATTAAACTGATTTTTTCTGTATCACCTCCTTCTTATTAAAATAAAAAAACGTCTTTCATCCATCATTGGATCAAAGACGCCTCTGTCTTATTTTTAATTTATGCAATGTCTATGCCAGACATCCTGATAAATTACATATTTAACAGGATTAATAAATAATTATAATCATTATAAAGAGTTATAATATTAAATTCTGATATTTCACCCTTCCCCATATTGCAGCGGCAGTACAATTCATATAATAGAAACTACGCAATGGTATGAAAGATAAAATAAAAAATACATAAATGTAGTCCGTAAACAATTATGAATATTATCTCTATTTTGCATTTTCGTAATACAGGCCAAGCAGCGAATGG
>CAYSBW010000007.1:0-33409 GCA_964429485.1 uncultured Syntrophorhabdaceae bacterium
GAACCCGCGACTTCAACCTTGGCAAGGTTGCACTCTACCGCTGAGTTATTCCCGCACACGTTTTTTTATAATATAAACTACTGACTATGTCAATACTAAAGGTATTGATCTAAACTAATTCCTGAAAACACAAAATATTACCGGGTTTATTGGATGATTTTCAATTACGAAAAATTATCTTCTTTTCTTAAAATATTTTAATTTTTTTCTTGACACAGATTCTTGTCATTGTTATAAATTAAAATAGTTTAATCAAAAAGGAGGTGAAGTGAGAGCTCATAATAGTTTTACTAACAGTAAAATACAAAGCAGTAAATTCAAAAATGTATTTAAAACAAAAAAGGAGGCAGGAATGAAAAAAGTTATTGTTATTATGCTTGCATTATTTCTTGCAGTGCCTGCAATTACCTATGCAGGAAGCGCAACAAGCAGATATGATGTAACCATCGGTGGTTTTGTAAAGTTTGATATGGGTTATGCAACAAAAGGTACAGGCGCTGATACAAACGCAGCTCCAAGGGAAACTTATCGTGGAAATCAGAATCAAGCTGATGAATATGGCAACTTTTTTGCAGCATCAGGCGCAACCACTCTTAACCTTCTTGTAAAAGGTCCGGATGGATGGGGCGCAAAAACATCAGCATTCATCGAAGCTGATTTCCAGGGAAAATGGAATGGAACAGCTAATTACGGTGTAGCAACACTGAGACATGCATGGATGAGATTTGACTGGGGAAAATCCAAATTAACAATAGGTCAGCAGTGGCAGGCATTCGGTATGGTACCGACCTATGGTGGAATGCTAATGGGTGATGATGATCTCGCTCCTTTCATGAAGGGGAATCGTCAGCCTCAGATTGTATTTAACCAGGACCTTAACAAAAACTTTGCCTATATGATAGGTTTAATGTCTCCTGGCGCAGCAATGGGAACAGCGGGCGGAGCAAGCAGAGTTGACGGTTATACAAGAAGTGGAATTCCTTTTGTAGAAGGTGAATTGACTTATACAACTGATTCATGCGGCAAGATCGGTCCCTGGCAGATGTTGTTTGGTATAGGCGGTTTTTTTGGAACAGAGAAAAGATCAGCCATATCACAGGCAGCAGCTGTTGGAGTACCTCAGAGATATGCTGACGAGAATGTAAACTCATGGGCAGTTATATTAAAAGGTTTTATCCCAATCATTCCTGAGAAAAAAGGAAATAAGGCAGGGGCACTTTCATTGTCAGGCGCAGGCTTTATAGGACAGAATATTGGCTGGCTGTCCGGTCCTGGTGGTGCTTCATGGTCAACCACTTCTGGAAATTCATACCAGAGAACTGGTAATGTAAATACGGGTTGGGCTGCAACACCAATCGTAGGAACATGGGGCCAGATGAGTTATTGGTTCACAAACGCAGTTGCAATCAATGGTTTTTACGGTTATGGCAGCTCATCTGTAAGCTCAGCATGGAGAGCACAGAGAAATGGAACGGCGAATAATGATGTAGTAAACATGCAGCATTGCATTGTAAACCTTACATATGATGTAAACCCTGCAGTAAGACTGGGTGTAGAGTGGGCTAACATATATACACGTTATTCAGGTTATGCGAGACTTGGAGCAACAGATCAGTTTTATGGTTCCAAGGGCACTGTTAATATGTTCAGGGTAGGAGCATATTACTTCTTCTAAGAAAATAAAGAAAAAGACACATTTAAAAAGGGAGCTGAAAAAGCTCCCTTTTTTTATTCATTTGATTGTAATAAATTGATTATTAAGAATCAGAAAGATAACAGTTTGAGTTTTTTTAAGAATTTATTAAATCTTATTTAAGAAAAATCAAACTATTGACTTCAGCTTTTCTTTGAGGTTTTTTGTGAATTCTTTTTCTGTGTCTTTTGCCTTTGCTCTCATGATTCTGTCCCCGAACATTGCAAGCTTGCCCACAATGCTTACATCTGAAACATATTTGATCTCAACTGTACCAGGTGATACTTCTTTAAGGTCAACAGATGTTTTATTTTTGAAATGCCCGAGTTTAGTTATGTCTTCCCCATTTCCTTCAATCTCAATGTGATTGGGCTTATCAATATTTGTAATTTTATTTATGAATTTCAGTTTTGCTGTAATAACACCAACCTTCTGTTTGACAAGACACTCATATGAAGTCTCATCAATTACTCTTACTGATTCTGTACCGGGAATGCATGTCATTATGCTTTCCGGTTTCAGCATGAAATCAAACAACTTATCGATTGGAGCCTCAACAGTAAAATTACCTTCTATGATCATATCAGAACCTCCTGTTCCTGTTGGATTTTCATAGGGCTATAGCTAAAAATAAATCAGATAAAGCGTTGGTCAAACACAAGGTCAATTTGTCGTTCCATAAAATATTTATGTTTTTTTTTGGCCTTGTGACAGCAACAATCTGATTTGTAAACTATATTGTTACTTTTTAGCGCAGACCTTTTCAATGACACCGGCAAGGATCTCATAACTTTTGTTTCCAGGTGTTGTAGCTTGTTCTATCAAAAGGTCTATAAATGATAGACCCTGGGCATTAACCCAGTCTTTGTGGGGTTTATCCCCTGTGCCGAACATGTGTCTGGCACAATCCATTGCACTGCCTGTTTTTGCTTTTTTACCGCATACAGGACATATTATGGGATCAGATACGGGATCGCTCATTTTAAATTTCTCCTTTGATTATTAAGCTTGTGATTCTTTCTCTTTCTTTTCCTTTAATGCATTAAGGATCATCTCGGGTCTGACAGGGCACTCTTTCATCTGTATATTGAAACGATGAAAAATAGCATTTCCTATTGCTGCGGCTGTGGGGTTGGTCAATCCCTCTCCTGCTTCTTTTGCGCCATAGGGCCCCTCTGGTTCATAGGTGTCAATTTCAGCAATATTTGCCGGAGGCATTTCTGTTGAACGAATTATTTTGTAGTCTACAAGATTGGGGTTCATGAGTTTGCCGTCTTCATACGGCATATATTCGAGATAACCATAGCCGGCAGCCATGGAAAATGCTCCTTCAAGCTGACCTATTAAACCCAGATGATTGATTGGCTGGCCACAATCGTGAGCTGTCATACTGTCAACAAGTTTTATTTTACCTGTTTCTTCATCAACTTCTACCTCAACGCCCTGGAGCATATAACTGTATGCAGGAGATATCATGCCCTTGCGGTGAGGTGTATAGTACCCTCTTCCTATAATTCTTTGACCATCTTTGCCGCGAAGAGCTTTTTTTACAAGGTCATTGAAATCTTCACCTCTTTCAGGCCTTGCAACGGCATGTACCCATCTATCCTTTATGTCAAGGTCATAGACAATATTCAATCCTGATTGAGCGTATGCAAATTCAAGAAGCTGCTTTTTTGCATCTTCAGCTGCCATTTTTACAGCATTCCCTGTCATCAGTGTCTGCCTCGAGCCCCATGCTCCGAGGTCTGCAGGACAATGATCAGTGTCGCCGGAGTGTACTTTGATATCTTCCACTTTGACTCCAAGAGCTTCTGCGCAGATTATAGCCATGGTGGTGTTTGATCCCTGTCCAATATCCTGTGCCCCTACGTGCAGTTCAACGGTTCCATCATAATTGATTGTAACCACCGCTGAAGAGAAGGAATAGGGTGTATCAAACCAGTTGAAAATGCCACCTGTCATGAAACCGCAGGCAGAAATTCCTATAGCCCTGTTAGAAGGTAATTCACCCTTTGAAGCTATCCATTTTTTAATCTCGTCATAACATTGATCAATACCGCAACTGGCAATTGTGGCCTGTCCCGGTACTTCGTAACCTTCATAGTGGGAATTCTTTCTTCTCATTTCAATGGGGTCAAGCCCGAGATCGGCAGCGATCCACTCTATCTGTTGTTCGGAACACCACATGGCCTGTGGAGCGCCAAAGCCCCGCATTGAAGTTGATGGCAGTGTATTGGTATAAACTCTGTAACCATCATAGCGATAGCCTTTCCACCTGTATGGAAAAGAATGGAAGAATCCGGTAAGATACAAGGCTGTAGCCCCCATGCCTGTGTATGCCCCGCCATTAGTAAATACTTTGGCTTCACGTGCGCAGAAAGTGCCGTCTTTTTTTACTCCTGTACGCACATAGTAGAACATCGGGGTTCGACGTTTTGTTGCGATGAAATCCTCTTCTCTTGTAAAAACTATTTTGACTGGCTTACAGAGCTTCATAGATAGCACACAAGAACAGAACTGGGCTGCGTCAAGTTCAAATTTGCCGCCAAAGCCACCACCCACATATCTTGAAATAATTCGTACATTACCTTCTCTAAGTCCGAGCACGCCTGCCAGAAGAGCCTGATGATAGTATGCAGACTGTGTTGATGTCCATACTGTCAGTTTACCTTCAGGTGTGTAATCGGCAACAGCCGCCCTGGTTTCCATACACATATGAGCCTGGCCACCGCACTTGAACCAGTCTTCTCTGACATATTCAGCTTCATCGAAGGCTTCCTCCACATCACCCCATTCTATATGACGGGTGACGTTTATATTACGTTCAAAATCTTCATGGATTTCCGGAGCATCTTTTTTTATTGCATCCAGTGGTTCGTAAACTGCCGGAAGTACTTCGTATTCAACATCTATATAATCAAGAGCTTTTTCTGCAATTTCCTCTGTTATTGCAGCTACTGATGCAACAGGTTCTCCTATGTAGCGGACTTTATCAAGAGGTAACACCTGCTCATCGCAGAGGTCTTTATAGCGCCGCCATATTCCCTGTTTTATCCCGAGAGTATCACCTTTGCCTGTAACAACACCATAAACACCGGGAATCTCCATAGCCCTGTCGTAGTTAATATTGATTATTTTCGCGTGTGGATGGGGACTTCGCAATATTTTGCCATAGAGCATTCCAGGGAGTTTTACATCAAAGGTATACTGTGCTCTGCCTGTTACCTTTGCCAGGCCATCTATATTGTGAACATGGGTGTTGAGCACTGTGAATTTTGAATGAGGGTTGATTACGGTATATTTATTCATGATATTGCCTCCGAATACTTACCTTTAGCTGTTGCGTCGATTGCACGGACAATACTGTTATATCCTGTGCACCTACAGATATTTCCCTCTATCCCCTCCCGGATCTCCTGTTCAGTGGGGTTCTTATTTTCATTAAGAAATGCCTGGGATGACATAAGCATGCCTGCTGTACAGAAACCGCATTGGTATGATCCGTTGTCAATGAAGGCTTTTTGTATGGGTGCCAGTTCCCCGTTTGCTTCAAGCCCTTCAACAGTGGTTATATTTAAGCCTTCAGCCTGAACTGCAAGCAGAGAACATGATTTTACAGCCATGTCATTGATCATAACAGTACAGGCACCGCATGAAACCGTGTCACATCCTCTTTTTGTCCCGGTGAGTCCTATATGATCTCTTATTGCTTCTACTAAAAGTGTTTTCGGGTTAATGTACAATTCGTAATCCTGCCCGTTTACTGTGAGTTTTAATAATCTTTTTTCCATTTTTCGATCCCTCCTTTCTCAATTAACCCTTTGCCTGTAGCCAGGCCTGTTTTAGCATTCTCTTTGTTATTACTCCAAGTATGTGTCGTTTGTGTTCTTCAGAACCGTGTATGTCGGAAACGGGTTCGCAATCATCCGAGGCCATACAGCCTGCTTCAACAAAAAAATCTTCGTTATAGGATTTCCCGACTAAAAATTCTTCAATTCTTTTTACTCTCACAGGAGTTGGACCGGCATTACCTAAAACAACCCGGATATCCCTGCATGTATTATTGTCATTTAGTGTAACCGTGCAAGCAGCTGCAACAATGCCCATATCACTTTCGAGAAGGTTGAATTTCTGATAGGCTGTCCCTGTTTTAGGTTCAGGAGCAGGAACATGGATCTCAAGTGCCAGTTCATGATCCATAATTGTATCAAAGTAATCTATAAAAAAATCTTCTAATGCCATTGTTCTTTCACTCTCTGCATTTCCAATTTTTATATTTGCCTTTAACGATATAAGAACAGGTCCAGGATCTCCTGCAGGATCGGCATGGGCAAGGTTGCCCCCGATAGTGCCCCAGTTCCTTACCTGAATAGATGCAAGCTTGTTTTCCATGGCAGCTATTGCAGGATATTTCTTTTTTATTATCTCTGATTTTTCAATAGAACGGTGGGTAGTTGCGGAACCTATCCTTAAACCGTCATTATCATCAAATCTGATATAATTAAGTTCTTTTAAATGTTTAATGTCGAGAAGATATTCAGGTGAAATCATTCCCTGCCTCATTATAATCAGTAATGACTGACCGCCGCATATAACCTTGCAATCTTCATGTTCGGCATACATTGTAAGTGCCTCTTTAATCGTAGCAGGTTTCAAGTAATTAAAATCATAGATCATAATTTTCTCCTTATTTTTATTACTGCAGCCCCCTTTACTTCCGTGTTTTACTGTTTTCCATTATGTTTTCCTGCAATTCTTCAACATTTTTAATCCATTTTGAATTTGTCTGAATACCGTCAGGTATATTGAATTTTTCATCCTGTTTTTTGTTTGTTTTTATATATTTTGCCTTTAATTCGTCGATCTGATTAGAACCAAGAGATGTACCACTATATTCTTTTGAAAAACATAGATAAAAATGTCTTCCTCTATATATTGCACATTCAGTGCAAACTTTCTTTGAAAACGGGCAAATCATCTTCATCTTTGCCATAAAAAACTCCTGTGAAATCTATATGATCAGTGTTTGCTTGTATGCAGAATTATTGATAACATTATTATAAAAGTCAAGTTAAATTTATCATTGTCATTATTTATCATAATAAATTAATTGTTTGTAATACTTCGTAATTACTAAATTATTTAATAAATACCAAGATTATCATAGTGAATCACATTTGATTGATCGAAAATACTAAAATTTCAAAAAATGTAATGTATACAAATTGTAGTTGACAAATAACTTCTAATTGCTATTAATTATGTGTAACCAAAATAAAAAGGAGGGGTTTATTATGAAGGATAATATTTTTTACAGGTTCATTCTGGTTATACTGATTATGTCTTTCAGTCTTGTCCTGCTTCCGCATAGTGCATCAGCTCAAAAGGTGATAACACTGAACTATTCTAATTTTTTCCAGGCGGGTCATAAAAACAGCATTATTTCAGAGCAGTGGTGTAGAGAGATCGAAAAAAGGACGAACGGCAAAGTTAAAATTACATATTTTCCTGGTGGAACATTGACACCAGCAGCTCAAACATTTGACAGCGTTGTGACAGGTATCGCTGATATCGGTTTCAGCGTTCTCGGATATTCAAGGGGAACTTTCCCTATGATGGCAATGATAGATCTGCCGCTTGGCTACAAGAGTGGTACAATAGCAACCAAGCTTATAAATGCCTACTATAAAAAATTTAAACCAAGAGAACTGGATAAAGTTCATGTATTATATCTTCATGCTCATGGCCCCGGTATACTTCATACAAAAAAACCTGTTTATAAACTTGAAGACCTTAGGGGCATGAAGATAAGAGCACAGGGAAGTGTGGTTCCGATCGTGCAGGCTCTTGGTGGCGCACCTGTAGGCGCACCTATGCCCGAAACTTATGATGCATTGCGTACAGGTGTTGTTGATGGATCCATGGCTCCGATAGAATCCCTTGAAGGTTGGAAATGGGGTGAAATAGTTAAATCTACAACAGAGTGCTATGGTTCAGCTTATACAGCAGGTATGTTTGTTGTTATGAACAAAGCCAAATGGGATTCTCTTCCTCCTGATATTCAAAAAATCTTTGACCAGGTTAGTTCAGAGTGGATAGAAAAACAAGGAAAAGTTTGGGATGAAATAGACAAATCAGGCAGAGAATATACTTTGAAAAGAGGGAATAAAATTATCCCCCTGTCAAAGGAAGAAAATGCAAGATGGGCGGCAGCTGTGAGGCCATTACTTGATAAATATTCAAAAGATGTAACTGCGAAAGGTCTACCAGGCGAGGAAGCATTAAAGTTTTGCCTCGATTTCCTGAAAAAAAATTAAGCATAGAAATAGCTGTACTGAAAAAAAAGGAGGGGGAGAATAGGGTTATGAATGAATTTTGGAACAAGTACACTGAAATATTACCCAGAGAGAAGCTGGATGCCATTGAATTTGATTATTTCAAAACATTGTTTAGTTATGCCAAGGACAATTCCAATCTTTACAAAGAAAAACTAAAAGGAATAGAAGCCGGAGATCTCAAAACATATGCTGATATAAAAAAAGTTCCCTTTACCTACAAAGAAGAATTAAGAAAATGGCAGGAAAATGTTGAGCCATTTCCCTATGGTGGATTGCTGGGAGTTCCAATTGACGAGGTTTGCACATTCAGGCAGACAAGCGGCACGACAGGAAGACCTGTTTATGTTCCGGAAACCTATGAAAGCTGGCAGTGGAGAATTGAATCATGGTGCCATATACTCTGGATGGCAGGATTCAGGCCTTGGCACAGAGTTTTCCTTCCCTTTGGTTATAATGTATATGTTGCTTTTTGGGAAGCTCATTACGCTGCTGAAAAAATTGGGTGCGAGGTTATACCTGGAGGTGCCCTTGATACAAAGGGAAGGGTTAAGAAAATTATAGAAATGAAGGCCAATGCTATGGCAGGTACTCCAACTTACCTCCTTAATATTGCACAGGAAGCTGAATCCATGGGAATAGATCCTAAATTTCTCGGTATTGAACGTGCAATTGGTGCAGGTGAACCCTTACCCGAGGCAACACGCCTGAGGATTGAAAATACCTATGGATGCAAGATGTATGACCACATAGGAAGTACAGAAACATGTGGTTTTGCAAGTATGTGTAAAGCACAAAAAGGACTTCATATTATAGAGCCTTTTTTTCTTCTTGAGATGCTTGACCGTGAGACGCTATCAAAGGAAGTGGAAGTTGGTGATCAGGGTGTTATCGTTATCACTCCTCTTGGAAGAAGGTCATTTCCAGTAATCCGTTTTAACACAAATGATGTGGCAATAAAAGGACCGGATACATGCGAGTGCGGTAGAACATCTAAAAAATTAATGGAAATTGTCGGAAGGGTTGATGATATAAGCAAAATTCGCGGTGTACTGTTTTCTCCAAAAACAGTTGAACAGTTTATAAGAGCTGACTTTCCCGAAATAGTTGAATATGAGCTTGTTGTAACACGCGACGATATTATGGATCAGATTCTTCTCAGGGTTGAAGTAGATCCGTCTTTAAGCAAAGAAACAGCCGAAGAAGTTGCCAGAAGGGTAGGAGAAGAACACAAAATAAAAACAAATCTTTCATGTAAAGTAATGCTTGAACCTCCATGTACTTTACCAAGATATGATCTTAAGGCAAAACGTTACAAAGATATGAGGGGTAGCCATTAATGGATGAAATAAGAAAGGAAATATTGAAAATCGAAGAAAGTGCCGGGAAAATAAAGGCCTTGGCAGGAGACAATAATGCACTTGTAAAAAATGCCAGTATTATCGAGAAGTTTGTATATATTCTGAAATTTATAACGCCCGAAGCAGGTTAAACAAGATTTTGACCGATATTGAGACTGCCTCTGAAAAAATTAGGGGGTAGTCTCAATATCATTGAATTGATTAATAATAAATCAATAAAGATATTCTTTAAAAAAACAAATCTATTATTTTTTTAGCGAAAATAAAGTCCGGAAATTCTTTGAAACGTTAAATGTTACATCAAAAGTGAAAAAAATCCATAAAACAGGAAATGACAAAATAATCAAAATTGTAAGGGAAATGAAAAATATCACATAGCGTTTATACCCCTTTATTTTAATTTAATATTTGCTGTTCCTGTCACTAATCAGAGAATATTTTCTGTATTTTGTATTGACAAATACATGTAATTAAAAATATAATTGTGAAAATTATAACAAATCCCCAAAAACCACTGGAGGCAATTTATGAGACCATATTTTGAAAAAATGCAGGACTGGGGCAAACCAGTTAAAGTTAATGCGGCAAACGCAGGACAGATTAAAAAGGTAGAAGAAGAAATTGCAGCGCTTATTGAGGAAAAAAAGAAGGCAGGTCTTCCAAAGGAAACATTGAATAAAAGGGGTGAATGGACAGTTCATCAGAGACTTGAATATATTCTTGATCCTGGAACATGGGCGCCTCTTCACATGCTTTATGACCCAATGGAAGAAGAATCAGGCACAACAGGCGTTGTAGACGGCCTTGGAAGAATAAACGGCAGATGGTGTGTAATTATCGGTTTTGATAACAAAGTTATGGCTGGTGCATGGATTGCAGGCCAGGCCGACAACATTCTCAGAGTAACTGATATTGCAAAAAGACTTCATTGCCCACTTGTCTGGCTTGTTAACTGCAGCGGAGTTAAGCTTACCGAACAGGAAAAGGTTTATGCCAACAGGCGTGGCAATGGCACCACATTTTTCAGACATGCAGAACTCAATAAACTCGGTATACCAGTTCTTGCAGTAATTTATGGAACAAACCCTGCAGGCGGTGGTTATCAGGGCATTTCTCCTACATTGCTTCTTGCTCATAAGGATTGTAATATTGCTGTAGGTGGCGCAGGTATTGTAAGCGGGATGGCCCCTAAGGGATATTTTGATGAGGCAATGGCTGAGCAGTTGATTGATGCAACAAGAAAGTTTAAGGCAGTACCACCGGGCAGAGTTGAGATTCATTATGATCATACAGGATTTTTCAAAGAAGTACATCCAACAGAAGAAAGCCTGCTTGATTCACTGAAAACATGGGTAACAAAACTTCCTGCCTATGATTCAAGTTTTTTCAGAGTAGCAAAACCAGCAGAACCGAAATTCCCTGCAGAGGATCTTTACAGTATTCTGGCCTTTAATCAGAAGATGATTTATGATGTAGAACAATTCATGGCAAGGCTGGTAGATGGAAGTGAACACATGGAATTCAGGCCTGAAATAGGTTTTGAGCTTTATACAGGGCTTGTCAAGATAGATGGTTTTTTGATTGGTATCGTAGCAAACAGACAGGGTATACTGCCTAAGGGCTATCCTCAGTATGCACCATATCCCGGCATAGGTGGTAAGTTCTATCGTGAAGGCCTTATCAAAGTAAACGAATTTGTCACACTTTGTGGCAGAGATAGAATCCCTATGGTATGGCTTCAGGATACATCCGGTATAGATGTTGGTGATATTGCAGAAAAGGCCGAACTTCTTGGCCTTGGACAGGCTTTGATATATTCAATTGAACAGAGTGAACTGCCCATGATGACAGTTGTATTGAGAAAAGGAACAGCAGCTGCCCACTATATTATGGCAGGACCTCAGGCAAACAACAACAATGCCTTTACACTTGGTGTAGCAACAACTGAAATTTATGTTATGCATGGTGAAACAGCAGCAGCTGCAAGCTTTGCAAGAAGACTCGTGAAAGAAAAAGATGCAGGTAGACCTCTTGCACCTGTCATAGAAGCGATGAATAAAACAGTCCAGGAGTATGTTGATAAATCGAGACCATCGTACTGTGCAAAGACAGGTATGGTAGATGAAGTTGTAAACCTGCCGGCATTGAGAACTTATCTGGTTGCATTTGCAAATTGCTGCTACCAGAACCCGGCATCGATTACACCGCAGCATCAGATGATTTTACCAAGAATTATAAAGGGTTAAACCTTAAAATTATAAAAACAGGGTGGATAAAACCCACCCTGTTTTTTTTGATGTCTTTGTTAACCCCTATTGTTATATATGTTGACAGTGTCGAAATAATTCAGTACAGACATTACATAAATAAAAAGCTGAAGATATATTAAATAACAAATCAGAGATTATTAAATAAGAAGAAATATATGGTTGAAAATATAACAGAATTAAATGATCGAAAACAGGATTAAGGGATGCATAAGAGAATCTACGAAATATTGGAATATTTCAAAGAAACAGGAAATTACAGATCATTAAAGTATGTAAAACCACTCTCCGCGACAAAGATACTTTACAACTCAAAGGAATATCTGAATCTTTGTTCAAACAGCTACCTTTCTTTGCATGTTCATCCTGATGTTGTTAATGCTGCAAGGGGAGCTCTTGACAAATACGGAGCAGGAACATGCTCCTCGCGAAGCGTGTCAGGAAGTATTGATTTATGTAAAATGCTTGAAAATGAAATTGCAGAATATAAGGGTTACAAAAAGGGACTGATTTTTTCAAACGGTTACATGGCAAATATAGGAATAGTATCTACAATTACAGAAGAAGGGGATATAATATTTACTGATGAATTAAATCATTCAAGTCTCATAGACAGCACAAGACTCTCGCGTGCAAAGAAAATAATATACAGACATGGAGATGCAAACGATCTTGAAGAAAAGTTGAGAAAAAACAAAACCAGAGGTCAGAGATTTATACTTACTGAATCTATTTTTAGCATGGATGGTGATCTTGCACCGCTTGATGAATTGTATGAGCTCAGCGAAAAGTATGATGCTCATATCATGCTTGATGATGCCCATGGAACAGGGATATTTGGTGAAAAAGGCACAGGAGTGGAAGAATTGTTCGGGTTATCAGGAAAAATGGATACACATATGGCAACTTTCGGAAAAGCGCTTGGTTCATTCGGTGCCTTTGCGCTTGCTGACGATATTGTTATTGATTTTTTGATAAACAGAGCCCGGACATTTATGTATACTACGGCATTACCCATACCATCCCTTGCAGCATCCCTTGCAGCATTGAATTTAATTAAAAATAATCCTTCCTTTAAAGATGAATTATGGCAAAACATTGGCTACATGAGAAAAAAGCTGCTTCAGGCAGGTTTTGATTTAAAAAAGAGCATTGGCCCAATTGTTCCTATCGTTGTTGGAGAAGACAAAAAAACATTGAAAATGCAGGACCTTCTTTTACAAAAGGGATTGTTCCTACAGGCAATACGTCCGCCTACTGTACCCGAAGGAGCATCCAGGCTGAGATTGACAATTGTTAGAGGTTTGACTACGGAAGAAATGGATTATGCCATAGAAACCCTTATTGATGCGGGCAAGAAAATGAAATTAATATAAAGGCATGATTAGAGCAAGGTTCTGATTTGGATCCTTCTATAATTTTATGGAGGAGTTGTTAATGTATGACAGAAACAAATTGACTGAATGGGATAAAAAGTATATTTGGCATCCCTTTACCCAGATGAAAGATTATATGGATATGGACACGCTGGTCATAGAAAAAGGTGAGGGTTGTTGCCTGTTTGATATTGAAGGGAATAAATATATTGATGGCATATCTTCTTTATGGGTTATTGTACATGGTCACAATAAGAGAGAGCTTGTAGAGGCAATAAAAAAACAGGCCGGAATTTTATGTCATTCAACCCTGCTTGGGATCGCAAATGTTCCTTCAGTGGTTCTTGCAAAAATGCTTATAGATATTTCACCAAAGAGTCTTTCAAGGGTATTCTATTCTGATAATGGCTCAACATCCGTTGAAATTGCCCTTAAGATGGCTTACCAATACTGGCAGCAAAAAGGAGAGAAAAAAAGAAAAAAATTCATATCCTTTACCAATGGTTATCATGGTGATACTATCGGTTCGGTAAGTGTTGGAGGTATTGATATCTTCCACAAGGTTTACCGCCCCCTGCTTTTTAAAACCTATAAATCTCCTTCCCCTTATTGCTACAGATGTCCTTTGAAACTTGAAAAGGAATCGTGCAGACAGGCTTGTGTCAAGAAATTTGAAGAAATTGTTAAAAAACACAAAGATGAAATCTGTGCTGTTCTTATTGAGTCTGTTGTTCAGGGAGCCGGCGGCATTATTGTTCAGCCTGAAGGTTTTCTTTCTTCAATATATAAAATAGCTAAAGAAAACGGATTATTATTTGCTGTTGATGAGGTGGCTGTAGGTTTTGGCAGGACAGGTTCTATGTTTGCTTGTGAAAGAGAAAAAATTGAACCTGATTTCCTCTGTCTTGCCAAAAGTGTTACAGGGGGATATTTACCTCTTGCTGCAACATTGACAACAGATGAGGTTTTTGAAGGTTTTTTTGGTCAAATAGAAGATTACCGAACATTCTTCCACGGGCATACATATACAGGGAATCCTCTGGCATGCAGTGTGGCTATTGAAAATCTCAATCTGTATAAAAAGGAAAATATACTGGAAAATCTGCAGAAAAAGATAGTGTTTTTGAACAATGGATTGGAGAAATTTAAAAATCTTTCCCACGTCGGGGAGGTACGCCAGGCAGGTTTCATGGTTGGTATAGAGCTTGTGAAAAATAAAAAAACTAAACAGCCTTTCCATGTTAAGGAAAAAATAGGTCACAAGGTTATTATGGAAGCAAGAAAGAAAGGGGCTATTATCCGGCCTCTTGGCGATGTAATTGTCCTTATGCCGCCTCTTGCCATAGAGGAAGATCTGCTTCAAGAGCTTATAGACATTACATACGAAAGCATAAAGATTGTAACAGGTATATAATAAACCTCTTTATTCTTTTTTTTGTAATCAGTTCCCTGCTCTGATGTTTAGTATGTCCCCATCCTCCACAACATATGTTTTGCCTTCAAGTCTCCACACTCCGGCTTTTTTACAGCCTGCAAAGCCGTTGTAACGGATGAAGTCGTCATATGACACTGTTTCTGCACGGATAAATTTTTGTGAAAGATCTGTGTGGATGACCCCCGCAGCTTCCTGAGCATTCATCCCCCTTTTGATGGGCCAGGCGCGACATTCATCATCTCCTGCTGTTAAAAAAGATATCAGGCCCAGTGTTTCAAAAGCAAGCCTTATTATACGGCCTGAAACTGATTCTTTAATGCCATATTCTTCCATAAAGATATTTTTTTCCTCAGGTGCCATTATTGCGAATTCAGCTTCGAGTTTTGCACAGGCTGTAATAACCGGGATATGAGAAGGGATGATTTTTCTTATTTCATTCATAATCGATTCAGAAGAAACAAGCCTATCCTCATCACAGTTCACGACGATCATCATAGGTTTTTGAGAAAGGAATTGAAATCCCCGGAGTTCTTTACCGTGTTGCTTAATGGAGTTGAGAGTTGAAAGAGGTTTATCGGAATTCAGGTGGTCAAGACATTCGATAAGTAAAGACTCTTCCTGTGCAAGAGCATTGCTCTCTTTCTTCCCCTGTTGCTTTCTCATCCTTTCAAGACGGTTTTCAATCTGGAGTATGTCTGCAAAGATAAACTCATTGAATATGGTGAAAAATTCACCTGTAAGGTTTGTTGGACTGCCATTGTCGAAGTTACGAAGAACAAGAAGGAATGCATCGCTGTTGCGCATTTCCCTTAAAGTCCTGGAGCTTATGGTTTCGCTCCTTACGTTGCCCTCTTCAATTGCAACAGTATCGGACAGGGCTATGCGGGCGTATATTGTTTTTTTTGGTTTAAAAATTTCTGTCAGGTGATCAACTCGTTCGTCAGGAACATCAATTATTGCAACTGCATCTGAATTAGGTTTGTTTTCTGATACCAGTCCGCTTAGAGCCTGAAAAAGTGCTGTTTTGCCGCACCCGGTGCTGCCTATGACTGAAATGTTCATTTTTTTCCTCTCATTGCAAGTAAGGGCAGTGCATTATTGTCTGGTAAAGTTTATTTTAGGTTGTTCTTATTTTTACAAAGCATATTATACTGAAAAAAAATATACATGACAAGGTTTTGTGCCGGTATTCTCTATGAGGCCGATTTTGTGACGACATATCCTTATACCGGAAAGCGAATCAGTATTCTTATGTATGATTTGAGATAATAGCAGATCCGGCAGGTCCCCGCCAATAAATGGAGCTTGAAAGGTACCTACCGGATTATTATACTTTGTGATTTGTAATCATAATCCCAGCTTCATTCTCTTTTCTTCAATATGTTCAAGTATACCTTCAACTGCCTTAACAGGATCTTTTTCAACACTCATAACACCGCCTGTCAACTTTTTACAATCTTCAGTGAGTAATTTTACAAGGTTGGGTCCTCCTGTTACAGTGGGAACGGGATTAACGTATGTATAAAGACCGAAAGCAATAGCAAAAACAGCGTCGATAGTTGCTTTTTGTTCCATATATTCAGGTGCAACAGCTGCTACAGGAAGATCCGACACCGGGATTCCACCAAGAGAATAAGACAGTGCAGCTATGAAATCAGCAATTCTTCCTGTATCAGTGCAAGTACCATAGCTCAATACGGGTGGGATTTTTAACAGTTCACAGATTGCTTTGAGACCGTTGCCTGCAAGATCTTTTGCCTCCAGAGTGCACAAACCTGCTACCTGCATTGCTGCATTACCGCAACCCATTGAAAGAACAAGTATATCCCGTTTAATAAGTTCCCTGGCAATGTTGATACTGTGAACATCCTGTCCTGAATCCCTCAGTGATGTGCACGAAACTAATCCGGCAATACCGCGAATTGCACCGGATGAAATTGCTTTTAATAATGGTTCCGGTGTTCCTCCAAGGGCATCGAGAATACTTTCTGTTGAAAAACCTACAATTGCCTCTCTCATTGGCAATTGTTCTATTGCTTTAACTGAGCCTCTGCGTTCCTTGAAATTATCTATACCCATGTTAAGTAGTTCCGCAGCCTGCTCAACAGCAATTCCCGGATCATAGTTGATCCTTTCTGTTACTCCTTCAAAGGCTACAAGCTGGCTGACAGGGATGAGTTTAAATTTATATTTTTCCGCATAAAAGGGATCAACAGGCATAGAGCAGTTCATATCACAGGCGAAAAGGTCAACGCACCCGCTTGCAAGAATGGCTTCCTGCATAATCCAATTACCTGTAAAACCGTAGAACACATCATCCATCTCCCATCTTTGTATCATTTCCTGGCCGGTTTCTATGTTTGCAATTATGCGAAGCCCCTTTGCTCCAACAGCTTTTGCTTTTTCCTGCCATTCCTGTTTTCTTGCAAGATCAACCATGGTAAACCCGAGAAAAGGTTCATGTCCGTTGGGTAGAATATTCACATAATCAGGATCGAGGACCCCCAGATCAACGCGCATGCAATGGGGTTTTGGCGTACCAAACAGAACGTCCTGACAGTATTCGTTCACTATCTGGCTTTGATACGCTGTGGCTATGGAAAGACGCATTGCTTTAAGGGCGAGACTGGCATAATAACCATCTACATTGGTTAAGCAGGAGCTTGTAGCGAACATCATTTCTCCGTATATACCGCCCGGCATTATACCAAGTTTTTTCCATAGGTTTGTCCTTTCCCGTGGGGCAAGAGATTCAACTATATAGCTCGGCTCGTCATATTTTCTATTGAAATCAGCTTCAACATAGTTGCAGAGCATAATTGCTATTTCTTCATCAGGGAGTAAATCTGAGGGTATGTCGAACCTTTTTGCAAAGGATCTCAGCTTATCAGGGTCTTTTAATGAAAATGGTGCCTTGCCGATAGCCGCTGCCTTTAATGTTTTAATAGTCTGTTCTGTATGATACTGATAAGTAGACGCGCCCATTACATTTCGAAGCAGCATCATACGCATTGCCATACCATCGCCTGTAATTCCACAGACGCCACGTTTGTCCTTTGCAACATCAGCCCTGCAGGGTCCATTGGAACAAAGGTCGCATCTGTTCCCCCCCTGGCAGAAAGCACATCTCTGATCGGGGTTGCCCATACCTTGAGCTTCATACCTTTCCCAGATGTTCGTCATATTGTCGCTTTTAATCCTGTCATATGCTTTCCTGACTGATTCGTGGTAGGATATTCTGTCTCCTTCCATGGTGGTTCCTCCTCTTCAGATTTAAGGTTTTGTTAAAAAAGTAATTTCCATATTTTAACATTTATTATACATGCTTTCCCATTAATGTTTATATTAGAATACTGGAATTATAAAAAAATCTTTTTCAAGAGCATTTTTTTGCCAGGTAAGCAGATGGAAAATATAAACCTGAATTACTTAAAAATAAATCATTGGTCCATTAAAATATCTTTTTCAGAATTTTTAAACAAAACTGACCGTGGTGAAATCTGTTCATATGATAAAAAGAGCAGTATTTTTATGTGGTGTTATATGTAATAATATAGGGATTAAGGAAATTTATTTATAGGAGGCTTGACGTGATAGATCAATGGATACGTGAGATAAAAGCAGAGGCAAAACCTGAAACCTTGGGCATGATGCTTGCCCACAATGGTGTGGTAAGAGGTACTGCAAAGGATGGAAAAACTGTAAAGGGAATGAAGCTATCCTTTGACAAAACCAAGCTTGAAGCGTGCATAAATGATATGAAAAAAAGAGACGGGATAGTTGGAATCAAGGCATGGATCAATCAGGGTGAGTTGAAGGTTGGTGATGATATAATGTATATACTTGTTGCCGGGAGGTTCAGAGCCGATGTATTGCCAGTTATGCAGGAATTCCTGACTTTTGTTAAAACTGAAGTGGTAAGAGAAGAAGAATTTATGTATGTGTAAAGAGAGTTGAACTGTTGCAGAAAAAAGTTGAACCGCTGAAGTAATTGTAGTTAGAATATTTAATCAATTACATAATCAAGAAAATGGCAGTGGAGGAAAATTGGCAGAAGCACCTTTAGAGCGTTATGGTAGTTCTTTTATCTTTGTTTTTTCTTCGATTGGAAGATGGGCAATAAGGTTTGTGGGAAATCTGGGCGCCATGCTCATTTTCTTTTCCCTTGCCTTTTTTAATATATTCCGTAAAAAACAATTTGCTGAAATAGTAAAACAGATATACTATATCGGTGCCAGATCTTCCCTGATTGTTATGCTTGTAGGACTTTTTACCGGAATGGTACTTGGATTACAGCTTTTTTATACTCTTGTTAAATTTGGTTCTGTAGGTGCTCTCGGATCTGCTATATCGCTGTCTCTTATCAGGGAACTCGGGCCGGTGCTAACGGCAATTATGATTACAGCTCGTGCAGGCTCAGGTATGACAGCTGAGATTGGTATTATGAGAATATCCGAGCAGATAGATGCTCTTTATTCTATGCGCATTGACCCTGTCCGTTATCTCATAAGCCCGAAGATAGCGGCTTCTATAATCAGTTTTCCCCTGCTCACAGCTTTTTTTGATTTGATCGGCATACTTGGGGGGTATTTCACAGGGGTTCTTCTCCTTGGTACGAATGCGGGGACTTATTTTTACAGAGTTCAGTCTTCTATAGACATGGTTGATATAAGAGGAGGATTTATAAAAGCACTTTTTTTCGCTGTTATCGTATCTTGTATATGTTGTTATCAGGGCTATTTCTGCCATATGAGGAGCGATGGTTATGGCGCTAAAGCTGTGGGTCTGGCAACTGTTTCCGCTGTAGTAATCTCCTGTGTGATGATACTCGTAGTAGATTATGTTGTTACTTCCTTTCTTATGTAGGACAATTAATGAAAAAAATGCCTTTGATAGAATTTCGAAATGTTACCAAACGGTTCAACGAGAAAACCGTTTTGAATAACGTCAATGCCAGTATTTATGAAAATCAAGTTACAACGATTATAGGTAAGAGTGGAACAGGGAAAAGTGTGTTTCTCAAACATATTATAGGTCTGTTGAAACCGGATGAAGGTACAATTTTATTTGAGGGCAAGCCTATTGACAAGATGAATAAGCATGAGCGCGAAAAATACAGGAGCAACATATCCTTTCTTTTCCAGAACAACGCATTGCTTGATTCAATGACAGTTTTTGATAATGTTGCTTTTCCGTTGAGACAGACTACAAATCTTAAGAAGAAAGAGATTGAGGCCAAAGCATTAAAAAGGATTGAAGACCTGGATCTCATTGAAGCCATCAATAAATATCCCTCAGAGCTTTCTGGAGGAATGCAGAAGAGGGTTGCTCTCGCAAGAGCCCTGGTAACTGACCCCGGAATTGTGCTTTTTGATGAACCAACAACAGGGCAGGACCCTATAAGAAAAAACATGATTCTCAGTATGATTTCTCATTACAGGAAAAAATTTGGTTTTACTGCTGTTATGATCAGCCATGATATACCTGATGTGTTTTTTATTTCAGACAGGATTATTATACTTTGGGAAGGTTCAATCGGGTTTGAAGGTACCTATGATGAAGTATTAAAGCGCAAGCTACCTTTAATCGATGAATTTCTCCGCAGCCTGGAAGGGTTTCAGGATGAACTCACGGGTTTACCTTCCAGAGAAGCCTTCAGGATGCATTACACAGGGATGCTGGGGGGGTCTGTTACAGCAGTTGCTGTTTCTGCAGCTCTTTTCAGTATTGGTATTAATTTGCCTGGAACTGATTCAGGATCACAGATTTCACTGGAAATTCTCAAATTCCTTGGAAAATTTACAAATAAACAGTTTAATCCTCTTGGAGGCTTCTCTGCTCGTCACAGTAGAGATCAAATACTTACGGTGTTTCCCCATACAACAATAGATGAGGCTAAAGAGCTGGTATCAGGTTTTGCAAAAAAATTACAGGAAGGTGGCCTTGCGGGAATTGAAAACATGGCCATACGAAAAACAGGCAATGGAGAATGCTTTGATATTAACATACGTGCGGGGATTACCGGGGTATATCCTGCTGACGAAATTGAACAGATTATTAAAAGAGCTGAGGAAGCGCAGGAAATAATAGCAAGTTATAGATGTAATGCTGGAGGTAGTTTGTAATGAAAAAGTACTCAATGGAAACAGCTGTTGGTGTTTTTGTAGTAATCGGCCTTATATGTGTGGGATACATGACAGTGAAACTCGGTAAAGTTTCACTCTTTGGAGAGGAGACCTACAAACTTTATGCCAGATTTGCCTCAGCTTCCGGACTCAGGGTGGGTAGTTCAGTTGAAGTGTTCGGTCTTGAAGTGGGAAGTGTGAAGGGTCTTAAAATAGAGACTGATAAACAGATGGCAGTTGTAGAAATGGCGATCAATAAAAACATCACAGTATACGATGATGCAGCGGCTACCATAAAAACCTCAGGGCTTATTGGAGATAAATATGTTAAAATTGAACCTGGAGGATCAGGTGCTCCTATCGGGAAAGGCGGTTTCATAACCCAAACATCAGTGCCTGCTGATATTGAAGATCTTATCGGAAAGTATGCTTTCGGAGATGCAAAATAGGATGAAAGAGGCAGTGTTTTTAATGTTGATTAAAGATTTATTAAGGGAGGGTGTGTTGAAAACTTTACGTAAGTTTATATTTATGATTGTATTTGTTATTCCTGTCATTGCCTTTGCCGGTATACCCCTGGATACTGTGAAAACTAATGTTAATGGTGTACTTGAAGTAATGCGTGATCCCAAACTTAAAGGGGAATCCGGTCAAAAATTAAAAGAGCAGAGGATTGTTGTTGCTGCCGAAAAGCTTTTTGATTTTATAGAGCTTTCCAAGAGAACGCTGGGTTTGAACTGGAACAAGCTTACACCGGACCAGCGTAAAGAATTTGTTGAGTTATACAAGACCATACTCAAGGATTCCTATGTGGATAAAATTACAGCCTATACAGACGAAAAGGTAAATTTTACAAAAGAGGTTCCTCTATCTGAAACCACAATGGAAGTGCAGAGTTTTGTAGTAACAAAAAACACTGCTGTGCCTATTTTTTATAGAGTTATCATAAAGGGAGGGGAGTGGAAGGTCTATGATGTAGTGATAGAGGGAGTCAGCCTTATAAGCAACTACCGAAGCCAATTCAGAGAAATACTTGGAAATAACCCGCCTGAATCTCTACTTGAAACATTACGCAAAAAGGTTGGTAAAAATTGAATTGTTTTGTATTTATAAGATTTCAGGGAAGAATGCATTCACATTCGGGATTCATAACCTACTTTACATTTATTATATGTTTGCTTGGAGGTTTTTTATCAGTATCTTTTGCAGAAGAAGATTTTTCTCTGAATAGAGCTATTGTCCTGTGCGAGGCACAGCAGGAAGACAAAGAGAGCATTGTAGAAAACTGGTCTGGTGAGCCTGCACAAAGTCAAAATATATCTGATGATGAATATGGTAATGTCACTGAAGAACAGGCAGTTAGTGGAGAAGGGCCCCGTGTTGCCGATCCCTTGGAACCGTGGAACAGGGCAATGTATAATTTCAACGACAAGGTTTATGTATGGTTGTTAAGACCTGCTGCAGAAGGATACGAATATGTTTTGCCTGAAGGAATCAGAGGGATATTCAGCAGTTTTTATAAAAATATCAAGGCTCCCGTTAGAATCATAAACAATCTTCTTCAGGGTAAACCGGGATATGCAGGGATTGAACTGGCCAAGTTTGTTATTAATTCTACAATAGGTGTTGCCGGATTCAGGGATTGTGCAACAGAGTGTTTTAACATTAAAGGTCGTGAAGCTGATTTTGGACAAACTTTGGGCAAGTATGGTATGGGCCACGGTTTTTATTTTGTCTGGCCGTTTATTGGCCCTTCAAGTGCCCGTGATTCTGTAGGATGGGGTGTTGACTGGACATTTAAACCAACAACATATCTTGGAGGTTCCGAATGGTTCAATCCGGAAAACGTAGGGCTATATGTTCATGAATCAGTAAATACCCTGTCTTTTCACATTGGAGAATATGAGGTACTCAAAGGAGCAGCTATTGATCCATATGTGGCTATGCGTGATATTTATATACAGTACAGAGAAAAATTACTAAAAGAATGAGAGAATATGTTGAATATTTTTTTTCCAAAAAATCCAATTTTTAATTATTAAAATGTTTTAAATTTCAAATATGAAATGAAATCAGCAAGTATGAAAAAACATTAAAACAGGGCTACAAGAAGTTATTACAAATTAAGGACATTGATAATATTCTGTACATAGATTGGGGGATAAAAAATTCTGTCAAGTTTTTTTTAGGATTACGAGAAACAATTTCCTGGGCAGATCACCTTCCTCGAATTCTGTAATATCGATAATATCATATCCTTCGGATAATTCTCCCACTGTTTCCCTGCAAAAAAAATGAACTGCAAAGCCTCCTCTCTCCCATATATTTTCACCGTGATATTTGCCTGTCATGTAATGGGGGTCATTGATATTTCTTGCTGTATAAACATTAAAACCACCCTTTTTCAACACCCTTTTTATTTCATTTGAAAGGAATTTAAGCTCTGTCTTTGTCAGGGCCATACAGTAAAGCATGTGAGAATAACAACAATCAAAAGATGCATCCTCAAATGGAAGAGCATTTTTCAAGTTGTGCTGCAGGGTTTTAATGGATTGCAACATCCCGGAATCACGAGATTTATCATTTATTAACCTGAGCCCTTCTTTACTATAATCAACGACTTCAACTTGAAGACCCTGGGTTGCAAAATAGAATGTATCCCGTCCCTGCCCCCCGCCAAGTTCCAGAACTTTAAATTTTCCTTCTTTTTTAAACAGATCAACTGCCTTACAGGCAGGATAACTTGGTTCTATTCCAAACATATCAATTTTTTCCGAATAAACTTTATCCCAATGTTCCTGTTGGCCGGAAAATACATCTCCATACTTTTCCATCTTATGTTTTTCAATATTTTCCTCATATGATTTTTCAGATTTTTCTTTCACATCCATGCAATCCCCTTTCCCGGATAACTATTGCCGACACTTTTTTTAACTTTATATAAGCCGGAGTATATTGTCTTTTACATTAAATTGCTGTAATTTATCTGTCTCTTTATAAATGTTACAAAAAATGATTTTTAATATTTATTTTGTACTTTAAACAATGTTTCTTTCTACAGAGGTGCTTCATAGTCTGATTTTAGCAGAATGATAGCACAATGATCTTTTCAATTATATTAAAACCTGTCCGTAGAGGAGGATGCAAGTTAATTTATAGTAAAGGTTCAGAAATAAAAGCTTTTTAAAATATGTGGGGTATTTAATGACAGCATATATTACGTCTCTTGTTTTTGTAGTTCTTGCAGAGATGGGAGATAAGACACAACTGCTTGCCATGGCTTTTGCCACCCGATTTCACTGGGTTACTGTTCTGTGGGGAGTTTTTGTTGCAACACTGGCAAACCATTTATTGGCAGTACTTCTGGGGAGCTATCTTACAAGGATAGTGCCTCTTCAATATATTCAGCTTATTGCCTCAGCATCATTTATCCTTTTTGGACTATGGACTTTAAGGGGTGATAAGCTCGATAATGAAGACAGGAAATTTAATTTTAGTCCATTCTGGACAGTTGCCATTGCATTTTTTATTGCTGAAATGGGTGATAAAACGCAGCTTGCAACTGTTGCACTGGCCACGAAATTTGAAAGTGTAGCACAAATATGGATGGGCACAACAACCGGTATGTTGATAGCTGACTCTATAGGTATATTTTTCGGTATTGTTCTCGGGAAAAATATTCCGGAACGAGCAATTAAGTGGTTCGCTGCATCGATTTTTATTTTTTTCGGTATTGTCGGTATATATAGTTCACTTCCTGAAAATATTCGGACAATACCAAATGTAGCAGGGGGTCTTCTTTTCTTAATCCTTCTGGTATATGTTGTAGTGCGTATGAATAAACAGGAAAGACGAAAAGAAGAGAAAGAAAAAAATATTCATGAATAAACTTAATCTACAGGAATGCCATTAATAAAAATAACCGGTTTTTCAAAAGAAGAAGAATCATTTATTTTGAGCAGGATTTCCCCTGTTTCCTTCTTTTGTTCGGCAATTATAATGCCCTGCAGTGCCCAGGGTGACAGACCTTCAACAACTTCATCATTGATGATTAATCCGCAGCCTCCTCCTGGGGCAACTATCTGTCTGTAAACTTTATTGGTATCCATATCTGTGTGCAGGGTACCATTTTTTTCTGCAAGACACAGGCTGTTGCCATGAATGTGAAGATTACAGATGATTTTGAATTCTTTGTTGTTATCAATAACCAGATAAGTGTTTTTTTTACCTGATATATTGGAATTTTCTTTTGAAGCATCCAAGTCTATCCGTTTTATTATGACTTCCATATTCCAACCTTCCACAGCACAGTATTAATATCTTTTACCTGATAATATCAAATAGATTTCTGAAAAACAAGAAGTAGTGAATGTATGACAGGTAGTTTATTATCCTGAAGATATCAGGTTGTTTTACTTCTGTAGACAATATTGCCGTTAACAATGGTAAAGAGGTTCTTTCCCTTCAACTTCCAGCCGTGAAAGGGGGTATTCCTGCCTTTTGAAAGAAAATTGTTTTTATCGACCACCCACTCTGCAAGAGGGTCGAAAATTATGATGTCCGCTGCATTGCCAGGTGTAATTCTTCCATAGGGAAGTTTTAACAGTTGCGCCGGAGCTTCAGTAAATTTTCGCAACAGTTCCATTAGACTAAGAACACCTTCATGGACAAGATTCAAAGAAAGAGCCAGCGCTGTTTCAAGGCCGGAAATTCCGGAAGAGGCAATATCGAATTCTACATCTTTTGATGTGAAATCATGGGGTGCATGATCTGTTGCAATAATATCTATTGATCCATTTTTAAGCCCTTCTTTAATTGCTTCAACATCATCTCTTGATCTTAAGGGTGGATTAACCTTTGTATTAGTATCAAAACCGAGAGTTGCTTCATCGATTAATGTAAAATAGTGAGGGCAAGTGTCACAGGTTATTTTTTTAAACTTTTTTTTGAATTCCCTTACAGCGTCAATACTGCCCTTTGTTGAAAGATGTGTAAGATGTATTGGAATACCGACGTATTCTGCCAGAGCCATATCTCTTTTTACTATAATTTCTTCAGCAATGGAGGGAACCGCAGTGAGACCTGATATAATAGAAGCTTTTCCCTCGTGGACAAAACCATTTGAAAGATCTTCATCTTCGCAGTGAGATATTGCTGGAATGTTAAAAAGCTTTATATATTCAAGGGCTTTACGAAGAAGTCCGGAATTTTTCACGGATTTTCCATCATCTGAAACTGCTACAATGCCTGCCCTGTACATCTCTCCTATTTCTGCGAGCTCTTTTCCTTCCAGGTTTTTTGTAATTGCGCCACAGGGAAAAACGCGACAGACAGCTTCAATCTTAGATTGATTTACGATATATTCAGTAACGCTTTTGTTATCATTAACCGGATTAGTGTTTGCCATGCAAACAACTGTCGTAAAACCGCCTTTTGCAGCAGCCATAGTTCCTGTTTTAATTGATTCCTTGTATTCATAGCCCGGTTCGCGCAGATGTACATGAACGTCTATGAGACCAGGAGCAACGATAAGACCTGATGCATCTATAATTTCTGTAATACTATCATTTTCGCTGATATTTTTATCAATTTTTTCAACAAATCCATCTTTTATGTATATGTCCAGCTCCTGATCCATGTTGTTGCCAGGATCAATGACTCTGCCGTTTTTTATAAGGATTTTCATATTTCACCTCCTGTGAGGAGAAAAAGTACAGCCATTCTCACTGCAACACCATTTTCCACCTGATCAAGTATTACCGAATACGGCCCGTCTGCCACTTCACCAGTAATTTCAATTCCCCTGTTCATAGGGCCGGGATGCATTATTATTACATCTTTTTTTGCTTTTTTAACATGTTCAGGTTTCAGACCATAAATAGTGGAATATTCATTAATCGAGGGAATATAAGATATCCCGCCCCTTTCTTTCTGAATCCGTAACATCATAATCACATCAGCATTCCTAACTGCTTTGTTAATATCGTACTCTACTTTTACCCCGAGGTCTTCAATGTTCGGAGGTATCATGGTTGGAGGGCCGCAGCAGATTATTTCTGTATCAAAAAGCTTCAAGGCAAAGACATTTGATCTTGCTACTCTGCTATGGGCAATATCACCGATTACAACAAATTTCAGACCATCTATCCTGCCTTTTTTTTCCTTCATGGTAAAAAGATCGAGAAGTGCCTGTGTAGGGTGCTCGTGAGAGCCGTCACCTGCATTGACAACAGAAGAATTAACTATTTCTGATAAAATATGGGGAGCTCCAGGCATACTGTGACGGATAACAATAACGTCCGGTTGCATTGATTCAAGATTTCTGGCAGTGTCCTTCAGGGTTTCGCCTTTAAGATAGCTGCTTGTACTGGCGGTGACATTAATTGTATCTGCGCTCAGACGTTTTGCTGCTATTTCAAAGGAAACCCGTGTCCTTGTACTTGGTTCATAAAAAAGGGTGATCACTGTTTTTCCGCGAAGTGTGGGAACCTTTTTAACTTCTCTTTTTGATATGTCTTTAAATGATTCGGCAGTATCGAGGACAAGGAGGACCTCTTCTTTTGAAAGTTCATTAATGCCAAGAAGGTCTTTTTTTGTCCAGTCCATTCAAATTCTCATAATTACAACTTCATCTTTGTTATCAACTTCTTTGAGTTTAACAAGTATATCCTCTTCAGGACTTGCAGTATATTTTACACCTGCATAATCCGGATGTATGGGAAGCTCTCTATGGCCCCTGTCAACAAGCACGGCAACTTGAATTTTTCTTGGTCTTCCCAGGTCCATCAGAGCATCCATTGCTGCTCTTGTAGTTCTTCCTGTATGCATTACATCATCTATAAGAACGATAGTCATATTATTGACATCAAAGGGTATATCAGTCCTTTTTACGGCAGGAAGTTTGAATTTAAAAATATCGTCTCTGTACATGGTAATGTCAAGAATTCCGAGAGGAAGCTCTATGCTTTCAATATCCTTTATCTTGCTCCTGATCCTGTTTGCAAGATTTACCCCTCTTGTCCTGATGCCTATAAGACACAAATTTTCGCTACCCTTGTTTCTTTCCAGAATTTCATGGGCAATCCTTGTGACAGTTCTGTCCAATGCTTTTCGGTCAAGTAATTGAATAGGCTTTTCGTTCATCAATCATCCATATAAATAGCTTTTTCAGGACACTGGTTAATGCAGGATGTGCATTCGATACAGTCTTCCGGTATTGACACCATCAGATCTCCAAGGGCATTTAGCGAGAATACTTCATAGGCACATGTATCCATACATTCTCCGCAGTTGTTGCACAACAGCTGGTCAATATATGGTCTCACATTGCTTAACTATAATAGGTTTGAAAAAAAAAATCAATCAAAAGGAATGAAGAAATATGTTTTTATGAAGAGAAGTTCTTGTTAATTTAATATTTGATTTAATGGCTCTGGTTCCGAAAATCCCGTTCATAGCGGATGTCCTTACTAAGCGTCTTGTGAAAAAAATTTCTTGACAAACATGACAGATAAAGATAATTTTGTATGCTTGTCACCCAAAAATTAAATTGAAACGGGGCTGTAAGTGCTTAAATCAATAAGACTACGTGTTTTTTTTATCGTTCTTTTTTTTGTAGTTTCTGCTGTCTACTGTTTGCCGAATATAATTGAACCTACAGGTGCGTGGAAAAAGTATCTTCCCTCAGACAAAATACATCTTGGTCTTGATTTAAAGGGCGGTATACACCTTCTTCTTGAACTTGACACACCAAAGATGCTTGAAAACATGGTGAACAGGAAATTTGATGCATTAAAAGATGGAATGATAAGGGATGGTATAAGGTTTTTGGGTCTTGATAAGAAAGACAATTCCTTTTTTATAACTATACGGGCAGAGCAAAAGGATAAACTTTATAATCTCGTTGGTAAAGAGTTTACAGATCTGAAAGCCGGGACTTCCAGGGTTGATAATGAGAACCTCATAGTTGAATTCCTGCTCTCGGAAAAAGAATTATCCACAATAAAAGACAATGCACTTCATCAGGCGCTTGAAACTATACGGAACAGGGTTGATCAGTTCGGGGTTTCAGAACCTGTTATTGTCCGTCAGGGAGATAATCAGATACTTGTTCAACTACCGGGAATAAAAGATCCTCAAAGAGCTCTTGATCTGATAGGAAGAACAGCCCAGCTTGAGTTCAAACTGGTTGATGAAGAAAATGCAGTCAGGTATACCGGCGGGGTACTCCCGGAAGGTGATGAAGTCCTAACGATGAAGTCAAAAAACAAGGAAACAGGTATTTCTACAACCACGCCTATTTTATTAAAGAAACAGGCTGTTTTAACAGGTGATCTGTTGACAGATGCAAGAGTAAAGCTTGGTGGAGAATTTGGTGGAGAGCCCTATGTTGCCATAGAGTTCAATAGCGAAGGAGCAACGTTATTTGATAGAGTAACTGCTGAAAATGTTGGTAAGAGACTTGCCATTATTCTAGATAACACTGTTTATTCTGCTCCTGTAGTGAGAGAGAGGATTTCAGGAGGCAAGGCATCCATTTCCGGTAGTTTTACAATGGATGAAGCTAAAGATCTTGCAATTGTATTGCGGGCAGGCGCCCTCCCGGCTCCGGTAAAGGTTGTTCAGAATATTACTATAGGTCCGAGCCTTGGTCAGGATTCGATAAACAAGGGCATGAAGGCGACGATTCTCGGCAGTATTATAGTTATTATTTTCATGATTTTCTATTATCGTATGTCAGGAGTTATTGCGAATATTGCCCTTCTTCTTAACTTAATTTATCTGCTGGGAGCTTTCAGTGCTTTAAAGGCAACAATGACGCTTCCGGGCATTGCAGGAATTGCTCTGACTATTGGTATGGGTGTGGATTCCAATGTGTTGATTTTTGAAAGGATAAGAGAGGAACTCAAGCTTGGCAAGACTGTAAGAGCTGCTGTTGATGCCGGATACACAAAAGCATGGGTAGCTATATTCGATTCCCATATTACAACGTTGATTACAGCTGTTGTTCTGTTTATTTTTGGTACAGGCCCGATAAAGGGTTTTGCAATAACATTGATTATTGGAATGGTAATAAACCTATTCACTGCTGTATTTGGTTCCAAGGCAATTTTTGACTGGATTATATCGAAGTACAAACCACGTACACTGAGTATCTGAGGCAAATTATTATGGTAGAATTATTAAAAAATACCAGCATAGATTTTATAGGATTCAGAAAAAAGGCTTTTATAGTATCGACAATTCTTGTTGCCATCGGTCTTTATGCCTTCATAATGGTATCTTTTGGCAAGGCAAATCTGAGCGTTGATTTCACTGGAGGCACCAATCTGCTGGTCAAGTTTAACAATCAGGTTGATATAGGCAAGCTCAGGAACGCTTTATTTGATGGTGGGGTTGAAGATGTCCAGATACAGCAAATAAGCGGAACAAAGGAATTTTTTATAAAGACAAAACTTTCAGATAAGGAAAATGAAAAAATATATGATAAAATTTCAGCTATCCTGTCAGCTAAGTTTCAAGATAACAAATATGAAATTAAGAGCAGTAACATGGTTGGTCCCGGTGTTGGTAAAGATCTGAAAAAATATGCGATAATAGCAGCCTGTCTTGCTTTCCTTGGCATCATCATTTATATAGCCTGGCGCTTTACTTTTATATCAGGCATTGCGGCAACCATTGCAACATTTCATGATGTAATAGTTACCCTTGGAGTTTTTTATATACTTGACAGAGAAATTAATCTTCTTATTATTACAGCACTCCTTACAGTTGCAGGTTATTCCCTCCAGGATACTGTTGTAGTTTTTGACCGGATCAGAGAGAATATGCCAAAGATGAAATCAAGATCAGATCTGGGCAATGTCATTAACAGGAGTGTTAACGAAGTATTAAGCAGAACAGTGGTTACAGGTATAAGCACTCTTATTGTGTTGGGAATTCTAATGATATTTGGCGGTGAGGTGCTTTTCGATTTTGCTTTTGCCTTGTGTATAGGACTTATTGTAGGAACATATTCTTCAATTTTTGTGGCCAGCCCCATCATATATGTCTGGAAAAATAAAGTACGATAATACATAATGAATTTAAAATATTACATGCGCAAGTGCAGGTGTTCCAATGCAGTTGAAACTGGAGTATGTATTAAAGAATAAGGAAAAAGAGCTAAAGCTTCACGAAAAATTTCTAAATTTGAAACGTTTTCTTGAAACAACAGTATTCCCCCTATCAAAAACCCATGTAAAACAACACACCGAAGAATTGAAGGCATTAGTCGAAAAGATCCTGCCTGATCCCAAAGATAGAACAGAAGAAATGTTTTCAGGAGAAATATTTATTCTTCTTTGTACAATATACCTCCATGATATAGGAATGTTAAATGATTTTGGATGGAGTTCAAGGAAGAATATAATTAACAGTCTTGAAGGTAGCAGCAAAAAGATGCTTCTGAGCTATGGTATATGCGAGAAGATGGATTTTCCTGAAATAGCAATTGATATTATAAACTATTTGATTTTTTCTAAGGAAATAAAGAAAATACCTGCAGAGTGGGTAATTGTTGAAAACAGCAGAAAAGCTATTATCAGAAATGCCGGTATTTTAGCCCGTATCTTTAATTTTTCGCATCTGATCTTTGATCTGTTTTGTTCTGATTTGAAATACAGACAGTTCAGGCGTTTCGACGAACCACATTTTATAGTAAGACATCGTGATACCAGAGTGGATATAGACAGCAGAGAGGGCATTATTTCTATAAATTATAATGCAAAATCTCCCTATGAACTGCATCTTATTGAAAATGTAAAGACATATACGGAAAATGCCTTTAATGAATTCAGGGGTGTTGTTAACGGTAAAATAGGATTCAACTATAAGAGTATTGTCTGGAACATAAAATCTGATTTTAATTTTGAAAGAGATGTTTTTGACATACCAAAGTTCTCTCCCTATAATGAGTTTGAAGGTCCACCCCTTGAAAGATGGGAAAAGGCCTCTCTCATCTTAGACAAAATGTTCAAATTCAGTTATGCCATTGTAGTCGGAGATGAGACTACAGGTAAAACCACTGTTATGCGATCTTTTATTGTACCACAACTGCTTCTGACCAGCCCGAATGTATTTTACTGTGAACTTTGGGAAAAACCTGTTAATGACATTAAGAATATTATCTGCAAAAGATACAGACAAGCGGGAGATGCTGCCCTTGATATTGTTTCGTTATGCAATAAATTGTTACAGAATGGATACCCTTCTTTTTTTATTCTCGACAATTTTGATAGATATGCAAATATTGATGAAAGCGAGAGAGAAAAGCTTGAAAGGTTTATAAGCTTCTGCCTTGAGAAAGAAGATCTTTACCTGATTGTCTCGGGGGACAAGGAAGATTTTTTTGACTGGTACAGGCCTTTCAATGGCAGGAATATATCTGCCATATGTGAAATCAAACCAATAGAGTGTGAAATTCTACAGTCTGATCTGAACACAGGAAATATTCTGATGGATGTTCTGAATGAAGCAAAAGACGATTATGATCTGAGAAGGATAGTGGCAGTTTTTGCAGATAAGAATAGTAGGCACCTCAATAGATATACTGTTGAAAACATATTTAATGAAACCGCAGTTCCCTATAAAACAATTACCGGATATTTGAATCTACTCAAGGAAAAAGATATTCTGGTGGAGCACGATTCAGGAGAGCAAACATACTATGTACTGTCAAACAGATATTTGAAGAAACCTCTATACAGGGTTTTGAGGCTCGATGATTTTGAGGAAAAAAGAAAAGTACGTAATATGCTTCAGAATTTAATAGTAAACGAAACATTTCTTGATGTTGAAGCGCTTGATCTGATTGAGAAATGGAAAAATGATCTGATTTTTTCTAAAGAAGAAATGGGGCTTGTTTTATCCAGCGCCATCCTTCACGGGAAAAATTACAGAGATTTTTTTGAAAAGGCGAAAAGAGATGGCAGGGGTCTAAATATACAGCCGATACTTAAACTCCTGTACAATAAAGATCCTGATAAAAGGATGAAGGCTATAGAACTCCTGATTGAAATCCAGGATAAGGACATGATCAACCCCTTACTGGAACATTTGAAAAAAGAGGATGTCTTTGAAATAAAAGATCTTATGATACAGGGAATGGGACTTGCCGGGAAAAAAAGAACTATTTTTGCAATAATGGATACCTTAAAGTATATAGGTGACAGAAAGCTAAAATTACGGGCCATAGAATTTTTCTATTCTCTCCTTAACGGCAATGCAAAGAGCATTCTCTCTGAATTCAGGGAGATCGAAAAAGACCCCATCGTATTGATGAAGATTGACGATCTCCTGTCAATGATCAGGGGAACCTGACCATTCCATGTACATAGGGTCTTAGAGCTTCTGGTAATGTAATTCCACCATCTTCTGTCTGATAATTTTCCATTACTGCCATTACTGTTCTGCCAATAGCGAGACCTGAGCCGTTAAGCGTATGGACTAAATCTGTTTTTCCATTGCTTTTCCGGTATCTTATCTTTGCCCTTCTTGCCTGGAAAGTTTCAAAGTTACTGCATGAAGATATTTCTCTGTAGATGTTCTGACCTGGCAACCAAACTTCAATATCATAGGTTTTAGCAGAGGAAAACCCGAGATCGCTTGTGCAGAGCATGGATACCCTGTAATGTATATTTAATTTTTTCAACACATCTGGTTTATAGCGAAGCTGCGGAACATTTCCAGAATTACTTAGTTTCGGGCTATTGTTCCAGCAATCGACAAAGGGACCCAATTCCTCCGGCATTAGCGTGCATTCATTTTCTACTTC